>NZ_JBEPPN010000006.1:0-480605 GCF_040547295.1 Gordonia sp. PvP123 | reverse complement strand
CACAAGGTCAGCGAATACTCCATGCCCACAACACAATTACGCACTCACGCACTGCCAACCACACCCCCCGGCAACCGCATCCACGGATCCAGGCTCAGGGAGCATTGGGGTTTGTCGCTCGCACCTCAGGGAGCATTGGGGTTTGTCGCTCGCACCTCAGGGAGCATTGGGGTTTGTCGCTCGCACCTCAGGGAGCAGTGGGGCGCATCGCTCGCACCTCAGGGAGAAGTGGGGCTTCGCTCGCACCTCCAGGGGGCATCACCAACCCAACGTCAGGGCGATCCGCTCCCGGTGAAAAGTACTGGTACCGAACAGCTGTGCGTCGGCGCGGGCCCGGCGGAAGTACAGATGTGAGTCGTGTTCCCAGGTGAAGCCGATGCCGCCGTGCAGCTGGAGGGCCTCGGCGGTGACCGTGCGGTAGCTGTCGGCACACCAGGCGCGGGCCAGGGAGGCAGCCTCGGCGAGGTCGGCGGAGTCGAGGGCGCGCGTGACAGCCGACCGGGACGACTCGACCAGCACCAGCAGGTCTGCGAGCGTGTGCTTCACGGCCTGGAAACTGCCGATCGCGCGGTCGAACTGCCTGCGCTCCTTGACGTAGTCGACCGTCCGGTCGAGGCTGCGCTGCGCCCCGCCGAGTTGCTCGGCTGCCAGGACCAGGCACGTGACGTCGAGCGCCGCCACGATCGCCGACTCCGGCGAGCCCGCCACCGGGAGTCGACGCGCAGGCACCCCGGACAGCGTCACCGCGGCGTGTGCCCGGGACAGGTCGAGGGTGGGCAGCGGGGTGATCGACACTCCGGGAACCGTTGCGTCGCAGAGGAACAGTGCGACACCGGTGTCGGTTCGTGCCGCCACGACCAGCCAAGCCGCACCCGCAGCACCCAGCGCCGAGGTCGCGACACCACTGATCGTTTGCTCCCCGGAGCCGGCATCGACGGCGAATGCGATGTCGTCGGCATCGAACCAGCCGTGCCGGTCGAGGCCGACGAAGGCTGCCGGTGCACCTTCGGCGATCCGCGCCAGCGCGTCGTCGGCGCCACCGGACCGGATGAGCACCTGCGAAGCCAGCACCGTCGACAGGAAGGGGACGGGCATCACGCCGGCGCCCAGTTCCTCGGCCACGACGAGGAGCTCGGGCAGACCACCGAGTCCACCGCACTCCTCGGGCAGTCCGAGGGCGGCGACACCGATCTGCTCGGCGAGGAGTGACCACGAACGTCCATCCCAGCCCGGGCCGTCCGGCGCCAGGTCACGACATCCCGACGGTCCGCCCAGGGAATCGACGGCGTCGCGGACCGCCGATCTCAGGTCGTCGAGTTCGGTTGTCATGGTGAGCCTCTCAGTCAGCGGTCAGCACCGCACGGGCGGCGGCCAGACGGGCCACCGGGACCCGTCGAGGTGAGCACGACACGTAGTGCAGGCCGACCGAGTTCAGGAAGTCGATCGACGACGGGTCACCGCCGTGCTCACCGCACACCCCGAGTTTGATGTCGGGTTTGGTACTGCGGGCGAGCAACACCGCCCGGGACACGAGGGCGCCGACCCCGTCGGGGTCGAGGACCGCGAACGGACTGTCGGAGAGCAGGCCGTGCTCGAGATAGTGCGTCAGCATGGACTTCTCGACGTCGTCGCGCGAGAAGCCGTAGGTGAGCTGGGTGAGGTCGTTGGTGCCGAAGGACAGGAAGTCGGCGTCCTCGGCGAGTGACCCGGCGAGGAGCGCCGCGCGTGGCGTCTCGACCATGCTGCCCACCTTGTAGGGCACCATCACCCCGGTGTCGGCGGTCACCGCGGCCGCCGCCTCGTGCACCTGCGCGATCGCGCGCGAGAGCTCGCCCGGCAGCGACACCAGTGGGATCATGACCTCCAACTGCGGGGTCAATCCGTCGGCGTGCACGCTGACCCAGGCGCGGAACAGCGCCTCTGCCTGAGCGGGATACAGACGCTTCTGAACCATCGCGAACCGCACGCCGCGGAGACCGAGCATCGGATTGGACTCGTGAGCGTCGGCGGCACGTCGCGCCTGCGCCTCGTCGCGGTAGTCGCCGTCGGCGGGAAGGAACTCGTGGAGTGGCGCGTCGAGCAGCCGGACGGTGATGGGTCGGTCCCCGACGACGCGCAGCAGCTCGGTGAAGTCGGCCTGCTGCGCGGCGGTCAGGGCCGCGATGGCGTCGAGTTCCTCGGCGTCGGATTCCGCGAGCACGAGTCGCTGGACGAGCGGTAGCTGGTCGCCCAGGAACTGATGCTCGGTGCGGCACAGGCCGATTCCCTCGGCGCCCAGGCGGAACGCGGTCGCTGCGTCCTCGGCGTTGTCGGCATTGGCGCGCACTCCGAGACGGCGGATGTCGTCGGCCCAGCCGAGCAACCGGTCGAGCTCGGCCGAGGGTTCGGCGGGGCGGATGGTGACCGCGCCGCGGTAGACGTGACCGGTGCGTCCGTTGAGGGACACCACCTCACCCTCGGTGAGTGTCAGGTCACCGTTCGTCACCGTCCCGGCAGCACGATCGATGCGCAGGTCGGTGGCGCCGCAGACCGCCGGACGCCCGGCGCCTCGCGCGACGACGGCCGCATGCGACGCCAGTCCGCCGTTCGAGGTCAGGACCGCGGTGGCCGCGAGAAGTGCGGGGACGTCGGCCGGGCTGGTCTCGGAAGCCACCAGGATCACGTTGCGGCCCTGCGCAGCCCACTGCAGCGCGGTGTCGGCGCTGAGTGCGATCTCGCCGGTCGCCGCGCCCGGCGACGCGGGCAGGCCACGCGCGACGAGCTGTTCGCCACCGGTCAGCTTGATCTGCGGATGGAGGAGGTCCTGCATCAGGTCCGGGTCGAGCATCGCGACGGCCTCGCGACGGCCGATGGCATGGTCGTTGACGAGATCGACGGCGAGAGTGGTGATCGCCCGGGGTCCGGGGTGTTCGACAGCACCAGCACTGAGCAGTGCCAGCTGGCGGTCGCGAACCTCGAACTCGACCTGCGCGACGCCGCGCAGATGAGGTTCGAGTGTGGCGAAGATCTGGTCGAGGATGGCCGTGCCACCGGGCATCGCGCCCAGCGGCTCACCGGGGCCGGGCTCGGGATCGGTGCGGCGCACGCCGAGGTGGAACACCCCACTCGGGGAGTACTTGCCGGTCTCGAGGTCACGGCTGACCGCCGATCCATAGCCCGACTCGTTCCATGAACCCAGACGAAGTGCGCGGAGGTGAAGCGCGATGCCGAGATCGTCGGGAAGCGACAACGACTTGCGCGCCCGTTGCCCGCGCGGTGACGCCCACCGGGTCAGCATCGCCTTGGCGGCGAGCCCGAGCTGTTCGGCCGGGTCGGCCGGGAAGGCGACCCCCGTCGCGTCCACGATGAGATCGAGCAGAGCCGGAACGCGTGCGCGGCTGTCGGAATGATCGTCGACCACGTCGTCGAGGTCGTCGGCGTCGACGCCGAGTGCGTTCTCCGCGATGAACCGGAGCGTCTCGGCCCACGAGTCGTAGATGTCGCGATCACGGCCGATCACGTCGACGAGGGCGTCGACGTTGCGCGGGGACAAGCCGATCACCGAGATGGCCGGCGGAAGAGCCGACACCGGCACCGCCGCACTGCATCTCAGGTGCATCAGCATGGGGCGCCGCTCGGTGCGGACCGCGGGCCAGATGCCGCGAACGGCGAGCTTCTCCAACAGGTCGATGGCGACCCCGGCGGTCTCCCGGGTGGCGAGCTCTTCGCCCGCCCCGACCGGGATCGTCAGGCCGGGCACGACCGGGAGGCCGAGACCGACGAGGTTGTCCATCTCGACCCCGTGGACGCCGAGTTCCGCCGCGCCGAGACCACGTGCCCGTCCCTGACCGTGGGGTACCGCGATCCGGGTGAGGGTGTGCACCGCGCTGTCGGAGAGGGTCATCCGGCCGCGCCCGCGACGAGCTCCTCTTCGAGGGCCTCGTCCTGTGCGCGGGTGAGGCCGAGCAGCATGAGCACGTGCTGATGCAGCCACATCCACACGGTGTGATAGCCGTCGGTGAGCGGAGAGGTGAGGGACGCGGTGTCCCCGTCGTCGAAGCGTTCGAGCGCGACGCGGAGACGGTCGCGGTGGTCGAGCAGCTCGGGGGCGGCCTTGCCCGAGCGACGCAGGAGCTTGGACACCTCGGTGTGGATGTCGTCGAGCTGGTCTCGGATCCGGGCGTCGTACTGCGCGTCGGAGTGGTCGTTCGCGGACCCGTCGGGCCGGCACTGCCACGCGGTGCACAGCTCGCGGAGCCTGCGGTTGACCGGGAGGAACGCGCGCAAGAAGTCCATCATCGCCTGCTCCTGATCGCCACCCTCGGGGAGTCGGACGAGCCGACCGGCCTCGGCGATGCCGGCGGGAGTCGGCATCACCATGGGCCCCTTCGCGACGGCATGACCCGCGTCGATGACCTCCTGCATCACAGGATTCACCGGACCCCGGTACATGCCCTTGATCACGAGCCCCACCAGCTCGTCCGTTGCGGTCGTCGGTGCCGAGAGGTTGATCGCCAGGTCGTTCATGATGCTCCTGCAGACGAAGATCGGGTCCCGGGCCGGGACGGGGCTGATACCGGTGCGTTGTGACAGGACGGCGCGACCGCCGGTGTTGTGACGCTGCTCATAAGTTACCCAAATAGTAGTTCATGTCAAGAAAGTTGGCCAAACTGTGAACAGAGTTAGGGTAGGAGGCTACTTACTTGACACCGCATACGCTTAGGGCGCTACTGTCGTCGATGTGATCGCCACCACTGTCGAGAGTACGGGTGGCAGGAAGGGGTCCGGCGGGATGACCAGCACGAACGAGGCCACGACGGTCGAGGACCGGGACGAGCTGTACATCGGCGGCAAGTGGGTGCCGTCGGTCTCGGAGGCGCGGATCGAGGTGCGCGAGGCCGCGACCGGCGCGACGCTGGCGCATGTGCCCGACGGCGACACCGCCGACTGTGACGACGCGGTGGAGGCGGCGAACGTCGCGTTCGATTCGTGGTCGACGGTTCCGGTCCCCGAACGAGCCGCGATCCTCCGCACGTTCGCCGACGAGCTCGCGGCACGCGAAGACCATCTCGCGACGATGATGACGCGGGAGGTGGGCACACCCATCGGTCGCTCGCGGAGCGTGCAGGTGGGCCTCGGGGTCACTGTCTTCCGGACCATGGCCGACGCCCTCGAGGCGCTGCCCCTCGAAGAGCGCCGGGGCAACTCCCGGATTCTCCGCGTGCCGGCCGGGGTCGTCGGTGCGATCACCCCGTGGAACTATCCGCTCTATCAACTCGCGGCCAAGGTCGCGCCTGCGCTCGCGGCCGGTTGCACGGCGGTCGTCAAACCGAGCAGCGTGGCGCCGCTCGCGGCCTTCGTCGTCGCCGACATCGCCGACGCCATCGGTCTGCCGGCCGGTGTGCTGAACGTGGTGTCCGGTCCGGGGCGGACGGTGGGACAGCGGCTGGCCACCAATCCGGGAGTTGACCTCGTGAGCCTGACCGGATCGACGGGCGCGGGCGCGAAGGTTGCCGAGCTGGCTGCAACCGGAATCAAGAAAGTCACGCTCGAGTTGGGCGGCAAGTCGGCGTTCATCGTGGCGCCGGGCGCCGATCTCGACACGGCTTTGGCGGCCGCGGTCCGCGGCTGCTTCGTCAACAACGGGCAGACATGTGCCGCCACGACCCGGCTGATCGTCGCCCGCGACGACATCGCCGCGGTCGAGGAGCGCCTGGCCGAGCTCGTCGGCGCGATGACCGTCGGCGACCCCCTCGACCCCTCGAACGACGTCGGCCCGATGGCGTCGGCGGCCCAGCAACGGGTCGTCCTCGGATTCCTCGACTCGCTGCCGAACGGCGCGCGGGTTCTGGTCGGCGGACCGGGCGAGGTCCCGGGTCTCGACGACACCCTGTCCGGCGGCTACTTCGTGCGGCCGACCGTGGTGAGCGGCGTCGACAATTCCGCGGACATCGCCCGCGAGGAGGTCTTCGGCCCGGTGTTGACCGTGCTCGAGTACTCGGACGTGAACGAGGCGGTGGCGATCGCGAACGACTCCGACTACGGGCTGTCGGGTGCGGTGTTCGCGGCCGACGACGACGCGGCCGTGTCGATCGCGCGCCGGCTGCGGACCGGGCAGGTGGCGATCAACGGAGGTCGATTCAACCCGATGGCTCCGTTCGGGGGCATGAAGAAGTCGGGCATCGGCCGTGAGCTCGGGCTCGACGGCCTCGAAGAGTACTTCGAGAAGATCTCGCTGCAGATGCCCGCCTAGTGCGCACACCACAGGAAAAGGACTCACCCATGACCTCTGATCACGAGGCGCTGACGTCTCTGCTGGCGCGTTTCGCGCGGGGCATCGACCTGCGCGACTGGGCGCTGTACCGCTCGGTGTTCACCGACGAGATCGACATCGACTATTCCAGTTACCGCGCGGGCAACGCCGGCCACTTCCGCGCCGACGACTGGGTTCAGCGGGGCCGCATGCTGTTCCCCGGTCTCGCGGCGTCCCAGCACTTCATGTCCAACTTCGACATCGATGTCGATCCGGCCGCCGGCACCGGCCGGGTGGTGACCTATGTCCGTGCCGAACACGTGCTGCCGAACACCGCGGGTGACGCCGTGTTCACGATCGGCGGTTACTACACCGACGATGTGGTCCGGGTGGACGGCGAGTGGCGGATCTGTGTCAAACGCCTGACCGTGCTGTGGAACTCGGGCAACCCGCAGGTGTTGACCATGGCCCGCGAACGCGCGGCCGAACTGCTCGAGGTCGAGGCCGCGGTTTTCTGAGCGCGGTCTCTCAGAAGTCCCGCACGGCTCGACGCCCGTCCCACCCGTTCGCGGCCGCGGCGACCTTCGCGTACAGCGCGACGATCGACGCCGCCGGCTCGTAGATCTCCACGAGATGGCCGAACTCGGCGCGAGTGTCGTGGAATGCGAACGAGTTTCCGCTGGGCGTCGTCGCGGTCAGCAGTGCGGGGTGCCCGAGGTCGGTGAGCCGCGCCTGCTCATCGTCGAATGAGGGCACCAGTGTTGCCACGTGATGGACCCGCCCTCGTCCGGAGGTGGTTGCCGCGAACTCTGCCGGTGCCGCCGAGTGGACTTCGACGAGCTCGACCTGAACGGCGCCCCACTGGCCGTAGGCCGACGAATGATCGAACTCGCCTCCCTCGCCTGCGGGCCCGTAGGCGACCTCGATGATGTTGCGACGCAGGAAGAACGGGCCGGCGCCGGTCCGTGCCGAGAAGCGCTGTGCAGCGGTGGCGACGTCGTCGACCACGTAGGCGATCTGTGCGATCGCGCCGAGGGTGGGGGACATGAGGACTCCTCGTCGAGGTGGACAGCAGAACGGCGAACGCTAGTATGATCCATGTAACACTAGTCAAAATAAAGTAACTAGGAGGTGCCGCGATGAGCGTGAACCCGGTCGTCTCGCTCGCGTCGTTGTCGGCGCTCGCGGTCCCGCCGCCGAGGTTCGTCGAGTACGCCGCGGCCGGCGGATTCGACGCGGTCGGTGTGCGGGTGTCCGACCGGTCGGGCGGCCGCGGACACCAGCTCGCCGAGGGGTCGCGCCTCCTCGCCGACACTCTGCTCGCACTCGACGATCACGGTCTCGAGGTGCTCGATGTCGAGGTGGTCAAACTGCATCCGGGATCGTCCCGAAGTGACTGGGGGCCGGTCTTGTTCGCGGGCGCGGCCCTGAGAGCGCGCTTCGTGATCGCCACCGTGCTCGACGACGATCGCAACCGGGCCGCGGACAATCTCGCCGCGCTGTCCGATGCGGCTGCCGATCACGGTCTGCGCTGTTGTCTCGAACCCATGGTCTTCACCGCGGTACGCGATCTCCGTGCCGGCCGGAAGATGATCGAGCACACCTCGGCGAGGTCGTCGGCCGGGCTCCTCCTCGATGCGCTGCACTGGTCGCGTGCGGGTGGCGATGTGACCGAACTCGAAGCCGGCGTCCGCAACGAGCGGATTCCCTACTGGCAGTTGTGCGATGCCCGCGTCACCGGGCCGGCGCGTAACGACAACGCCGCCATCGCCGAAGCGCGTGGGAACCGACTGGCACCCGGTGCGGGCGCGTTGCCGCTGCTGCGACTCGCAAGCATCCTCGGACGCGACACGCCGGTCAGCGTGGAGGTCCCGTCCGCACGCGGCGACGCGGATCCCCGCCGGTGGGCGATGGAGCTCGGTTCGGCGACGCGCCGCCTGCTCTCCCGGGTGCCGACGGGCACACCTCTGACGACAACAGCACCATCCGCAGTCGCCGACCCCGACGATACGAAAGTACCCTCATGACAACGCATGTGAAGAAACCCTTCCGCTTCGCCGCGCAGGTGTATAGATCGGGCACCGGTGCCCAATGGCGTGAGACCGCCAAGAGGGCCGAGGCGCTCGGATACTCGGCCCTCCACGTCTCGGACCACTACATCGGTCCGGGTCCCGCGCTCGATCCGACTGCGCATCGTCCGGTCACCCTCGCTCCGATCGCGAGCATGGCCATCGCGGCGGAGGTGACCGACGACCTGGTGATCGGGTGCCGGATGTTCTGCACCAGCTACCACGAACCGGTGGTTCTCGCGAAAGAGGCTGCGACCCTGGCGATGTTCGCGCCGGGGCGGATCGAGGTGGGTCTCGGTGCGGGATGGTTGGGCGCCGAGTACGAGGCGATGGGTGTGCCGTTCCCGTCTGCCGGTGAGCGGATCGACCGGCTCGCCGCGACCGTCGAACTGTGTCGGCAGCAGTTCGCCGGCGAGACCATCGACGTCGACCGGGGCGGTGTGCGGGCCACCGGATTCGAGCCGCTGCCGGTGCCGGAGACGGTGCCGCCCATCATGATCGGTGGTGGTGCTCGGCGGGTCCTGACCCTGGCGGGGGCGACCGCCGATATCGTCAGCATCAACTTCAACAACCGTTCCGGAAAGCTCGGTTCGGACAGTGTGGCGACGTCCACGGTCGACGAGACCCACAAGAAGCTCGAATGGGTCCGGGCCGGGGCGGGCGACCGGATGCCACAGATCGAGCTGGAGACCGGCGCCTACTTCGTGGCCATCGAGGGCGCCACGGACGTCACCGAGGAATCGTTGATCGAGCGCACCGGCTTCACCTCCACCGAACTGCGGTCGTTCCCGCACGCCCTCGTCGGATCGGTCGACGACATCTGCGAGCAGTTGGAACAACGCCGGGAGGAATTCGGTTTCTCCTATTTCACGATCGGTGATCGCGCGTTCGAGGAGTTCGCCCCGGTCGTCGAACGCATGACAGGAAAGTGAGACATCGAATGACGGTCACGGCAGGGTCTGCCCGCTACGTCCACGTGCCCGAGCCCGGAGTGCTCGAGACGACCCCGGAGACCGATGCGGAGCCCGGCGCAGGCGAGGTCATCGTCGACATCGGATTCTGCGGCATCTGCGCCACCGACACCCACGGCTACCAGTCGGCGGGCCTGCCGCCTGCGGTGTTCGGACACGAGTGGATGGGCACGGTGTCGGCGGTGGGTTCCGGTGTCACGCACCTGCGGCCCGGGCAACGGGTGATCGCCGGGGTCGGCCCCGCATGCGGCATCTGTGCCCAGTGCCGTGCCGGGCATGCCGACAACTGCGATCTCGCGTTCGCAGAGGCCAACGGCATCTCGCCGGGCGCGGCGGCACACGGTGGGTTCGCGGATCGCCTGCGGGTCTCCGCGCGACGTGCGATACCGGTACCCGACGCCCTGTCGGATGTCGAGGCCGCTCTGATGGAGCCGGCCACGGTCACCTATCACGCAGTGCGGCGGGCCCGGGTGCCGCTGGGTGCGACCGTGGTGATCCAGGGCGCGGGACCCATCGGTCTGCTCACCGCCCAGCACGCACGAGCTGCCGGCGCGGGCCGGATCCTCGTGTCCGAACCGTCTCCCGCACGGCGAGAGGCTGCGACCGCGCTCGGGTTCACCGACGTCCTGGCCCCGGAGAGCCTCGGCGACCGACTGACCGAGCTGACCGACGGTCTCGGTGCCGACATCGTCTTCGAATGCTCGGGCGTGGCGTCGCTGCTGCAGCCGAGTGCGGAACTCGTCCGACGCGGCGGGACGCTGGCGTTGCTCGGCTATCCGGGGACCGACTCCTCGGTGAGTTACGGGGATTGGCAGAGCCGCGAACTCACCGTGATCGGATCGCTCGCCTACACGCACTCGGACTTCATCGGTGCCATGACCCTGGTGGCGGAGGGGCGGATCGATCTGGCGTCGCTGCACACCGGCACCATCGGCCTCGGCGACCTCGAATCGATGTTCGCCGAACTCGATTCGGGCCGCAGCTCGCACACGAAGGTACTCGTCGATCCTCGTCGTTGAGTCGGAGCGGTCAGACGGGCACGTCCACGCGGGGCGGGACCGTCTGACCGCTTCCGCAGGTGGCCCCGCCGTCCACCGGGATCGTCGTACCGGTGACGAACGAGGCCAGTGGAGAGGCGAGGAAGGCGATGACCTCGGCGACCTCATCGGCGGTTCCCCATCGTTGCAGCGGCACCATGCGTCGTAGTGACTCATAGCGCTCGGGGGTGTTCACCGCGATCCGCCGCGTCATGCCGGTCTCGATGGGGCCGGGGCACACGGTGTTGACGCGGATGCGGTCGCCGGCGAGGTCGATGGCCAGGGACCTCGCGAGGTTCACCACGCCGGCCTTGGCCGCCGCATAGGGCCACCGGTTCGGTTCACCGCCGAGGGCTGTCGCCGACGCCGTCACCACGACCGAACCTCCCCCGCTCCGACGAAAGGCCGGAATCGACTCGCGCACACCGAGAACCACCGACCGCAGGTTCACGTCGAGGGATCGGTCGAAGACGTCGAGGTCGAGGGTTTCGATCGACCCGGAGGCCGGCACCCCGGCGTTGAGGATGAGCGCGTCGAGACGGCCGAACCTCTGCTCGGCGGTCTCGACGGCATGCCGGTTGTCGTCGGCAGACGTGACGTCCCCGACGACAGGGACGATCTGCGGATGGTCGTCGAACCTGGCGAGGGCCTCCGCGGAGGTGTCCACCGCCACGACGGAACCGCCGCGTTCGACGAGCAGTTCGGTCACGGCCCGTCCGATACCCGACCCGGCGCCGGTGACGACCGCGACGGAGTCGCTCACTCGGAGCCCATCTCGATGATCGCGCGGCCGACGATCTCGCCGCGGGCCAACGCCTGGTAGGCCTCGTCCACCTGGTCGAGGCGGTAACGACGGGTGATCACCCGCTCGGGTTCGACGATCCCGCCGGCCACCATGCGCAGCAGGGCGGGCATGTCCCGGCGAGCCTTGGCGCCGTATGAACCGCGGATCTGCAGGCTGCGCCGGACGAGCCGGGCCAGGTCGATCTCGCCCGGCGAACCGGCGGGTGCGATGCCGACGACGACGGCGCGACCGCCGTCGTCGAGGATGTCGAGTGCGGTCGCGAAGGTGCTCGGGTGTCCGAGTGCCTCGAACGCGACGTCCACACCGTGGCCGTCGGTCAGCGCGCGGACCTCCTCGACGACGTCGGTGTCGCGTGAGTTGACCGTGTGCGTGGCACCGAGCGCCGCCACGGCCTTCAGCTTGTCGTCGTTGACGTCGATCGCGATGATCTGCGCGACGCCCGCGGCGGCGGCGAACTGCACGATCGAGGAACCCACACCGCCGGCCGCCACGACGGCGATCCGGTCGGCCAGATGGAGTTCGGCGTTGTTGACCGCACCGAGTGCGGTGAACGAACTGCACCCGAGGATCGACACCTCACCGAGTCCGACGCCGTCGGGGACGACGAAGGCGTCCGAGGCGGGGACCACGCAGTACTCGGCCAGGCCACCCATCGAGTACATCGCCAGCGGGCTGCCGTCGTCGCGCTGGAGGCGGGTCTCACCGTCGTAGAGCGTTCCGTTGAGACGGTTGTGCGCGAAGAACTTCTCGCAGAGGTCGTCCATTCCGCGCGCACAGTGCCGACACTCGCCGCACGGCATGATGAAGCTGCAGACGACGCGATCGCCGACGGCCAGCGTGTCGACGCCGTCGCCGAGTGCTTCGACGACACCGGACACCTCGTGCCCGAGAACCGCCGGGGCCGGGAACCTCACCTCGGACTTCAGCACGTGCAGGTCGGTATGGCAGACCCCGCATGCGGTGACCTTGAGCAGGATCTCACCGCGGCGCGGCGTCGGACGCGGGATCTCCTCGACGGTCAGTGTCGGCGAATCGCCTTCGAAGACGGCGGCTTTCATGATGCGTTCTCCTTCTGCTCCCGGGCGGCCGGGCCGGTCGCGTCGTTCGCGAGCCGGATCAGCGGCGCGAGTCGTTCGGGCATCGCGGCCCAGTCGTCCGACGACCGGATGTCGTCGGAGAAATTGCATTCGATGATGAAGTGGTCGGCACCCACCGCGACCGCGGTCTCGAGGTCGGCGGCGACACCATCGAGTCCCTGGCCTCCCGAACCCACCGGGTCGGTGGGGCGCTGGAGGTAGGAACGCAGGTACAACCGCACCGGCGCCCGGTCGGCCGGGCGCTGTGCGGCCATGGCGTCGAGCTGCTCGCGCAGTGCATCGGCCGTTCCGCTGCTGGGGTTCCAGATGTCGAAAAGCGCTGCGGTGCGGGCGAGACCACGTTCCGAGCGTAACCCGGACAGCAGCGGCGGGTGGGGAGTCTGGACCGGTTTCGGGCGCACCGTCGACCTCGGGATCTCGAAGAAGTCACCGGCGAACTCCACCGGGTCGGGACCCCAACACGCCTGGACGGCGCGCACCAGCTCGTCCATCCGACGCCCCCGGGTCCGGGGATCGACGTCCATGAGGCGATGTTCCTCGTCGGACCAGCCGACGCCGAGCCCCGCGACGAGGCGTCCGCCGGAGAGCAGGTCGAGGGTGGCCAACCGCTGGGCGAGTTCGACGGGCCGGTGATACCCGGCGACCAGGATGCTGCTGCCGATCAGGGTTCGATCCGTGCAGGCGGCGGCGAAGGCCATCAGTTCGGTGGCCCCGAGCACCGACCGGTAGGCCGGGTGCACCCAGGTGGTGTGGCGTCCGCCGTACACGGAGCTGTTCTGCTCGGAGTAGAAGAGGTGTTCCTGCGCCCACAGGCCGGTGAAGCCGAGTTCCTCGGCGGCCACCGCGAAGTCGCGCACCGCCGCGACATCGACGTGTTCACCGAGCTGGGGCAGTGCGAGGCCGACGGTCGCCATCAGAGGATGGTGACCTGGCCGGTGGTGCCGTCGACTTCGATCATCGCGCCGTCCGTGATGCGGGCGGTGGCGTCCTGCACCGATACGGCACAGGGGATTCCGAGTTCGCGGCACACGATGGAGGAGTGTGTGATGGTGGCGCCGACGTTGACGACGACCCCGCCCGCGAACACGAACAGCGGTGTCCACGCCGGGTCTGTCTGCGGCGCGACCAGGATGTCGCCCTCCTCCAGCTGTTCGGCCTCATAGGGGTCGTGCAGGATGCGGGCGCGTCCTCGAGCCACCCCGGGAGCGCCGCCGACGCCGGTGAGGACGTCGCCGGGAACCGCAGGCTCCACCCGCTGCCCGGTGCGGCGGGGCCACTGCGACAGCGGGAGCGGTTCGAACAGGAAGAACGGCGGTTGCAGATCGAACAGCGCGAGGTACTGATCGCGACGCTCTCTGATGGTGTCGGCGAAGGACTCCGGGTCGGCGACGAACTGCTCCAGTTCGTCGTCGACGATCATCGTGATGTCGTGGTGGTCGTCCATCACGCCGCGCTCGACCATCCGGGAGCCGAGTTCGTAGAGCGCGCCGCGCATCTCGCCCATGATCTTGACGCAGGCGGTCTTGGTCCGCTCGCGCCAGGGCATGAACTTGGTGATGGACTTCGCCGCGTTCAGGAATGCCGTCTTCGTCTCCGCATCGGGCATCTTCTCGGCGAGCTCGGCGGTGAGAGCGATGCGCTTCTCCTGATTGCGGCGGAGGATGAGTTCGGGGTCGGCCTCGGCCGGGCTGTTGCGCATTCCGTTGATCGCCATCAGGGCGAGAACGGGTTTCGTCTCCCAGCTGTCGGAACGGATGTCCCATTCGTTGGGTGCGCGGGACCCGTACCGGTGGAGGAAGTCGTCGAACTGGTCCCGGAACTCCTTGGCGTCGGCGGACTCGCTGGACGCGATGGTCTCCAGCACCGACGACAGCCCGGCGTCGAAGATCTCGGTCAGTTCGGCCGAGCCCGCAACGAGGCGTCCGAGCTTCCACATCGCGTACGACGGTGCAGCCGAGTCGACACCGCCCAGGCCGCTGAGCAGGTCACCCAGCTTGTCGGCCTCACCGATGCTCGCGAGCAGTTCGCCAGCGACGGCCGGGCCCATCGTCGACAGTGTCGTGGTGACGGGGTGGTAGGCGTAGCAGTAGATGAGGTCGGGCAGCAGCGACCTCGCGTGTTCGACGAGTTCGGCGTCGGACAGGGAAGCGAAGTCGGGGCGCTGCTCACGGGCGGCGTCGGCCCGGCGCTTCGCCTCCTCCGCCTCCGGGAAGGTGTCGGTGGTGAGCGCCCAGGCGGTCTTCTCCGCGAGGCCCGCGGTCAGTTCGGCGTTCTCGTCGCCGGGCTTGGGCTGGTACTCGGGGATGTCGGGGTGATCGCCGACCCACAGGCTGTTCCACACGGGCACGGTCAGCCCCGGGAGGCGGGCACCGTTCAGCTCGGTCATCGAGAAGTTCGTGTAGTGATAGCCGCCGAAGTTGCCGATGATCTCCGGCATGACCTCGTCGATCTCCTCCGGCAGGTGCGTGCCGAGGTGCTTGGTGTAACCCTCGCGCCACCCGATGTTGAGGCCCTTGTTCCAGACCATCGTCACGTTCAGGGGACTCGACGGGTCCGGAAGGACCTCGCCCGCATTGGCCCGGGTGTAGACGGGGTAGCGGCTGCTGAACTCCCAGTCGGTGATCCAGCGGTCGATGTCGACCGGTCCCGCAGGCTGATCACTCATGGTTCCTCCTCGATCGAGGTGACGAGATGTGTATGTCAAGTCACACTATAGAAAGCTGACGCTGATGGAAACATGTACAGAGATATTTCGCAGCTGTTTGGACGCATGAGTCGCGCGTACACGCTCAATCAGTAACTTGACGGTGTATCTAGTATGGTGCGTGCAGACCCCGGAGATCTGGGTCACAGACTTCCCGGCGCCGCCCGTCCTTCCACGTGGTTCTCCCCGGCGCATCCGGTGACAGAAAGGAAAACCCATGTTCGAGAAGGTGCTGGTGGCGAATCGGGGCGAGATCGCGGTGCGGGCGTTCCGCGCGGCGGTCGAACTCGGTGCGACGACCGTCGCTGTCTACCCCCATGAGGATCGCAACTCGGTGCACCGGGCGAAGGCGTTCGAATCCTACGAGATCGGTGAGCGCGGACATCCCGTACGCGCCTACCTCTCGGTCGACGAGGTGGTCCGCACCGCGGTCGCAGCCGGCGCCGACGCCGTCTACCCGGGGTACGGCTTCCTGTCCGAGAATCCCGCTCTGGCGCGCGCGTGTGCGGCTCAGGGGATCACGTTCGTCGGGCCGTCCGCCGACGTGCTGGAGCTGGCGGGCGACAAGTCGCGGGCCGTGGCCGCCGCCGCGGCGGCGGGCCTGCCGGTGCTGGTCTCCTCGGCGCCGTCGAGTGATGTGGACCAGTTGGTGGCGGCGGGCGAGGAGATCGGGTTCCCCCTGTTCGTCAAGGCGGTGGCCGGCGGGGGTGGTCGGGGCATGCGCCGGGTCGACCGACCCGAGGGTCTCCGCACGGCGATCGAGGCCGCATCGCGGGAGGCGACGACGGCCTTCGGTGACGGAACGGTGTTCCTGGAGCGCGCGGTGGTCGACGCCCGGCACATCGAGGTGCAGATCCTGGCCGACGCCGCGGGCGAGGTCATCCACCTGTACGAGCGGGACTGCTCGCTGCAGCGGCGCCATCAGAAGGTCGTCGAGGTGGCGCCGGCGCCCCGGCTCGACCCGGAAGTCCGGGACCGGATCTGCTCCGACGCGGTCGCGTTCGCCCGTCACATCGGCTACACCTGTGCCGGCACGGTGGAATTCCTGCTCGGTGCCGACGGCCGCCACGTCTTCATCGAGATGAACCCGCGAATCCAGGTGGAGCACACGATCACCGAGGAGATCACCGACGTCGACCTCGTTGCGGCCCAGATGCAGATCGCATCGGGCGCGACTCTCGCGGACCTCGGGCTCGCCCAGGAGTCGATCGAGATCCGCGGAGCCGCCGTGCAGTGCCGGATCACCACCGAGGATGTCACCGACGGATTCCGGCCCGACACCGGCCGGATCACCGCCTACCGCACCCCGGGCGGCTCGGGGGTGCGACTCGACGGCAGCGTCGGACTCGGCTCCGAGATCGGTTCACACTTCGACTCGATGCTGGTGAAACTGACCTGCCGCGGACGGGATCTCGCCACCGCCAGGGCGCGCGCCCAACGGGCGATCGCCGAGTTCCGGGTGCGCGGAGTCGCCACCAACATCCCGTTCCTGCAGGCGGTCCTGGCCGACGAGGACTTCGGCGAATGGCGGGTGACCACGTCGTTCATCGAGTCCCGGCCGGACCTCCTCGACCAGCATGCGTCGGCCGACCGCGGCACCCGAATCCTCCGCTACCTCGCCGACATCACGGTGAACCGGCCCAACGGCGAGCGTCCCTCGACGGTGTATCCCTCCGACAAGCTGCCGGTCGTCGACCTGTCGGTCACCCCGCCGGAAGGATCCCGCGACCGCCTGCGCAGACTGGGGCCCGAGGCCTTCGCCGCGGAACTGCGCGCGTCGAGCGCACTGGCGTTGACCGACACCACCTTTCGGGACGCCCACCAGTCGCTGCTGGCCACCCGTGTCCGTACCCGGGACCTGCTGACGGTCGCACCGTACGTCGCGCGGATGACCCCGCAGCTGTGGTCGGTCGAGGTGTGGGGCGGCGCCACCTTCGACGTCGCACTGCGGTTCCTGAAGGAGGACCCCTGGGAGCGTCTGGCCGCCCTCCGGGAGGAGCTGCCCAACATCTGTCTGCAGATGCTGCTGCGCGGCAAGAACACGGTGGGCTACACGCCCTATCCCCAGCAGGTCAGCGATGCGTTCGTCCGAGAGGCGGCAGCCACCGGCGTCGACGTCTTCCGGATCTTCGACGCCCTGAACAACGTCGACGCGATGCGCCCGGCGATCGACGCGGTGCGCGAGACGGGGACCGGCGTCGCGGAGGTCGCGATGTCCTACACGGGCGATCTCGGTGATCCGGGCGAGACCCTGTACACGCTGGACTACTACCTCGCCCTGGCCGAGCGGATCGTCGAGGCGGGTGCCCATGTGCTGGCCATCAAGGACATGGCCGGCCTGCTACGCCCCGCCGCCGCAGCAACGTTGGTGCGCGCGTTGCGGTCTCGATTCGACCTACCGGTACATCTGCACACGCACGACACCGCAGGCGGCCAGCTCGCGACGTACCTCGCGGCGTGGGAGGCCGGCGTGGACGCCGTGGACGGGGCCAGCGCCCCTCTCGCCGGGACGACCAGTCAGCCTCCGCTGTCGGCGATCGTCGCCGCGACCCGGCACACCGACCGCGACACGGGGATCGACCTCGGTGCGACGTGCGCGCTGGAACCGTACTGGGCCGCGGTCCGGGCCGCGTACGCGCCGTTCGACACCGGCCTGCCTGCGCCGACGGGCCGGGTCTATGCACACGAGATCCCCGGCGGCCAGCTCTCCAACCTACGGCAACAGGCACTGGCCCTGGGGCTGGCGGACCGGTTCGAGGACGTCGAGGCCGCCTATGCCGGTGCCGACGCCGCCCTGGGCCGGCTCATCAAGGTGACGCCCTCGTCGAAGGTCGTGGGCGACCTGGCGCTCGCGCTCGTCGGCGCCGGTGCGAGCGCCGCGGAGTTCGCTGCCGACCCCACGGCCTACGACATCCCGGACTCGGTCCTCGAGTTCCTGCGCGGAGACCTGGGCGAACCGGCGGGCGGTTGGCCGGAGCCGCTGCGCACGCGCGCGTTGGAGGGCCGGGCGGACCCGCGTCCGGCGCAGGAACTCACCGACGACGACCTCGGGGCTCTCGCCGGGACGTCGGCGCAACGCCGCGGCGCCCTGAACCGGTTGCTCTTCCCGGCGCCGGATCGCGAATACCTCGAGCATCGGCGGACTTTCGGTGACACCTCGCGCCTGTCGACGAACCAGTTCTTCTACGGACTCCGCCAGGACGAGGAGCACCGCGTCGAACTGGAGAAGGGCGTCGAGCTGCTCATCGGGCTCGAGGCGATCTCCGATGCGGACGAGTCGGGGATGCGCAACGTGCTGTGCATCCTCAACGGACAGCTTCGGCCGGTGCGGGTTCGGGATCGGTCCGTGGAGTCGACGACACGGGCGGCGGAGAAGGCCGACCGCAGCGATCCGGGACACCTCGCCGCGCCCTTCGCGGGCGTGGTGACGCTCGCCGTGAAGGAAGGCGACGAGCTACGACGCGGCGAGCCGGTCGGGACCATCGAGGCCATGAAGATGGAGGCGACGATCACCGCACCGTGTTCCGGTGTGGTGCAACGGGTCACGGTGTCGGGCTCGGCCGAGGTCGAGGGTGGTGACCTGCTCCTGACGCTGGCCGCCTCCTGATACCCGCCCGCGCTGCCCCGTGGTCAGAGGCCGAGGTCGGACAAGCTCGGGTGATCGGCGGGGCGCGGTGCATTGCGGTCCCAGAAGAACTTTCGCTCACCGGCGTCGATGCGCACGTCATTGATGCTCGCGTGCCGGTGGGTCATCAGGCCATGTTCGTTGTACAGCCAGTTCTCGTTGCCGTAGGCGCGAAACCACTGGCCCGAATCGTCGTGGTACTCGTAGGCGAAGCGGACGGCGATGCGCTCGTCGCTGTGCGCCCACAGCTCTTTGATGAGTCGGTACTCGTGCTCGCGGTCCCACTTGTCGCTCAGGAACTCGATGATCTGATCCCGGCCGGTCACGAAGACCGAGCGATTTCGCCAGACGCTGTCGACGGAGTATCCCTGCGCCACGATCTGTGGATCCCGGCTGTTCCAGGCGTCCTCGGCGAGCCGGGCCTTCGTGGCGGCCGACTCGTCGGTGAACGGTGGGACCGGCGGCTTCGTGGTGGTTGTCGTGGAGGTCGAGACGGATGAGCTCATGGTCGTTTCCTGTCGAAGTCCGTGTGGGGGGTGTCCTGCTCCTGTAGACGAACCTGTCTACAGGACAAGACCGTAGGCCATGTAGACAGACTTGTCCACCCGGGCGCTGGAGACTGTGGACAGATCTGTCTACGATGGTGGCGTGAGTATCGCCGAGACACTGGATCCGGACATCGATGTGCCGACCCTCCCGGCTCGGGAACGGATACTGGCCACCGCGTACCGGCTGTTCTATCGCGACGGCATCCGGGCGACCGGCATCGACAAGGTGATCGCCGAGGCGGGGGTCACCAAGGTGACCTTCTATCGACACTTTCCGAGTAAGGACGCACTGATCCTGGCTTTTCTGGATCTGCGACATCGGCGCTGGATGGAGTGGTTCGTCGGCGCGCTCGACCGCCATGCTGCCGGCAATCGTCGCCGCCCCGCGGTGGTGTCGGCGATCGAGGAGTGGCTCACCGCGGACTCTTTCCGCGGTTGCGCTTTCATCAACAGCGTCAACGAGATCGGGGCCGATCTACCCGAGGTGTATGCCGTCACCGCTCGCCACAAGGCAGATATGGTCGCGGCCATCAAAGCGACTCTTCCGCCAGGTGCGAACCGCAACCGGACAGCACAAGCCCTCGGAGTGGCGGTCGACGGCGCAGTCGTGCAAGCGCAGTGGCACCGCGACGCCACCGCCGCGGTGAAAGGCCTGGCGACGATCGCCTCGACGCTGCTGCAGCCGGCGTGATCGGCTGAGGGGCGCGATGCGCCTCAGGATCTCGAGGTAGGGCTGACGGTCCGCACCGGTGGCCCGGTCACCGCACCAGGTTGTCCGCCGCCCAGTTCATGTGATCGGCAACCGTCTGTCGGGCCGCCACCGTGTCTCCGCTGTCGATCGCGTCGACCACCGCCATGTGGCGATCGGTGTCCATGTTGCCGAGCGCTCGATCAGTCCCGGCGTACATGATCGACATCCGGATCGAACCCTCGAGCGAGGTCCACGAGTGCACGAGCGTCTCGTTGCCGGTGAGGCGGCACATCGTGCGGTGGAAGTCGAGGTCGGCCTCGATTCGCTCGTCGAGATTGTCGGCTCCCGCACTGGCCATGCGCGACAGGGTTTCTCGCAGTTCTTCTGCGACGAGACCCCGATCGGACCGGGCGGCGAGCTGGACGGCTGCGAGTTCCTCGAGCGCGGCGCGGACCGCGAAGATGTCGCGGATCTCTTTCTGATCGAGGCTGCGCACGGAGAGCCGGCCGCGCGGGCCCGACACCACCAGGCCCTCCTGTTGTAGCTGACGCATCGCCTCGCGCAGCGTCCCGCGACTGATACCCAGGCGCTCGGACAACTCGGTCTCGACGAGGGAGCTGCGGGGCCGGAGCTCCCCCCTGGTGATGGCGGTACGCAGAGCTGCGACGGCCTGCTCCCGCAGATTGGTCCGCTGCAGACCCAGCAGGGCGCCCTTCTGGTCTGCCATCACCGTCCTCCTGTCGACAACAAGGGTGTTGACTGCTGTTTGTTGACATGAGTGTACGTGCATGGCGTGCCCAGAAGGGCGATGGCGGTCGTCGGTCAGAGTTCGGCGAGAACGCGTGCCTCGATGCTGGCGGTGGACAGGCCGTACCGGTGGTGCAGGGTCGGCAGCGCGCCGGCGTCGAGGAACTCGTCGGGCAACGCGATGGCCCCGACCTGGACGCCCAGTCCGCGCTCGACGATCGCCGAGGCGACGGTCTCGAACAACCCACCCACGCGCGTGTGGTTCTCCAGCGTGTAGGCGCGGCGACCCTTCGCCAGTTCCCCGAGCACGGTCTCGGAGTCGAACGGTTTGATGGTCGGCGTGTGGACGACGCTCACGTCCACGTTGTGCCGTTCGAGCTGTTCGGCGGCTTGCAATGCACGCATGGTCATCAACCCCGAGGAGATGAACACGACGTCGTTGCCGGGACGAAGCACCTTGGCCTTGCCGAGTTCGAAGGTGTAATCGTACTCGTCGAGAACGGTGGCCACCTTGCCGCGCAGCAGGCGGAGATACGACGGCCCGGGCGCCGCCGCCAGTTGCGGGACGGCCTGTTCCAGGTCGACCGAGTCACACGGGTCGACGATCGTCAGGTTCGGCATGCCGCGAAAGATCGCCATGTCCTCGGTGGCCTGATGACTCGGACCGTAACCCGTTGTGAGGCCGGGTAATCCGCCGACGATGTTGACGTTCAGGTTCGGCTCGGCGATGTCCAAGCACAGGAAGTCGTAGGCGCGGCGTGCGGCGAAGACCGAGTAGGTCGACGCGAACGGGATGAGTCCTGTCTCGGCCATACCGGCCGCGGCGCCGAACAGGAGTTGCTCGGCCATGCCCATCTGGAAGAAGCGGTCCGGCATCGCCTGGGCGAGGATGTGCATGTCGGTGTACTTGGCGAGGTCGGCACTGAGGCCGACGATCCGCGGGTCGGCCTCCGCGGCGCGGACGAGCGCATGGCCGAACGGCGCCGTGACGGTGCGCTGGCCGGGGTCGACGAACGAGGCGATCATCGCCGAGGTCTTGAGTTTCGGTGCGGTGGTGGTCATGTCAGGCCTTCGTGATGTTCGATGAGAAGCGTTCGGTCAGTTGGTCTCGGCAGATCTGCCACTCGTGCTCCTCGATCCGCATGAAGTGCGCCTTCTCGCGATCCTCGAGGATTGTCGCGCCATAACCGACCTTGGTGTCGCAGATGACGATCGACGGTGTCCCGCGCGGGGTGGCCCGGGATGCCACGTCGTCGAACGCGTCGAGGAGTGCGACCGGATCGTTGCCGTTGACCCGGCGTACGTACCAGCCGGCAGCTTCCCATTTCTGTTCGACCGGTTCGATGTTCAGAATCCCGGCCGTCGGGCCGTCGGCCTGCAGCGCGTTCATGTCGACCATCGCGATGAGGTTGCCCAGCTGATGGTGATGGGCGCCCATCGCGGCCTCCCACGTCGACCCTTCGTCGAGTTCGCCGTCGGACAGGAAGTTGAAGATGCGGGATTCCGAGTTCTGGTGGCGCAAGCCGAGGGCCATGCCGACCGCCACGGTCAATCCGTGGCCCAGCGAGCCCCCGGAGATCTCCATTCCCGGTGTGTACGAGGCCATCCCGGACATGGGAAGACGGGAGTCGTCGGCGGCGTAGGTGAGGAGTTCGTCGGTCTCGATGATCCCCGCCGCGGCGAGTGCGGCATAGAGGCCGATGGCGTAATGCCCGGTGGACAGCAAGAAGCGGTCGCGTTCGGCCCAGTGGGGGTCGGTCGGGCGGTGTCGGAGCTGGCTCGCATAGACGGTCGCGAGGATGTCGGCGGCGCCGAGCGCCTGGCCGACATATCCCTGCCCCTGGACCTCACCCATGTCGATGACATGGTGGCGCATCCGGTAGGCGAAGTCGGTGACCTCGGCGAGGCGGTCGGTGGGGTCGATCTCGATGTCGACGGCGGTGTGGGAGGTGACAGTCACAGCAGTTCCTTGGTGGGATGGGAGACAGAAGGGCGTTCGTCGACATGGTCGTGTTCAGCTGCATTGCGGTGCGCGTCGGCGACCAGGCGGCGCTGTTCGGGGCCCCACGTCTCGCGGGTCATCAGCGCGGCGACGAGCCCGATCGCAGCGTAGGAGGCGAACAACAGGGCGGGTCCGACCCACCCGAGCCAGATGAAGAGCAGGGTCGTGATGAAGGGCGTGAAGCCGGAGACCATGGCCGAGATCTGGTAGGCGAGGGAGGCTCCCGAGGCGCGGCGCGCGGCGTCGAACAGTTCGGGGAACCACGCGCCCTGCGCACCGGCAAGAGCGTTCTGGCAGACCGCATAGGACAGGACGATCGTCGCCGCGATGAACAAGATCAAGCCTGTGTTGACCAGCAGGAACATCGGGATCGCGAAGAGTACGGCGAACGCGCAGACGCCGATGTAGACGGGACGCCGACCGACCTTGTCGGTCAGTGTCGCCCACCCGACGGTGGCCCCCACACCGATCGCAGAGGCGATACACAGAGACGTCAGGGTCTCGCTCTTGGTGGCGAGTTCCTCGCTGTGCAGGTACGAGATCATGTAGGTGATCGACACCGCGTAACCGGCGGTTTCGGCGACGCGAAGTCCGATGCCGCGCAGGATGTCTCGCCAATCGCGCTTGATGGACTCGATGACCGGGGACTTCTCGACCCGGCCGGAGTCCTTGACCTCCTCGAACACCGGGGATTCGGGGACCTTGGCCCGGATGATCAGCCCGACCGCGACCAGCACGATGCTGGCCAGGAACGGCACCCGCCAGGCCCAGTCGCCACCGAGGTGGACGCTGCCGAGGAACACCAGATTGGCCAGCAGCAATCCGACGGGGAAGCCGGCCTGCACGATGCCGGTGTACTTGCCCTTCGAGCGCCATGGCGCGTGTTCGTAACTCATCAGAATCGCGCCACCCCATTCGGCGCCGAAGGCGAGGCCCTGCACGATCCGCACGATGACCAGGAGGATCGGGGCGATCACGCCGACCTGGGCGTAGGTCGGGAGCAGGCCGATCACGAAGGTCGCCAGGCCCATCACGATCAGCGAGGCGACGAGGACGGGTTTACGCCCGACGCGGTCACCGAGGTGCCCGCCGATGATGCCGCCGATGGGGCGGGCGGCGAACCCGACGCCGAGCGTGGCAAATGCCGCGAGCGTGCCGGCCACCGAACTCTGTCCGGGGAAGAACGCAGTGCCGAAGTACAGCGCTGCAGCCGTACCGAAGCCGATGAAGTCGTAGGTCTCGATCACGGCGCCGACCGAGGAGCCGACGGCGACGCGTTTTGCGTCCGGCGTGCCCTCGATCGGGCCGCGCATCTGGAGTGCCGCTGTCGTCATCGCGCACCCCTCCTTCGAGTAGATGGGTCAAGTTTCTCAGTGAGCGTTGGGCCGCAACAACCACGAGTGTGACCCGACACACTTTCATTGTCAACAGTCAACGGTTGGCGGTTGACTGTTTGCAGGTTGACGCTTAGTGTGGTCCGCATCACGATCAAGGAGGCAGGAAATGCGCCACCCACGACTTGGTTGTTCGACGATCACGTTTCGTCGACAAGAGCTGAGCCGAGCCCTCGGCACCATCGCCGAACTGGGGTTTCGTGAAGTCGATCTCGGTTCTCTACCGACGGTGTGCGAGCACGTCCCGCTCGCGCTCGATGAGCAGGTGCGATCTCGAGTCGCCCGGACAGTTCGGGACAGCGGACTCGGCGTGCGCTCGATCAACGCCGACATCGGCGACCTGAATCGCCCGGCTTCGACGAGCGAACTGGACGCCTCCCGCGCACATCTCCATGAACTGTTGACGCTCGCCGCCGCGGTGGGAGCGACTGCCCTGGTCCTGCCGAACGGAGCGTTGTCGCAAGAACCGGTCGAGACGCTCACCGCCGATCTCGACCGGGTGGCCGGCCGGCTCGCCGAGGCCGCCGAGACCGCCGAGGACTACGGGGTCGAGTTGTGGACCGAGTCCCTGCACATACATCGGTTGTGCTGCACGGCCGAACGCGCGCTGGCCCTTGCGGCCCGGCTGGACGGGAGCCGGGTCCGTCACGTCGTGGACTTCAGCCACGTCGTCGCCTCCGGAGCGGGGCTGACCGAGACGATCGACGCGTACGGTGACCGCACCGCCCACGTCCATCTCCGCGACGCGACCCGAGGACTCGTCTCCGATCTGCCCGACCCCTTGATGCCAGGCAACATCAATCTCAGCATCGGGCGGGGCGAGGTCGACTTCGCGCAGGGCTTGCTCGCGTTGCAACGCAATGCCTTCGACGGTCACTTCACCCTCGAACTGGAGACGCACGACGTGCCCGAGGGCGCGCGCGCATCGGCAGCCGCCGCGGCGGCCGACACCATCGAATCGCTTCTGAACCTGCACCCCGCCGGCACCTGAACATCGCTACAGCAAGGAGATTCACCATGACCATCAAGCGCACCGCCGTCATCACCGGCGCCGCATCCGAATCCGGACTGGGTCGCGCGACTGCCGCGCGCTATGCCGAGGAAGGCTGGGCCATCGTCGTTCTCGATCTCGACGGCGAGAGCTCGGCCAAGGTCGCCGCCGAGATCGGCAACGCCTACGACGTTCCCGCGTTCGGCACCGCCATCGACGTCGCCGACGAGTCCTCGGTCGGACGAGCCCATGAGGCCATCGCGGCCGAGGTCGCTTCGGGAGCGCTGCCCCCGATCGGCGCGCTCGCCAACATCGCGGGCATCACCTCACCCGTCCCGTTCCTCGAGACCACGGTCGACCTGTGGAACAAGGTGATGGCCGTCAACGCCACCGGCACCTACCTCGTCACGAAGGCATTCCTGCCGGACATGATCGAGAACGGATGGGGGCGGATCGTCAACATGTCGTCGGTGTCGGCCGAGCGTGGCGGCGGCGTCTTCGGCAAGGTTCCCTACTCGTCGGCCAAGGCCGCGGTCCTCGGCTTCACCAAGAGCCTCGCGCGCGAGCTCGGCGACTGCGGAGTGACCGTCAACGCGGTCGCGCCGGGCGCAGCAGACACCGCGATCCGGGTCGGCAGCACCTCCGAGCAGGAGGCGGCGATCGCCGCGAGCATCCCGCTGGGCCGCGTTGCCACCACTCGCGAGGTCGCCTCGGTCATCACCTTCCTCAGCTCCGAGGATGCTGCTTACCTCACCGGCACCACGATCGACATCAACGGCGGAAGCCACATGCACTGACGCTCGGTAGCACAGGTCGTCGTGATCAGCCCTTGGCCAGGCCGGCGACCTGTGCTTCGACGGCCGCCTTGGAATCCGGATGTTCGGAGAGCCGGACGGTGAACGACTGTTCGAGCTCGTAGCCGCGCCGGATGTCGAGGTCCTCACATCCGTTCAGCGACTGCTTGGCCAGCACGATGGCGTGCCGGCTCTTCGCCGCGATTGAACGGGCGCGCGCGGTGGCGATCTCCATCAGTTCCTCGTGCGCGACGACCTCGATCGGGGCACCCCAGCGTGCCAGCGTCGTCGCATCGGCGGGCTCGGCCGTGAGGAACATCCGGCGCATCGCCTGCTGGGGCAGCATCCGTGCGGTGAAGCGACCACCGCCGAGGACGCCGACATTCATCTCGGGAAGTCCGAACGTGGCCCGCTCGGAGGCGACGACGAGATCCGACAGGGCGACGAAGCCGAAACCGCTTCCCAGGGCGGGGCCGTTGACCGCCGCGACGACGGGCAGATGGCAGTCGCGGATGCTGAACAGCGCGCGCCGGGCACGTCGCATGGCGATGTCACCGCTGATCGTGGACATCGTGCGGAACTCGTTGATGTCGTTGCCCGCGCAGAAGATCCGGCCGCGCCCGGTCAGGACGATCGCGCGGACCTCCTGATCGTCGGACAGGGCGTCGAAGGTGGCGGCGATGTCGTCGTACATCTGGCCGTCCACGGCGTTCACCTTGCCGCGGGCCAGCTCGACACACGCGACGCCGGGCTCGCGCATCGTGACCGAGAGATGCTCTGATGCAGTGGTTGTCGCCATCTCGTGTGCCTACCTCTCCTGAGCCGCGCCGATTGATCGCTCGCTCGCGGCGGCGGTGCGCACGGGCGGCGGGCGCGAACAGATCGTGATCGGCTCCACGGTATCGAAGCTCCTTAAATATGTACAGAGTTTATGACGAAGGAGTCGCGGAGTTCGGGCAACCGGCTTGTTCGCGAACCGCCGGACGCCGAGGTCGGTAAGGTATCGACACCGACCGACCTGCGCACCCACGGGAGACCCATGACCGTCGCCGACGAGCCCGACACCCGTCAGCCTCGTGGACAGAAGATGTCCGCGAAGGTGGCCAACATGGTGGCCGACGAGATTCTCGGTGGCGGCATCGTCGAGGGTCAACGGCTGCCCACCGAGAAGGAGATGGTCACCGAGTACGGGGTGGCCCGGACGACGGTGCGCGAGGCGTTGCGGCTGCTCGAGAGTCGCGACCTGGTGACGATCAAGGCCGGGATCGGTGGTGGCCCCATCGCCAAGCGGCCCGAACTCGATTCCCTCGGCAACATCATGAAGCTCTTCCTGCAGATCAACGGCGCGAACATCAGCGATGTCATCGACGTACGGCTGATGCTCGAACCGATGGTCGCGCGCGCGGCGGCGGAGAATGTCACCGACGATCAACTCGATGCGATGCAGGCCGCGCTGGACCGGATGCGCGAGCACCCCGAGGACCACGACAACTTCCAGGAGAACAACGCGGCCTTCCAGCGCGGTGTCTACGAGGCTGCGGGCAATCCCGCCCTGCGGGTCGTGATGGAGACATTGTGGCTGCTCGTCCGCGACGCCGAACCCGTCGAACACCCCATCGCGACCCGGCTCGCGGCCTTCGAACTCCAGCAGGACATCCTCGACGCCATGCGCGCACGCGACGTCGAGGCGACGGCGGCCGCCATGGACGTGTTCAACCAGGAGTCCGCGCGGTACTACCGCCGCCGGCTCCGCGACATCATCTCCCGCCCGGTTCGGTGGCAGATCTGAGTTTCGGTCACACCACCCGCCGGAGGGTCCCCGGCACCACCTCGTCGTCGGCGGCCAACGCGAGCACCTCGCCGAATCCGGCGACGAGGCAGTCCGCGAACAACTCGAGGTCGGTGACCGCGGCCCCGTCGGAATTGATTCCGAGACAAGCCGTCCCGTTGTGGGTGATCATCGTCGCCATCATCGCGCAGCCGGGGAGCGGGCCGAAGGGGAACATCCGCTCCACCTTGGCGCCGGCCACGTAGGTGTCCCATGGGATACCCGGTACGTTGCTGGCCTGTAGGTCGTTCTGGCTGGTCGTGCCGCTGAACTGCATGAGAACCGAACCGGGGAGCCACGCCATGACCGACCCGAGGGTGTTGAAGATGTCGACTGCCGGTTCGTGCCGGGCGACGCGTACCTGTTCACGGATGGTGAGCACACGCTCGAACGGGTCGGCGATCCCCACCGGCCCGGCGAGTCGTCCCACCGCGATGCGGTTTCCGCCCGCCGGGTCCTCCGGACGACGCACCGAGATCGGGATGGCCACCGGCATCGTCTCGATCGGGGTGCCCATCTTCTCGTGATACAGGCGGAAGCCACCGACGAGCCCGGCCAGATACACGTCGTTGATCGACGCGCGGGTCGCCGTGGCGGCCGCCTTGAGGTCGGTGAACGGGACCTCGAATGCGCTGAAACGCCACGACAGACTCCGGTGTGCGAGGAGCGGTGAACCCGGGGGGCTGACCAGACCGGCCACGCGGGGGACCGAACGCCCATATCGCAGCACAGAACTCAATGCCTGCCGGGGATGCTGCAGGGCGCGGACTCCGCGGAAGGTCGTGTCCAGGCGATGGGGGATCCGACGGATCTCTTCGCCCAGCTGCCGTCGGAGCAGGTCGACGGGGGTGATGTTCACCGGGTCGGGACTCGGCGGCTGGGGTTTGCCCGGATTGTGTTCGCGGGTGGGTGAATGCAGCTGTGCGAGTCCGATGATGGCCCCCATGCCGTCGGTGAGTGCATGGTGGGCTTTGAGGAAATACGCGGCCCTGCCGTCGGGAAGCCCTTCGATCAGCGTGCCCTCCCACGGCGGGCGTGCCG
This sequence comes from Gordonia sp. PvP123, assembly GCF_040547295.1. Lineage (NCBI taxonomy): Bacteria > Bacillati > Actinomycetota > Actinomycetes > Mycobacteriales > Gordoniaceae > Gordonia > Gordonia sp. PvP123. The sequence goes on along the minus strand of NZ_JBEPPN010000006.1, from coordinate 452,029 downwards.
CGTCCAGTGCGGTCATCGCGAGCTGTTCACAGGTGACAAGCAGCTCGCGCATGCTTCCGTTGCCGCCCAATCGGATTCGGCGCAGATGGTAATGCAGGTCGAAATCCGGGTCGACGGCCCAGCTGGGTGTGCCGGTACCGAACGGCGAGTCGACGACGCGCTGCCGGAATCGTGGCGCCATCCGGCTTCCCCATTCGTGCGCGGCCACGAGCCGGTCCCAGTCGGGCGCGCAGTCGTACACCTCGAGCATGCAGATGGTCCCGCGCATGCGCCGGTCGGTGTCGCCGCGCCACATGATGGTGTCCACCGAGCTCATGTGTGGCTCGTTCGCCCAGTCCAGCGGGCGGTCGACGCCGTCGGTCAGGTCGGTCTCGTCGCTCACATCTGCCTCTCCTCGGGGACCTCGGTCGGTGGCCGGGCGTCGTCGTCGGCGAAGAAATCCAGGGGCCAATCCGCCAGGGCGCTGACATACATCTGCCGCACCTCTTCGGCGCGGTCGCCGATCTCGGCAGGCGACCAGTCGCTGGTGTGCACCGGCGGCAGAACCATCACCTCGACGGTGCCCGGCCGGATGAGTTGCGCACCGCGCCACATCAACTCACCGGTGTTGCGGAGGACCACCGGGACGATCGGCACACCCGCCTGCATGGCGATGTGGAAGGGACCCTTCTTGAACCGGCCCACGCGGGGAGTGGGGGACCGGGTGCCCTCGGGTGCCACCACCAGGGACATCCCCTCGTCTCGCAGCGCTCTCACCGCCGGTGCCAGTTGTTCGATCGCGCGGCCGGGGTCGGCGCGATCGATGAACACCAGCCCGGCCTGCTGCAGGATCGGCCCGACGACCGGCACCCGTTGCACTTCCTTCTTGGCCACGCCGGTCGCCTCGGACCGGACCAGGTTGATCATCACCGGCAGGTCGAGTTTCGACTGGTGGTTGAAGAGGAACACACAGGGACGCGCCGACGTGAGGTACTCACCCCCTTCGAGGACCTGTACGTGGATCCCGGCCAGGGACAGTCCGACGTCGGTGCCGGTCGGCAGCGCCTCGACCAGGGCGGAGGGGTCGCGCCGGACGAGCCCGGTCGTGACGCCCACCGCGGCGGATGCGAGGAACGAGCTGTAGAAGGCACCGGTCCTGGCCAGCATCCCGAGCCGGTTGTACGTGGGGTTCTTCAGGTCGATGATCGGCCACCCGCGGGTCTCGGCCTCCGCCCGCAGGATTCGACGTGGTGAGACGGCCGCCGGGTTGCCCACCGATTCGAGGTAGGGGATGTCCTCGTTGCCGTCGCTGTAGGCGAACGAGGCGCTGAGGTCGATGCCGTGCTCGCGAGCGAGAGTCCGCACCGCGGCGGCCTTTCCGGGCCCCCAGAGCGGGCGTCCCCGGATGTTGCCGGTGACCACCCCGTCGACGACCTCGACGTCGGTGGCCAGCGCGAAGTCGGCCTCGATCTCCCGTGCGATGGGCTCGATCTGGAATCGGGTGGCCGAGGATGCGATGACGATCGTGTGGCCCATCTCCCGGTGTGCGCGCAGGATCTGCCACATCTGCGGCCGCAACTTGGCCGCCGTCTCGTACTTGAAGAGGTGTTCGCCGAACTCGATCATCTCGGCGTACGTCTTGCCGGCGAAGGTGGGCCGCGTGGCGTCCAGGACTTCCGCGTAGTCCTGTTCGGACACGACGCCGCGCAGACCGATGACGAGGAAGTCGGCGAGCTCGCCGAGCCCGAATTCCATGCTCCGCAACCGTGCCCGCATGATGGCGGCCGCGGAGAATCCCTCGATCAAGGTGCCGTCGTAGTCGAAGAGGGCGGCGACCTTCTTGCCGGTGGGCGCGGACCGGATGGCCCGCATGCGGTCGGTGAAGGCACTCACGGCGTGGCCTCCGCCCACACAGCGGGTTGGATGTCCTCGATCGAGGCGATCCGGGCCAGTCGCTCGCGCATCGCCTCGACCTCGTCGAGCCAGTCGTGCCGGGCGGCCGCGAGATCGGTGATGTTCTCGCCGTGGATCAGATTGCGGTTGTCGGCGAGCTGGTAACACCCGTCGTAGATGTCCTTGGAGACCGAATCCTTGCTGCGTACAACGCCTTGCAGCGACAGTTGACGGCCCAGGCCCAGGCAGTCGGTGATCAGCTCGTCCTTGTCGCGCGACGCCGTGCCGAGCTCCACGAGCTTGGTTGCGAACACCAGTTGGGCGTCGAAGAACGGCTGCAGTGTGCGTCGGGCCAACAGGCCGCCGGTATGCCCGTGCAAGACCTCATAGGTCCACTCCTGGGTCGGGGTGACGGCACGCCAACCCGGGGCGAGCAGGTCCAGTTCGAGGCCGAGGCGGTGCAGGAACTCGACTTTCGGCGGAAAGAAGAACTCGAACTTGAGCAGGTCCCGAATCCGCAGGGCCTCGCGTTGCGATGCGGCGAGCAGGCCCTCGTCGGCGACCGGACCGTCGGCCGCCTCGTCGTACCCGATCGGGGCCTCGCCGGGCGGGACATCATCGGCCCGGACCTCCCCGTCGGCCACGGCGAGCATGGCGACCTCGACGATCGCCCGGTCGACGAAATGGTGCAGCGCACCGTTGCGGTAGTAGGCGGCGACCGCATGGTTGTCAGGCACGATGGACCACACCGGCTCGGACCCGCCCTCGTAACAACTCACGACGCCGTTCCCGGCGAGGACCCGAAGCGTCTGGGTCAGCCCGACCCCGCGACACAGTGCCGGATCCGGCCCGGGCAACTCGCGCCGGCGGATGTAGTCGAGCAGAGGCGCCAGGATGTTCTCGATCTCCGCGAGGGTGTAGGCCCGGTCCTGGGCGCCGAGGAGCGCGAAGCCGGCCAGCGAGGTGGCCGAGATCGGGGTGGCCGAGTTGATCTCGTCCATCACCCGGAACGCGACCTTCTCCAGTCGGGAGCGCCCTTCGCCGGCGTCGTCGAGAGCGGTCCGCAGCGAGATGGGCGTGCCGAATCGGACCCGCGCCTCGCCCAGATAGGCGCGCTGCGCCTTCGCGTAGCGCAGCAGCCACCCCACTCCCTCGGGTTTCTTTGTGCCACCGGCATCCTCGGCCGCCATCGCACCGATCTCCTGGAGCTGGTCGTACACGATCGACGTCGGCACGATCGTCACGTCGGCCTCGTCGAGTTGGCCCACGGCATCGACGACATAGGTGAGCAGGCCGAGTTTCGGCTTCCGCAGCTTGCCGGTCCGGCTGCGGCCTCCTTCGATGTACCACTCCAGATTGAAGCGCTTCTCGACGATGTAGGCGAGGTAGGAGCGCATGGCGAACTTGTAGACCGGGTCCGCGCCGAACTTCCGCCGGATGAAGATCATGCCGGCGCGGCGCGCGACCGGCCCCACCGGCCAGAACGACAGATTGTTTCCACCCAGGACGAGATTCGGTGGGAAATCGTTGGTGCGCAACACCTTGGCGAGGACGAGCGGATCGACGTAGGACCGGTGCGACGGCAGGAAGATCAGGCCGGTCGACTTGTTGAGGGTGCGCAGGGTGTTGAGGTTCTCCACGTCGACGGTGACGTTCCAGGCCCGCTCGTGCAACCGGTTGAAGGTCGCCGAGAACACGTCGTCCATGAGGCGGCTCTGCGTGGCGACGAAGGTGGAGAGTTTGTCGGTGGCCTCGGCGACCACCGCGTCGGTGGGCCGGCCCAGTTCGGCGGCGAGTTTCGCCGCGGACGTCTGGAATCGCGACGAGCTGCTGATCTGCTCGGCGACGAGCCGGGGGACCTTGTAGCGGTCACCGACGATCTGACGTTCGGCCCGCTCGGCCGAGACCGACGCCTGGAACAGGACGAACTGGGCGAACGGTTCACCCTGAGCCTGATGATGGGCGTATCGGGTACGGAGTTCCTCGATCGTCGCGGGCGCGCCGGCGACGACGCGGAGACTGTCCGGCCGTCTCCTGCGGATGAGTGGTTGAACCGCGCCGAGCGGGCGTCGAGGATTCGACAGCACCAGCACGTCGCCGAGCGTGACCCGCCGCTCGCCCTGCCGGACCGCGGGCAGCCAGACCGCTCGGACCGGTACGAGCAGGGTCTCCGGCGCCATCGTGTCGAAATCGATGTCCGCCGACCGGGAGATCGTCGCATCCGGGTAGTTCGCCGCGGTCCACTCGCGCACCGCCCGAATCTCGCTTGATGTTCGGGCCTTGGTCAGCACCACCACGGGATCGGTCACCTGCATCACCCTCACGTCTCCTCGGGCCGTACCACGCCTCATTGTGACGTGGACGACATCGGGGAGGGCGGGTTTTCGTCAGGACGGTCGACGTGCCGCGAGGACTTTGGCGCGCACCTCGCCCGGCCAGATGTTGTGTGCCGGGGCGACCCTGTCTGCGGTCCTCAGCATTGACGCGGTGGTCGCGAGAACGCGCCGGTCGGACGACGACGGCGTCAGTCCCAGGTGACCGGCGGCCACGGGATGCTGGATGGCGCGCACAGCGGGCGTCGGAAGTGCGCGGAAATACCAATAGTCGGGCCGAAGCAGCTGCTCCCTGTACCATCCCAGACCCGGGTCGGGATCGAGTTCGGTGGCCAGCGCCGCATCGACGTATGTCGCGTGCTCGAAGAGGAAGACCTCCGGATTGAGTGCGTGGTAACGCCGGCCGTCGGGGCGTCGACCGTGAAAGTGGTCGTGGCTGTACCGGATTCGTCGCACGGCGTCGAAGTCGTCTTCGTATGCCGACCGGATGATGCAGGGAGTCGTTCGCCGTTTGTGGACGTACACCCGATTCTGGACCATCGAGAATTCGTGGGTGGCGGCGGCTATCGACGGGTGCAACATCTGCAGGGACACGGCCCGGCAGATCGCCATGACGAACCGGCGGTCGCCCACGTAGCGCCAGAGCAATGAGTTCTCGTCGAGCGACACGCTCGTCTCCCGTCCGTACCAGACCGACATCTGAATACGAACGTTATCAGATGGGGTCTACGCCCCGGAGACGACGAAACGCCCCGTCCGACCTGATGGCCGAGTGGGGCGTTTCGCGAAAGTCAGGAGCTCAGAGCGCGCTGACGTTGGTAGCCTGGGGGCCCTTGGCACCCTGCTCCACGTCGAATTCGACACGCTGGTTCTCCTCGAGGTTGCGGAAGCCGCTACCGGTGATCGAGGAGTAGTGGACGAAGACGTCTGCGCCCTGGTCGTCGGGAGCGATGAAGCCGAAGCCCTTTTCGCCGTTGAACCACTTGACGGTTCCCTGTGCCATACTGCTGTACTTCTTTCTTCAGTGAGCAACCACCAAGACCGATGGCTGCGCGTCAACTCTGTCACAGATGTCGACGGTTGGGAAACGCAGGGGCCGAATTGGTGTGGCCGCTCGGTCCGGGGGCACTCCGCTCTGGTAACGAAAGCCCCGCTCCCGACGCATGCCTGAGTACGCTGGACAGGGCAGCAGCCGATCGACACGCGATCGAGGCAGATCATGGTCGAGAACGATCCGTTGACCACACAGCGCGATGCCGTTCGCGACGTCGCAGGTGAATTGGTGGGTGCGGGTTTCGCCGACCCGGTCGAGATCGGGCGTGGCGGTTACGGAGCGGTGTACCGCTGTCGGCAACCGGCTCTCGACCGCGACGTCGCGGTGAAGGTGCTGACGGATCACCTCGACAAGGAGAACCTCGAGCGATTCGTTCGCGAGCAGCGCGCCATGGGCCGTCTCTCCGGTCACCCGAACATCGTCAACATCCTCGAGGTGGGTTCGACGCCCGAGGGCTTTCCGTTCATCGTGATGCAATATCACCCCCACGCGTCGCTCGACGTGCGCATTCGCAAGGACGGCCCTCTCGGGTGGCGCGAGATCCTGCGCCTGGGGATCAAGGTGGCCGGCGCCCTCGAGACCGCGCACCGTGCGGGCACACTGCATCGCGACATCAAACCGGGGAACATCCTCATCACCGAGTACGGCGAACCCCAGCTGACAGACTTCGGGATCGCACGCATCAGCGGGGGCTTCGAGACCGATGCCGACCTGGTCACCGGGTCGCCGGCCTTCACCGCACCCGAGCTGCTCGCGGGCGCCGCTCCCTCGGTGACCTCTGACGTCTACGGGCTCGGCGCGACCCTGTTCTGCGCACTGACCGGGCATGCCGCCTTCGAGCGACGCAGCGGAGAGCAGGTCGTCGCGCACTTCCTCCGAGTGGCGAGCGAGGGGGTCCCGGACCTCGCGGCCGCCGGGTTTCCCGCAGAGGTGTCCGGTTGTATCGAACACGCGATGGCGCGCGAACCCGAAGACCGCCCCGACTCCGCACTGGCGCTCGGTGAGGAACTGCGGAACGCGCAGGGACTGCTCGGGGTCCCGCTCGACGAGATGGCGCTGCCCGCCGGGGCCATGGGGCCCGCGACGCCGACCACTCCGCAGCGGCGACGCACGACGATGAATCTGCCCATGCCGTCGACGAAGTTCCGGGCTCCCGTTCGGCCGCGGGCACAGGTCGCCAGGTCTCGGCTGCTGGAAACCCTGCGAGACGGCAAGTTGCGACGACTCACGCTCATCCACGCACCCACCGGCTACGGGAAGACCACGGTCGCTGCGCAGTGGGCCGAGAAGCTCGCGGAGGACGGCGTACCGGTGGCCTGGCTGACGGTCGACGACAGCGACGACGGCCTGGCGAGGTTCCTCGCCGACCTCATCGAGGCGCTCGGCCGGGCGGACCCGGACACGGTCGGGGATCTCGCGGCGGTGGTCGAAGAACACGGCGACCGCGCCGACGAGTACGTGCTGACGTCTCTGATCAACGATGTCCACGCGCGAGGACGGCGGATCGCGCTCGTCATCGACGACTGGCATCGGGTCACGGACGCGGCGGTCATCGGAGCAATGGACTATCTGCTCGAGCACGGATGTCACCACCTGCAGGTGATCGTGACCAGCCGGACCCGGGCCGGCCTTCCGGTGAGTCGCCTGCAAGTGCACGACGAGATCATCGAGATCGACATGTCAGCACTGTGTTTCGATGCCGACGAGGCCGAGCGTTTCCTTCGTGACGTCGCCGGGCTGGACCTTCGCGCCGATCAGGTCGTCGAACTGTGGTCGTCCACCGACGGATGGGTGGCCGCACTCCAGCTGGCGTGTGTCTCCCTGCGCAGATCCGGCGAGCCGTCCGAGCTGATCGGTGACATCTCCGGACGGCATCATGCGATCGGTGACTTCCTGGCCGAGAACGTTCTCGGGGTCCTGGAACCGGAGATTCTGCAATTCCTCCTGAAAGTGTCGTTGCCGGAACGGATCTGCGCCGACCTCGCGACGACCCTGAGTGGCGAGCCCCGGGGGCAGGCCGTGCTCGAGGAGGTGGAGGTCCGAGACCTCTTCCTCACCCGGGTGGACCAAGCCGGTGAGTGGTTCCGGTTCCACTCGCTCTTCGTCGAATTCCTCCGTCGGAGGCTCGAACGTGATGAGCCGCAACTGATCACACCGCTTCATCGCAAGGCCTCGGAGTGGTTCGCCCGGCACGGCATGCTCACCGAGGCCGTTGACCACGCGCTCGCCGCCGGTGATGCCGATCGCGCCGTCGAACTGGTCGAGACCGACGGCCGGTCGCTCATCGAGCATTCACGGATGACCACCCTGCTCACACTGATCGAGAAGCTGCCGCCGGTGACGGTCGCGGCCAATCCGATCCTGCAACTGCAGCTCGCCTGGGCGAACCTCCTCCTGCACCGGGCCGCGCTGGCGGAGTCGTCTCTCGAACGGGTCCGGATAGCCCTCGAACGATTGCCGCGATCGGACGCGGCCGCGGGGATTCGCCGCGAAGCGGATATCGCCGACGCGTGCGTACGCGCCATCTCTGACCGTCTGGACGGGCTCGACGAACTCGTGGCGAGCCTCGCCGAGGACCTGGAGGGATTGTCCCCGTTCCTCGTGTCGGCCATCCACAATGTCGGAACCCTCGGCGCCACCATACGATTCGACTTCGACGAAGCCCATCGCTGGCAACAACGCGCGATCCCGGCGCATCAACGCAACACCGGTCCGTACGCGGTGATGTACGGCTACGGGCTCGACGGGCTCGCCTTCTTCGAGCAGCTCGACCTCGACCGCGCCGAAGCGTGTTTTCGTACCGGACTCCGGCTGTCACGCGAACGCGGTTCTCCGACACAGTCGCAGGGCGCCCGGCTCGCCTGCGCTCTGCTCGCCGAGATCCTCTACGAACGCGGCCAACTGGAGGAAACCGAGCGTCTGCTGGACGAGAGCTTTCTGATCGGGGCGCCCGAGGGGGTCGTCGACATGATCGAGGCGCGCCACCTCGTCGGAGCGCGAGTGGCATTGTGCCGCGGCGATCAGGACACCGCGGCGCGGTATCTGGATGAAGTCGTGCACGTGGCCCAGCGTCTGGGCACCCCACGACTCCGTGCCCTCGCCGAGAACGAGCAGGTGACGCGGCGCCTCCCGACCCGGTTGCCCATCGTGCCCCGCGTCGATCCCGGCGCGGATGTGCCGCGTCAGGGCATCGCCGCGATCGTCGCGCAACTCGACGCCGAGACCGCGATCCGATTGTCGCTGGACTCCGGCGACGACCCGGGCGCGGCGGACGCCGCGTGCGGGCGGGCGCAACGGTGGGTGGACGCTCTGACCGGGACCGGACGGCGGCGAGCTCTGCTGCGTGCGCAACGACTGCTCGCCGTGTGCCTCGGGGCTGCGGGACGGTTCGACGAGGCGTATGACCTCACCGTGACGGTGCTGGAGCAGTGCGCCGCGGCCGGGCTGGTGCGATATCCGTTGGACGGCGGCGATGAGTTCCGGCGGCTCGTCGAACACGTCGCCTCCGGTGTCCGCGCAGGTGAGCGTGCAGTGGCGGGGTCGGTGTCCCCTGACTTCCTCGACCGTGTGGTCGGCGACGAGACGTAGGGCCGACGACCCATGGGGAATACCGGGACCGCCGGATCGACTTGAACCTGAACGTGGCCGCGGCCGGGCGCCCGATGTCGGGCGTCCCGAACAGGTCGTAGCGGAAACCTGCGCGACCGACGTCTCCAGACCCCTACGAGAGGACAAGTGCTCATGACAGTCCCCACCATCACCCTCAACAACGGAGTCACCATCCCGCAGTTGGGTTTCGGAGTCTTTCAGATTCCGCCGGAGGACACGCGCGAGGCAACTCTGACCGCGTTCGAGGTCGGTTACCGGCACATCGACACCGCCGAGATGTACGGGAACGAGAAGGGCGTCGGTGAAGCGGTCCGCGACTCCGGCATTCCTCGCGACGACATCTTCATCACCAGCAAACTGAACAACGGCTTCCACGACCACGACGCCGCGCTGAAGGCGCTGGACGGCACGTTGGCCGACCTCGGCGTCGAACAGATCGACCTGTTCCTGATCCACTGGCCGCTGCCCGAGGTGGGCGACTACGTCCAGACCTGGAAGGCCCTCGAGAAGGCCTATGCGGACGGCAAGGCGCGCGCAATCGGCGTGTCGAACTTCCAGCAGGCTCATCTGCAGCGTCTCTTCGACGAGGCCGACATCGTGCCCGCGGTGAACCAGATCGAGGTGCATCCGTACCTCTCGCAGAACCCGTTGCGTGCGTTCAACTCCGAGCACAAGATCGCCACCGAGGCGTGGTCGCCGATCGCGCAGGGCAAGGTGACCGACGACGCGGTCATCACCGAGATCGCCAAGACCAAGGGCCGGTCGCCGGCGCAGGTCACCCTGCGGTGGCACATCCAGCGCGGTGACATCGTCTTCCCGAAGTCGGTCACCCGCAAGCGCGTCGAGGAGAACTTCGCCCTGTTCGACTTCGAACTCTCCGACGCCGAGGTCGCCCAGATCGACCGCCTGAACAACGACGAACGCATCGGCCCCGACCCCGACACGTTCAACTACGTTCCGGAGTGACCTGACGCTCCGTCGACCGTGCACCGTTTTTCGTCGGGTGGCATGTCCTGCTCCCTGAGGAGGCTCCCTGAGGAGCGAGCTTGCGAGCGTCACGAAGGGTCCGTCGGCTCGGTCACCGGACCCTTCGTGACGCGCCCTCCGCAAGCTCCGGGCGCTCCTCAGGGAGCAGAGCGGGGCGGGTGGGGGCGTTGCTTTCGCGCTACGGCCTGGTCAGCGAGGCGCGTAACTGGCTGAAGCGGAACAGTGCGGGTTCACCGACGACGTCGGTGTAGCGATCGACGACGGCATCGACGAAGTCGTCGACCGCGCCGTCCGGCAACCGGCTCGTCCAGTCCGACGCCCCGACCGCGAACCAGGCGCGGAAGTCGTCGACCGAGTCGAACTGCCAGTTCAGGTCTTTCACCGTCAGGTCGTCGACGATGAAGCCGGCGTCGGTGGCCAGTTCCCCGAACCGAGGTGGCTCCACATGGACGTACGGCGCGTCGAAGCCGTCGAAGTGGCGCTGCCACTCCGGTTGCGCCGCGACTTGCATGGCGACGTCCTCGATGCTGGGTCGGTCGGTTGCGCACACCATCTGCAGTACCGCCCGGCCCCCGTCGACGAGGCTCCGGGCGATTCCGCGCAGGGCGGCGCCCTGATCGTGGACCCAGTGAAGGGCGTTGAACGACACCGCGATGTCGAAGTCGTCGTCGAACGGCAGGGCGAGGACGTCGTCGACGTGGAACTGGACGCGCAGGTTGTCGGCCGGCACACGGTCCAGCGCGCGTTCGATCATCCGCCGCGAAGCGTCGACGCCCACAACAGTTCCCGACGGAAGCCGATCGGCCAGCAGCATCGTGATGAAGCCGTCGCCGCATCCGACATCCAGGAGTCGCTCGGTGCCGGCGAGTTCCAGATCCCCGATCGAGTCCTCGGCGACCATGCGCTGCAACGCGCTCACGTCCGCGTAACGCTCGCCGTCCCAATCGACCATCGCGCACTCCTCGGTTGTCCGACCTGCGGGTCATTGTCCCCGGTGCGATCGCTCGGCGCGCGACTTCGGCGTATCAGCCGGACGACCCCTGCGCGTGCGCGACCATCCGCGCGGCCTCGCGGTACCGGGCGTACACCTCGGGAGTGGGTGGTCCGGTGAGCGTGTGGGTCGGAGACTCCCACACGGGGAGTTCGCCGGTCAGCGCCCAGGTTGCTTGACGCGCCGCACCGAGCGCCACGTGTTCGCCGTCGGCGGGTACGACGACCTCGCCGCCGAACAAGCCCGGCGCGATCTCGCGGACCGCTGCCGATTTCGCGCCACCCCCGGTGAGCAACACCCGATCGACCCCGACGCCCTGCCCCTCGATCTGCTCGCGGCAGAAGGCCAGCGACGAGACGAGACCTTCGACGGCTGCTCGGGCGATCGAGGCCGGCGTGAAATTGGCGGAGGTCAGGCCCGCCAGTGTGCCGGTCGCCTGGGGAAGGTTCGGTGACCGTTCGCCGGCGAGGTACGGCACCATCGTGACGCCACCCGCGCCTGGCTCGGCCGACATCGCCAACCGCGCGAACTCGGCCAGGTCCACGCCGAGCATCGTCGCGGTCGCCGACAGCACCGGGGCGCCGTTGAGCGTGCAGACCAGCGGCAGGTGACGCCCCGTCGCGTCGGCGAACCCGGCCACCAGACCTGACGGGTCATCCGGCGCCACGTCGCCGACCGCACTGACCACGCCCGACGTCCCGAGGGACACGACCGCATCTCCGGGCCCGGCATGCAATCCCAGTGCGGCTGAGGCGTTGTCACCGGCCCCCACGCCCACGACGGTCCCCGACGGCGTGGTCCCGGCTCGCTCTGCGGGGCCGAGTACGCGGGGGAGCAGTGGCCGTCGACCTCGAAACGCCCTCTCCAGCAGGTCGACTCGGTACTCATCGCGCGCCGCGCTGAAGTAGCCCGTTCCCGAGGCGTCGCTTCGGTCGGTGGTCAGTTGACCGATGTCGGTGCTCCCGCGCAGGCGCCAGGTGAGCCAGTCATGGGGTAGGCAGACCGCCGCGGTGGTGTCGGCGTGCTCGGGCTCGTGGTCTGCCAGCCAGCGGAGCTTGGTCGCGGTGATCGATGCCACCGGTACCACACCGACCGAGCGTGCCCAGGATTGCGGGCCGCCCAGTTCGGCGACGAGGGCGGTCGCGCTCGGTGCGGAGCGGGTGTCGTTCCACAGCAACGCGTCTCGGACGACGCGCCCCGCCTCGTCCAGGCACACCATGCCGTGCTGCTGGCCCGCGACCGAGACCGCCGCGACGTCCTCGAGCCCGCCGGCCTCGCTCGCCGCCGAACACAGTGCGTCCCACCAGTGATCCGGGTGCACCTCGGTCCCGGGAGGATGTGGTGCCTGCCCGGCGCGCACCACCCGTCCGGTGACGGCATCGCACACGACGACCTTGCACGACTGCGTCGACGAATCGATCCCGGCGACCAGCGTCGTCATGCGAGCAGACCGACGAGCGTGGCACGAGCGCCCCTGCTGCGCAACGACTCCAGCGCGGACAGGTACGGCTCCGTGAACAACGGTTTCTCCGCGAGAGTGCCGAACAGTTCGGGATCGGCGACGAAAGCGAGGGGATCGGTCCGTGAGCGCTGCGCTCGCGGAACGAGATCGGCCGCAAGAGGATCGACGACGTCGATCGGGTCGCCTGCCTCGTCGACGCCCTCGGCGTACCGGGTCCAGCTCGCCACGACCGCGGCGGCCAGGTCGCTTCGCTGATCCTGCTCGAGGCGCTCGCGGATGACCGGCACCAGCCACTTCGGGATGCGGTCGGACGAGTCCTGGCAGAGGCGGGCGATGGTGTCGGCGATCGCGGGGTTGGCGAATCGTTCGAGCAGGGTGTCGATGTAGGTGTCGACGTCCACGCCGGGGAGGGGGCGGAGCGTGGTCGCTCCCTCTTCGGTCATGTAGCGACGCAGCAGAGTACGGATGTCGGGGTCGGATGCGGCGTCGTGGACGTAGCGGTACCCGAGCAGATAACCGAAGTAGCACAGCGCCTGGTGGCCGGCGTTGAGCAGTCGCAGTTTCATCAGCTCGTAGGGGGTCACGTCGTCGACGACCTGGACCCCCACCTTCTCCAGCGCCGGACGTCCCATCGCGAAGTCGTCCTCGAGGACCCATTGGGTGAACGGTTCGGCGACGACCGGCCAGTTGTCGACGATGCCGGTGCGATCCTCGACCTCGTCGGCCAGGTCGGGCGGCGTCGCCGGGGTGATCCGATCGACCATCGAGTTCGGGAAGCGCGTGTTGTCCTCGATCCACCCCGCGAGTTCCGGGTCGCGCAACCGGGCGTAGGCGAGAAAGGTCGAACGGGCCATGTGGCCGTTGCCCTCGATGTTGTCGCAGGACATCACCGTGAACGACGGTGTCCCGCGTTCGCGGCGTCGAGCCAGCGCTTCGGTCACCAGTCCGAACACGGTGCGTGGCGGCGCACTCGCCTCGAGGTCGGCGACGATGTCCGGGTTCGTGGCGTCGAACTCGCCGGTCGACGGTGAGAAGTTGTAACCGCCCTCGGTGACGGTCAATGAGACGATCCGCGTCGCCGGGTCACTCAACCGGTCGATCACCTTCTCGGGATCGTCCGGTGCGTACAGATAGTCGACGATCGAGCCGACGACCGAGGTCTCCACGGCGCCGTCGGGATGCTTGAGGGTGAGGGTGAACAGTCCGTCCTGTGGGACGAGGGCGTCCCGCATGGCGGCGTCGGCGGTGCGGACACCGACCCCGCAGATGCCCCAGTCGTTCGCCGACGGGTCGGCGGCGAGAAGGCGGTCGAGGTACATCGCCTGGTGCGCGCGATGAAAGGCGCCGACACCGAAGTGGACGATCCCCGGGGTCACCGCCGCGCGATCGAACGCGGGCGTGTCGACGCCATCGAGCCGCGGCAACGTCTCGTCGGTCAGCGATGTGCTCATCGGCGGGTTCCCTCCGGCCGGGTCGTGACGGTCTCGGCATCGTCGTCCGAGTTCGGTTCGTAGCGCGAGATGGCCGGGTAGACCACCGCTTTGATGTTCCCGGGAACGCGATCGGCGTTGAGCGCGTCCGTCAGTTCGTCGAGGCCGAACCGCGCGGTCACCATGGCATCGAGATCCACTGCTCCCGTCCGGGCCAGGGCCAGTGCGGTCGGCCACGTGTTGGCGTAGCGGAACACCCCGGTCACGACCAATTCGCGATTCTGGATGAGCGAGATCGGGAGTTCCATGGTGTCGGCGCCCATGCCGACCAGGATCACACGTCCGCCGGGGCGAACCCGCGACAGGCCGTCCCGGACCGCGCCGGCGACTCCGCTCGCGTCGACGAACGCATCCACCCGTTCGATCTCCGTGCCGGGTGTGATCACCGTCGTCGCGCCGAAATCCCGTGCGCGCAGACGGCGTTGCTCGTCCGGCTCGCTCACGACGATGCGCGTGAGACCGGACGCCCGAGCGACCTGGGCGACCATCAGGCCGATCGGTCCGGCGCCGGCGATCAGCACAGAGCCACCGGCTGCGACCTCGGCCTTGCGCATGGCGGCGATGCCCACCGAGAGGGGCTCGAACAGCGCGGCCGCCTCGTCCGAGACCTCGGGAGGTACCGGATGTGCGAAATCGGCTCCTATGGTGACGAATTCGGCGAAAGCGCCGTCGACCGGGGGTGTTGCATAGAACCGCATCCGGGGGCACAGGTGGTAGTCGCCACGCTTGCTCTCCGGCGTGGTCGGGTCGGGACGTTGCGGCTCGATCGAGACCCGCTCGCCGATCCGAGCCCGGTCGACGCCGTTCCCGACGGCGACAATCACTCCGGCGGCTTCGTGGCCGAGGACGAGCGGATCGCGGACCACGTACTCACCGATCCGTCCGTGGCGGAGGTAGTGGGTGTCCGAGCCGCATACGCCCACTGCGCGAACGGCCACCGTGACGTCGCCGGCTCCGGGTTCGGGTGACCGGCGACGTTCGGTGGTCACCGTCAGGTCGGGATGCAGTACGCCGGCGCGCATGTCGTCCGGTATGCGCGATAAGCGGCAATCGACTGTTGCGTGGGTCACACCCAGATGCTAGCTTATTGAGCACATTGACCGCCAGTGAGCAGATGCTCACCACCACGGCTCGGTGGTGACGGCGAATGGACGTGAAGGGGCACCCTCGGATGGCACCTCGAAAGTCGGCGATCGGCGCGGAGGGGGAGACCCATGCCGTGCCGCGTGTGGCCACGCCGCGCGGCGGTGGCGACTCCGGCCAGGATCTGCGACTCCTTGTCCGCGCCGCGACCATGTACCACCTCGAGGGACTCACCCAGGCCGAGATCGCGGGCCGACTCGGGGTGTCGCGCCCGACGGCCGGCCGGCTCGTCGCGCGAGCCAGGGCACAGGGTCTCGTGCAGGTGTCGGTATCGGCCCCGGCGCACCTGTCGGCATCCATCCACACCGATCTGGAACGCGCGGTCGAGGAGACCCTGGGGCTCGACGAGGTCCTCGTCATCGACGAGGTCGCCGACGGCACCGCCACCGGCAACGCCGCGCTCGGTCGCGCGGGGGCGTCGGTGCTGACCCGACGGATACAGCCGACGGACACCTTCGGATTCACTTGGGGGCCCGAACAAGTGGCCGTCGCCGACGCCATGGCTGCGTCCGCCTCGTGTCAGCGGGTCGTGCAGATGGACGGCTCGATGACCTCCGTCGAGTACCACACCGGCGTCGACCACGCGCTCTCGCGATTCTCCGAACGGCTCCATGCCCGACCGCTGCGGCTGGTCGCACCGCTCTACGTCGACCCGGAGACGGTCACCGCCGTGAACCGTGATTCGATCCTCTCGCAGGCACTCTCGGCGGCGCGCGGTGCGCAGGTGATGTTGTTCGGTGTCGGCTCGGTGTCGACGTCGACAACTCTGTTCGAGGGCTCGTTCATCGACGCGGTCGTCCTCGACGAACTGCTCGACCTCGGCGCGGTCGGGGAGATCGGCGGACGCTTCTACGACGCGAACGGCGGCGCCGTCCCCTCCAGCCTCGTCGACCGGACCGTCTCGGTATCACTCGACGCGGTCCGTGCCTGCCCGACCTCGATCCTCGTGTCCGGTGGGACACACCGTCGCGAATCCATCCTCGGCGCGCTGCGTGGTGGTTACGCCACCATTCTCGTCACCGATGTGGAGACCGCCGAATGGCTTGTGATGCAAGAGAAAGGCGAACAATGACGTTCTCCCGACACCGAGTGCGATGGGCGCTGGGTGCGATGATCGCGACCGTGGCTCTGGTGCTCACCGGCTGCTCCGGCGCGGGTTCACTCACCGGCGGCGGAGGTCGCGAGATCACCGTCGCGATGGTCTCCAACTCGCAGATGCAGGACGCGGTGAAGCTGTCCACACAGTTCGAGGAGCAGAATCCCGGCGTCTCGGTGCGGTTCGTGACCCTCTCCGAGAACGAGGCGCGCGCCAAGATCACCGCATCGGTGGCCACCGGCGGCGGTGAGTTCGATGTCGTGATGATCAGCAACTACGAGACCCCGATGTGGGGCGAGTACGGCTGGCTCGTGAACCTGACCCCGTACATGGACGCCGATCCCGACTACGACGCCGACGACTTCATCCCGACGCTGAAGACGGCTCTGTCCCACGACGGTTCGATGTACTCGGCGCCGTTCTACGGCGAGTCGTCATTCCTGATGTACAACAAGAAGCTGTTCGCCGAGGCCGGGGTGTCATTGCCGCCTCAGCCGACGTGGCCCCAGGTCGCCGAAGCGGCGGCGAAACTCGACAACGAGCGCACGGCGGGGATCTGCCTGCGCGGCAAGCCCGGCTGGGGCGAGGTGCTCGCCCCGCTGAACACCGTGATCAACGCGTTCGGCGGACGCTGGTACGACGAGGACTGGAATGCGCAGCTGGACAGTCCCGAGGTGGCCGCAGCGGTGAAGTTCTACGTCGACACGGTCCGGAACCACGGTGAGGCCGGCGCGGCATCGTCCGGGTTCCAGGAATGTGGAAACCTGTTGTCGCAGGGCCAGGTTGCGATGTGGTACGACGCGACGTCCGCGGTGTCGGTGCTGGAGAGCCCGGACACCTCGTCGATCGCGGGTGACGTCGGCTACCTGCCCGCCCCGAGCATGGCCAAAGGCGACAACGGCTGGCTCTACACCTGGTCACTGGGCATCCCCACCAGCAGCAAGCACCAGGACGAGGCGTGGAAGTTCATCCGGTGGATGACCAGCAAGAGCTACATCGAGTACGTCTCGGAGACCCTGGGGCCCAGTCACGTACCGCCGGGCAGCCGCCTGTCCACGTACGAGCTGCCTGCCTACAAGGAACTCGCCGCCCCGTTCGCCGAGCAGACGCTGAGCGCGATGCGTGCGGCGAACCAGCTGAAGCCGACCCTGGAGCCGGTGCCCTACACCGGAGTCCAGTTCCTCGCCATCCCCGAGTTCCAGGATCTCGGAACCCGGGTGAGCCAGCAGATCTCGGCAGCGATCGCCGGCCAGATCAGCGTCGACGACGCGCTCGCGCAGGCGCAGGAGTACGCCCAGGTCGTCGGCAAGTCCTACCAGAGGGAGCAGTGATCATGGCCACCGCAGTCTCCACTCCGCCACCCGACACCGCGCCGAAGGCGCCGCTGAAGTCCTCGCGCGATCACGTCACGCGTGCCGAGGGATGGCGCCGACGTGGTCCGCTTCTCCCCGCCCTGATCTTCCTGATCGTGGTCACCCAGATCCCCTTCGTGTTCACGCTGTACTACTCCACGCAGTCGTGGAACCTGGTGCGCCCGGACTCGCGAGCATTCGTCGGCCTCGACAACTACGTCGCGGTCTTCGGCGACAGCCAGTTCTGGCGGGTGACCGTGAACACGATCCTGTTGATCGTCGGCACCGTACTGATCTCGGTGCTCCTGGGCCTGCTCTTCGCGCTGCTGCTCGACCGGAAGTTCCTCGGCCGCGGGGTGGTCCGCACTTTGCTGATCACGCCGTTCCTCGTCACCCCGGTGGCGGCCGCGCTGCTGTGGAAGACCAGCCTGCTGTCGCCGACCAACGGTCTCGTCAACTGGGCCCTGAGTCCGTTCGGCATCGAGACCGACTGGCTGTCGGAGTTCCCGCTGATGAGCGTGATGGCCGAACTGGTCTGGCAGTGGACGCCTTTCATGATGCTGCTGATCCTCGCGGGTCTGCAGTCGATGCCCCGTGACATCCAAGAGGCGGCACGCGTCGACGGCGCCACCAGCTTCCGGCTCTTCCGCGAACTGACGCTGCCGCATCTGCGTCGCTTCATCGAACTCGGTGCGGTGCTCGGTGCGATCTACCTGGTGAACACGTTCGACGCGGTGTACATGATGACCTCCGGCGGCCCGGGAGTGTCCAGTTCGAATCTGTCGTACTACATCTACCAGCGCGCGTTCCTCGGCTTCGACATCGGCCAGGCCGCGGCGATGGGCGTGGTCACCGTGATCGGCACGATCGTCGTCGCCACGCTCGCTCTACGCCTGATCTTCAAATCATTCACCGGGACAGAGGAGCCGGCCTGATGACCACCGACATCCGCTCCGACCGTACGTCGGCCGGGAAGCCAGACGGGAAGCCCGGCACCGAGATCCGTCGTCGGCGCCGGCCACGTCAAGCGGCGCTGACCGCGGTGACCTGGATCCTCGCGATCGGCTTCTTCTTCCCGGTGCTGTGGATGGTGCTGACCGCGTTCAAGCAGGAGAGCGACGCGGCGACGAACCCGCCGACCTTCTTCTTCGAGCCGACACTGCAGCAGTTCCGGGACGTCTTCGACGCGGGAATCGGTACACCGCTGTTGAACTCGGTGTTCGCGACCATCGTCTCGACGATCCTGGTGCTGTTGCTCGGCGTACCCGCGGCGTTCGCACTGTCACTCCGGCCGGTACGCAAGACCAAGGACGCGCTGTTCTTCTTCATCAGCACCAAGATGCTGCCGATCGTCGCCGCGATCATCCCCCTCTACGTGATCGTCGGCGAGATCGGGATGCTCGACAACATCTGGACCCTCATCATCCTGTACACGGCCATGAACCTCCCGATCGCCGTGTGGATGATGCGCTCGTTCTTCCTCGAGGTGCCCGGGGAACTGCTCGAGGCCGCCAGCATCGACGGCGCGAGCCTGTGGACCTCGGTACGCGAGGTGATCCTGCCGCTGATCTCGCCGGGAATCGCAGCGACAGCACTGATCTGCGTGATCTTCTCCTGGAACGAGTTCTTCTTCGCCGTCAACATGACCGCGGTCAACGCGCAGACGATGCCGGTGTTCCTGACCGGCTTCATGTCCGGTCAGGGCCTGTACTGGGCGCAGCTGTCCGCGGCTTCCGTGCTCGCCGCGCTCCCGGTCGTCATCTGCGGCTGGATCGCCCAGAACAAGCTCGTCCGCGGCCTCTCGTTTGGCGCAATCAAGTGACAGCTCAGTTCGGTATCGCGCCATCGGTCCCAGCGCGGCGCAATCAAGTGACCCGTCCCCTCTGACACGCACTCGCACAACACCTTTGTAGAAACCGGAGAACATCATGGCTTCCATCACCTACGACAAGGCCTGCTGCGTCTACCCCGGCGCGGACAAGCTCGCCGTCGACTCGCTGGACCTGGACATCGCCGACGGTGAGTTCGTGGTCCTCGTCGGGCCATCCGGGTCCGGAAAGTCGACGGCGCTGCGGATGCTCGCCGGTCTCGAGGAGATCGATTCCGGCCAGATCCGGATCGGCGGGGACAACATGGTCGGCGTCGCCCCGAAGGACCGGGACATCGCGATGGTCTTCCAGAACTACGCGCTGTACCCGAACAAGACCGTCGGCGAGAACATGGGCTTCGCGCTCAAGATGCGCGGTGTGCCGGCCGAGGAGCGCAAACAGAAGGTCGCCGAGGCGGCCCGATTGCTCGACCTGACCGACTTCCTGGATCGCAAGCCCGCCAAACTCTCTGGCGGACAACGGCAGCGCGTCGCCATGGGCCGCGCCATCGTTCGCGAACCCCAGGTCTTCTGCATGGACGAGCCGCTGTCGAACCTCGACGCCAAACTCCGTGTCCAGACCCGCACTCAGATCGCTGCCCTGCAGCGGCGCCTGGGCACCACGACGGTTTATGTCACACACGACCAGGTCGAGGCGATGACGATGGGCGACCGCGTTGCGGTGCTGAAGAACGGCGTCCTGCAGCAGTTCTCCACGCCGACGGAACTCTATGACCGACCGGTGAACTCGTTCGTGGCGGGGTTCATCGGATCTCCGGGCATGAACCTCTTCGTCGCACCGGTCGTCGACGGCGTGATCACCGTGTCGGGTGCTGCCGTGGACATCGACGCCGAAGCGCAGGCGGCCCTGCGTCGTTCCGGTCTCGACTCGGTCGTCGTGGGCATCCGTCCGGAGCACCTCACGCTGTCGGACAACGGCACCGGCCTCAACGCCGATGTCGCTCTCCTGGAGGAGCTCGGCAGCGAGAGCTACATCTACGCCAACCTCGCCGACGACTCGGTGCGCAACCTCGACGGCGACCCGATGGTGATGGTCGCGCGGTCGGCCGAGCGGGCACCCGCCAAGCGGGGCGAGGGCATCCGCCTGCGCCAGTCCGACAGCGCGGTGCACCTGTTCGACCCGTCCAGTGGGGACCGCCTCAACTGACGGAAGGCTCGAAACCACCCCGGTGAACCCGCCGAATCTCCCGGAGGGCACTCTCGGAGACTGTGACCATCTGGGAACTGGCCGCCGTGCTCATCGCCGGCGTCGGGGCGGGAGCCATCAACGCCCTCGTCGGAAGCGGGACGCTCATCACGTTTCCGACGCTGGTCGCTTTCGGGGTCCCGCCGGTGACCGCGACCATGTCCAATGCGATCGGACTGGTGGCCGGCGGGGTGTCGGGTACGTGGGGTTATCGGCGCGAACTCGAGGGGCAGTGGACGCGTCTCCGCTGGCAGATGCCGGCGTCGTTCACCGGCGCGATCATCGGCTGCTGGCTCCTGCTCCACCTGCCCGAGACGGTGTTCGAGACGGTCGTCCCGGTCCTGCTCGTCGCCGCGCTGATTCTCGTCGTCGCCCAGCCCTACATCCAGAAATGGGTGGGTGGTCGCTCCACTCACGGCGGTGATCTCGCACCCCCGCATCTGGGTCCCGTGCGGATCGCCGCGATGACCGTCGGGACATTCGCCGTCGGCGTCTACGGCGGGTACTTCACCGCTGCGCAGGGCATCCTCCTGATGGGCGTCCTCGGGGTGATCGTCCCCGATCACCTCCAACGGATGAACGCGGCGAAAAACCTGCTGAGCCTGGTGGTCAACGTCGTCGCCGCCGTCACGTACACCCTTGTCGCCTTCGACCGGATCGACTGGTGGGCCGCAGCGGCCATCGCGATCGGCTCGTTGGCCGGTGGCTTCCTGGGCGCCAGATACGGACGTCGGCTCTCACCCCGCGCGCTTCGCGGCGTGATCGTCGTCGTCGGACTGATCGGCCTCTGGCGCCTGCTCGCGTGATCAGGCGCCCAGTCAACGGAAACCGACGCCCAGTCGACGGACAACGACGCACGGTCGACGGGTGCGGGGTCAGTGCGCGGGGGCGGCGTTTTTCTTTCGACGCGGGATGACGTGCAAGATCGCCACGATCACCGCACCGACGACGAGGCCGACGACGGCGGACAACACGGTGCCCGCCGTCCACGAGAGGACGGAGCCGAACCCGCCGTGGACAAGTTCGCCGAACCAGTGCTCGACGTCGTGGAGGCGGTCCGCCGGCCAGTGGAAACCGGCTTCGCCGACGTTGACGATCAGGATGTGACCGCCCACCCAGAGCATCGCCGCGATGCCGACGACCGTCAGCGTCGACATGATCGTGGGCATGGCGCGGACGAGACCCCGACCGGTCTTCTGGAGCAGGGGTGACTCGCGCTGTGCCAGTGCCAGACCGACGTCGTCCATCTTCACGATGATCGCCACGACGCCGTAGACGAGCGCCGTGATCAGGACGGCGACGACCACGAGGACGGCCAGGCGTGTCCAGAAGGGTTCGGACTCGACCGACGACAGCGAGATGACCATGATCTCCGCGGACAGGATCAGATCGGTGCGGATCGCGCCGCTGACCATCGTCTTCTCGAACTCGGGCCCGGCTTCACCGGCGGTCTGTTCCTCGGCGTGGTGGCCGCCGCCGATGGCCTCCCATACCTTCTCGGCGCCCTCGAAGCACAGGAAGAGGCCGCCGGCGATCAGCAGGTAGGGAAGGGCGCCGGGGAGGAACTGACTCAGGATCATCGCGACCGGCAGGATGATGAGCAGCTTGTTGCGGATCGATCCGATGGCGATCTTCCGCACGATCGGAAGCTCCCGGTCGGGGGTGAAACCGTGGACGTAACGGGGCGTGACGGCGGTGTCGTCGACCACCACGCCCGCCGCCTTGACGCTGGCCTTGCCGGCCGCCGCACCGATGTCGTCCAGGGACGCCGCGGCGGCCCGGGTGAGGGTCACGATGTCGTCGAGCAAGGCGACGAGACCACTGGCCACGGGGACCTCCGGGGTTCGAGGGGATCGAGTTCTCGAACAGTATGCCCACACGGACGCGGACCACACGCTTGGTGGCGGCCCGCGTCCGTTTCGTCGGATTCGACCCTCGGGTACCGGATGGCGCCGTTCGGGTCAGGAACGGGCGGGGGCAGCCACTGCGTCGTCGGTGGCGTCGGTGGCGTCCCCGAGGGCCCGTGCCTTCCGCCGGATCGTCATCAGTGTCAGCAGTCCGATCGCGCTGGCGCCGATGAGGAAGTAGGCGGGCGCGAGTGAGTTGCCCGTGCGGTCGATCAGCCACGTGGCGATGTACGCGGCGGTGCCGCCGGCCAGGACCGTCGAGAGGTTGAAGCCGAGCGCCACGCCGGTCAGACGGACCTTCGTGTCGAACAACGACGGGAACAACGGTGCGGTGGCGACCTGGATCAGCGGGGTGCACAGCGCGAACACCGCGAAGGCGAGGGCCGCGACCGCGAGGCCGTGTCCGGTCATCAGGGCCATTGCGGGGTAGGCGAGAGTGGCCGCGGTAAGCAGGCCGGCGATGAGGACGGGTCGACTTCCGAAGCGGTCCACCAGGAGTCCCGCGATCGGCATGCATGCGGCGACGAACACGATGACACCGGCCGCGGTCCAGGTGACTGCCGTCTGGCTGTAACCGCCCTCACGGACGAGATGGATGCCGATGTAGGTGAGCACCATGTACCCGGTCGCGTTCTGCGCGATACCGAGACCGAGGACCTGCAGGACCTGGATCGGCTGGCTGCGCAACAGTTCTCGCAGCGGTGCCTTCGGGAGTTCGCGACGCTCGGCGGTCTTGGTGAACTCCGGCGAGTCCTCGATGCGGGTCCGCAACCAGAGGCAGAGCAGCAACAGCGGGAGTCCGGCGACGAACGGGACTCGCCAGCCCCAGCTGTCCATCTGTGCCTCGGAGGTCAGTGCCGAGGTCGTCGCCACGACGATCGCGGCGAGCGCGAAGCCGCTGTTCGATCCCAGCGCGACGATCGACCCGCCCAGGCCGCGGCGCTTCGGTCCGACGACCTCGTAGACATAGGTGAGCGCACCACCGAGCTCGCCGCCCGCGGAGAAGCCCTGCAGCAGCCGGGCGACGACCAGCAGGATCGGCGCGAGGACCCCGACCGCGGCGTACGTCGGCAGCAGGGCCATCAGCGTGGTGCCCACCCCCATCAGGATGACCGACACCAGCAGCGCGCGTTTGCGGCCGAAGCGGTCGCCGAGGCGGCCGAAGAAGATGCCGCCGATCGGCCGCATGAGGTACGCCGACGCGAACACCGCGAGGCTCGACAACAGGGACGCGGTCGGGTCGTCGCTCGGGAAGAACAGCGGGCTGACCACCACCGCGAGGTATGCGTACACCGTCAGGTCGTAGTACTCGACCACCGTTCCGACGCCGGCGGCGATCACCGCACGCCGGCTCCGTTGATCCTGGGTTGCCATGGGGTCTCTTTCTGAGGGAAGGGCGCTGGGAGCACTAATATGTACATATTTAGTGAGACGTGGGTTACTGTAGAACGCGACACGAGCAATCGGCAAGAGTTCCCAGAGGAAACACCATGCGTCCCACGCACTCTCCACATCCCGACCTCGCCGAGCAGTTCCGGGCGGCGGGCCACTGGCGGGACAAGACCGTCGACCACTTCGTCGAGCGCGCCGCCGCGCTGTATCCGGACGTCGTCGCGATCATCGACGGTGACCGGCGACTGACATTTGCCGACGTCGAGCGCGAGTCCCTGCGCCTCGCCGCCGCGCTGTACGACCGCGGCGTCCGACCGGGGGACGTGGTGTCCTTCCAGCTCCCGAACTCCGCCGACGCGGTCGTCGTCTTCCATGCGATCCACCGGGTTCGCGGTGTCGCGAACCCGATCGTGCCGATCTATCGCGAGCGTGAAGTCGGTTTCATTCTGGGCCAGGCACGAACCAAGGCCGCCTTCGTTCCCGGAACGCACCGGGGCTTCGATCACGAGGCCATGTATGCCTCTCTGCGGCAGCAACTTCCGGAACTCGAGCTGGTGGTGACGACCGGACGCGCGACCTCGGACGCCGGGGCTGTCGACCTCATGTCGCTGATCGATTCCGCGACGCCGGAGATGATCGAGACCGTGCGCGCGCTGCCCCGCGCCGATCCCGACGACGTCTGCCTGCTGCTGTACACGTCGGGAACGACCGCGGACCCGAAGGGGGCGTTGCACAGTCACAACACGCTGGTCTTCGAGAACAGCTCGATGATCGAGACGTTCGGGCTCAACGAGCGCGACGTCGTGTTCAACCCGTCACCGGTGACGCACGTGACCGGGGTGAACTGTGCCCTGACCCTGCCGTTCCTGCTCGGTGCGCCGGTGGTGCTGCAGGACGTGTGGGACCCCGAAGTCGCGTTGACCAGGGTGCTCGAGAACAACGCGAGTTTCATGATCTTCGCGACGCCGTTCCTGCGGGGCCTGCTCGAGGCCGCCACCGTGCGGGGCGTCCGGACCCCGTCGGTGCGGTACATCATCTGCGGGGGCGCCGACATCCCGGACTCGCTGGTGACCCGGGCGACCGAGGTGCTCGGCACCGTCACGCGGATGTACGGGGCCACGGAGGGACCCTCGGTGACGTCGGCGAACAGATCGGATGATCCGTACCTGCGGACCGGCACGGATGGACGCGTGCTGGCCCCGACCGAGGTCATCGTGTCCGACGGAGCCGGGGGCAGCGCTGCGACCGGCGTCGTCGGGGAGGTGTTCTGGCGCGGACCCGACACCTGTCTCGGATACCTCGACGCCTCGCTGAACGAGGAGGCCTTCACCGCCGACGGATTCTTCCGCAGCGGGGATCTCGCCTACTTCGACGCCCAGGGCGGCATCCACATCGCCGGCCGGATCAAGGACATCATCAACCGGTCCGGCGAGAAGATCAGCACGCATGATGTCGAGAACGAATTGAGCGAACACCCCGCCGTCACCGAGATCGCGGTCGTCGCCGGGCCGGATGCCCGGACCGGAGAGCGTGGGTGCGCCTTCGTCGTCACCCGGGACGCCGTCGATCTCACGCTCGAGGAGGTACGGGAGTTCCTCTCCGCGAGAGGAATCGCGATGCAGAAGGTCCCGGAGAGCATCTTCGTCGTCGATTCCCTGCCGAAGACGGCGAGCGGGAAGATCCAGAAATTCGCCCTCCGCGACTGGACGCGCGACCGCGCGATCACACCGCCACAGATGCAGGCTGTGACCATCTCCGCTGCACACGAGAGATGAGAAGCGCTGCGTCAGAGCAACTCCGAGTACGACCGCCAGATCGAGCAGGACAGGGACAACGAGAATGACGACCACGATGCCGGGCGCGATCACGCTCGACGACTACGAAGCCCAGGCACGGGCCTGGCTCGACGCGGAACTCCCGGCGCGGGCTGCACAGGAGCACGAACCGAACTACGCCATCTTCCACAACCGGACCCACGACGAGGAACGCGCGCTGATCGACGCGGCTCGGGCCTGGCAGGCACGACGCGTGGACGCGGGCTTCGGCGCGATCACCTGGGGTCCGGACTGGGGCGGCCCGGGCCTGACAGCGGGTCATGAACGCGTCTATGTGAATCTCGAACGCGGGTACCAGACGCCCGAACGCCATGAGAATGTCTTGGTGACAGTGGAATTGGTCGCGCCGACCCTGCACGCGCTGGGCACCGAGGAGCAGCGGCAACGGTTCGTCCGCCCGTTCCTGCGCGCGGACGAGCTGTGCTGCCAGCTGTTCTCCGAACCCGGAGCGGGTTCGGACCTCGCCGGGTTGTCGACGAAAGCGGTGCGTACCGGGGACACCTGGCGGATCGACGGCCAGAAGGTGTGGAGCTCCGGCGCGCAATTCTCGGAGTGGGGTCTGCTCATCGCCCGGTCCGACCGGTCGGTGCCGAAACACAAGGGCATGACCGCATTCATGGTGCCGATGGACACGCCCGGCGTCGAGATCCGGCCGATCCGGCAGATGTCCGGCGGATCGACGTTCAACGAGGTCTTCCTGTCCGATGTCGAGCTGCCGGATTCCCTGCGGGTCGGTGCCGAGGGCGACGGATGGAAGGTCGCGCTCACCACACTCGGTTTCGAACGGAACTCCAGCGCCGGAATCGTCAGTGCCGGTGGCAACAGCGTCGATCTCGCTCGTCTCGTCGACCGTCTCGGGCTGTCCGACGACCCGCTTGTCCGGCAGCGCCTCGGGGACGCCGCGATCTACGAACGGGCAGCGGCACTGATGGTGGCGCGCTACGCCGAACGTGAGCGCGCCGGTGCCGTCCCGGGAGTCGAGGGTTCCATCGGGAAACTCGTGTGGACGCAGAACCTGAAGCGCGTCGGCGACGCGGCAGCATCGTTTCTCGGCGATCGGATCATCGCCGACACCGGTGAGTCCGACACCTTCGCATGGTCGGAGCATCTCCTCGGCGCACCCGGTTACCGCATCGCGGGCGGCTCGGACGAGATCCAACGGAACATCATCGGCGAACGCGGCCTCGGACTGCCGCGCGAACCCCGCTAGGAGTACACATGCCCATCGAACTCACCGTGGAGCAGCGCGATCTACAGGCTGCCCTCACCGATGCGTGGTCGGATCACGCTCCCGCACAGGATCTCTGGTCGTCGATTCGGGAACTCGGCCTGACCGAGATCCCGTTCCCCGAGGACCTGGGCGGGGCTGGATACGGGTTGAAGGACGCGTCGGTCGTGATGACCGCCCACGGTCGCCGTCTCGGTTCCTCGCCCTATCTCTCGTCGGTGATCATGGCCGGCCTCACCCTGCTCCACGCCGCCGACGACGAGGGCCGGCGAGCACACCTGCCGGCCATCGTGACCGGTGAGCGTCGTGCGGCGCTCGTCTGCGGTTCCGCGGTCGTGTCCTCGTCGATCGACGCCGAACTCTCCGAGCGGGGCACGCTCCTCCTGAACGGTCGTCAGGACGTCGTCCTCGACGCCGCGTCGGCCGACGTGCTGGTGGTCGTGGCGCACAGCGCATCGGGGGTGGAGCTGGGTGTCGTGGAGGGCGGCGCTGCCGGAGTCCGCCGCGATGTGTGCGAAAGCCTCGATCTCACACGGGAGTTCGCCTGCGTCGAGTTCGCGGGCGCGGAAGCGGCCCGGGTGTCGGGTCCGCGGCTCGCGAAACGCCTGGGCCGGGCGCGCTCGCTGATGATGATCGCGCTGGCCGCCGAGCAGGTGGGGATCGCCCGCCAGTGCCTCGAGATGACGGTCGACTACGCGAAGACGCGGCAACAGTTCGGCCGGACCATCGGGTCGTTCCAGGCGCTCAAGCATCGCCTCGTCGACATGTTGGTGGCCACCGAGTTGGCCGAGGCGGCGGTGCTCGACGTCGCGGACGCCGACCGTTTCGACGATGCCGATCTGGCCGAGCGGGCCGCGTCGGCGCGGGTGCTCGCCGGGCGCGCCGCGATGTTCGCCGCCGAGGAGGCCATCCAGATCCACGGCGGCATCGGGTTCACGTGGGAGCACCCGCTGCATCATCACTTCCGGCGGGCCAAGACCGATCAGTTGCTGTTCCAGGACCACGCAGTGCACGTCGACACCGTCGCGCACGCGATGCTCGGACGGGCTCGCGCGACGTCGGTGTGATGGTCGGCGGAGCGCGGCCACCGATGCGGGGCGTTGGATAGAGTACGGCCAGTGCGCCGGCTCGGGTGCTGCGCGTCGTGTGGGGAGGTTTGCACAATGAGATCGGTTCGTCGGTGCCCGCTGAACTCCGGTCCCGCGCGCGGGACCGGTTACGAGAGCGCGTCATTCTGAGATGACGCTGCGTGTTGCGCTCGCAGACGACGACGTGCTGCTGAGGGAGGGTGTGGCGAGTCTGCTGACGACCGCGGGGATGGAGGTCGTCGGGCAGGCCGGCGACGCCGACGAACTCCTGGCGGTCGTCACCGATCGCCGGCCCGACCTCGCGGTGGTCGACATCCGGATGCCCCCAGGGCACACCGCCGAGGGGCTCGACGCCGCTTTGCGGATACGTCGTGAGTATCCCGAGATCGGCATCCTGTTGCTGTCCGCCCATGTCGATGTCGAGCACGCTCTGGAACTCCTGGAGGGCGGCAGGGGAATCGGCTACCTGTTGAAGAGCCGCGTCACCGATGTCAACGATTTCGTCGACACCGTGCAGCGGATCGCCAACGGGGCGTCGGTGATGGATCCGGCACTGGTTCACGAGCTCGTCGCGGCGCGGCGCCGGGACGACCCGCTCGAGGTGCTGAGTGCGCGCGAGCGCGAGGTGCTGACGCTGATGGCCGAGGGTCTGTCGAACGCGGGGATCGGGCGCCGGTTGTGGATCACCGAGGGCACCGTGGAGAAGCATGTCCGCAGCATCCTGACCAAGCTGGACCTGTCGGAGACACCGGACGATCATCGCCGGGTGCGAGCCGTCATCGTGTTCCTCGACGCCACCACCTGACGGGGCTGCGTCCGCCTGGATCAGCTCGTCTCGGCGAGTGCGGCGCGGACGCGATCCGCGGAGAGCGCGAACTTCGGCACGAAGCCGACGGCCGAGCTGGCGTCGATCATGTCGGCGAACTCGTCTTCGTCATGGGTGGAGACGAGCACCACCGCGGGCGGTGACCCGCTCATCGCGGCGTGCAGTGCCTCGGCCACGTCGAAGCCGCTCTCGCCGCCGAGATCGATGTCGACGAGCGCGACGTCGGGATGGGCCGATGCGGTCTCGTGCAGTGCCTCGGCGAGGGTCGAGGCGGTTCCGACCACCGTGATCCCGCCGGCTTCGAGCATCCCGCGGGCTGAGGTGCGGAAGGCGGCGCTGTCATCGACGATGAGGCAGCGCAAGCGTGGGGGTTCCATACTGTCGAGCGTGTCAGACATCGATGGGCGGGTCATTCCCGCTAGCCGGAACATCGAGCGCGCCCCGCTGTGGGAGCGCATCGCCGCGGTCGTGCTCCGTCCCACGTCGCCGCCGTTGAAGTGGGGTGTGATCACGGCCGCGGTGTTGATCGCGGGCGAGGCGCTGGTGGTGCACTGGCTCAAGCAGTTCTCCCCGGAGAACGCATTCGGCGCAGTCTTCTTGTTCGGCGTCCTGGTCGTCTCGGCCGGCTGGGGCTTCTGGCTGGCGCTGGCGACATCGGTGGCCAGTGCTGCCGCCTACGTGTGGTTCCACGCGCTCGAGGGCAGCGGCAGTGTCGCTCCCGCGGTCGCGGTGTTCTCCGTCCTCGCGCTGCTCACCAATCTGCTGGTGGGCCAGTCGCGGCTCCGGGCGTTGGAGTCCGACCAACGTCGCCGGGAAGCCGACCTCTCGGCCTCGCTCGCCCGCACGGTACTGCGTGCGGCGGACCCGTCGGAGGCGCTGACCGCAGCGAGCGCGCGCCTGTCCGAGGTGCTCGAGTTGCCGACGCCAGGAGCGATACTCGGCGAGCCCGACGTCGAGTGCGGAGAACACCTGGAGTGCATCGTGCTGCTCGATGACGAACGACCGGTCGGCTCGCTGCTCGTCTCCGCAGAGGTCAGCGATGCCGATCGACGCCGCATCCGTCGGATGGTGCCCAACCTCGAAGCACTGCTCGCCGCTGCCCGTGACCGCGAGGTCCTGTACAACCAGACCATCTCGATGGCCCGCAGGCAGGCGGCGTTGCGCCGCGTGGCCACCTTGGTGGCCCGACGTGCCGAACCGAGCGAGGTGTTCCACGCCGTCACCGACGAGTTGGCCGACGAACTGGGCGTCGAACACGTCACCCTGGTGCACTTCACCGGCGAGGACGAGTGCGAGGTCCTGGCCGCGCGCGATGACGAGACTGCGGCAGGGCCCGACGGACTCGTTGTGGGCGAACGCATCCCGCTCGGTGGTAGGAACATCTCGACCATGGTCTTCGAGACCGGCGAGGTGGCGGCACTGGACTATTCGCGGGCGACCGGACCCATCGGGGACCGCCTCAGACGTCGGGGTATCAGCTCGGGGATCGGGGTGCCGATCACCGTCGACGACAAGCCCTGGGGTGCGGTCATCGTCGGTGTGACCCACCGGTCGGCTCCGCCGGATCTGCGTCTGCGACTGTCCGATTTCGCCGATCTGGTGGCCAGAGCGGTCTACAACAGCGAATCGCGCGCCGCGCTGAACCGTTCGCGCGCACGTGTCATCGCCGCGGCCGACCAGGCGCGCCGCGCCATCGAGCGAGATCTGCACGACGGAGCCCAGCAACGCATCGTGTCCCTCGGCATGGACCTGCGAGCGGTGCAGGCCACCATCCCGAACGAGCAGTCGGATCTCCGGGACAAGCTCGACACGGCGGTGGACTCGCTGTCGCAGATCCACACCGATCTGCAGGAACTGTCCCGCGGTATCCACCCGGCGATCCTGTCTCGCGGCGGTCTCGCGCCGGCTCTGAAAACGCTGGCCCGCCGGTCACCGGTACCGGTGTCGCTACAGATCTCGGTGAGCGGGCGATTGTCCGAACCGGTCGAGGTCACGGCCTATTACGTGGTGGCCGAATCGTTGACGAACACCGCCAAGTACGCCCAGGCGTCCGGCGTGAACATCGCCGCACGCGTCGACGACGACGTGCTGGTTCTGTCGGTCGCCGACGACGGGGTCGGAGGGGCGTTGCCGGACAGGGGTTCTGGACTCATCGGACTCCGTGACCGGGTCGAGGCGGTCGAGGGCGCCTTCAGCGTCGACAGCCCGGCCGGCGTCGGCACCACCGTGCGTGCGGAGATACCGCTGACCGGAGCGGCGACCGCGTCCACTACCGGCTAGCCGGTAGTGGACCCACCGGTCAGCGTCCAGGTGAAATGGTGGTCAGCATCGACGACAACGTCGCCGGTACGGACGAGTCTTGTGGTCAGACAACAGTCACCGACCAGGAGGACACCATGCCGTACATCACCACCACCGATGGCACCGAGATCTACTACACCGAGCAGGGCACGGGCCGGCCCGTGCTCCTCAGCCACGGCTGGCCGCTGTCCTCGGATGCCTGGCAGGTCGAGCTGAAGCTGCTCGCCGATGCCGGCTACCGGGCGATCGCGCACGACCGCCGGGGGCACGGCCGTTCGTCGAAGACCGGCTCCGGCAACGACATGGACACCTACGCCAAGGACCTCGCCGAACTCGTCGAAGCCCTCGACCTGCACGACCTGGTCCTGATCGGCCACTCGACCGGCGGCGGGGAGGTCGTCCGGTACGCGGCGAAGTACGGCAAGGGCCGCGTGGCCAAGATCATCACCGCCGGAGCGGTTCCGCCGCTGATGGTGCAGACCCCCGACAACCCGGAGGGCACGCCGATCGAGGTCTTCGACGGCATCCGCAAGGGCGTGCTCACCGACCGGTCGCAGTTCTACCAGGATCTCGCCGAGACCTTCTACGGGGCGAACCGTGACGGCGCGCAGGTGTCTCAGGGTGCGAAAGACGACTTCTGGCGCCAGGGCATGCTCGTCAACCTCTCCGCGGCCTATGACTGCGTCAAGGCCTTCTCGGAAACGGATCAGACCGAGGACCTCAAGGCCCTCGACGTCCCGATCCTGATCGCTCAGGGTGACGACGATCAGATCGTGCCGATCGTGGCTGCCGCGGACAAGGCGATCAAGCTGGTGAGCAACGGCACGCTCAAGGTGTACGCCGGTGCCCCGCACGGCATCTACGGCGACTACCAGCAGGCTCTCGACGCCGACATCCTCGCGTTCATCGCTGAGTGACCCACGCTCCGGACCGGCGGGGTCCCCCTCACCCCGCCGGTCCGGTTTCCGCGCAACCCAGCCGACCGCGGTGCCTACGAACGGACTCTCCCGATGACGATCGACAAATCCATCAACACGTCCATGCCGCCGAGCGGCCCCGGATGCGCCGACTGCGAAGCCTCGGGATCGTGGTGGTTTCACCTACGACGCTGTGCCGAGTGCGGTCACGTCGGCTGCTGCGACGAATCGCTGAACCGCCACGCCAGCGGTCACGCCGCACACACCGGGCACGCGATCATCCAGAGCTACGAACCCGGCGAGGACTGGTTCTACGACTTCGCCACCGAGGAGATGTTCACCGGTCCGACACTGGCCGCGCCGACCGCACACCCCCGCGACCAAACCGTGCCCGGCCCACGCGCACGGGTTCCCGGCGACTGGATCGCTCAGCTCAATCAGGCCAACTCCGGTTGAGTTCTCGACCGCAGCATCTCCGGCAACCACCTCGGCACACTTCGGCCACGAACAACGGGAGCACACCATGGACACGCCAGAGACCGCCATCGGCCACGAAACCCCCACCGTGGGCAACCCCGATCTGCCGCCGGAAGGCAGGATCAACACCGTCGGACATCCGCGCAGCGTGGAGATGCGGGGGCCTCGCAACCCGGCGATCGACAGTCAGTTCCCCAACCAGATCGATCCGCCCGCAACCGATGTCAGCACGCAACCGTTCTTCTGGTCGTCGTTCAACATCTCCTCGCGCCGCATCCAGGCCGGCGGTTGGGCGCGCGAGCTGACCAAGCAGGACTTCGCGATCTCCGACGAGATCGCAGGGGTCAACATGTACCTCGAGCCCGGCGGCATCCGTGAGCTGCACTGGCATCAGACCGCGGAGTGGGCGGTGATGACGCGTGGCAGGTGCCGGGTGACCACCATCAGTCGGTCCGGCCGGCCCAGCGTCGAAGACGTCGAAGAAGGCGATCTCTGGTTCTTCCCGGCCGGCACCCCGCACTCCCTGCAGGGGCTGGGTCCCGACGGCGCCGAGTTCGTGCTGGCCTTCGACGACGGTGACCAGTCCGAGAGCAACACGTTGCTGCTGACCGAATGGTTCGCCCACACCCCACCCGAGGTGCTGGCCAAGAACTTCGGTGTGGCACAAGAGGTTTTCGCCGACATCCCGCTGCACAACCTGTGGATCTTCCCGGGTGAGGAACCCGGTGAGCTGGCCGCCGACCAAGACGCGGCCGGCGTCGAGTGGGGTGCCGACGAGCCGGTGATCTTCCGGTTGTCGCGCTCCAAGCCGCTGATCGAGAACAGCGGCGGCAGCATCCAGATCGCCGACAGCACAACTTCCCGCTGTCGAGTACCGTCGCGGCCGCACTGGTCACCGTCGAACCGGGTTCGATGCGGGAGCTGCATTGGCATCCCAACGCCGACGAATGGCAGTACTACCTTCGCGGCTCGGCACGAATGACGGTGTTCAACAATGGCCCCCACGCCAACACCATGGATTTCCGGCCCGGCGACGTCGGCGTCGTCCGCCGGAATTACGGCCACTACGTCGAGAACACCGGCGACGACGTGCTGCAGTTCCTCGAGGTGTTCCGGGCCGACAAGTACGAGGAAGTCTCCCTCGCCCAGTGGCTCAGCCATGTTCCGCCCAAGCTGCTCTCCCAGCACCTCAACATCGACGAAGCCGCCCTGGCCACCTTCCCCCAAGGCACACAGGGCATCACACCGTTGCGGTAGGTCCACGCACTCGACGGCGGGCGTCACCTGGCGGTCTGCTGCAGCAGCGTGCTCATGGCCTCGCCAGACAATACGATCGTCGACGTCGCACTTCCGTCGATAACCGGTGACCCCAGCGCCTCGTTGTCCATGCTGAATGGACTGTGGGCGCCGACCTCTTGGTGCCGCCCTGCCCGCCCGGCTGCCGGTTGACCCGGCCCCACTCCGTTGCTTGAGCCGGCACCGAGCGAAGCGAGGCGCCGAGTCGAAACCACCTGGCGACCAGAACATTCCGGAGCAACCACGGCACCGTCGAGCGCGGGGTTTCGCCGGAAGACGTCAGCCCAGTCCGGCGCCGTCAGCGAATCCATGTGCACCGCATCTCGTCTGCGACGGACTGATGTTGCTGTGGACAACCATCCGAAATTGTCGGTGGCCGGGTTTAGATTGGTGGGTATCAGATCACTCTGCTCGGGGCGGGTGACGAAACAGGCGTCGGGGGGCGTTGTGAGGGTGTGGACCGATCTGCCGGGCGAGTATCTTGCCGGGGTCGATCCTGCCCGCGCCGGTGAGACCGACATGGTCGTGCTGATGGGCGGCCTCGACGCCACCCGGCGAGGCGAGTCCTATCTCGCCTGGCATCGATATCAGACGATCGCAGTGATGGCCGACCGTCTGGTCACCACCAGCGCATCGGGGTTTGTGATGGACGGCCACGCCGACTGCGCGGCCCGTATCACCCGCCAGGCCGGGGTGTCGCGGCGGCAAGCCGAGATCTTGATCGATGAGGCGATTGCGTTGCGGGACCGGCTGCCCGGGGTCGCTGAGACGTTGCGGGACGGGACTCTGGCGCAGTGGCAGATCCGGTTGATCATCTCCCGCACCGAGTTGATCCCGGCCGACGACCCGATCACCCCCGCCCTGGATGCCGAGATCGCCGCCACGCTGCGTCGTCGCACCGGTGTGTGGGATCGGGCCCGCCTACGCGACATGGTCGACCGCCTCGTCTTCCGCCACGACCCCGATGCGGTACGCCAACGCCGCAAAGACGCGATGGACCAACGTGGCGTGTGGACCCACGAACTACCCGACGGCACCGCCGAACTCACCGCGGTCATGTCGGCGGAGAATGTGCGGATCTCCGCGAAAGCCGTTGGCATTCTCGCTGATGCGGTGTGCAAAGCGGATCGCCGCAAGCGCGGGCATCGCCGGTCTGATGCGATGTTCGCGCTGTTGACCCGGACCAGCTTCGAGTGTCAGTGCGACAGCCCAGAGGAATGCAGCGCACAGATACCCGACCTGCAAGATGTGCTCGACGCGGTCCGCGCTGAAGTGGTGATTCATGTGGTGACCGATGCCGCGACCCTGGCCGGGGCGCCGGGGGTGGGATTCCTCGACGAGCACGGCATCATCTCCGATGAGCATGTCCGCGACCTCGCCGCCCGCTCTGATGCCACTCTCGCCCCGGTCACGCCTGCCCGGACCCAACCCACCTATGTCGCCGAATCCGTCGGCGACGACGCTGAGCGGCAGACCGCGCAGCGCCCGGCGCCGGCTCAGCAGACTCGCGCAGATGGCGACGAACATTCCACCGCGACGAAGCCTGACAGCGCGACCGATGCCGCCACCGCAAGCGTGGCAGTGGTATATCCGGCGACCCATCCCGGTAACGGGTATCGGCCCACCACCGCGTGTGCCGATTTCGTGCGGGTTCGGGATGGGTATTGCACCGAACCCGGTTGTACCCGTTCGGCATTCGCGTGTGATCTGGACCATGTCGCCGAGTACGACCACACCCACCCTGACCGGGGTGGGTCGACGTCGAGTGAGAATCTCAACGCGAAATGCCGCGCTTGGCACCTGCTGAAAACCCACCGTGACTGGGTGGATGAGCAGTACCGCGACCGCGAGGGTCGCCTGATCACCGAGTACACCACCCCGGAAGGGGTGACCTTGTACGGAGATGCCGAAACCCTCGAGGACAGCTTCCCGAACCTGCGGCGTATCCGGTTCGAGCAAGCTGCTCAGGCACCACCCACACCCCGTGTGATCGCCCCGGCCGACAACCCGGAACGCACCCACAGCCGACTCGACGCCAAACTGGCCCGCCGGCGGAACGAACGCGCCCGCAACAAGCGGGCCCGCGAAGAACTCGACCGGTTGGACCCACCTCCCTACTGACCCGAGACGGTGCGGTGCTCCAATCTGATGACGCGGGTTGTCAGACTTGGTAGCCTAACGCCACGAGTTCGCCGCTCGGCCGACCCCGCATCGGGGCGGCGAACGGCGGCCTGAGTACGTGATGTTGCGAACGGTGCAGTGCCCGAATTGATTCGGGTGAAACGGACATCGGCCAGCCGGGCCGGCAATATCCTGCATCTGTATTGCGACCGGTGGCGAAGAAGGCGACAACGCGGCCCAGCCGCGAAAGGTGGGGTGGACATGGTCTCGGTGACCGGTGCAGTCGGCACGGTGGTCGAATCGGCGCAGGACGCGTTCGGCGCGTTCAAGGTCCTCAGGCGGGCGGGTCTGGTGGATCCGACGCGACCCAAGGAACTGTTGACGACGGTCAAGCGTGCCAAGATCATCGGCCCGTGCGCGGCAGCAGTGGCGCACGGGGCCGACGAGTATCCCGAGGCCGGAGCGGTCGCCGACGAACACGGCGAGCTCACCTTCGGTGAACTGAACGCACACGCCAACGCGCTCGCGAACCACCTGCTGTCGTCGGGCATCAAGCCCGGAGCGGTCATCGGCGTCATCGCGCGGGACCATCGTGGCCTGCTGACCACCATGAGCGCCGCGGGCAAGGCCGGTTTCCGCCTCGCCATGATGAACACCGGCTTCGGCAAGACGCAGTTCGCCGAGGTCGCTGAACGCGAGAAGATCGTCGCGATGCTCTACGACGAGGAGTTCACCGACCTCGCCGACTCCCTGCCCGCCGACACCCTGCGCATCGTCACCTGGATCGACGGCAACCGCCCGATCGGCGACGGCGTCCGGACCCTCGACGACATCGTCGACAGCGGGGACTCCTCCACCCCGCCCGAGCCTCCCGAGTGGGGCGGTCTCGTCATCCTCACCAGCGGTACCACCGGCCTGCCCAAGGGTGCCCAGCGGTCGAAGATGTCGCCATTCGCCAGTGCCCTGCTCCTGGACCGCATTCCGATTCCGCAACGCAGCGCCATGGTGATCGTCTCGCCGATCTTCCACTCGACCGGTTTCGCGCTGTGGGGCGTCGGGACCGCATTGGGCAACAAGACCGTGGTGATGCGCCGGTTCGACGCGGAGAAGACCCTCGCCGCGATCGCCGAGCACAAGGCCGAGGTGCTGGTCGCGGTCCCGACCATGCTGCACCGCATGGTCGCACTCGGACCCGACGTCATCGGCAAGTACGACGTGTCGTCGCTGAAGATCATCGTGCTCGCGGGTTCCGCACTGTCGCCGACACTTTCGGAAGCAGTGCAGGACACCTTCGGCGACGTGCTCTACAACCTGTACGGCTCGACCGAGGTGGCGATCGCGACGGTCGCGCAACCGAAGGAGCTCCGCCTGGCGCCGGGCACGGTGGGTCGCGCGCCGGTCACCAGCCGGTTGGCGCTCTTCGACGACGACGGCAAGCGGATCTCCGGAACCAACGTTCGCGGAAGGTTGTTCGTGCGCAACGGTGCCCCGTTCGAGGGGTACACCGACGGACGCAACAAGGAGATCATCGACGGTTACATGTCCACCGGCGACATGGCCCGGTTCGACGAGCACGGACTCCTCCACATCGACGGCCGCGACGACGACATGATCGTCTCCGGCGGTGAGAACGTCTACCCGCTCGAGGTGGAGAACCTCCTGGGCCGGCATCCCGACATCGACGACGTCGCGGTCATCGGAGTCGACGACGACGAGTACGGAAAACGCCTGCGCGCCTTTATCGTCGTCGCCGAACACGCCAACCCGACGCCCGAGGACATCAAGGCCCACGTCAAGGGTCACCTGGCCCGGTACAAGGTGCCGCGCGACATCGTCTTCACCGACGAGCTGCCGCGCAACCCCACCGGCAAGCTGGTCCGCCGTCACCTGCCCACCGGGCCGCTCTGACCCTTCGTGACGCTCGCAAGCTCGCTCCTCAGGGAGCAGAGGGGCGAGCACGGGGTCAGAGCCGCGGGTCGACGGCCTCCGACTCCATTGCGAGGACGCCGAACACGCACTGGTGGACGCGCCACACGGGCTCTCCGGCCGCTGCTCGGCGGAGTGCTTCGAGCCCCAGCGCGTACTCGCGCAGCGCCATCGACCGTTTCAGGCGGAGGTTGCGGTTCTTGAGACGGGACAGTGTCGACGGATCGGTGTAGTCGGGACCGTAGATGATCCGCAGGTACTCGCGCCCGCGGACCTTCAGCCCCGGCTGTACGAGGCCCTTGGGTCCGCGCACGAGATTGCCGAGCGGCTTGACGACCATGCCCTCGCCGCCGCTCTCGGTGAGGTCCTCCCACCAGGTCACGCCGGCCGCGCGAGACGACTCCGCAGTGGTCTCCACGACGAGGCGACGGGTGGTCCGGAAGAGTTCCGGGTCCGCCGCGATCAGGCGGTCGGCGATGCCGAGGTGCCACTGGTGGTCTCGGGTCTCATACGTCGCGGCATCCCCGGCGAGGACCTGGAAGGGCGCCACCTGCACACCCAACGGTGAGGCGATCGGTTGAACGTGGTGGCGATAGGAGTCGACGAAGAGGCCGGCGTTCACGGCGCGCATCCGGGTCCGCGCGAGTAGATCGCCGACGTCCGCGCCTCGCGCCTCCGCAGCCGTCAGTACGTCGATCGTGGCCGGCAACGCGGACGTCGCCGCGGCGCCGACCCTGGCGTACTGACCACGAATCATCGCCTCGGCCTTCGCAGTCCACGGCAGTACCTCGGCGTCGACGAGGAGGTGGGCGGTGTCGAGCTCCGCCCACAAACCGGCGGCGGCGACGGCCTCGGCGATCCGCGACAGCACTGCCGTCTGCCGTTGATCGGCGAAGAAGGCGCGTCCGGTTCGCGAATGAACGGAGCCGGACCCATCGCGCGCCACCCGGATGACAGCGCGGGACCCCATGTGCTTCTCCTCGCAGATGACCCGAGCGACCGAGTGCTTTGCGTAGTGGTCGAACGCCTGATCCGGGTGCTCCAGGAATCCGTCGCGCGACGAACTGTCCACCGGCGACATCGTCGGCGGCAGGTACAGCAGCTCCGCCGGTGGGATCGCGAACCTGCTCATCACTTCCAGTGCGCCCGCGGCGGTCTCGTCGCGCACGGAGACGCGGCCCAGGTGGTGGGTGTCTATGACGCGATGCCCGAGGACGTCGCTCAGTGCCAGCACCTCCGGGCGGCGCGACGGCGGGGCCAGGGGGCGAACGGGCTGGTAGTACGTCGACCGTGCGGGTACCGACACGACCTCTCGCTCGGGGTATCGCAGGGCCGTGAGCTTTCCCCCGAAAACGCACCCCGTGTCCAAGCACATCGTGTTGTTGATCCACTGGGTATCCGGCACCGGCGTGTGCCCGTACAAGACCGTTGCCGCACCGCGATATTCGTCGGCCCACGGGTAACGGATGGACAGGCCGAACTCGTCGGTCTCGCCGCTGGTGTCGCCGTACAAGGCGAACGCCCGCACCCGGCCGGACGCCCGGCCGTGGTACTTCTCCGCGAGTCCTGCATGTGCGACGACGAGTCTGCCGTCGTCGAGCACGTAATGGGCGACGAGGCCGTCGCAGAACCGGCGCACCTCGGCGACGAATGCATCGTCCTCGCCCGCGAGCTGGTCCAAGGTCTCCTGGAGGCCGTGGGTGGCCTTGACGTTCCCACGACCCAGTGCTCGAACGAGTTTCGCCTCATGGTTTCCCGACACGCACAGGGCGTTTCCGCCGGCGACCATACCCATCACCAGTCGAAGAGTGCCCACCGAGTCCGGGCCGCGATCGACCAGATCGCCGACGAACACTGCTCGGCGGCCATCCGGATGCACGGCGTCCACTGCGCGTCCGTCGTCGCGACGGATCGCGTATCCCAGTCGTTCGAGCAGGACTTCCAGCTCGTCGCGACACCCGTGCACGTCGCCGATCACGTCGAATGGACCGTGTTCGTGCCGCCGGTCGTTGAACAGACGCGTCCGTACGATCGACGCCGACGCGACGGCCTCTGGGGAGTCCAGGACGTGGATCGTGCGGAAACCCTCACGCTTCAGATTGCGCAGCGACCGCCGTAGCTGGTCGTGCTGACGCTTGACGACGTGGGCGCCGAAGTCCCGATCCGGTCGAGAAGCGTTGCGCTCCAGCGTGAGCGCGACAGGAAGGTCGAGGACGATCGCCACCGGGAGCACATCGTGATCCTTGGCCAATGCCAGCAGCGACCGGCGTGCCGATGCCTGCACGTTGGTGGCGTCGACGACGGTCAGCCGGCCGCGATCGAGGCGCTTGCCCGCGATGTACTCGAGCAAGCCGAACGCATCTGGCGTCGCTGCCTGATCATTCGGGTCATCCGAGATCATCGCCCGGCACTCGTCACTCGACACGACTTCGGTCGGACGGAAGTGGGTGGCCGCGAAGACGGACTTGCCGGAACCACTCGTTCCGACCAGGACGACCAGGGACAGTTCCGGAATGCTCAGTTCGGCCATGCTGTTCCCCCCGTCGTCGTCAGTTCGGTGAACACGGCCATCTGCGTCGGCGACCCGAGCTCCTCATCGCACTCGCCGACGGACCGGAGATCGACGGCGTACCCGTAGGATTCACCCACCGAGCGGGCCCAGGTCCCGAACTCTTCTCGGGTCCACTCGAAACGGTGGTCGGGGTGTCGGAAGCCGCCGGCGACCAGCGCCGGATACCGCACGTTGTACTCGCTGTTGGGTGTCGTGACGACCACCCGACGAGATCGCATGGTCCCGAAGACGTTGTCGACGACCGCCGGGAGCCGGGGTGGGTCGATGTGTTCGATGACCTCCATGAGAATCGCCAGATCAAGACCTGCGAGTCGGTCGTCCTCATACTGCAGCGACGACAGCAGCAACGTCAGGCGTTCGGATTGTCGCTCGGTCATCCGGTCGACATGCAATCGCTTGGCTGCCTTCGAGAGGGACAAGTCGGACACGTCTGTGCCGATCACCTTTGTCACGCCGCGCAACTCGAGCAACGCACCGAGCAGTGCTCCCGGACCACACCCGAGGTCGACGATCGTCGTCGGCCGGAACTCTCGCACGACGTCGAGGACCGCATCGTGGCGCAACCGCACCAACGGGCGCGAGACGTCGGGTTCGGCGTCCTCCGCAGCTTCCTCGACCGGCCGGTCGTCCAACTCGACGAGCCGTTGCGTGGCAGCATCTTTCAGCCCTCGCTGGTGGACCAGATAGCGATGGGTGATCAGCTCCCTCTCCGGGTGGGTGGCCAGCCATCCCGCTCCGGCGCGGACGAGTTTGTCCACCTCGTCGTCGCCGACCCAGTAGTGTTTGGCGTCGTCGAGCACCGGCAGCAAGACGTAGAGGTGATTCAGTGCGTCGGCCAGGCGAAGGGAACCGACGAGGGTCAGCGACACGAGCGGTGCATCACCCCAGTCGGGCCTGGTGGAGTCCAGGTCGATCGCGTCGGCGGTGACGGCCCATCCCATGGGTTCGAACAGGCGGCGGACCAGGGCAGGGTCGCCCGGAACCACGGGGAGGGCAATCGTCAGATCCAATTCCGAATCCGCGAGTTCTTCCCGATGCGCGCAGCGTCCGTGCAGGGCCGACCGGAACACCTTTCCCATCGCCACCGCCAGCAACGACGACGCAACGTAGGGGCGGTCGTTCACGTATTGCCCCAGCGCGAACCCGTCCCGCGCACCAGAACGCCCCCGCACCAGGGAAACCGGATCGACCTCGATGACCATCGCGGCCGTGCACCGATCGTCCCCGACCTCGGGGTAGAAGACATGCGCCGTGCCCCCGTACACCTCGAACGGCTGCACCTTCGCCGGATGCTTGTGCAGCAGAAAGCCCAGATCGCTCGGTGTGTCGAGGGTCGACGAACGTTCGGCGGAGATGGTCAACAGCATCAGGACAGTGTGACCGACCGCCGTTCACCGGGAAACAGGTTTCTCGCCTCGGAACCCTTCGAGGCTCGTCGCTATCGCTCCTCGCACCTCAGGGAGCGGAGGGTGCCGTCGCTATCGCTCCTCGCACCTCAGGGAGCGGAGGGGTGTCGTCGCTATCGCTCCTCGCACCTCAGGGAGCGGAGGGGTGTCGTCGCTATCGCTCCTCTAAAGCAGTGGGGGTGGCGGCGAGTGAACGCACTACGAGATGCAGTGCGGCGGTGGTGGTCAGGGACCGGACACGCTCACGGTCGCCGGGAAACCTGCGGGTGACGGTGACCGTGGGCCTGTCGCGGAGGGCCACGCCGAAGCACACGGTCCCGACCGGCTTCGTCTCGGTCCCCCCGCCGGGACCGGCCACGCCGGTGGTCGACACCGCGACGTCGGTGCCGAACCGGGTGAGCGCGCCCTCGGCCATCGCGGCGGCGACCTCGACGCTGACGGCTCCGTGCGTGGCGATGAGCTCGGCCGGGAGATCGAGCAGATCCGACTTGGCGTCGTTGGAGTACGAGACGACACCGCCCATCACGTAGGCCGACGAGCCGGGCCGGTCGGTCAACCGGGCCGCGACGAGTCCGCCGGTGCACGACTCGGCGGTCGAGATCAACCTTCCGCCCAGCGCGGTGACCAACTGATCGTCGATCGTGGAACCGTCGGTCGAGAAGATCTGTCGCCCATGATGTTCGACGAGGAGTTCGAGTAGGGCGTCATAGACCGGCGCGTCCGCGGCGGCGAACCGGGTGACCATGTCGAGCTCGCCGCGCCGCAGGCAAGTGGTGATCTCGAGTCGATCGAAGTCGGGGACAGCGGTCTCGGCAGACCGGAGCGTCTCGGCGAGTTCGGCTTCGAGGAGGCCGTAGGCGCGGATGGTGGCCTGCCGGAGGTCGTCGGCCCGGGACAGGACGTCGGCCACGGCTGCGGTGGAGATCGCGGTCGGCCACATCGCCTGGAGTTCGCCGGGTGGGCCGGGCAGGACGACGATCGTCGGCACACCGGCGGCAGCGGGGATCACGACACCCGGCGCGGTGCCGGTCGGTGGCACCGGGGCCGCACCGACCGGCACGAGCGCCTGCTTGCGGATCCCTGTCCGCGTCGGGCCGGAGTCGACATCGAACCCGACCCCACGCCAGCGCTGGATGATCGCGGCGATGTGCTCCTCGAGTGCGGGATCGAGGAGCAACTCGCGGCCGCAGAACTCCGCGACGGTTGCGACCGTCAGGTCGTCGGCGGTGGGACCGAGCCCGCCGCTGGTGACGATGAGATCCACCTGCTGCTCGGCGAGGAAGCGAAGCTGGGCGGTGAGGTCGCCGGGTCGGTCGCCGCAGATCGTGATGTGGGCGACGTCCACCCCGAGTTCGAGGAGTTCCTCGGACAGCCAGGGACCGTTCTGGTCGGTGATCCGACCGGTCAGGACCTCGGTTCCGGTGACCACGATGCCTGCGCGCACACTCACGGCATCGAGCCTAGTGGTGTGTCCGCCACCGACGCAGAACGCGCCCTCGGGGAGAGGACGCGTTCCACGGTGTCGGCTGACGTGAGGATCAGGCCTTCTCGGCCTTGGCCTTCTCCTGCATGGACGAGCGGGCGGGGTTGGCCTGATCGTCCTTCTTGGGGTCGGACTCGTCCTGCTTCTCGGTCACCCCGGACTTGATCCGCGCGCCGATGTCAGGGTCGACGCGGTGCCAGTACTCGAATGCCCGCTGGAGGATAGGTTCGGAGACGCCGTTCAGGAGGTGGCCGACGACGTTGTCCACGAAGCGTTCACGCTGCTCGTCGTCGAAGACCTCGCGAACCAGGGTGCCTGCCTGACCCCAGTCGTCGTCCTCGGGATGGTCGACGTAGGCGCTGCGCAGGATCTCCCCGTTCGCGGCCCATTGCGGCTCACCCTGTCCGGGATAGAGCGCGGACGGCCCGCCCTTCGAATTCGGGGCGTACACCGGGTCCGGGACGTTGTGGATCCGCATGGCGCCGTCCTTGGAGTACGAGTGCACCTCGTTGGTCGGCGCGTTCACCGGGATCTGCTTGTAGTTGCCGCCGATCCGGTGGCGGTGGGCGTCGGCATACGAGAACACGCGCGCGAGCAGCATCCGGTCGGGGCTGAAACCGATACCGGGCACGACGTTGTTGGGCTCGAATGCCGCCTGTTCGATCTGCGTGTGGTGGTCCACCGGATTGGTGTGCAGGGTCATCTTGCCGACCTCGATGAGCGGGTAGTCGCCGTGCGGCCACACCTTGGTCAGGTCGAACGGGTTGAACCGGTAGCTCACCGCGTCGTCGAACGGCATGAGCTGCACCTTGAGTGTCCAGCTCGGATGATTGCCCGCGGCGATGTTCTCGAACAGGTCCCGGGTGTGGAAATCCGTGTCGGCGGCGGCCATCTGGTCGGCCTCGTGCTGGGTGAGGTGCTCGACGCCCTGATCGGACTTGAAATGGTACTTCACCCAGTGCTTCACGCCTTCGGCGTTGACCCACAGATAGGTGTGGGAGGTGTAGCCGTTCATGTGGCGCCAGGTCTTGGGAATGCCCCGGTCGCCCATCAGCCAGGTGACCTGATGCGCGGACTCCGGCGAGAGCGTCCAGAAGTCCCACTGCATGTCATGGTCGCGAAGGTTGTTGTCCTGGCGACGTTTCTGCGAGCGGATGAAGTGCTGGAACTTCATCGGATCCTTGACGAAGAAGACCGGCGTGTTGTTGCCGACCATGTCGTAGATGCCTTCGGAGGTATAGAACTTCAGCGCGAAACCGCGCGGGTCACGCCAGGTGTCCGGG
Organism: Gordonia sp. PvP123; assembly: GCF_040547295.1. Lineage (NCBI taxonomy): Bacteria > Bacillati > Actinomycetota > Actinomycetes > Mycobacteriales > Gordoniaceae > Gordonia > Gordonia sp. PvP123. Next base: position 407,508 of record NZ_JBEPPN010000006.1, on the reverse strand, counting down.
CTGCCGCGCTCGCCCGCGACCGTCGAGAATCGCGCCACCATCTCGGTTTTCACGCCTGGCTGGAACAGGGCCGCACATGTGTACGCCGAAATGTCTTGCGTGGTCTCGAATGTGCCGAACGCGCCGCTGCCCTTGGCATGTGGCTGACGCTCGGGGATCCGCTCGCGATTGAACTGCGCCATCTGCTCGATCAGATAGTGATCGTGCAGGACGATGGGGCCGCCGGCGCCGACCGTCAGGGAGTGCTCGTCACTCCCCGCCGGTGCTCCCGAATCCCGGGTGGTGAACAGAGAATCGTCGGACATATCGCCTCCGAGAGGTCGTCGTATCCGTGCATGAACAACGGGACCCGAGGGCTGCAGGTCCGTTCCGCCGATCCTACGCCGACGGGGTCGGTGGCACGTCGATGCCGAATTCCCGCAGCACCGACTCGGTGTGCTGGCCGAGTGCCGGGACGGGACCCATCGCCAGTTCCACGTCGTCGAAGGTCAGGGGCGGCAGGAGCGCGCGGACCGGGCCGACCTCGGTGTCCACCTCGCGCCAGCGGTCGCGCTCGCCGAGCTGGGGATGGTCGACGACACCCGCGAGGTCGCGGATCTCGGCGGCGGGTATGCCCGCGTCGGCGAGACGCCGGTCGAGTTCGTCGGTGGTGAAGCGTTTGGTCTCCGCGCTGATCACGGCGTCGACCTCGGCTCGGCGCGAGACGCGATCGATGTTGGTGCGGTAGCGGGCGTCGTCGGCGAGATCCGGGCGGTCGAGTGCGACGCGGGTCAGGGCGTCCCACCCGCGGTCGTTCTGGACGCCGATGAGGATGTCGCCGTCCTGGGTCGGGTACTTGTCGTAGGGCACGATCGCCGCGTGCCCGAGCCCGGCACGGGCTATCTGCCGCTCGCCGTAGAGCCGCATGTACATCGGATGGCCCATCCATTCGACCGTCGCGTCGAACATCGCCACCGAGACCCGTGCGCCGACTCCGGTGGTGGCGCGTCGTAGCAGCGCCGACAACACGGAGGTGAGTGCGTACATGCCGGCCGCGATGTCCGAGGAGGGGATGCCGGTCTTGGACATCTCCTCGGGTGTCCCGGTCACCGAGATGAGGCCGGCCTCGGCCTGGACCAGCATGTCGTAGGCCTTGCGGTCGCGATAGGGTCCGGCGTCGCCGTACCCGGACATGTCGACGACGACGAGTCCGGGATGGTCCGCGCGTAGCGCGTCGGCGCCGAGACCGAGCCGGGCGGCCGCGCCCGGCGCGAGATTCTGGACGAAGACGTCCGCGCCGGCGATGAGCGTGCGGATCGCGTCGCGCCCGGACTCGGTCTTGAGGTCGAGGGTGACCGATTCCTTGCCGCGGTTGAGCCACACGAAGTGGGAGGCGACCGCGCCGCGCACCGCCGCGTCGTACTTTCTCGCGAAGTCTCCGTCGCCGACCCGTTCCACCTTGATGACCCGGGCGCCCAGGTCGGCGAGATGTCGAGTTGCCAGCGGTGCGGCGACAGCCTGCTCGAGCGCCACCACGGTGATGCCCGCGAGGGGCAGCAGTCCTTCGTCCGGAGTCACCGGCCAAGGATCGCCGACGGTGCGACGCCCGTCAACGAGGACCCTCGCGGGCCTCGGGATCGTTGGTGGCCTCGGTGAGACGGTGCAGCAGGTGGGTCAGCGACCGGATGTCGTCGGGATCCCACTGTGCCAGCCGTGCACGCCATTCGGTGATCGCCGAGGCGAGTACCGCGTCGACGCGTTCGCGACCGTGCTGGGTGAGGGTGACAACGCGGGCGCGGGCGTCGCGCGGGTCCGGATGCCGCTCGGCGAGCCCGAGCCGGACGATCGCGTCGATCTGACGCGTCACCGTCGACTTCTCCATGCCGACGGCGGTGACCAGGTCCGACATCGGCATGGAGTTGTGCTTGGCGAGCACGGTGATGAGCGGGTAGCACGACGGGTCGAGACGTGGGTCGATGGCGCGGGCGCGCAGACGCGTGCGGACCCGGCCCCGCCGCCAGAAGTCGGTGAGTTCGGCTTCGAGCCCGCTGATCGGATCGGTGCTGATGGGATCGGTGCCGACGGGATCCGGCCCGGGGGAGTCGTCGGCCGACGCGGTCATCTCCGAACCCATGCGGGTCAGATTACCCAGCCGATGTGGGGGAGGCGACGTCGGACGACCACCCGACGTGGTGCACGATCGAGAGGTGGCCACCTCACAGCGCACCAAGCCGAATCCCTGGGAGTACGTGAAGTACGCCTACTGGGCGCGTCTGCCGAAGTCGATGCTCGACTGGGTGGCCGACGATCTGGCGGGCCCCGGAGCGTCCGTCCGGATGGTGGTCCGCTGGGCGGTGCCCTGCATCATCGTGCTGATCCCGATGCTCTTCGTCCCCGCCGACTGGGGTGTCCGGATCACGATGACCATGCCGATCCTGCTGGCCTACCTGTTCTTCTCGATCGCGCTGAACCGGGTGTACCGGCGCCACCGCCTGGTCCAGCACGGCCTCGATCCCGAGCTGGTCAACAAGCTCGAGCGGGAGAAGAACTCCGACCTCTACGACGAGTACCACCGCAAGTACCGGGGCGAGCGCCGCCGCCCCGGCGCGGGACGTTAGTCGGGCCGCCGGGGCGCATGGCTCAGTACAGGTAGTCCTCGCCGCTGGCCCGCACCGTCACATCGGACAGGCTGATCCCCCACGGCTGGTCGATGACGTGGACCACCGCCCGGGCGAGGTCCTCCGGGGTGATGAGCCAGTACTTCACCGAGTCGACATCGGTGAGTTCGGCGGGCAGGGTGCCCTGCACCAACTCGGTGACGTGCTCGCGATACGACGCGGCGCGCTGTCCGACGATCCCGCGGATCGCGCGGTCGTTGACGATCCAGCTCGCCAGGTTGGTGCCCGCGACACCGGTGGGTTTGACCGTCGTGACCTTGATCTTGCCCTTGGCCTCGATGCGCAACGAGTCCGACAGCATCGTCACCGCAGCCTTGGTGGCGCTGTAGACACCCGAGCCCTCGAATCCGCCGTTGCCGTAGATCGACGCGATGTTCACCACCTGACCCCGGCCCTGCGCGATCATCTGGTCGTAGACCGCGGAGATGCCGTTCACGACACCCTTGATGTTGATGTCGATGGCCTTGTGCCATTTCTCCCAGGCACGTTCGTGGTCGGCGAAGAACGCCAGCGGCATGACCCCGGCATTGTTCACGATCACGTCGATCGCACCGAAGCGTTCCACCGCCGACGCCGCGGCGCTCCTCATCTGGTCCATGTCGGTGACATCGGCGACGTGTGCGACGGCCGACCCGCCTGCGTCGGCGATGCCCTCGACGACCCCGGCGAGTCCGTCGGCGTCGATGTCGACACCGACGACATGGGCGCCCTGCGCCGCACACATCTGCGCGATGACCTTGCCGAAACCTCCTCCGGCACCGGTGATGATGATGGTCTTGCCCTGCAGATGATCAGACATTGAGCTCCCCGGCCGCGACGAAATGGTCGCGTCATCGTAGCAACGCGCCGCTGCATCGCCGTCCGGTGAACTCCGCCCCTCTTTCTCGCCGGTGGCGCGATGTCGCACCACCACAATGATCCCAGTCCACGTGAGAACGGCTCCGCCGCAACCACGCCCGCGCACCGGCCATCGACCGGCTGCGGCTCCATTCCACGCCCGCCGACGATTCAGTCACATGACTGAGCGGGTTGTCAAGGGTTACGCCGGCCATGGTGCCGATCACTCCTGGTTGTCGGAGTGGTGCTTGACACGCGGCCGGTCCATGGCAAATCCTGTGTGCCGACGGCCACGCCCGGCACGTCCCCCCGCGGTGTCTGCGACCGCGACCGGTTCCTCCCCGTCTCTCGAGATCACCGAATTACGAAGCGTCGAGCGTCTTCTCGCGCACTGATGGCAGGAGAGCGATGACCGGGGCACTTCCGACGAGACGGACTTTTCTTCGTGCCGCAGCGGTGACCGCCGCGGGAACGGCGGCCGCGGTGGCCAACGGTGGCGGCCGGGCGTCGGCCGACCCGTCGCGACGAATCAGGCGGACGCGCGAAGAACATCGCGTGGTGATCGTCGGCTCGGGATTCGGCGGCGGCGTCGCGGCGCTCCGCCTCGCCCAGGCGGGAGTGCCGGTCCTGTTGCTCGAGCGAGGCCGGCGATGGCCGACGGGACCGAACTCGGAGACCTTTCCGCGTGCGTCGAGTCCGGACAAGCGAATGCTGTGGCATGAGTCGACCCCGAACCTCTTCGGCAAGCCGCTGAGCGTCGAACCCTATGTGGGACTGTTCGAATCGGTTTCCGGTGCCAACATGACCGCACTGTGTCCGGCCGGCCTCGGCGGTGGTTCCCTCGTCTACCAGGGCATGACATTGCAACCGAGCGAGGCGGTGTTCAACGAGCATTTCCCCGACGCGCTCGACTGGCAACTGATGAACCGGGTGCACTATCCGAGGGTCGCGCGGATGCTGAAGGTCGCGGTCGCCCCCGATTCGGTGGTGCGGTCCCCGCAGTACCTGGCGCCGCGACAATTCGCGAAACGGGTCCGGGCCGAAGGGCTGCCGCTGGAGAAGATCCCGATGCCGATCGACTGGGGTTACGCCGCAGCCGAATTGCGCGGCGAGATGAAACCCGCTTACACCAACGGCGACGGCGCCATCGGTGTGAACAACGGCGGCAAGCACAGCGTCGACGTCACCTACCTCCGTGAGGCCGAGGCAACCGGGCGCGTTCAGGTCCGCACCCTGCACACGGTGCGCCAGGTCGCACGCCGCCCCGACGGCCGGTGGTCCCTCGACGTCGAACGCACCGACGAGTCCGGAAAAGTGTTGGAGCACAAGGAGCTGATCGCGCGCACTCTCATCCTGTCGGCGGGCAGCGTGAACACCACCAAGTTGCTCGTCAAGGCGCGTGCGACGGGTACTGTGCCCGACCTGCCGGACGGTCTGGGGCACGGATGGGGCACCAACGCCGACCGGATCTACACCTGGACCAGTCCGAGCATCGACTTCGGGAAGGTGCAGGGCGGCCCGGTCGTCTTCGGCAGTCCCAACTGGAGTGACCCGAAAAGTGCGTTCACCATCATCCAGGCGTCCCTCCCGCCGCTGCCGGTGTACGCCGGCACCACGATGATGGTCGGCTTCGGCGTGAGCTCGGGCCGTGGTGTCATCGCCTACGACTCGGCGATCGGGGACGCGCTCATCCGATGGCCGCACGAGGGCGATTCGGAGATCCAGACCAAGCACATCGATCGGACGGTTCGGCGGATCGCCGGGCCCGACGCGATCCTCACCGACACCAACGCGGTGTTCCCGTCGACCTGGCATGCCCTCGGTGGGGCCAACATGGGCACGGTCTGCGACCTCGAGGGGCGGGTCGAGGGCCAGCGCGGACTCTACGTGATCGACGGCGCGCTCATGCCGGGCAACACCGCGGCATGCAATCCGTCGATGACCATCGCCGCGGTGGCCGAGCGGGCACTGGACCGGATCGTCGCCGAGGACGTCGGCGCGGTGATCTGACCGTCACGGGGTGACCGGGGCGAGCCACATCCCGGTCAGAGCGTCGACGACGAGATCGCGCTGGTGCTGCCAGGTCCGAGATGCAGCGCCCGCCTCGGCCTCGCCCGTGCGCTCGATGTCGGCCAGCGCGTTGACGATCATGTGGCGCGTCAGGTTGTTACGCACCTCGAGCACGTCGTCGGAGAGGGTCGGCAAGGTGGCGTAGAACCGGTCGAGGATCGTCATGAGGACTTCCGATCGTGCGGTCTCCTCATAGAGCAGGACGGTCGCGGACGGGTCACTGGACACCTGGGCGAAGAACCGGGCGAAGTAGCTGGGCGGGCCGAGTTCCGCCAGATACTCGACCTCCGGCCCGACGAGACAGCGGAGCCAGTCGCGAACCCCCGGTTCGGGTCCGACCTCGGCCAGGCATCTGCGACGCAACCGTTCGATAGGGATGTTGTGCGAGGTCAATGTCGCGCGAAGCAGATCGTCCTTGGAACCGAAGTGATGTCCGACGGCGTAGTTGTTGCCTTGACCCGCCGCCTTGCTGATCTGGCGGCTGGAGACGGCGGCCACGCCGTTGAGGGCGATCAGCTTCTCGGCAGCGCCGATCAGGAGCGCGCGAGTGCGGGCAGACTGCTCCGACTTCCCTTCGCTCATGACCTAGATGATGCCCTACGCGAGCCGTCTGAAACGGCGCGATACCGGCCGTCTCTACGACGATGAGAAACGGGCATAGCGGACGCACCCGTACCGCGGCGGCTCGGCCCGACGCGCGAACCGACCTCCGCCTACTCGGGAAGTCCCTGCGCGAGTGGACACCCCGACCTAAGGTGAATCGACGAAGGCCCGGATGATCCGCCGTCCGAACGACCATCGGTCGCAGGACCCGACTGTTGGGAGGACACGATGGCGACTGCGCCTCCGGCCACCGCGAACCTACGTGAGCTGACTTTCCGAGGCGCGGTCCTCGGCGGGATCATCACGCTGGTCTTCACCGCCGCCAACGTCTACCTCGGGCTCAAGGTGGGTCTCACCTTCGCCACCGCGATCCCGGCGGCCGTCATCTCGATGAGCATCCTGCGGTACTTCGCGAACCACTCGGTGGTGGAGAACAACATCGTCCAGACCATCGCGTCCGCGGCCGGGACGCTGTCGGCGATCATCTTCGTCATCCCCGGTCTGGTGATCATCGGGTGGTGGACCGGATTCCCCTACTGGATCACGGTGGCGGTCTGCGCGATCGGCGGCATCCTCGGCGTCATGTACTCCATTCCGCTGCGCCGCGCGCTGGTCACCGGATCCGATCTGCCCTACCCCGAAGGTGTTGCGGCGGCCGAGGTCCTGAAGGTCGGCGATTCCGCCGGCGGCGCCACCGAGAACAAGGCGGGCCTGCGCACGATCATCTTGGGCTCGGTCGCGTCCGCCGGATTCGCGTTGCTCACCAAACTGAAGGTGCTCAGCGACTCGATCTCGGCGACGATCAAGATCGGCACGGGCGGAACGCTCTTCAGTGCCGGACTGTCGATGTCGCTGATCGGCATCGGCCATCTCGTCGGGGTGACCGTCGGTGTCGCCATGCTCGTCGGGGTGGTGATCTCCTACGTCGTCCTGCTGCCCATCGAGACCCAGGGGCAGACGGCGGGGGAGGATCTCGGCGACGCCGTCAGCGCGATCTTCGCCAATGACGTGCGGCTCATCGGCGCCGGTGCGATAGCCATCGCGGCCATCTGGACCCTGATCAAGGTCATCGGGCCGATCGTGCGCGGAATCCGGGCGGCCATGGTCTCGTCGCGGTCACGCCGTGAGGGGGTGACCGTCGACATCACCGAGCGGGACATGCCGATCAACATCGTCGGCGGCAGCATCCTCGTGCTGCTCATCCCGATCGGGGTGCTGCTGTGGGACTTCGTCCACGACACGGTGCTGGAGGGCAGCGCCACCGGGATCATCGCGGTCAGCATCGTCTTCGTCTTCGTCATCGGACTGGCCGTCGCCTCGGTGTGTGGTTACATGGCGGGCCTCATCGGGTCGTCGAACAGTCCGATCTCCGGTGTCGGCATCCTGGTGGTACTGATCGCTGCACTGCTCGTCAAGCTGACCTTCGGGCCGGCGGACGCGTCGCAGACCGACGCGCTCATCGCCTACACGCTGTTCACCGCCGCGGTGGTCTTCGGCGTCGCGACGATCTCCAACGACAACCTGCAGGACCTGAAGACCGGTCAGCTGGTCGGGGCGACACCGTGGAAACAGCAGGTGGCCCTGATCATCGGCGTGCTGTTCGGCTCCGCCGTGATCCCGCCGATCCTGCAGCTGATGTACGACGCCTTCGGTTTCGTCGGAGCGCCGGGAGCGACGGAGGATGCCCTCGCGGCACCGCAGGCCGGCCTGTTGACGACTCTTGCGCAGGGCGTGCTGGGGGCGGACCTGAACTGGGGGCTCATCGGTATCGGGGCGCTGATCGGCGCGGCGGTGATCGTGATCGACGAACTCCTCGGTCGCGCAGGGCGATTCCGGTTGCCGCCGCTGGCCGTCGGCATGGGCATGTACCTGCCGATGTCAGTCGTCCTGGTGATCCCGATCGGTGCCTTCATCGGTCACTACTACAACCGGTGGGCCGAACGCAGCGGCGGCGCAGTCGAACACAAGAAACGGATGGGTGTTCTGCTGGCCACCGGTCTGATCGTCGGCGAGGCGCTCTTCGGTGTGGTCTTCGCCGGGATCGTCGCGGCCACCGGCGACGACTCGGCTCTGGCGATCGTCGGTGACGGGTTCGAGCGGTGGGCCCAGATCCTCGGCGCCATCGTCTTCGCCGCGACCATCGCACTCCTCTACGACCGTGTCCGCAAGATCGCCACCGCGAGCGGGACCGCGTCGTCGACCACCGCCGGGACACCGAAGGACTGACGGAGATGAGCGAGGGGGCACTGTCGCGCGCGGTCGACGACTTCACGGCCGGCGCCCGGCATCTGACGGAATTGGTTGCCCTGATCGATGACGACCGATGGGACGGTCCGGGGCTGGGGGAGTGGTCGCTGAGATCGCTCGTCGGACACGCGAGTCGGTCGCTGACCACCGTGGTCAGCTATCTGGCCGAGCCGGGCTCGGACATCGAGTTGGATTCGACAGCAGCGTATTTCGCGTCCATCCAGGGATACGGCGACCCCGCCTCGGTCCGGCAGCGCGGAGTCGACGCCGGCCTGGCACTGGGGGACGATCCACGGGCGGGGGTGCTCGAGCGCCGCGACCAGGCCATCAGAGCACTTGCGGGAGAACGTGACCGGCCGCTGACCACACCGTTCGGCGGCATCATGCTGTCCGACTATCTGCCGACCCGGACCTTCGAACTGGCGGTGCACGGCCTCGACATCTCCCGCGCGATCGACGCCGACCTACCGCTCCCGGCGCCGGTGCTCGCGTCAGCACTGTCCACCACGACGGCGATAGCAACACGGATCGGCCAGGGTGAGCGAGTGCTGCTCACCCTGACCGGTCGCGAATCCGAGCCGCCGACCCTCGTCTGAGGGCTGTACGCGCGAGGGTCAGGTCGCGGCGTTGCTGTGGGCGAATTCGGCCACGATCGCGGCGTTGAACGCTGCCAGGTCGTCGGGCTTGCGACTGGTGATCAGCACGTTGTCCCCGTCCCGGCACGTGACGACCTCTTCGTCGACCCAGGTGCCGCCGGCATTGATCACATCGGTCCGCACGCTCGGGAAGGACGTGAGTGTCCGCCCACGGACCACATCGGCCTCGATCAGCGTCCACGGCGCATGGCAGATGGCTGCCACCGGTTTACCTGCCTCGAAGAAGCTGCGCACGAACCGCACGGCGGGTTCCGAGGCACGGAGGAAGTCGGGGTTGGCGACACCACCGGGCAGGACGAGCGCGTCGAAGTCCATCACGCGCGCGTCTTCGAGAGTGAGGTCGACCGGAAAGGTGTCGGCCTTGTCGAGGTGGTCGAACGCCTGGACGGTCCCGGAGTCGGTGGACACCAGGACGGGCTTTCCGCCGCACGCCTCGACCGACTTCCATGGTTCGGTGAGTTCGACCTGCTCGGCGCCCTCCTGGGCGACCAGGAATGCGATGGTGGTGCCGTTGAGTTCTTCGGCCATGGCGTGTACCTCCTCTGTGCACCGCATACGGCAGCGGTGCCTCGTCAGGTCCGATACCCGTCGGTGTGGTGCACCAAACGGTCGGACCCGCCCGGACCCGGCCCGACCGGGGTGTGTTGAATGTCCCCGGGCAACGACTGGGAGGTAGTGGTGGGAGGCTTCGACGGCGTCGCGACGCTGGTTCATCTGGCGCGCGGCGGGGAGATCGGTGAGTGGCACGAGACCCCGCACTCGGTGATCGCCGAGGGGCCGCATCGCACGCTGCGGCGGTACGGCGCCGATGACGAGGTGGTCACTGCCGCCGGAACCGGACGGCGACCGGTGCTGCTGATCCCACCGCTCGCGGTGTCGACCGCGTGTTACGACCTCGCCGAGGGGCTGTCCGTCGTGCAGTTCCTGCTGGCGGCCGGCCGGGTTCCGTACGTGCTCGACTTCGGCGACATGACCCGCGCCGACCGCCACCTGGGGTTCGCCGACTTCTTCGACGACATCGTCCCCGAGGCCGTCGCGGCGACCGTCGCGGACTTCTACGGCACAGCGGACCGCCGCGAGTCCGGGGTGACGCCGGGGCCCGGGCGGGTCGACGTTCTGGCCTGGAGTATCGGCGGGACCATCAGCCTGCTGACCGCCGCGGCCAACCCGCACCTCCCCCTGGCCTCGGTGACGGCGGTCGGCACCCCGCTCGACTACGCCAAGGTGCCACCGTATCCGCTGGTGAAGACCCTGATGCGACCAGTCGGCACCACGCCGGTGAAGCTGGCGCTGCGCGCACTCGGCGGGATTCCCGCGCCACTCGTCCGCCTGGCCTACCGGGGCACCGCCTGGCAGCGCGAACTGAAGAAGCCCGGTTACATCCTGCGCAACGCCGACGACACCGACGCCCTCGTGCGGATGAAGGCCATCGACCGGTTCCAGGAGACGATGCCCGGTTACCCGGGCAAGGTGTCCGAACAGATGTGGGAGAACTTCATCATGCGCGGCGAACTCGCCGGCGGCGTGCTCGACTTCGACGGTCGCGTCGTCGATCTCGCCGACGTCGCGGTACCGGTCGCGCTGTTCGGCAGTCACCGGGACGCGATCGTCAGCTGGGCGGCTGCTCATCACGGGGTGGAACTCCTGGCCGGGGCGCCGCGCGTGGACTTCACCACCGTGGAGACCAGCCATCTGGGGCTGATCGCCGGGTCCGCGGCGGTCGAACAGACGTGGCCCCGGATCGAGGAGTTCCTGAGCGACCTGGACCCCCGCGACTCGTAGATGAAAAAACCTTCATCTTCGACTCATGGTCGGCTCACCGGAGTCCGACAGAGTCGTCGACATGAAGATCTCACGAGTACTCGCCACCCTCGCCCTCGGTGCGCTCGCGGTCGCCGTCGTGACCGCCAGCTTCTTCCTCATCCGTTCGCCCGAGCCCGACCTGGCCGCCGACTCGGTGTCGGTCGATGTCGCGTCGCAGACGCCTCAGGGCCCGACGCCACCGACCCAGACCCCGCCGGCCCCGGCGCCGGTTCCGCAGATCCCCGCCGGAGCACCGGTGCAGCGGGCCGTCCCGCCGAACCTGAACTCCGACGACGACGACTGGTGTGACCCCCGATCGGCTCAGCGCGACGACGACTGCGACGACGACTGGGACGATCACAACGACGACTGGGATGACCAGGACGACGATCAGGGCGACGACTGGGACGATGACATCGATGACGACCAGGACGACTGACGCCGAGACACCGAAGTCAGCCGAGAGTGCGGGTGTGCGGCAGCGCCCCGCGCTCTCGGCGCGTTGGCGTATCACGGCCTGGATCATGCTCACGACGTTCTTGCTGCTGGTGGTGGTGTTCGTGGTGACGCGCAATCTGTTGCTCCGCGACGTCGACAGCCGGGCGAACCACGACGTCGCACAGGAGGCCAGCGAGTTCCGGACGTTCGCGGCCGAGGGGGTCGACCCGACGACCACCGAACCCTTCACCTCGGTGTCGCGGCTGTTGGAGGTGTTTCTCTCTCGGCAGTCGGCCGGGCAGGGCGAGGTGATGGCCGGCGTCGTCGGGGACACCGAGATCCTGGAACTCCCCGGTAACGCCTGGCCGGCCGCGGGTGAGGGTCGCCGGGTGCTCGACGAGCTGCGGGCTCAGACCGGTCCGGCCGGCGTGTTGATGACCGATCACGGCGAGATCCGCTGGGGAAAGGTCGATTTGGAGCCCGTCGGCTCCGGGACAGCGGATCCGGGCGCGGAGTCGGCGCAACCGGGGACGTTCATCGTCGGCATCTACACCGACCCCGGTCGGGAACTGGTGGACCGTACGATGCGGGTCCTCGCGATCGTGGGCCTCGCCGGCATGATCGTCACCACCGGGGTGGCGTACCTGGTGGCCGGCCGGATTCTGGCGCCGGTGCGGAGTGTGCGGATGGTCGCCGCGGAGATCGGCGAGAACGACCTCACCGCGCGCGTGCCGGTCATCGGGCGTGATGACGTGGCCGCGCTGGCGCAGACCTTCAATGCGATGCTCGACCGGATCGAGGACGCCTATACGACGCAGCGTCAGTTCGTCGACGATGCCGGCCACGAGCTGCGGACTCCCATCACGGTCGTGCGTGGTCATCTCGAACTCCTGCCCGACGATCCGGAGGAACGCCGGAAGACGCTCGACCTCGTCGACAGCGAGCTGGGGCGGATGGGGCGCATCGTCGGGGATCTGCTCATGCTGGCGAAGTCCGAGCAACCCGACTTCGTGGTGGTCAGGCCGACCGACGCGGCGCAGCTGATGCTTGACATCGAGTCCAAGGTGCAACCGCTCGGTGATCGGCAATGGTTGCTCATGGAGGTCGCCGAGGGCCCGTGCACCGTCGATCACGAGCGGATCACCCAGGCGATGCTGCAGTACGCCTCGAATGCGGTCCGGCATACGCGCGAGGGCTCCGTCATCCAGTTGGGTTCTCGCTTCGCCGGCATCGGAGCGCAGCGCCATCTGTCCATCTGGATCACCGACGACGGCCCGGGTGTCGAGCAGGAGGACGCTGCGCGGATTTTCGAGCGCTTCCAGCGCGGACGGTCGGGGCCGGCACCCCAGCACTCGTCCGGTGCCGGACTGGGACTCGCGATCGTGCGGGCCATTGCCGACGCACACCACGGAATCGCCTGGGTACGTAGTGTTCCCGGGCACGGTGCGACGTTCGGCATCGATGTCCCCGTCCCCGACATGACCACCTACGTCGACACAGCGTCGTCGGCACCAGGAGAAGGAGAACGGCGATGAGCCGTGTCTTGATCGCGGAGGACGACGCGCGGATCGCGTCGTTCATCGGCAACGGCCTGCGTGCGGCGGGTTACAGCACCGAGCATGTGTCCGACGGACTGTCCGCGCTCGAGGCAGTGCGCAGCGGCGCTTTCGACATGGTCGTCCTCGACATCGGACTCCCGGCGATGGACGGCTTCGACGTGTTGTATTCCATGCGCGGCGAGGGGATCTCGACACCGGTCGTCGTCCTCACGGCCCGGGACAGCGTGAGCGACACGGTGAACGGGCTCGAGGGTGGGGCCAACGACTACATGACCAAACCCTTTCAGTTCGCCGAGTTGCTCGCCCGCATCCGGTTACGGCTCGTCGACGATTCGGCGGTCGCGTCGGAGAACCTGCTGTCCGCCGGGGACCTGCGTCTGGACCTGAAGTCGCGACGAGCGCGCGTGGGCACCGAGACCTTCGACCTCACCGCGCGTGAGTTCGCCCTGCTGGAAGTGTTTCTGCGACACCCGGATCAGGTGCTGTCACGCGAGCAGATCCTCGGTCACGTGTGGGGCTACGACTTCGATCCCGCGTCGAACGTGGTCGACGTCTACGTACGGGCGCTCCGCAACAAGATCGGTTCGCATCGGCTGGAGACCGTGCGCGGCATGGGTTATCGGCTTCGCGTCGTCGACTAGCGCGGCACTCACTCCGGTGCGACGCTGAGCCAGTCGGCGAATCCCGACGGATCGTGCCGGCCCAGGGCCCCGTGCTCGAAGAGTCCCCAGCCGGTGCGGGTGGTGCCGTCGGCCTCACGGCATTCGGCGCGTCCGACGTGATCGATGACCCCGAAGGGCATGCGTCCCATGATGTCGGTGCTGGTCATGTCGTAGGTGAGACGTTCGGTGAAGTCCGCTCCGCGCCAGACGCCGTGGGTCCAGTCGGGGTCGCCGCCGTAGCCTCCGCCCACGTGGATGGGTACGGGGAGCAGCGATTCCACCTCCAGCGTCACGGGCGAGCCGCCTGACCCGGTCGTGGAGATGGTTGCGCCGGTCGGAATCCGGGTGCCCGGCGCGTAGTGGACGGTGACGTTCGGCCAACCCAGCTGCTCGACGCGGCCGTCCTTCCAGACGCGCGAACAGTCGTTGAGGCTTCGATAACCGTCGGGATCCTCCTGGATGATGAAGACGAGCTGAAAGTCGTCGAACGCCATCGGGATGTAGAGCCACCACATGCCCTCGAACGGCGGGTCCGACGGTCGGCCGGCCGGTTCGGGCTCGCCGACCGGCCGGATTCCCCACGAGCGATCGCGGGTGCCGACCCAGGTCGCCGGGTCCACGACGATCTGTTCGCCGTCGACGGTGATCGACCCGCGCCAGGTACCGACCTGTGCGAATCGTTGCGCGTCGAGGGTGACCTTCGCGCCCTGTCGCATCACGTGGGGTTGCTCGAGAAGGGCGTCGAACAGGCCCTCCCAGTGCAGGTCCAGGGCGATGCCCTCGGTCTCGGCGAGGGTCAGGTGCAACGTGCGCAGCGGATCGTCGACGGACAATCGGTAGTCGCCGACGCGCTGCTCGAGCCGGTTGTCGTCGATCGCGTCACCGAGGTGGACCGCGGTCTGGGTGTCGGTTCCGTCGGCCCGGCGTCGTCGGATGAGGACGAACGCGTCCTTCACGCCGAGGTTGGGGTAGTACCCGATGCCGGTGATGAGGAAGATGGTGCCGCTGCGGTCGTGGGCGTTGAGGTAGGCGCGATCGTAGAAGTTGCGGTCGCTGTTACCCGGCCATGCGATCGGTTGCGGCAGTTGGTGAATGGGATACTCGTCCATCGGTCCCAGGCCGGTTCGGCTCATGTGGTCAGTTCTCCTCGAGAAGTCGTTCGAGCAGTGGTCGGTGGTAGAACAGGGTGCCGTCGACGTCGTCGGGGCGTTCGAGTTCGCCGAAGTGCACGCGCCGCGCACCGGTGCGCATGAAGACGCAACACCACTGCACGGCGGCGTGGACGTAGAACCAGCGCAGGTCGCCGAGTTCGACACCGGTCCGTTGCCGGTAGGTGTCGCGGACGTCGCTCTCGCGCAGTAGGTCCGGCAGGCCCGGCAGGCCCGCCATCGTCGCCAGCTCGTGAAAGACACGGTGTGCGAACACCACCCATGCGACGTCGAGTTCGCGCGGGCCGATACGTGCCATCTCCCAGTCGAGGACCGCCGTGGCCGTGAAGTCGGCGAACATCATGTTGCCGATGCGCGAATCACCCCAGGACAGGACGGGTTCGGTGTGCGCGACGTCGTCGGGAAAGTTGTCGGCGAGCCAGGCGAGCGCGCGTTCGACCAGGGGCGAACGGCCGATCCCCTCCACCGAGAAGTCGTACCAGTCCTGCAGCCAGGCGAGCAGACGAGCAAGGGGGGTGTCACCCGCGGGGAGGTCGTCGGCGAGGAAGCCGAACTGCTGCGCCGCGTCGGGGATGGAGTGGAGGTCGGCGATCACGCCGACCGCAGAGTCCTGGGCCCGACGACGATCGGCCTCGGAGGCGTCCCCGAACCAGTTGTCGCCGAACGTGTACGGCATCACGTCGGGCGGGACCTCGCCCTCGCACCGGTCCATCAGGAAGAACGGCGCACCCAGGAGGGCGCCACTCGGTTCGAGGTGGTGTACCGCGGGGACCGGGACGTCGCTGAGCCGGGCGATCAGCCGCATCGTCGCGTACTGATGGTCCATCCGGTAGGAGCGGAACACGGGAACGTCGGCGCTCGACGGCGCCATCCGCATCACCCAGTGCCGGGTGGGTTCGCCGGGCCAGGACACCGACACCGGGATCGTCTCCGACGACATGCCGTTGCTGTCCCCACTCGCGGTGACCGTGACCTCGGGCAGGGCGTCGGGGGTGTCGCTCTGCCCGGCCAGCCAGCGCGCGAGTGTGTCCGGGACCGAGGCGTTGTCCCGGCTGGAACGTTGCAGATGGTCGACCTGCTCGACGGCGGGTTCGGTGGCCATGGGCACCCCCTGTGATCGTTACCGGCACATTCGCTACGGTGAGTAGCGTTATGACAGCAGAACGGTCGCGCGGTTCGCAGCGACTTCGGCAAATCCCCGACTACACGGGGGCCGACGGAGAGCGGGTGGGCCGATGAGCACCGGGACGGGAGAAGCGGTCCCGGGGCGTCCCCGCGACGTCCGGATCGATTCGGCGGTGCTCGACGCCGCTGCGGAACTGGTCGTCGACGTCGGCTATCGGAAACTGACGATGGCTGCGATCGCCGATCGCGCGGGGACGACGAAGACCGCGCTCTACCGCCGCTGGTCGGGCAAAGCCGAGCTTATCCACGATCTCGCGTTCTCCCGGATGGTGCGGCTCCCTCCGTCCAGCGGTGAGGTCGAGGCCGACCTCCGCATCATGGTCGCGGCGGCTCGCGACCTCTTCGCCAGCCCGGTGACCCGTGCCGCGCTGCCCGGCCTGATCTCGGACATGGCTGCCGAACCCGAACTGTCGGCGCGTGTGCACGCAGGCTTCGCGGAGGTGTTCGGTGCATTGCGTGACCGGTTGGTGACCGCCGTCGACCGCGGCGAGGTGCATCCCGATGTGAATCCGGATCGGCTCATCGAGGTCGTCGGTGGAGCGGCGATGTTGCACGCACTGCTGCTCGACGACCGTGAGTTCGACACCGCGTGGGCCGATCAACTCAGCGCGCTGGTCGTGCACGGAGTTCTGCGATGAGATCGGCCCACCCACCTACACTCGTGGGATGACCGCACCGAGCAACACCGACGACGTCGTCGAACAGATCCTGTCCACCTACGACGCGATCACCGTGGTCGGTGCCAGCGCCAATCCGTCGAAGGCCGCCAACGAGGTCCCGGCGTACATGAAGAACCGCGGTTGGCGGATCATCCCGGTGAACCCCACCGCCGACGAGATCGTCGGCGAGAAGGTGTATCGGACCCTCGCCGATGTCCCCGAACAGGTCGGCCTCGTCGACGTCTTCCGCCCCGGGCCCGAATGTGCCGACGTCGCCCGGGCTGCCGTCGCGGCCGGTGCGACCGCACTGTGGCTGCAGCTCGGAATCCGATCGGCGGAGGCGCGGGCGATCGCCGAGGACGCCGGCCTGCTGTATGTCGAGGATCGCTGCCTGATCATCGAGCAGCGCCGCACCGGCATCGTTCCCGGCTGACGGCAGGGCGGCCCCGGTGAACTTCCTGGACGAGCTCACGCACCAACGACTTCCGCTGTTCCTGCTGTTCGCGTCGTTCGTCGTCACGTTCATCGTCACCCGGGTGATCACCCGACTCATCCGGGCCGGTAAGGGCCCCTTCCGTAACAACGTGTCGGACGGCGTGCACGTGCACCACATGGTGCCGGGTCTGATCCTGACGATCGTCGGCGCCTTCCTCTCGGTGGGTGTCAACGGGGCGTCGCCCGGTGCGGAGATCAGTGCGGTGCTGATCGGCGTCGGCGCCTCACTGGTGCTCGACGAGTTCGCGCTGATCCTCCGCCTGCAGGATGTGTATTGGTCACCGGAAGGCCAACTCTCGGTTCAGGTGGTCGCCCTGACGGTTGCCGCCCTGGGGATGGCGGTGCTGGGTTTCAACCCGCTCGACGACGCGAACGTGGAGATCGGCCCCGTCGCTCTGGTGGCCACTGTTCCGATCAACGTCGCCTGCGCGATCCTGTGCGTGCTCAAAGGCAAGTTCTCGACGGCCATCGTCGGCGTCTTCATCCCGGTGTTCGCCTGGTCGGGTGCGATCCGGCTGGCCCGACCGCACTCGGCCTGGGCCCGCCGTCGATACACCCCGGTCAAGACCGCGAGGGCGCGGGCCCGGGCGAAGAGTTTCGACGACCGCTGGGGGCGTTGGGGTCTGAGCATCGGCGACCTCATCGCGGGCAAGCCCACCGACCCCGCGAGCGTGGTGGTCAAGGCGCCGGACGCGACGGCCGCCGACGCGCGGCCGACGCCCCCGGCTTCCTGACCCGGGTGCCCGATTGATGACCTACGAATACTCCTGCGAGTTATTGATGTTCGTGGTCTCGCCTGACCACGCCTACTTCGGTCGGCCCAAGGACGGCCCGGCCGACGAGGTGGAGACCCGCACACCGGAGTCGGTGGACATAATCGCCGACAAGGGAATTCGTGGGGATCGATTCTTCGGCGTCCGCGCCCACACCGAGGCGGCGGTGACGTTTCTCGCGCTCGAGGCATGGATGGCCGCGGCCGGTGACGCCGATCCAGTCCTCGCCCGGCGCAACATCGTGGTGCGCGGCGTGGAACTGGATCCTCTGCGGGGCCGAGAGTTCGAGCTGGACTCAGGGGCGGGGCCGATCCGGTTCCGCGGCGGGCGCCCTGCCCACCCGTGTTCGTGGATGGACACCGTCGCCGGTGACGGCGTGCGCAAGGCTCTGATAGGCCGAGGTGGCCTGCGGGCGCAGCCGCTGACGTCGGGGACCCTCAGTCTCGGTCGTGCGGTCTTGATCAGCGATGTCGAACTCGACGCCACCCACGCCGCAGACCAGGTCCGTCGGGCCCAGCCGTTGTAGCGGGGCAGTGGAGACGGAGGCTTGGGCCTTCACTCTGGAATTGTCAAGAGACGGACGCGGTCCCGGGCTGGCTCGGGTGCGGAAGGTGCTACGCGAATGTGTGGGCGAGCCGAGTGTGGCTGGGCGGAATCTGGGTCAGGCGGCGTCGTCGAGTCGCATGGTCCGTCGGTTGTAGGCGGGTAGTGGTCGGCGTTGTGGGTCGATGGTGGCGGGTGGGACGAGCCAGGGGTGTCGGTCGAAGCCCATCACGACGTCCCAGCCGTGATGGTGGACTTGGGTGTGACAGCGCTGGCACAGCAGGCAACCATTGTCGAGATCGGTGGGACCGCCGTCGGCCCAATGGCGCACATGGTGCACTTGCGTATGCGACGGTGGTGCACCGCATTTGATGCAGCATTGGTCGCGCACGATGACCGCCTTGCGCAGATGTGCCGAAAACAGGCGGTGGGTGTGGCCCATCTGTAGCGGTACACCTTCGCCGTCGAGGATGATCTCGGTCAGCGACCCGTCGCAGGACACCTGTTTCGCGACGGCCTGACTGACCGACCCGGTCCACGGCAGGGTGGCGGGATCGGCGCCGGTGGCGGGGATGGTCACCATGAGTTGCGTACGGGGAGAGCCGACGCTGTCGATGCTCGCGCCGAGTGCGGCTTGGTCGAGGATCAGCTCGAGTGCATCGGCGCGGCGCTGCTCGGCGGCGCGCCGATCCTCGGAGCCGTCGGGTTCGGGTCTCGGGCAGGATCGTTCGTCGATCATCGAGAGGAACTTCTCGCCGACCACTTGGGTGAGGTCGGCGCGGATGTCGACGCGTCCTTCGTCGGTGGTGTGGGCATTGACCGTGTTCAGCGATGGATCGTCGGCGGCCGGGATGCCGGTGTCGGTGGCGTCCGCGATGGTGTTGCCGATGGCGCGGGCGTACTTCTCTACTTCTGCCGGGGTTGCTCCCGACAGTGCCTGGCCGATCAAAGCTGTCTCATGGGTGGCGCGCTCCTCGTCGGAAAGTGCTGTTGGCGAACGCTTGTCGATCTGGATCAGGCCGCGGACGATGGCGTCGGTGACTTCGCTCGACAGGCGTCCGTCGGCGGCGTGACGGGCGAGGGTGGGCAGCGTCGGGAGAGCGTCGACGCTTCGCATGGCGCGTAGTGCCGCGGCGGGTGCGTAGCCCATCTCGATCAACACCTTCTTGGTGGTCCCACCAGCCTTCTGTGCGACTCCGAGTTCGTCGAGTTGCGCTGCATGCGTGACGATCTGGTGGTCAACGATGTTACGAATCAGCCGGACAGTGTCGAGCGCGTCGAATGTCGCTCTGCCCGTGGGGTCGTCGGTGGGCGTGGTGGTCTCGATGAGCTGGTCGAGAAGGGTGGTGAGCTCTGGCATGACTCCACTGTACGGGAACATATGTGTTCGGTTACGAGGTTTCTCCACAACCTGTCCTTGCGGAAACCGGTGCTGTGTGGCCGATTTCGGCGACGGTACGTTTCTCGGCAACAGCAGTGAACTGCAGTCACACCTGTAGCAGATCCGGCTCGGGCGCACCCCCCGATGGCGGTGGACACCGCACACTCGACGCACGATCCACAACAGGCGCAGCACGAGCAATGTCCGGGATATGCCAACCATTCGCTCTGGCGTCGACGGCCACGCCCCTCTGGCGCAGAGACTCTCGGTACCGCGACTGGTCGCACGAAGACCCGCCCGCGCCGGCCACAAGCGAGCGGCAAGGTCAAACGGTGAGCCGCGGCCACACATCAGATGGGCCGGCGCTGAGTCCTACTCTTCCGAACCGCCCGAGCGGCCACCTACGACGACTGGCTGCACCACCAACAATCAACACCGTCCCCACACCGGGATCGGCGGACTCGTCCCGATCGATCGCCTGCGCGTCCACAAGCTCACCGGGTACTACACCTGGCGTTTCTCCAGGGGCTCTCGTCGGCAGAACGAGTGCGGGTCCGGTAGCGGGCTCCCGGGCCACCCGCCCGAGCTCAGGGGTGCAAGGTTCCGCCCCATCCTCAGTCGGCTCCTCCGAACGCATCCGTGGCCACCTCGACGAAACGCGCGGCAGCAGCGGACGGTTTCGAACCCCACAGCAAGCCGAGATGCGCGGTGCCGTCGACGTCGCGGATCGGCACCCCGACCACGCGGTCGTCGGCCGCTGCGATCGACTCGCTCAGGATGCCGACTCCCAGTCCACTGCAGACCAATTCGATGATCGCCTCCGGAGAGGACGCCTCGATCGCGGGCCGGATAGGGCTACCCTCCGACGCTGCCGCGTCGAACACGCTGCGGATTCCCGCGCCGCTCGGGAGACAGATGAGCGACCGTTCGCGGAGCAGGGCGAGGTCGACCGATCGGCCGGGGGCACGATCGTTCGCGGGCACCGCGGCGACGACGCGTTCGGCGATGATCGTCATGGACTCGACCCCCGGCGGCAGGCCACCGCCATACCCGGCCAGGGCGACGTCGAGGCGCCCGTCCTCCACCGACGCGATCAGTTCGGTCGATGGAGACTCGCGCAGGCTCAGTTCGATCTGCGGGTGCGTCGACCGGAAGGTGCCGAGCGCTGCGAACAGGGGCGCGATGGTGCACCCTTCGACCATCCCGACCGAGAGGCTGCCACGAACGAGTCCGGAGACCTCGGCGACGGTACGGGCGACGTCGTCGGCAGCGGCAAGGGCACGGCGGGCCGCGGGGAGAGCTTCCCGGCCGGCGTCGGTCAAGCGCACAGCGCGGCCGGAGCGATCGAAGAGGGCCGCACCGAGTTCCCGTTCCAGGGTGCGGATCTGCGCGCTGATGTTCGGCTGCGTCGTGTGGACGCGCGCTGCTGCCGCGGTGAAGCTGCCTTCCGCGGCGATGGCTGCGAAGTATTCGAGCTGGCGAAGGTCCATAAGTGAAAATGATATCTTCCATACAAACCATCATTTGGACTTATCGGGCGGCTGGGTCGACTCTGGACTCCGAACACATCGAGAGGAGTCGTCATGACCACACACGAAACCGCACGCACGCCCGAGGACCTGACTCGACTGTTCGTCGAGTTCTCCAACGCCGGGGATGCCGACGCCGTCGCCTCGCTCTACGACGAGGACGCAGTGATGGCCTTCCCGCCCGGCGAGGTCACCCGCGGCCGGACCGCGATCCGCGACCTGTGGGCATCGGTTCTCGCGCACCGGCCGACCTTCGTGCCGGAGCCGCCGTTGCCGACATTGATGTTCGGGAACGATCTCGCACTCACATCGACACCGCCCCGCGACGGTGCGGGTGCCCGCGCTCAGGTGGTCGCGCGACGATCCGATGGATCGTGGGTACGCATCATCGACCAGCCGGAGTTCCAGACGCCGGACCACTGAGTCGCCGCGACGCCAGATTTCTGAGTCCGGATTCAGCTCCCGTGCTAGCTTCGCTGTGGTGGCGGTTACCGCCGCCCAGGGCGACGGCGCGAAGGGACGGATCGGCGTGGGAGTACCGGAAGCGGACGATGTCGCCGCGACGATTGCGTCCCGACTCGCCGACCGACGCGGTACCTCACTCTCGGTCGAATCCGCACGACTGCTGCCGGCGGGTGCGAGCCGGGCGACCTACGCCGCCGGCCTCGTCGAGGGTTCCGGACAGGTGGAGCCGATCATCATCCGCGCGGTTCCCGCCGCCACCGACGACGGCGGGTTGCGAGCCGAGGCGCAGGTGCTGCGTGCAGCCGCCGACGCCGGGGTGCCGGTGCCGGAGATCCTCGACGCCGGCTTCGACGAGGACGGCAATGTCCTGGGATTCCCTTATCTGGCAATGACGTTCATCGATGGTGAGTCCATCCCACGCCGAATACTGCGCAACGACTCCCATGTCGGCGCGCGTGCCCGGTTCGTCGCTCAATGCGGTGAGATCCTCGCGCGCATCCATCGGATCGACGTGCGGCAGACGCCCGGTCTCAGCGAACTCGGCGATCCCACCGCCGGGCTCCGGGAGCTGTTCCCACGCGAGTTCGACGCCATGCCGGCCGGACTGGTACTGGCGACCCAGTGGCTCACCGACAACCCTCCCGAACCCTCACCGCGGCAGTGCCTCGTACACGGTGACTTCCGGTTGGGCAACCTTCTGGTCGAACCCGAAGGTATTGCGGCGGTGCTCGATTGGGAGCTGGTCCACCTCGGCGATCCCGTCGAGGACCTCGGTTGGCTGTGCGCGAAGGCGTGGCGGTTCGGGGGGTCGACACCGGTGGCCGGGATGGGCAGCCGAGACGAGCTGCTCGACGCGTACGCCCGGGAGGCGGGTTGGCGTCCCACCGACCGGGCGCTGCGCTGGTGGGAGCTCTACGCCACCGTGAAGTGGGGACTGATCTGTGCGGTCCAGGCCGCCCGCCACCTCGACGGGGTCGAACGGTCGGTGGAACTGGCCGCCATCGGACGCCGAAGTGCCGAGCAGGAATTCGACGCCCTGCTCGACCTCGGGCTCGTGGCACCGGAGGCGGTGCCCGATCCGCTGACCGAGGCGACGGGTGCACGCGCGAGCGAGGATCTCTACGGATCGCCGAGCTCCGTCGAACTACTCGAAGCGCTCGCCGAGTTCCTTCGATCCGACTCGGTACAGGCCGATCTGTCACCACAGGTGCGTTTTCACACGAGGGTGGCCGGCAATGTCGTCGACGTCGTCCGTCGGCAGGTCCTGCTGGGTGCCGCAGATGCAGCCGCGAGTGCGCAACGCCTGAGTGCTCTCGGCATCGCCGATCAACAGGCGCTCTGTGCAGCACTTCGTTCCGGAGAGCTCGACGGGACCGACGAGAAGGTCCGCGACGCCGTCGTCGCCGACGTGCGCGCGCGACTCCTCGTGGCGAACCCCAAGTACTTCGCGGTCCCTCATCCGTGACCGCAGGACATCCGATCCCAACCGAGAGGGGTTCATCGTGGACTTCGCCCTGCCCGAGTCGCTGAGCGACTACCTTGCCGAACTCGACGCCTTCATCGAGGCCGAGATCGTCCCCCTCGAGCAGACCGACGACAACATCCGATTCTTCGACCACCGGCGTGAGGACTCCCGAACCGACTGGGAGCGAGGCGGCCTGCCGAACAAGGAGTGGGAAGCGCTCCTCGGCGAGGCGCGGCGTCGCGCGGATGCGGCAGGCCATTTCCGCTACCCGTTCCCGTCCGAATTCGGTGGCCGGGACGGATCGAACCTGGCGATGGCGATCATCCGCGAGCACCTGGCGTCGAAAGGGCTGGGCCTGCATTGCGATCTGCAGAACGAGCACGCCATCGTCGGCAACAACATCGGTCTGCTCCTCATGCTCGAGTACGGCACCCCGGAGCAGCAGGCGGAATGGGTCGAGGGACTGGCCGCGGGCACGAAGTTCTTCGCCTTCGGCATCACCGAACCCGACCACGGGTCCGATGCCACCTACATGGAGACGACCGCCGTCCGCGACGGCGATGACTGGATCATCAACGGCGAGAAGACGTGGAACACCGGCATCCATGCCGCACACCGCGACATCGTGTTCGCCCGCACCAGCGGTCAACCGGGAGACGCTCGCGGGATCACCGCCTTCCTCGTCGACCCGCAGGACCCCGGGTTCGCCGTCGAGGAGTACCTGTGGACGTTCAACATGCCGACCGACCATGCGCACATCTCGCTGCGGGATGTCCGGGTGCCGAATTCCGCGGTGTTCGGGGCGGAGGGAGCCGGTCTGCAGGTCGTGCAGCACTTCTTCAACGAGAACCGCATCCGTCAGGCGGCGTCGAGTCTCGGGGCGGCCCAATACTGCGTCGATCGCGCCGTGGCGTACGCCAACGAACGCGCGCCCTTCGGCAAGAAACTGTCGACGAATCAGGCGATCCAGTTCCCGCTCGTCGACCTGCACACCCGGTGCGCGATGATCCGGGCCCTGATCCGCGAAACCGCCTGGAAGATGGACACCTACGGACCGTTCGCCGCGTCTGCGGAGGTCTCGATGTGCAACTACCAGGCGAACCGGCTGTGCTGCGATGCCGCCGATCAGGCGATGCAGGTGTTCGGCGGACGCGGCTACTCGCGGCACGAGCCGTTCGAGCACATCTACCGGCATCATCGTCGCTACCGGATCACCGAGGGCGCCGATGAGATCCAGATGCGACGCGTCGCCGGATACCTGTTCGGTTTCATGTCGGGAAAGGCACCCAAGGGAGTGCAGTCGTCCTGAGTAGGCTGACCACATGATCGCGGTCATCATCATCGTGGCCACCGTGGTGGTCGCACTGTTCATCCTCGGCGGCGCCGCCTGGTTCGCCTACGACTCGGACAAACGCGTACGCACCTTCGCGCGGTCCACCGACCTGATTCCCGGCCGACCGGGACGGGCACCCGAGAGCTGGGCCACCGACAACACGCGAGAAGCGCTGTTGCACCGTCGAATTCGATACGCCATCGCCGACGTCCATGCGAACCCGGCGATCCCGCACGACGACGAACTCGTCGCGGCACGCAATCGCCTCGACGACGCGGTCTTCGAACTCGACGATCGGCTGATCGCGTCGGCGGACCTCGGCGAAGACGAATCGACCGAGGCGCTCGATCACGCCGAGTCGGCCATCAAGGACCTCGAGAAGCTACCCAAGAAACTGTGGGAGGCGCCTCGCGAGGAACAACTCGCCGACATCGACCGTGTCGCGCGGGTGTTGGCACGCGGCTGACCGCTCGGAGCAGTTCAGATCACCGTCGGGCGGGGCGGTGGGTCCGGCTGCGGTGGTGCGGGCTGTGGGTCGGGAGCCGGCGGCGGGGTCGGCACGGGGATCGGCGGTTCCGGCGGCGGCTCGGGGATGGGCTCGGGTGCGGGAACGGGCTCCGGCGGTGGCGGGGGCGGCGGGACCGGTTGACTCATGTCCGGACTCCTCTCGACGCGAACGTCTGGTTCGTCGGCTTTGTCTCGTGATGCCTCCACCGACGCTACGCCCGTGGCGAGACGCCGGCCACCGAGCCGTGATCAGGAGTCGGCCAATTCCAGCAGCTTCCGGACGGTCCGCAGATTGCGTCCCGTGCCCTGCACACCCAGACCGCGCGCGATCACCGGTGCGGTCAGCGTCGAACGCCCCGCCCCGTCGGCATAGCGGATGTGCAGATCGGATCCGATGACCCGGACGACGTCCTGGCCGAAGTCCTTGCGCTCGAACGCGGCCACCTTGTCGGGCGCCGGTCGGCCGGTCAGGAAGTAGACGTAGGAATACTTGTCGTCGGCGATCTCGAACGGATGCGCGTCGAGCGCGGCGCGGACCTGCCCGGGCGTGCGGCTGATGACCTCCCGGAACCATCCGTAGCGATCCTCCATCGCGGTTTCGAGAGCGCGGTCAAACTGCTCTGGTGCGGCCGGTGGTGTGCAGAGCAGGTTGCCCGACGCGATGTAGGTCGAGACGTCTTCGGCACCGAGGTCGGTTGCGATCTGGCGCAATTCGGCCATCGGGAGTTTCGCCCCGCCGACATTGACCGCGCGGATCAACACGATGCGGCGGCTCACAGACGGACCTTCGACAGGTCGGTCCGAACCAGCATCACGTTGTAGTCGTCCCACCGCGAGACGACGAAGTACAGGTTCTTGCCCGACGATCGAGGGTGGATGTAGGGGGTGTACAGACCGCTGGACTGCTTGGGGGTGATGAGCACTCGCTCTCCGCTCCACGGGCCCACCGGCGACGGCGACGTGCGCAGCATGATCGTCCCTGCACGCTCGGTCAGCATCACGAACCGGCCGAGGAAGGCGTTGTAGGCCACGGAGATCTCGCTGACCGGGCCGGCGACGACCGGCGCGGCGTCGGCCGGATTCGGCGACCACGCGGTGCCACCGCGAAAGTACTGGTATCGGCTGAGGTTCAGTATGTCGGCCGGACGGAAGCGGGCCACATGGGCTGAACCGGAACGTCCGTTGGGCGTTCCGTATTGGTAGATGTACTCCCCGCTCCGCAGGAAGGCGCCCATCTGGAACCGATCATGGCCCCTCGTCACCTGGGGAACGCCCGGGATCGTCAGGTCGGTGTTCCAACGCAGCGTGTTGTTGTCGACCGTCCAGGTCTGACCGTTGTTGTGCGACACAGCGATTCCCGAGTAGTTCGTGCTCCACCGGCCGGGCCCCAGCCACCGGTGGATCGACATGAAACCGACGAACTGCGTGCCGTTGATCGAGATACCGCCGGTGGGGATCCGACCGACTTCGATGTTGCGCACCCCGACGGCGTTGAACATGGGTTGCGCCCACGTCGGATGCGCCGGCGTCACCGGCGCGCCCGAACGGACCGACCCGGGCACGGCGTTCGGGAATCGGATGCCCTTGGCCAGGTCGGAGTTCGCGTCACTGCGCAGCATCGTGTTGTGTTTCCAGGCCATCTGTCCCGCGCACCTGCCCCACGTGTCACCGAAGGCCATCAGGATCTGACCGGATCCGTTGTCCCACGGCACACCGACGTCGGTGGCGGTGATGCCGAAACGGGTGTCGGTGCGTGCGGGACTTCGCGGGCCGGTCACCCAGGAGACGGCCTTGGTGGCGCCGGTCAATGTCGGGAGCGGACCCTGAGGCTTCTTTCCGTCCGCCCGGTAGCTGCCGAAGTCGAGACTGCCCCACCCGAGCTCACTGGACCCGGAACTGCCGGTGCTGCCGACATCGCCCCCGGTGACGCCGGTGGCGTTGCAGACCGCGGCTCTCGCCGGAACAGACACGGTGGTCAACAGGCCGCCCGCGAGGGCGACAGCGGCAACGGTCGCGATGATGCGGCGGGCCGGACGCATGGACGTACCCCCAGAAGAAACGACAAGTGGTGTCAGTGTTGCAGAAGTGGCGGCTCGGAGCGGCGTCGATGCCGAACCGACGCCGGTGCGTGACCCTTCGCCGGAAGTGGGGCAACGAACGACGGGATACAGCGCACAGTCGACGGATATCGATGCACAGTCGACGGGGGCGGATCAGCGGCGAGTGGCCACGGCGAACGTTCGGCGGAACGGCAGGACCGTGCCCCACTCGCGGCGCGGGTAGGCCTCGGCGAAACGTTTCTTGAGGTCGGTGACGAACTGCTTCCGGAGGTCGCCGGTAAGTGCCTGGAGGTACGGACGCGCACCGGTTCCCGACATCCAGTCGAACACCGGGTCCTGGCCGTCGAGCACGTGAAAGTAGGTCGTCTCCCACGCGTTGACGTGGTGACCGCGCTCGGCGAAGAAGTCGAGATACATCTCGGCGTCGAGCCGGGGGAGCGCCCGGAGGTCGCCGAAGGCCCCGACGTACGGCTCGGTCGAGGCGAGCTCGGCGAGCGCCGCGTGGGTCGGCGAGTCGGTGTTGTTCGGCACCTGCAGGGCGAAGGCGCCGCCATCGGTCAGGTGACCGAGCAGACCGTCGATGACGTCGAGGTGGTCGGGCACCCACTGGAACATCGCGTTGGAGAGCATCAGGTCGACCGGCCGGTGGGGCGTCCACTGCGAGACGTCGACGGCGTCGTAGTTGGCGTGCGGGTCGGTGTTGTCCCGGATGGCCCGGTCGACCATCTCCGCCGAGTCGTCGATGCCCAGGATCTCGGCCGCGGGCCAGAGCGCACGCAGGTGCTTGGTCAGGTGGCCCGGTCCGCACCCCAGGTCGACCACCGACAGCGGGTTGGTCGGGATCTGCGCGATGAGGTCGAGAAACGGCCGCGCGCGATCGTCGGCGAATTGTAGATAGCGTGTCGGGTCCCACACAGCCATGAGTCCACCCTAGCGGTGAGTCTGCTGCCGGGCATCGCAGCTGCCGTAGGCTTCCGTGCGTGACAGCTTCCGCGAACCCGACAACCGACGACTCCTCCGCAGACCCGGAATCGGGCTCGGCCGTCGTCGAGATCTCGACCGACGGTGCCTGCCTGGGGAACCCGGGCCCGGGCGGATGGGGCGCGGTGCTCCGATACAAGGGCACCGAGAAGCGGATCTCCGGGTCGGAACCCGACACGACGAACAACAAGATGGAACTCACCGCCGCCATCGAGGGTCTCGCGGCGCTGACCAGGCCGTCGACCGTCATCATCTACACCGACTCGACCTACGTCCGCAACGGGATCATGAAGTGGGTCAACGGCTGGCAGGCCAACGGATGGAAGACGAAGGATCGCAAGCCGGTCAAGAACGCGGATCTGTGGCGTCGTCTGGTCGAGGAGGAGAAACGGCATCAGGTGGAGTGGCGCTGGGTGAAGGGGCACGCCGGCGACCACTTCAACGAGATCGCCGACGAACTGGCGACCACCGCGGCCCGATCGGTCTCCCGATGACCCCGGTGGCCGTCGCCCTCGAACCCGTCCGCGACGAGCACCTGGTCGCGGCGATCGAGGGCGCGGGCGGACAGATCGTCGGCCTCGACGACGCCCGGGTGCTGGTGTGGATCGGGCCGCCCGCGGACTTCCCGCAACTGCCCGACACCGTCGAATGGGTGGCCCTCAAGACCGCGGGCATCGAGGATTTCGTGGCCGCCGACATCCTCGACGACCGCCGGCTCTGGACCAACGCGTCGGGCTTCTATGCCGAGAACGTCGCCGAGCACGCGCTGGCGCTGCTCCTCGCAGGACTCCGGCAGATCAACACCGCCGTCCTCCGGCACTGGGACAAGGAACGGATCGACACCGCGGTCCGGTCGCTGCACGGCGCCACCGTCGCCATCGTCGGTGCCGGCGGGATCGGTGCCTCCCTCGCCCCACGTCTCCGGGCGTGCGGTGCCCGCGTCGTCGCGGTGAACCGATCGGGCCGCGACGTGCCCGGTGCGCACGAGATCCGACGGTCCGACGAGTTGGACGAGCTGTGGGGAACCATCGACCACGTGGTGCTGGCGGCGCCGGCGACGCCCGAGACCCGGCACATGATCAACGCCGAGAGCCTCGCGGCGCTGCCCGACCATGCGTGGGTGGTCAACATCGCGCGCGGCCCGCTCGTCGACGAGGAAGCTCTGTACCGGGCGCTGGCCGACGGCCAGATCGCGGGCGCGGCCCTCGACGTGACCGATCCGGAACCGCCCGCCGACGACCATCCGCTCTGGTCCCTGCCGAACGTGATCATCACCCCGCATGTCGCCAACCCGGCGTCGGGACTGACGCGCGAGCTCGCACCGTGGGTCGCCGAGAACCTCCGCAGGTTCGCCGCGGGCGAGGAACTGCTCTCCGTGGTGTCCGCCGGCCGCGACTACTGAGATCACGACCTGCTGTTTTCGGCCGATTCCTAGAACACGTTCTCGTTTTCGGTCCCGGCGTGGCATGGTCGACGGGTGATTCTCGACAGATTCCGGATAGACGACCAGGTGGCCATCGTGACCGGCGCGAGCCGGGGCCTCGGGGCGGCGATCGCGGTCGCCTTCGCCGAGGCCGGCGGCGACGTGGTGATCGCGGCCCGCAGTGAATCCGACCTCGAGCAGGTCGCCGAACGGGTCCGCGCGGCGGGCCGACGCGCGCGCACCGTCGCCGTGGACCTCGGCGACCCCGATGCGGCGGCGGCGCTCGCGCAGACCGCGGTCGACGAGTTCGGGCGGCTCGACACCGTGGTGAACAACGTCGGCGGGGCGATGCCCCGGCCTCTGTTCGACACCAGCCCCAAGCACCTGCGGGATGCCTTCGACTTCAATGTCGGTAACGCGCACGCATTGGTCGTCGCCGGTTCCAAGCAGATCCTTGAGACCAGCGGCCGGGGTTCGATCATCAACATCACGTCGGCGGTGGGCCGCCTGCCCGGACGTGCCTACGCCGCCTACGGCACCGCGAAAGCTGCTCTCGCGCATTACACGCGCATCGCGGCGATGGATCTGAATCCGAAGATCCGGGTCAACGGCATCGCACCGGGCGCCATCCTGACATCGGCGCTGGAGATCGTCGCGGGCGACGACGGAATGCGTACCGCAGTCGAGACATCGACTCCGCTGCACCGACTCGGCGACCCGGAGGACATCGCCGCGGCCGCCCTCTACCTGGCGTCCCCGGCCGGCGCGTACGTCACCGGCAAGATCCTCGAGGTCGACGGCGGGATCATCTCGCCGAACCTGGACCTGCCGATCCCGGACCTCTGATCACTCCGAGCCGCGCTCGAGGGCGCCGGCGATCTGCCGTTCGAGCTGCGCCGCGGCCACCTGCGGAACGTCGATGATGCCCTCGAGTTCGGCCAGGGCCTTCTTGTAGGCCGCCTGCCGCTCTGCGGGTGTGGCCGCGGAGTCGGCGGCCACGCCGATCAGCTTGCGTGCCCGGTCCAGGGCTTCGCGTTCGACGGGTGAGAAGTCGGTTTGCCTGCGCCGCCGGGACTCTCGTTCGGCTGCGTCGAATGCCGCGGCGTATTCGCCCACGGCGTCGCGGTACTCGGCGAAGTCTGCCGGGGACATCGAATCGGGCAGTGGCCCCTGGGCGCCCGGCTCGGGTCGCAGATCGTCGGCGCGGACCCGGGCGCGGTGGAACGCGAGGGTCAGCGGTTCACGCATGTCGGTCATCATCGGGTACTCGATGAGCGTCGCGAGATCGAGCTCGTAACCGAACCACTTCTCGTTCAGCGAGTCGTGCTGGCGAAGGGTCCGGCGCAGCTGGTCGGCCGACGTCGTCGTGAGTTTGAGCTGCTCGGTCTGCGCGTTCGCCTTGATCCGGGCGAGCTCGATCTTGTCCTTGCGCCGCTTCTCGTTGTACTTCCCGATCGACCCCGCCCACCCGCCGACGACAGCGCCGATGGGGAAGATCAGCCACCAGTTGTCCGTCGCGAAGCTGACGATCTCGTTCACGGCTCAACTGTACCGAGACGAGGCCCGGCTGATTAGGGTGAACGCATGGCCGACCCCGATGCGCCGAAGCTCGCCGTGGACACGATCGAGGCATGGCGAGAGTGGTTGCGGGACAACCACGACTCATCCGGCGGCGTGTGGCTGGTGTTCTGGCGCAAGGGATCGGGCCGGGAACCGATCGACTACGACGAGTGCGTTCGCGAGGCGCTGTGCTGGGGCTGGATCGACGGCCACACCCGCGTCATCGACGACCGCCGCCGCGGCATGTGGTTCACCCGGCGCGGACGCAACAGCGGATGGTCGGCGTCGAACAAGGCGCGTGTCGCCGACCTCGCGGCCGCCGGTCGGATTCAGCCCGCGGGACAAGCCGTGATCGACGACGCCCAGGCCCGCGGTCTCTGGACGATGTTCGACGACGCCGAGGCGCTGATCGAGTCCCCGGAGCTCGCCGCTGCACTCGACGCCAACCCGGTTGCGCGCGCCAACTGGGACGCCTTCCCGCCGAGCGTGCGGAAGTTCGGGCTGTCGCAGCTGGCTCTCGCGAAACGACCCGAGACCAAGACCAAGCGCGTCGCCGCCCTCGTCGAGCGGGCGGGGCGCAACGAGCGACCCTGACGCCCGTGTCGTCGGGGCGCGGTGTCGGAGACTGTCGGGTATGTCGTAGTCTCGTCGCATCGAGATCCCTGGGAAGCCGGTTCGACTCCGGCGCGGTCCCGCCACTGTGAACTCGGCGCGTCGATGACCTCGACGCACTGACTCAGCCAGATACCAGCCTCGATGCTGCTTGTCACGCCACGAGGATGGACCGACGACACATGTT
Organism: Gordonia sp. PvP123; assembly: GCF_040547295.1. Classification (NCBI taxonomy): domain Bacteria; kingdom Bacillati; phylum Actinomycetota; class Actinomycetes; order Mycobacteriales; family Gordoniaceae; genus Gordonia; species Gordonia sp. PvP123. The sequence goes on along the minus strand of NZ_JBEPPN010000006.1, from coordinate 375,649 downwards.
GATCGATGGTGCCCGCAGGGCGCCGGTACTGCCGCGCACGCACAGACGCACGAGACGACGCCGTCCCGTGGTCGTCGTTGTCGTCGTGCTCGGGTTGGGTCTGGCCGCTGCGTTTCTCGCCCTGTGCTCGGGCGCTGAAGTGCTGCCCGTGTCCACGGTCGTCGACGTGATCGCCTCACGGTTCGGTGGGCCTGCCGTCACGCGTACCCAGCTTGCGATCGTCTGGGACATCCGGATGCCGCGAATCCTGCTCGGGCTGGTGGTCGGCGCGGGTCTTGCCGTTGCGGGGGTGCTGGTCCAGACCCTGGTCCGCAATGCGCTGGCCGACCCGCACCTTCTCGGCGTCTCGTCTGGTGCGGCAGTCGGGGCGACATCGGTGATCACCACCGGGTTCCTTGCCGGCTTCGGGTTGTGGTCGCTGAGCCTCGGAGCAATGGCAGGCGCACTGGGAGCCGCGCTGCTCGTCTTCGCGATCACCATGAGCCAGGGTGGTATCACTCCGCTCCGGCTGGTGCTCACCGGAACCGTTGCCGCATCGGCGCTGTCCGCCATCGCCAGCTTCCTCGTGCTGCGCACCAACGATTCGCAGGCCGCTCAATCGGTCCTGTTCTGGCTGCTCGGCAGTCTTGCCGGCGCATCGTGGGGCAAGCTGCTGCTGCCGGTCTCGGTCGTCGTGACCTGCACCGCGATCGCTTTCGCACTCCATGGGTGGCTCGACGCCCTCTCGGCCGGACCCGATGTCGCCGCCGCGGTGGGCGTTCGCGTCCCGTTGCTACGAAACCTGTTGTTCGCGCTCCTCGCGGTGATGGTCGGCACGATGGTCGCGGTGTCGGGGGCCATCGCGTTCGTGGGATTGGTGATCCCCCACATCGCACGCATTCTCGTCGGCTCCCGGCACCGTTGGGTCCTGCCCACCTCAGCCCTGATCGGCGCGGTCTTCCTGGTTCTCGTCGACGTCGTCGCCCGGATTGCGTTGCGGCCGGTCGAGATCCCGCTCAGCGTGGTCACCGGAGTCATCGGTGCGCCGCTGTTCTTGTTCATCCTCGGCCGGCGCCGCTACCAGTTCGGTGCCGCCGCATGAGTCGCACACCGGTCGGGATCGCAGCGTCCGGGGTCGAGGTGTGGATCGACGATCACCCGGTGTTGCAGGACATTTCACTCGACGTGCGGGCAGGTGACATCGTCGGCCTCGTCGGTCCCAACGGGTCCGGCAAGTCGACTTTGCTGAGGTCGGTCGTCGGGTTGCTCGGACCGCGGCGTGGCACGGTCACCGTCGACGGCCGGGCAACCGAATCGATGAGCGTCCGGGACCGGGCCAAGCAGATCGCCTTCGTGCCGCAGGAAGTGGACCTACCCGCCGACATGCTGGTGCACGAGTACGTCTCGTTGGGGCGGCTTCCTTACGCACCGCCGTGGAGTATGGGTCGCACCGATGACCGCGCCGCGGTGGAAGCAGCTCTGCGATCGGTCGGGATGATCGAGCACCGGGACGCCGCCGTCGACCACCTCTCCGGTGGTGAACGACGCCGCGTCGCCCTGGCCAGAGGACTCGCCCAGGATTGTGGCGTACTCGTTCTCGACGAACCGACCAATCACCTCGACATCCGGCACCAGCTGGACCTGCTGGGGCTCGTGCGAACGTTGGGAACCACGGTCCTCGTGTCGCTTCACGACCTCGATCTGGCTGCTCGCCACTGCGATTCGGTGTACGTGCTGAACGACGGCAGAATCCGCGCGCACGGCGACGCCGCCACCGCGCTCGATCCCGCAGTCGTCGCCGAGGTCTTCGGGGTCTCCGCCCACCGCGTTCTCAACAGCGACACAGGCCGAACGCATCTCGTATTCGAGTCGACCCCGGGCGCGTCGCTGGATACGCCGCTGCCGCTGCGCGATCCCGGTCACGACCACCTGCCCGCCAACTGATTCGACACCGACAATGGAGACACGATGACGAGAACCACCACAAGGCACTTCCGAACGCCCCTCGCGACGGCAGCGTTGGCTGCGGCCCTTGTGCTGGCCGGTTGCAGTGCCACTCCGCCCACCGACGACGCGGCAGAACGAGAGTCGGCGACGCTGACCAACTGCGGCGCCGAAGTGGCCTACGAGGTGCCGGTCGAGCGCGTGGTCGCAACGAGCAACGGGGCCAACGTCGGAACGATCCTCAAGGTCGGGGGACTCGACAAGCTTGCCGCAGTGTCGCTGAACAAGAACAATGATCCGGTGATGGAGTCGATGTTCGGCCCTGGGATCGCCGACGTCCCCCACCTCGAGGGCAGCACCATCACCATTGAGACGGCACTCGGCGCGGACGCCGATCTGGTGGTTGGTTCCTACAGCGGACTGTTCAAGGGCGCATCGGGTGTGACGCCCGAGTCGTTGCAGGCCAACGGCATTGCGTCGTACATCATCTCCGACAGTTGCCGCCAGGGCGGTGACGCCCCGGACAAGCTCGGCACCATGGATCCCTGGGATGCGTTGCGAGCCGACGTGAAGAACTACGGAATCCTCTTCGGGACCGAGGAGGCCGCCGCCGCTGCCGGGACCGAACTCGACGATCGACTGCGCCGGCTGCAGGGCGCGCCGCGTCCGGCAGTGGCGCCGCGTGTCCTGATCTATGACAGCGGTGAGGAGGACCTGTACACCAGCGGTGGCAACGGAGCGCCGAACGGGATCATCGATGTCGCGGGCGGGGCGAACGTCTTCGCCGACGTCGACAACACCTGGTTCCGGGCGAGTTGGGAAACCGTTGCCTCGGCAGACCCGGATGTCATCGTGATCATGGACTACAAGAAGAGTCCGGACGAAGTCCAGGGCAAGATCGACGCCATCAAGGCCCGGGCAGGACTCCGTGACACCGCGGCTGTCCGGGACAACCGGTTCGTGGTCCTGCCGCTGGCGATGTTCACCTCCGGCTACCCGAACATCTATGGCGCCGAAGAGCTGCGGAAGTCCCTCGAGGAGTACGGATTGGTCCCCGGCAGCGGGATCGACTTCGCGGAGACGCTCGGCGGATGACCACCTCGAAAGACTGCCGGATCGTCGTCGTGCTCCGCCCGACGGTGAGCGGACTGGACGAGGCGTCGGCGGTGGCGATGGTCGACCGACTGCGGGCGCGCAGTGCCCGTGATGTCGGGCTCGCCTACCTGGACATCTCGACACCCACCGTCCATGACGAGCTCGACCGCGCGGCCGGTGACGGGCTGTCGGCCGTCAACCTCGTCCCGGTGGCGATCCCGCGCGACAAGTACCTGGTGACCTGGACCAAGCGGGCGGTGGCGAACTGGCGGGAGAGTCGGTCCGGTGTCGGTCTCGACATCTCGATCATCGAACCGGACATCGCCGGAGCGGTGGTCGCCGACCTCGCCGACGCCATCGAGCGGGTTCCTGCCGAGGACATCCGAGTATCACCGGCGTCCTATCGCAGTCCGGCCTGGTCGGTGATCGAGGATCACGACCGACACGTGCTCGTCTGTAAAGGCCCGCGCTGCATGGCCTATGGTGCCGGACCACTTCACCGCCAACTCACCGCGACCTCCAAGGGGACCCCGACCAAGGTCACCGGCACAGGCTGCCTGAGTCCCTGCAACCTGGGCCCGCTCGCGATCGTCAACCCGGCCGGGGAGTGGTACGGCCGTCTCGAACCTGCCCACGCCGTGGACCTGGTCGCCGGGGCCGGGCCGAATGCGAACCGACTGCCACGCTGAGTGGGTCGCCAGACCCTTCGTGACGCGCCCTCCGCAAGCTCCGGGCGCTCCTCAGGGAGCGGGGGTGGGCCGCCTTTACTGCTCCCTGAGGTGCGAGCTTGCGAGCGCGTCATCCTGCTCCCTGAGGAGCGAGCTTGCGAGCGTCACGAAGGGTCAGCTCGCCTCGATCGCGCCGGTGAACTGGCTCTCGTAAAGGCGGCAGTACGCGCCGCGGGCGGCGAGCAGTTCGTCGTGGCTGCCCTGCTCGACGATGTGCCCGTCCTCCATGACGACGATGACGTCGGCGTCGCGCACCGTCGACAACCGGTGGGCGATGACGAAACTCGTGCGGTCCGACCGCAGGTTCGCCATCGCCTTCTGGATGAGCAGCTCGGTGCGGGTGTCCACCGAGCTCGTCGCCTCGTCGAGGATCAGGATCGTGGGGCGGGCGAGGAAGGCCCGCGCGATCGTGATGAGCTGCCGCTCACCGGCGCTCACCCCGCCGCCCTCGTCGTCGAGAACCGTGTCGTAACCATCGGGGAGGGTCCGCACGAAGTGGTGCACGTGACTCATCCGGGCCGCGTCCATCACTTCGTCGCGAGAGGCGGTGGGGTCGCCGTAGGCGATGTTGTCGTAGATCGTGCCGCCGAAGAGCCATGAGTCCTGCAACACCATGCCGGTGCGTTCGCGCAGGGCGTCCCGTGTCATCTCGGTCGAGTCGACACCATCGACCCGGATGACCCCGGAGTCGACGTCGTAGAACCGCATGATCAGGTTGACCAGGGTGGTCTTGCCCGCACCGGTCGGACCGACGATCGCGACCATGTGGCCCGGCCGGGCCACCAGGCTGAGGTTCTCGATGAGTGGCTTGTCCTCGACGTACCGGAAGGAGACGTCGTCGAACTCGATGAGCCCCTTGTCGTCGGCGGGCGTCTTCGGCTTCGCGGCGTCGGGCGATTGCTCGTCGGCATCGAGGATGTCGAAGATCCGCTCGGCAGAGGCGACACCGCTCTGCATGAGGTTGATCATCGAACCGATCTGCGTCAGCGGTTGGGTGAACTGGCGTGAGTACTGGATGAACGCCTGCACCTCACCGAGGCTCAGCGATCCCGACGCCACGCGCAGTCCGCCGACGACCGCGACCGCGACGTAGTTCAGGTTTCCCAGGAACATGATCGTCGGCATGATGACGCCGGAGATGAACTGCGCACGCCAACTCGACTCGTACAGCTTCTGGTTGCGTTCGTCGAAGGTCGCCTCGATCTCGCGCTGCCGGCCGAAGGCGGTGACCAGCTCGTGACCGGTGAAGGCCTCCTCGACCTGAGCGTTGAGAGCACCGGTCGAGGACCACTGCGCCGAGAAATGCGGTTTCGACCGTTTGGCGATGATCCCGGTCGCGATGATCGCGAGCGGCACCGTGGCCACCGCGATGAGCGCCAGCAGCGGCGAGATCCAGATCATCATGACCAGCAGCGCGATCACCGTCAGGACCGAGTTCGCGAACTGGGAGATGGTCTGCTGCATGCTCTGCGACAGGTTGTCGAGATCGTTGGTGACCCGGCTCAACAGCTCGCCGCGCGGCATCGTGTCGTAATAGCGCAGCGGTAGGCGATGCACCTTGGCCTCGACGTCGTCGCGGAGTCGGCGGATGGTGCCGACGACGACGATGTTCAGCAGGTAGGCGGCCAGCCACGCGAGCAGTGACGAGACGACGTAGAGCGCCAGGGTGACGAGCAGCACGCGCCCGACAGCGCCGAAATCCACTCCGACGCCGGGTGTCACGTTCATGGACGACACCATGTCGGCGAAGGTGTCGTCGCCGCTCTCCCGGAGACCGGCGACGGCTTGTTCCTTGGTGAGGCCGTCGGGCAGGGTGCGGCCGATGACGCCGTCGAAGACGAGGTCGGTGGCATACCCCAGCACGCGGGGCGCGATCGCGATGAGCACGACCGAACCCACCAGCGACACGAGCGTGATCGTCATCAACAGGCGATAGGAGGCCAGTTGTGCGACAACGCGTTTGATCGAGGGCCAGAACGACCGGGGTTTGGATTCGGGTCCGGCCGCCATCGGCGGACCACCGGGCCGGGTCATGCGCGCTCCTCCATCGCCATCTGCGATTCGACGATCTCGGCATAGGTCGGGCACGACTGACGCAGTTCGTCGTGTGTGCCGAGACCGACGATCCGGCCGCGGTCGAGGACGACGATCTGTTCGGCGTCGACGATGGTCGAGATGCGTTGGGCCACCACGATCACCGCCGCGTCGCGGGTGGCGGGACGCAAGGCGGCGCGCAGGCGCGCATCCGTGGTGAGGTCGAGGGCGGAGAACGAGTCGTCGAAGAGATAGATGGCCGGCCGCCGGATGAGGGCCCGCGCGATGGCCAGGCGCTGGCGCTGCCCGCCGGAGACGGTCGTGCCGCCCTGGGACACCTTGGTGTCGAGACCGTCGGGCATCGCCGACACGAAATCCTCGGCCTGCGCGATGCGCAGCGCCTCCCAGATCTCGTCGTCGGTGGCGTCGGCCTTGCCGTGCAGCAGGTTCGAGCGGACGGTTCCGGAGAACAGGTACGGCCGCTGGGGGACCAGCCCGACGACCGATCGCAGTTCGTCGGGGTCGAGCCGCTTCACGTCGGTGCCGCCGACCCGGACCGCGCCGGCCGTGGTGTCGATGAGTCGCGGGACCAGCCCGATGAGCGTCGTCTTGCCCGAGCCGGTCGACCCGACGATCGCGGTCGTCGTGCCCGGTTCGACGCGAAAATCGATGTCGCTCAACACCGGGTCGTCGGCGCCCGGGTACCGGAACTCGGCGGCGTCGAACTCCACGGTGCCGGGATGGGTGGCGAAGCCGATCGGCTCACTCGGCGGGTGGACCGAGGTGTCGGTGGCCAGGACCTCGGAGATGCGCTCGGCGCAGACCGCGGCGCGCGGCGCCATCATCGCCAGGAACGACGCCATCATCACCGACATCAGGATCTGCATGACGTAGCTCATCACCGCGGTGAGCGCGCCGATCTCGAGCGAGCCGTCGGAGACCGCGTGACCGCCGAACCAGATGACGGCGACGATGGTGACGTTGGTGATCACCATGACAACCGGGAACATCAGGGCCATCAGCCGGCCGACGTGCAGGGTCGCATCGGCGAGATCGTCGTTGGCAACCGCGAACCGCTTGCGTTCGTAGTCCTCCCGCACGAACGCCCGCACGACCCGGATGCCGGTGATCTGCTCGCGCAGAACGCGGTTGACGTTGTCGATGCGTTCCTGCATGGCCCGGAAACCGGGGATCATCTTCGCGATGATGGCCCCCATCGAGACTCCGAGGACAGGCACCGCGATGGCGATGACCCACGACAGCGCGGGTGCCTCGCGGACACCCATGATGATGCCGCCGATGCACATGATCGGGGCCATCACCAGGATGGCGCTGCTCATGACGATGAGCATCTGCACCTGCTGGACATCGTTGGTGGTGCGGGTGATCAGCGACGGCGCACCGAAGGTGCCGACCTCGCGCGCGGAGAAGGAGTTCACCCGGTGCAGCAGATCGCCGCGGATGTCACGTCCGACCCCCAGCGCGGCGCGGGAGCCGAAGAACTGGGCGGTGACCGTGACGATGATCTGCGCGACGCTCACCAGCAGCATCCATCCGCCGATCCGCAGGATGTAGCCGGTGTCCCCGCGGGTGACGCCGTTGTCGATGATGTCGGCGTTCAGGCTCGGCAGGTACAGCATCGCGGTGGTGGCGAGCAGCTGCAGCACGATGACGAGCACGACGTTGACGCGGTACCGCACGAGGTACGTGCGGATGAGCCGGGTCAGCATCTGACCGCCGGGAGCGCAGGCGGGCCGGGTTTCTTCGCGATCACCTGCGCCAGACTAGTTGCCGCTCGCAACGGACGCCGCAGTGTGTCGGCCAGGCAGGACCCGGGGCCGGTGGGGACGGCGGACCGCCGCTCAGACGGTCGGCGGTTCGGTGAGTGCGACAGCCGCCTCCGCGGTGTGGGTGAGGAAGGTGAACGACTCCTGGAAGTACAGATTCACCACGTCGGCGTCGTGCGAGTCGTATCCGATCGACACGTCCTGGCCGATGGTCAGCTCGAAGTCGCCGCCGCGGGTGCTCATGACGAACGCGCCGCTGATCGCCGGCGCCCACACGATGTCGCCGGTGAACAGGCGCTGGATGTGCTCGAGGATCGGGTAGCCGTGATTCGACGTCTCGTTGACCTGGGTGTAGACCTCCGCCGACAGGGCCACCGCGTACGGGCCGTCGACGGACGCCAACCGAAGCGTGCTCAACGCCTGGCTGACCGCCTCCGGGTAGTCGCGGACGTCGGCGGGCAGCGGGATGGGGGTGGCGGCGGCCTCGGCACGGATACCACTGATCGACGCCGCGGCGTATCCCTCGAAGATGGCCCGGTCCTCGGCGAGTGCCAGTTCGCGTGCGGCCTCCACGACCGGGTCCCAGTCGGAGTCCTTGGCGCCGCGGTCGACGTCGTCGATGGCCTCCCGGGACACCGTGAACGGGACCTTGAGTTCGACCAGGGACTGGGTGCGGCGCTGGAAGGCGGTGATGCCCTGGGCGGGTGAGTCGATCTTGGTGCGATGTCCCAGGGTCACCGACGCGGTGTCGGAACCGAGCGGCCCGGTCACGTCGACGAGGCGCCTACCGGCGACGTTGCGTTTGAACGAGCGGGTCGCCTCCTCCTCGATCTCCGCCCACGCCGCGTCGGAGATCGGCGCGAGTTCGCGATGCAGGTTGTTCATGGTGTCCTCCTGGTGCGGTGGTCGGAAGGTGACGTCAGTGCAGTGACCCGATGCCCAGCGAGCCGTCGGAACGGGTCGTCGGTGCCGGGGGTGTGGCGGGTGCCGCGTCGGGTGCGGGCGGCAGGTCTTCGAGGAAGTCGAGTGTCGGGGTGAAGAACTGTGCTCCGGTGACCGCCGTGGTGAAGTCGAGGAGGCGGTCGTAGGTGCCGGGCGGGTCGCCGATGAACATCTTGCGCAGCATCTCCTCGGTGACATCCGGGGCCGCCGAGTAGGCGATGTAGAAGGTGCCGTTGACGCCTTTGCCGTTCACCGTGCTGCCGGAGACGTCGCCGTACGGCATGTTGTCACGGACCACGTCGATCTCCTCCCCGTTCTCGTCCTCGACGACGTTCAGGGCGATGTGCGAGTTCGGGGGCTTCACCTCGTCGGACATCTCGACGTTGTCGAGCTTGGTGCGTCCGATCGCGGCTTCCTGATCCTCGGTGCTCAGGTCGTTCCACGACGACAGGTCGTGGACGTAGCGCTGGATGGCGACGTAGCTGCCGCCCTCGAAGTCGGGGTCCTCGTCGCCGACCGTGATCGCGTCGATCGCGGCCTGCCCGGTCGGGTTCTCGGTGCCGTCGACGAACCCGATGAGGTCGCGGAGGTCGAAGTAGCGGAACCCGTGCACCTCGTCGACCACGGTGACCGCGTCTCCGAGTGCCTCGGTGATCTTGGCGCCGAGTTCGTAGCACAGGCCCATGTCGTCGGACTTGATGTGCACGAGGAGGTCGGCGGGCGTCGCCGGGGCGGTGTGGACCTCGCCCTCGTACGGGACGAACGGCCGCAACGAGCGTGGCCGCGGGCCGTCGAACAGGCGGTCCCACGCTGCGGACCCGATCGACACGATGCCGGCCAGCGCCGCCTCGGGCGCTCGCGAGGACACCGCGTTGTTCAGTCCGGGGATCTCTTCCAGCGCATCGCGAACCGCGTCCTCACCGCCGTCGTCGATGGTGAAGACGAGGAAGATCGCCGATTTCGTCTTCCGGGTCAGGATCGTCTGGGGGACCGGCACGCTGAACACCCTAGCCGATCGCGTACCGGCATGGGGCAGCAGATCGTGCCGCGAATGTATAGGGCAGGCAACCCTTTTCGCCGACGACGTGCGGTCGTACCGTGGATCAGCCGCGCGGTGTGGCCCGGGCCACTGCCCGACCGGCGGCGCGGCCGGAGAAGATGCATCCGCCGAGGAACGTCCCCTCCAGGGCGTTGTACCCGTGTACGCCCCCACCGCCGAAGCCCGCGACCTCACCGGCGGCGAACAGACCGTCGAACGCGCTGCCGTCGGGTCGCAGCACCTGGGAGTCGAGGTTGGTCTCGAGCCCGCCCAGGGTCTTGCGGGTGAGGACGTTGAGCCGGACGGCGATCAGCGGGCCGTGCTCCGGATCGAGCAGCCGGTGCGGTTTGGCGACGCGAACGATCTTGTCGCCGAGGAATTGTCGCGCGTTGGTGATCGCCATCAGCTGCGCGTCCTTGGAGAACTTGTTGCCGATCTCCGCGTCACGCGCGGAGATGATGCGTTCGATGTGTGCGAGATCGAGCTCGGGGCCGCGGGCGATCTTGTTCATCCCGGCCACCAGCTCGGGCAGGTTGTCGGCGACCACGAAGTCGACGCCGTTGCGCACGAAGGCGTCCACCGGACCCGATGCGCCCTTCGCCAGCCGACTCTTCGCGGTGAGTGTGAGATCCTTCTCGGTGATGTCGGGATTCTGCTCCGACCCCGACAGCATGAACTCCTTCTCCACGATCGTCTGCGTGAGGATGAACCACGAGTAGTCGTGGCCGGCCGACAGGATCGCCTTCATCGTCGAATTGGTGTCGAAGCCCGGGAAGTTCGGTGGGGCCAGGCGATTGCCGTTGGCGTCGAGCCAGAGTGAGGACGGCCCGGGGATGATCCGGATCGCGTGATCGGGCCAGATCGGATCCCAGTTGTGGATGCCCTCGGTGTAGTGCCACATCCGGTCTCGGTTGACGATGTTGGCGCCGGCGGTCTCGGTGATCTCCAGCATGCGGCCGTCGACATGAGCCGGGACGCCGGAGATCATCGTCTCCGGAGCGGGGCCGAGGCGCTCGACCGGCCAGTTCTTACGGATCAGATCGTGATTGTGTCCGATGCCGCCCGACGTGACGATGACCGCTCTGGCGCGGATCTCGAAGTCGCCCACGACATCCCGGTTGGAGGCCTGACCGCGATCGGCGTCGGTGGGAGCGAGGGTGGCGCCTCGGATGCCCACCGCCGTGCCGTCCTCGACGATCAGCTCGTCGACGCGATGCCGGAATCGGAACTCGACCAGGCCGCGCCTCTCCGCCTCCAGGACCGGCTCGGCGAAGACCCGGACCACCTCCGGTCCGGTGCCCCACGTGAGGTGGAACCGGGGCACGGAGTTGCCGTGGCCGTCGGCGAACCCGCCGCCGCGTTCGGCCCACCCGACGATCGGGGTGATACGCAGGCCGAGGTCATGCAGGTATTGCCGCTTCTCGGTGGCGGCGAAGTCCACGTAGGCGCGGGCCCACTGGCGTGGCCAGTAGTCCTCGTCGTCACGATCGAATCCCGCCGACCCCATCCAGTCCTGGAGAGCGAGGTCGGCAGAGTCGCGGATGCCCAGCCGGCGCTGCTCGGGGGTGTCCACCATGAACAACCCGCCCAGGGACCAGAACGCCTGGGCGCCAAGGTTGTTGCGATTCTCCTGATCGACCACCACGACGCGGCGCCCGGCCTTGGTGAGCTCGTATGTCGCGACGAGCCCCGCCAGTCCCACGCCGACGACCACCGCGTCGGCCCCGTGCTCCGCCACCGCAACTCCTCACGCCCGCCGCCATCCCCGGGCTGCTCCGGGCATGTGCACTCGCAGACGAGGTTAGCCCGGTACTACAGCGAGATGTCGGCGTACCGGTGGAACCACGGCGCGGCCGCCTCGAGTCCGGCCGCGAGTGCGAGGAGATCACCGTCGGCACCGAGCCGGCCGACGAACTGCACGCCGAGCGGGAGACCCGCGTCGGTCCAGTGCAGCGGCACGCTCATGGCCGGGCGGCCGGTGAGGTTCGCGAGCTGCGTGTACGGCACCCAGCCGAGGCTCTCGTAGATCAGCTTGTCGATGATCCCCAGGCGCGCGATGGCCCGGCCGGACCGTGCTCTCGAGGCGAGTCGCGCCGCCCGCTGCAGGACCGGCGGCGTGGTCATCGAACCGACCCGGGGCGGCGGCACTGCGAGCGTGGGCGTCAGCAGCAGGTCGTGGGTCTGATGAAAGCGGTCGAGGGCCAGGACGTGGTCGTTGATCCGGTCGAGTGCGGTGAACAGGGGAACGACGCCGGCCGCCCGGCCCAGCTCCGCGAGGGTCAGGGTGTCGGCCTCGAAGTGGGAGTCGGGAGCACCGGTGAGGCGTCGGACCTCGTCGACCTGCGCGGCGCATTTCGCGAACCAGATGTCGAGGAAATCGCGCGCGAGTGCGGCGTCGTCGTGCGGTGGGGCGACCTCCTCGACCTGGTGGCCGAGATCGGTCAGCACCGACGCGGCGTGTTCGACCGCGGCGACCGCCTCCGGGTGCGGATTCGCGTTGATCGCCGACGTCGTGGTGTAGCCGATCCGCAGCAACCGCGGTGGGGTCGCGATCCGGGCGGTGTAACTCTCGGTGTGCAGCGGCGTCGGGTACGTCGACGACGGCGTCGGCCCGATGAGTGCGTCGTAGAGTGCCGCGGCGTCGCGGACGGTTCGGGTCACCACGCCTTCGACGCCCATCCCGAAGAGCGGTTCGCCGGTCTGCGGACCGAACGGCATCAGGCCACGCGAACTCTTGAGTCCGAACAGCCCGGTGCACGCGGCGGGGATGCGGATGGAACCGCCGCCGTCGCTGGCCCCGGCCGCCGGGACGATTCCGGCGGCCACCGCCGCGGCGCTGCCACCCGACGACCCGCCCGGGGTCACCGCGAGGTCCCAGGGATTACGCGTCGGCCCCCAGAACGTGGGTTCGGTGATGCCCTTCGCGCCGAACTCCGGGGTGTTCGTCTTACCGAAGATCACCAGGCCGGCGTCGAGAAACCGCTGCACGCCGACGGAGTGTTCGCGGGCGATGTGTGTCGCCAGCGCGCGGGAGCCACGGGTCGTCGGGTAGCCGCGGTAGTCCTGTGCGAGATCCTTGATGAGGAACGGGACACCGGCGAACGGCCCGGTGAGATCGCCCCGGACGCGGGCATCGGCGTCGGCGTCCATCCGGATCACGATCGCGTTGAGCGACGTATTCACCGCGTCCGCGCGGGCTCGCGCGAGGTCGAGGAGTTCGGCGGCCGTCACCTCGCCGGAGGCGACGAGACCTGCCAGGGTGGTCGCGTCGGCGGACAGATACTCACCCATGTGCACGTCCTGACCCTAGTGGTTCCGGGAGCCGGTCGAGCGGACTTGTCGGTGATCCGCCGGCGGGCCGGGCGGGCCTCTCGGCGACCCGGGACCCACGGTCACCGTTGCCCACGCAAACCGGTAACGGCCGGATCGCGAGACCGTGAACGAAAAGCGGCAGCACGTGGCGGCGGCGTCGCCTATGTCCCGAATGAGCTGTTCAGCGTAGAGAGGTGTGACGTGTACCACTCCGTAATGGGGTCACGGGACCCGCTCTCGCCTTTGCCGTGGCGTTATCGTGCCGTTACACTTCACCAGGACGGGTACCGCTGCCCGGGGGGACCAATACAATCCCTCCTCGTACGTCTTCGTACACAAGCCCGCAGCAGTACCCGGTAGGCAAGACCCGCAAGCGGCCGGCTCCGGCCGTGGTGATCCAAAGGAAAACTGACGAATGCTGACACGCGCCCGTAAGCGCCTCGTCGCCGGACTCGTGGCTCTCGTGGCCGTGTCGGGTGCGACGCTGGTCGCAGCTCCGCCGGAGGCCTCTGCGGCCAACGGTTGCAATGTCGAGTACGTCCGCTCGAACGCCATGAACCGGACCGTGCCCGTGTGCATCGTCTCGGCCGGCGGTGGCGGACCCAAGCCGACGCTGTACCTGCTCGACGGACTCCGCGCCCCCGCCAACAACAGCGGCTGGCTGATCAACACCGATGTCGCCCGCTACATGGCAGGCAAGGGCACCAACGTCGCCATCCCGTTCGGCGGCGCAGGCAGCTTCTACACCGACTGGCAGACCGCCGATCCCCGGCTGGGTGTCAACAAGTGGGAGACCTTCCTGACCCGCGAGTTGCCGGGCTACATGAAGGCGCGTCACAACAGTGACAACCGCCGCAACGGCATCGCCGGACTCTCGATGTCGGGCACCTCGGCGCTGAACCTCGCGTCGCGTCACCCCAACTTCTACAAGGCGGTCGCCTCCTACAGCGGCTACCCGACGGTCACCCTGCCGGGCTTCACCCAGGGCATCATGGCCTCGGTCGCGGAGGTCGGCGGCAACCCGTTCAACATGTGGGGCTTCTACCCCGCGGGCACCTGGTTCCAGAACGATCCGTTCCTGAGCGCGGGCAACCTGGCGGGCAAGAACGTCTACGTCTCGTCCGGTAGCGGTGTCGGCAGCAAGTACGATTCCTCGGTCAACCCGGCCAGCGCCAACTTCGACCCGGTCAAGTTCGCGCAGATGATCCCGCTCGAGGTCGCCGCGTCGACCAGCAGCCAGATCTACATCGGCCGCCTCGCGCTCGTCCCGGGCGTCAAGCTCACCACCCGGATCACCCCGGACGGTGCGCACTGGTGGGACTACTGGCAGAGCACCTTCAAGGAGTCGTGGGCCAAGACCTTCCGCCCCGCCTTCTTCTGAGTCAGACCCTCTGACAAGGGCCGGTGACCTTCGGGTCACCGGCCCTTGTTGTATCTGCTGAGCAGCTCGTGCACGCTGCTGGCCGAGCAGCTCGTGCACGCGTAGCGTGCCCGCGCGCGCCCCCTGCTGGCCGAGCAGCTCGTGCGCGCGTAGCGTGCCCGCGCGTCTGTCGAGGTCACCTTGGTGGGTTCGGTTGCGGAGGGGCTTCGACTCGGCGCCTCGCTTCGCTCGGGGCCGGCTCAACCCGCAGGGGGTGTGGCGCAACCACTGCTGGCCGAGCAGCTCGTCCACGCGGAGCGTGCCCGCGCGTCTGTCGAGGTCACTTCGTGAGGGCCGGTTGCGGAGGGGGCTTCGACTCGGCGCCTCGCTTCGCTCGGGGCCGGCTCAACCCGCAGGGGTGCGGAGGGGGCTTCGACTCGGCGCCTCGACCTCGACGCGCTCCTTCGTCGCTTGCTCGGCCCGGCGGCTTCGCTCGGGGCCGGCTCAACCCGCAGGGGTGCGGAGGGGCTTCGACCCGGCGCCTCGACCTCGACGCGCTCCTTCGTCGCTTGCTCGGCCCGGCGGCTCCGCTCGGGGCCGGCTCAACCCGCGGGGGGTGTGGCCCGGCTCAACCCGCGGGGGCCCGGCACAACCCGCAGGGGATCCAGACACAACACCGCGGGCACACCCGGTGGATACCGGATGCGCCCGCGGTGGTCGCTCTTGCCTCTGTCTACTCGGGCGGCGGCTGTTTGCGGAAGGTGCGCGTGGCCGAGTCGTCGGCCGGCGGTGTGTCGCCGACCTTGGGGATCTGCTCGGTCGGTCGCTCCCACGGATTCCCGCCTGCGGGCGCTGCTCCGGCCGGCGGTGCGTCGCGCTTGATCAGCGTGGTGTCGCGCTCGTCGGCGGGTGGGGTCGTCGGCGGCGGGGTGTCGTCCACCCGGGTGTCGTCACGGCGTCCGCGGAAGAACAGCAGCGCGGCGGCGATCAGCAGGATGACGCCGACGATGCCCAGGATGATCGGGACCCACACCCCGCCCACCTTCAGCTGGTCGACGTAGCCGCTGGCCTTCTTCGTCTGATTGGAGACGGTCTCGTCGGTCCACTTGAAGGTGCCCTTCAAGGCGTCCATACGGAACTCGCGCACCGCTTCCGGGGTGGCGTCGCTCTGATCGGGGGACTTGAAGTACTGGTGCTGGTCCTCGCGACCGTCGACGATGGTCCCGGTCTCCGGCTCCACCCACACATGGCGGGTCGCGGCGGCGTACCGGTGCATCGTGATCGGGTCGTTCGCCCGCACGCCGCGTCCGGTGATGCCCCACCAGCGGGCGGGCATCGTCAGCATCGTGCCCAATGCCGCCTCGCCCTGCGCGTTCGGGAGGTTGGAGAGGTCGGTCTCCGGGACGTCGCACACGAAGTGGTAGGTGTTCACCCCGTCGATGGTCTCTTCGCCCTCGAACTTCGCCGCGCAGTCCTGGCGGGTGTTGAGGTCGTAGTAGGGGTAGTCGCGCTGCTGCACGTCGAAGCCGAACTTGTACTGGTAGCCGGTGCGGTTGTCGATGGCGACCGACACGTCGTTGACGTTGCCGCCCTCGGGGACCGCCTCGAGCTGCAGCGAACTGACGGCGCCGTTGGGTGCCGAGGTCTTGCGATTCACCGACACGCGGTCGATGGTCGCGGTCAGCAGGCCGTCCTCGCACGTGCGCGTTTCACCCGCGGCGGCGACCGTCGGTTCGGTCTCGGTTCCCTCGGCGTCACGCAGACGTTCGATGAGGACGGTCTGCGCCGACTGCAGGCTCGCCTGGCGGCTGTCCGACGGCTCGGTGATGATCGAGCGTCGCTGCTGGGTGAGCGATGCATCGAGTGTGCGGGCACGGGGCTCGGACACCGAACAGCGATCGAAGATCACCGCTGGGAAGCGCTCCCCCGTCGAACCGTCCGCGGCAACCGTGGTGGCGTCGGAAGTGATGTCCAGATCGAGCGGAACCACCTTCAACTGCGGCACGAGATAAAGCGGTATGGCGATGGCCGCCGCGATGCACGCAGCGCCGAAGAAGGCCAGCACTGCCGGCACAAAACGTCTCATGTGTGACTCCTGGAATCAGCTGATCGCTCCCACCCTAACTGTCGCCTTTGCCACAGACGGGCACAGTGGGTCCGACATGCCGGAATGTGCAGCGTGCGGTCAGCCCCGGTCGGCTCGCCGATCGCGCTCGGCCTCCTTCAGGATGCCGGCCATGTAGCCGTAGATCTCCTTGTCGGACATCGCCTTCCACCGGGGGGCCAGCAGCTTCGTGTACTTCTCCACGTACAGCAGCTGCTTTCCGACGAGGACGAGCTCGCGGGGTAGGCGGGCGTCATGGGCCTTGGCGACGGCGGCGAGTTGCCGTCCGAGGTCGGTGTAGGACATCGAACCGAGCTCGGCGGTCGACAACGGCGTCGTCACCTTCTTGATGTCCTCGGCGCCCTGGGACGTCGAGCCCGGTTTGTGCACGGCGCCGAGGAGGAAGATGGCCCGGCCCGCGGACTCGTGGTCGCCGCGCACCACGAGGTCGACGACGAGCTGGCGGAGGACGCGTCGAGTGCGGGGAGTGAACCGCCCGACGATGCCGAAGTCGAGAAGGACCAGCTTGCCGGCATCGTCGACGAGGACGTTTCCGGCGTGCAGGTCGCCGTGGAACAGGCCGCCGTGGAACGCCGAGTCCAGCAGGGACAGAAGGAGATTGCGGCACAGCGCGACACCGTCGTGCCCGGCGGCGCGCACTGCCGCGGCGTCGTCGATGCGGGTCGCGTGGATTCGTTCCATGGTCAGCACGCGTTGCGTGGTGAAGTCGTCGTAGACGCGGGGGACGCGCACACGGTCGCCGTACGGTCCCGGCTGGAGGCAGGCGAACCACTCGCGCATGGTGTCGGCCTCGATACGGAAGTCCAGCTCGGCGTCGAGCCCGGCCGCGAAGTCCTCGACCACGTGCCGCGCGCTGAGCATGCGTCCGTACTCGGAGATCTCGGCGAGGCCGGCCAGGCGCTCGAGGATCGCGACGTCCGGGGCCAGGCGGTCGGCGATGCCCGGGCGCTGGATCTTGACCACCACCTCCTCGCCGCCGGGCAGGGTCGCGGTGTGCACCTGGGCGATCGACGCGGAGGCGATCGGCACCGGGTCGAACGAGGCGAAGACCTCTTCGGGGCCGCGGCCGAGTTCGGCGATGAACTGTTCGCGCATGAGTGCCGGGTCGGCCGGCTTCACCCGGTCCAGCAGCGATTCGAACTCGGCGGACAGGGACTCGGAGAACACACCGGGACTCGAGGCGATGAGCTGCCCGAGCTTCACATACGTCGGCCCGAGGTGTTCGAAGGTGGTCCGGATCTCGTGTGCGACGCGGGCGGCGCCGGGTGCGCGACCGCGCACGGCGTCGCCTGCGGTGTGGAGGACGAGGCGTCCGACGCCCGCGGCCGCGTGAGCGGTGGTCGTCCCGAATCGCGTGAGCTCGGCGATGGGGGACACCGGGTGCAACTGCGTGCGCTGACCGTCGTCGACTGAGCTGTTGATCGTCACCGTCGGTCATTGTAACGATCATCGCCGACGGATCCAGTGGCCTCGCGCCCCGATGGACAGCACCCGCGACGCCGCGACGTGCCGTTATGGCAAGGAGAACGCGCGGGGGGCAGACTGGCGGGCGTCGGACACATGCATCAGCCCGCATCTGTTCGTGTGTCGTCGGTGCGTTGCGCATCGCCCATCTGCCACCCATCGAATGTGTACCGAGGAGTCCGCATGCCCACCACGGTCAACGCCTACATCGCCCCGGCCGCCGATCGTCCGCTCGAACCCACCACCATCGAACGACGCGACCTGGGCCCGCACGACGTGTCGATCGACATCGCGTTCGCCGGGATCTGTCATTCCGACATCCACACCGCCCGCGACGAGTGGGGCGGGACGAAGTTCCCGGTGGTGCCCGGCCACGAGATCGCCGGGACGGTCGCGGCTGTCGGCGACGACGTCACCCGGTACGCCGTCGGTGATCGGGTCGGCGTGGGCTGTTTCGTCGACTCGTGCCGCGAGTGCGAACCGTGCCGGCTCGGCGAGGAGCAGTACTGCGAGCGGGGCAACGTGGGCACCTACAACGCTGTCGGCCGCGATGGGACACCCACGCACGGCGGATACAGCACGTCGATCGTCGTCGACGAGAACTACGTCCTCCGGATTCCCGACGGCATCGCACTCGACGAGGCAGCCCCGCTGCTGTGTGCCGGGATCACGCTCTACTCACCGCTGCGGCACTGGGGTGCCGGCCCGGGAAAGAAGGTGGCGATCGTCGGCCTCGGCGGGCTCGGTCACGTCGGGGTGAAGATCGCCCACGCGCTCGGCGCCGAGGTGACGGTGCTGTCGCAGTCGTTGAAGAAGATGGAGGACGGTCTGCGCCTCGGAGCCGACCACTACCACGCGACGGGCGATCCGCAGACCTTCCGTGAACTGCGCAGTTCGTTCGACCTCATCTTGAACACCGTGTCGGCCAACCTGCCGATCGGAAAATACCTCGGCATGCTCGCTCTCGACGGCACGCTCGTGGAACTCGGGCTGCCCGAACATCCGATCGACGTGCCCGCGGGTGCGCTGATCGGGAAGCGGCGCAGCTTCGCCGGCTCGATGATCGGCGGCATCGCACAGACCCAGGAGATGCTCGACTTCTGCGCCGAACACGGCATCGGTGCCGAGATCGAGGTGATCTCCGCGGACCGGATCAACGAGGCCTACGACCGCGTCGTGGCCTCGGATGTGCGCTACCGCTTCGTGATCGACACCTCGACGCTCTAGTACGGCTCGGTGACGGTCGGCCGTCTCCGCGCTCGGTCGGTGTCCCGCCGGGTTTGCCCGCTGTGACGAACGGGAACCCGTCCCTCCGACAGAGGCACCACCGAGCGACACCAACCGGAGGGTCGACGCACACGATGACCGAAGAACTACCCATGGAGCCGGCCGAGACCGGTACGCCGGACGCGACGCCCGACGACGCTCGACGCAAGGTCGACGAACTCGAGGAGCGGGCTGTCGACGAACCCGACACGGACGAGCAGGTGGACCCCTCCGCCGCCACCGCACGCGACGACGAGGACGACCCGAACTCGCCGGCGGCGGGGGAGTCCGAACCGCCGGACTGAGAGCACCACTTCGATCATGACGGCAGGGCACATGACCAGCCAGAAGCGTGACCACGGGCGGGCCGGTGCGCTGCGCATCGTCGCCGAACACGGGCTGCCCGCCACCCTGATCGAGCGCGGCGAGGAACGGTTCGAGCAGATCGCCGACGAACTGTCGCTGGAGTACCGGGGCCACACGGTCACGAAGGACACCACGCTGCAGATGACGCCGCGTGGTGATCTGGAGACGGTCTGGGGCACGGAGGACACGGCCGACGAGGTGATCGTGTTCGTCACCGAGATGCCGCGGCTCTACCGGCCGCGGGACGGCGACGACGACCGGAGTCCCCGCAATCTCGTGGTGCTGGCCGAACTGGACCGCGAGCGCAACGCCGCCGTCGTCTCGCTCCACGCGCTCGGCCCCGCACCGCGGCGAGCGCTGCGGAGCGTGATCGCGACCATCGCCGGGGCGATGACCGGTGATGACTCGGTGCCCGGGTTCGAGCGGCAGCGCGGCATCGTCGTCGTCCGTGAGGACAACACCGAATACGTCTGCGCCCAGGGCTATTTGCGCCGACTCAAGCTGATGGCCGGAATGGTCCGGGGAAACCGGCCGTGGCGGCTGATCCCGACTCTCACGGGCATGACGGCGGCGGCCGCGGCCGCGGCGTCGTTCGGCATCTTCTTCTCGACCATCTGGTCGATGGCCAATGCGTTGAGCGCGTGGCGTCTGGCCGCGATCACCCTGCTGTCGTTGGTGCTCGCCTCGGTCTGGCTCATCGTCAACAACCGGTTGTGGGAACGCGCGGCGGTCACCGCCAAGCCGCGCGCCCGTCTCTACAACATGGCCACGGCGTGCACCGTCGTGTTCAGTACGGTGGTGCTCTACGCCGGACTGTTCGTCGCGACTCTTGCCGCGGCGCTCATCGTCATCGAGGAGAACTTCCTCGCCGCACAGCTGGGTTATCCGGTGGGCCTACGGAATTACGTGTACCTGGCGTGGCTGGCGACGTCGATGGGGATCTTCGCCGGCGCCCTGGGTTCGAGTGCCGACAGCTACGACGATGTCCTGCGTGCCACCTACGGCTATCGAGAGCGGTTGCGACGCCAGGCATCCGAGGCCGCGGGTCATCGAACCGACACCGAGATGCGCTGACCGACAGCGGGTTCGATGACCAGCGGATTGCGTCAGTTACCTCTCCGACGCGGAGGACCTCATGGCCGAGGCGACCGGTGCCGGGATGGCGTTCTTCTCGACCTGCGGCAGCGCCCGTCGGTGAAGGCAGCGATGATGGCCGTCCCGGGTGGCGGAAACGGCGAGTTGCTCATGCACGCGGACGACGAGCAATTCCGAAAAGAACGCGGACATGAATCTGCCGACGCCGCCGACGACGAGCTGGAGACGATCAGAGTCGTCCGGTGATCACTCGTACGCCGGGAAACCGTTGTGTGACAGCAGCTGCGCGAGGTGTGCCGCGTTGCGGGCGGCGGCATGGGTCGCCGAGTCGACCGGATCCGGGACCGCGTCGAGGTCCTTGTAGTCGCGGCCGCCCATCGCCTCGTCGTTCCAGCTTTGAGATGTGCAGGTGATCGCGAGTGCAGTGGTCATGCCGGCGAATACCGAACCGACGTGGACACAACCCTCGTCAGCTCGCGTGGTTCTCCGCGAGCATCGCCAAGCGTTGCAGGCACTCGTTCAGACGCGGGGACATGACGGTCTCCTGGATCGTCGGCGGAATCCACCTGAGCGGCACGGTCTCCACGAACTCCTCCATGCCGATCAGGGAACCGTTTCCGTCCTTCTCCACGGTCATGCGAATGCGTGCCCGTCCGAAAGGCCAGCCCGCCGCCGACAATTCGAGGAGCCCGGCCTTCGACTCGACGGATGTCGTCTCGTCGTTCAGCAGAGCCGGCCACACCCCCACCGAGTGGTGGATCTTCGACCCCGCCTGCGGCCATGACTGATCGACATCGCGGATCCGGGAGGCACCCACCACCCACGATGCATAGAGCCAACCGTTGGAGAGCACCGACCAGACCTGCGCCGGTGTTGCGCTCGTGTGGCGTTCGACTCGGTTCATGCTCCGGTCTCCGTTCAGTGGTTGTAGTCGGTCTTCGTCAGGCGACGGATGACGTTGCGGTCGAACACTCGTCGCGGCAATCCGCGGAGACCGTCCGAGCCGAGGGCGGCGCGTGCGGCGTTGTTGCCGCAAGCACCATGCACTCCACCGCCCGGATGCGCTCCCGACCCCGCCAGGTAGAGACGATCCACCGGCGTCGACGCACCGCCGAGGTTCGGCGTCGGGCGGAAGATCAACTGCTGGAACAGTTGTGCCGTACCACCGTTGACCGTCCCGTGGACGAGACTGGCGTCGGCGGCCTGCAGGTCGTGCGGGGTCTGGACATGCCGTCCCACGATGAGGTCGGAGACACCGGGCGCGTGGGCTTCGAGCACGGCGTCCATCCTGCGGGCCAACAGCTGGGCCGCCTCGTCGTCGGTCACCCCGCGTGGTAGATGGCTGTACGACCATGCGCTTTCCGTGCCGGCGGGGGACCGACCCGGGTCGGCGGTGGTCATTTGTCCGAAGAGCAGGAACGGATGCTCCGGGACGCGACCGGTTTCGATGTCGGCGGTCCCGTAGGCGATGTTGCGCGCGTCGGCGCCGAGGTGGATCGTGCCGGCTCCGCTGAGATTGGTACTGCGCCACGGAATCTTCTCACTCAGCGCATAGTTCACCTTGACCACCGGGGTGTCCCAGGTGAAGGTCCGCAGGTCGTCGAGGACGCGCGCGGGCACGTCGTCGGCCGAGAGCAACTCGGTGTAGAGCGTGGGCGCTGCCACGTCGGCGAGGACGGCGCGCTTCGCCGGCCATCGGCGGCCGGTGCTGTCCACGACCCCGGTGGCCCGCCCGTCCTGGACGTCGATGTGTGTGACGCGCGTGCCGCAGACGACGGTCACCCCGGCGCTCTCGGCGCGGCGTCGAAGGGCCGCGGGCAGCGCGCTCGCCCCGCCCACGGGTACGGGATATCCGGTGTCCTGGCCGAGCATGGTCAGCAGATACCCCATCATTCCGCTGCCGGGGGCGTGGAGCGGGATGTCGGCGTGCAGGGAGTTACCGATGATGAGCAGACCGGATTTCTCACTGTGGAAGAGTTCCCGCACCATCTGATCGGCCGGCAGGATGAGGAACCGGGCCAGGCGCAGGGCGTCGGCCGTGCCGAGCGAGCGAAGGAGCGACAACAACGCGCGGACCGGGGGGAACGGACCGAACAGGATGTCGAGGATCGCCGGCCGGAGTTGTTCCCACTGCTCGACCAGGTCGAGCCAGGCGCGCCGGTCACGCTCGTCGAAGGTGGCCAGGTGCGCTGCGGTGTCCGCGGCGTCGGGGAAGACGACCGGCGCGTCGACGTCGTCGGGCCCGGCGGGGTGGCCGAAGGCGAGCGGGGCGCGGCTCCACTCCAGTCCGTGATCGGCGAGGTCGAGGTCCGCGAAGACCGGGGACGCGACCGCGAGTGGGTAGAAGGCGCTGAACAGATCCGTCACGTAACCGGGGGTGAGTTCCGCACTGCGAATCGCGCCGCCGACTTCGGGCTGTGCTTCGAGGAGCGTCACATCCCAGCCGGCATCGGCGAGGCGGATCGCGGCGATGAGGCCGTTGTGACCGGCTCCGATGACAACTGCGTCCGACACGCTCACCGGTCGGCTCCTCTCGTCGGTGTCACCCTGGTCCGGGCCCGTTCGCCGGGTTCTTCCGTCCGGTGCGCGGGATACCCGCCGCCCCAGAGGGTAAACGCGAACGGCACACGAGGATGGTGAACCCGCGCGGCCCGACGGCGCCTCGCGTGGTGGCCGGTGGTGATGTGTAGTGCCCCGGCACGGGGGTAGTCCGCCGGGGTGACGAACTCGTCTGACCTCCGGTCGCGACTCCCGGACCTGCCGTTCCCGCCCGAACAACTGTGGCGTCCGCAGGTCTCCGACCATCGGTTGCGCCGACGATGCGCCGGCCGGCCGGTGGTCGTCACCGGCGCCGGGGCGGGGATGGGCCGGGCGCTGGCGCGACGCCTGGCCCGCTCGGGCGTCGAGCTGTACCTGGTCGACGTCGACGTACCCGCTGCGCTGGAGACGGCGGGTCTGTGCGACTCCGGTGTCCGGGTGCACGTCGACGAGGTCGATGTCTCCGACGCCGACGCGGTGGCCGCACATGCCGACGCCGTCGTCGGCAGGTCCGGGGCACCGGCGATGGTGTTCAACAACGCCGGGATCACGATGGTGGCCGGGGTTCTCGAGGAGGACGACGACTACGCGCGGCGCATCATGTCCGTCAACCTGGGCGGTGTCGTGAACGGCACGGTGGCCTTCCTCCCGCACCTCGAGGCGGCCGGCAGCGGCTCCATCGTGAACACCTCGAGTGCGTTCGGGCTCCTCGGCTCGCCTGCGCAATCGGCGTACTCGGCGTCGAAGTTCGCCGCTCGCGGGTACTCCGAGACCGTTCAGCAGCAGCTGCGGGCCGACGGCTCCGGGGTTCGGCTGCATGTGGTGCACCCCGGTGCCGTCCATACCGAGATCGCCACCCGCGCACGCTATGTGACACCAGGGGTGCGGGACTTCGTCACGCGCGGATTCAACCACCGCCTGCCCGGGACCAGGCCGGAGGCGGCGGCCGCGGCGATCCTGCACGGCGTACTGGCGGGTCGCGACCGCATCCCCATCGGATTCGACGCGCGCGCAATCGATCTGGGAGTGCGCCTGCTGGCCGGCGCGGTACAGCGGCCGGTGGCGACGCTCACCCGGCCGGTCTTTCGGCGGATCCTGGGGGACGCCGCTCTCCGAGAGACCCGGCCCGGCGCCGTCGACGGGGCGTCGCGTTCGCGATGAACTCGGCGTGGCGACGTCAGTCGTTGTGTGAAACCAGGTTTCGCGTCGCCGGACCTTCGAGGACCTCGCCGGTGTGACTGAACCGCGAACCATGCAGCGGGCAGTCCCAGGATTGCTCCGCGTCGTTCCACCGCAGCACCCCGTACAGATGCGTGCACAGCGGCGCCACCGACCGCGTCTGACCCTCCACCGTGCACCGGCCCTCGGGTGTGATGCCGGAGCGTCCGACGGTCCCGTCACCTTCCTTCGGCGCCGCGCCGGTCGGCTTCAGCAGCGAGAGATAGCCGCCCGCCAGATAGCCCGCAACCTGTGCGTTCGCCGACGCCGCCGAGATCAATGATCCCGGCCGGCTGATCTCGGTCGTCCGCCACGGACGCAGTGTCGCCGACCACGGGGGCTCGGTTCCGAGGATCCGTCCGGTCATGGCGAGTGCCGCGGCGACCCCGTTGGTGAGACCCCACTTGGCGAAACCGGTCGCCACCTGCACCGAGTCGACGCCCGGGAGAATCGGTCCGACATAGGGCATCTCGTCGATGGTCGTGTAGTCCTGGGCCGACCACCGCGCGACCATCTGGGCGCTGGGGAAATGCTTCTGGGTCCAGCTCAACATGTCCAGGACGTGCTGTCGTTCGGACTTCGTCCGGCCCACCTCGTGCCCGAACCCGCCGACCATCAGCAGCTCCCCGTCGTGACCGGGGCGCCGGACCGTCCGCAGGGAGACCGACGGGTTGTCCGAGCCCAGGTACATCTCGCGGGGGATCTCCCCGTCGACGGTGAACGCGGCGGCGTAGGAGCGTTGCGGGTGGACCCGCGCGAAGAAGCCGCCGCGGTCGAGGAAGGGTTGCCCGGTCGCGATGATCACCGAGTGGGCACGCACGTCACCTGCGTCGGTCGTCAGCACGTTCGGTGAGCCGTGGCGGAGTCCTTGCGCGCGAACGCCCTCGTAGAAGTGGCCGCCGTGCGCGCGGAGGTCGTCGGCGAGGGCGCGCAGGACGACCATCGGGTCGATCTGCGCCTGGCCGTCGAGGCGGATCGCGCTCCGAACGTCGAAGGGCAGCTCGGGGCAGTCCACATGCTCGACCGGCAGATCGTGGGCGCGGCACGCCTCGTACTCCTTCTCGACCGACTTCGCGCCGGACGCGGTGGCCGCGAACGTGAGCGCCGCCCGCTCGTCGACGGGTAGCCCGCGGTGCTCCAGGTAGTGCCGCAACCACGCCTGGGCTTCGCGATTGGCCTCGACGTAGTCCTGAACGGCCGCATGACCGTGGCGGCTCGCGATCGACGACAACCGGGTGCCCTGCAGCAGGGACAGTTTGCCGGTGGTGTGGCCGGTCGCCGCGGCACCCATGTGCCGTGCCTCGAGGACCGCGACCGACTGACCGGCGCGGGCCAGGAGGAGACCGGTGGTCAGGCCCGTGATCCCGCCGCCGACGACGATCTGGTCGAAGGTGTCGACGACGTCGATCGGCATCGTCTCCGGACGGACATCGGGCAGGTAGTCGGGGGCTGCCTCGCCGGCGGGGTCGAACCAGAGGGTTTTCATGGTGTCCGGGTTTGCCTCGGGAGGAGGTGATGAAACATCGCGGCCGGGGTAAGGTTTTCGACTGGGAATCGAAAACGTCTGCGCGGTGTTGCCCCGGAGACGCGCGGTGTCGGACGCCGCGGCGAGAGGCGGTTGACATGAGCGGGTTCACACGGGAGCCGGTCGGGACCGATCAGACGGTCCACGCCGACCTGGTGGTGGTGGGTGCCGGTATCGCAGGTCTCACCGCCGCGCTGTGGGCTGCGCAGGACGGCCTCCGGGTCGTCGTGCTCAACAAGGGGCCGCGATGGGACGCCGCGAGTCGGGAGCAGCCGACCTCCACGTTCTACGCCCAGGGCGGTGTCGCAGTGGTGATCCCCGGGGCGGCGGGGCCGGAGGCCGCCGACTCGGTGGACCGCCATCTCGCCGACACGGTCGCCGCCGGCGGCGGACTCACCGACCCGACGGCGTCGGGACTCATCCTCGCCGACGGGTGGGAGTCGGTGTCGGCGCTGATCGGCTGGGGTGCCGAGTTCGACCGGGACGTCGACGGTTCACTGCTGCGGACCCGCGAAGGCGGTCACACCCGACGGCGCATCATCCACGCCGGGGGCGATGCAACCGGTGCCGCGATCCAGCGGGCCCTGCACGAGGCCGTCCGGCACTCCGGCCGCATCGGCGGGGGCGTCCCGCCGATCCGCTTCCTCGACGACACGATCGCCACCGCGGTTTACGTCGACGACGGGCGTGCCGTCGGCGTCGCGTGTCTGCGGTCGGGGCGTGCCGCGTCCGTGCTGGCCCCGACCGTGTTGCTCGCGACCGGGGGAACCGGGCACCTCTACGCCGCCACCACCAATCCGGCAGGTTCGACGGGTGACGGCATCGCCCTGGCGTTGCGCGCCGGGGCAGAGGTGGCCGACCTCGAGTTCATCCAGTTCCACCCGACGATGCTCTACACCGACGGCGCGCGGGGTCGCCGGACGCTCATCAGCGAGGCAGTGCGCGGGGAGGGCGGCCGACTCGTCGACATCGAGGGCCGGTCGGTCACCGAGGGTGTCCACCCGATGGGCGATCTCGCGCCCCGCGACGTGGTGGCCGACGCCGTGCAGACCGCGATCGAACTCACCGGGCACCCGTGCGTCTATCTCGACACGAGCGGCGTCGTCGACTTCGAGGACCGCTTCCCGACGGTGACCGCCGGAGTGCGCGCGGCCGGGCTGGATCCCGCGTCCGGCCGTATCCCGGTCGTGCCGGGAGCCCACTATCTGTGCGGGGGCGTCGTCACCGACGAGTCGGCCCGCACCGCGGTGGACGGACTGCTCGCGGCCGGCGAGGTCGCGCGCACCGGGTTGCACGGCGCCAACCGCCTGGCGTCGAACAGCCTCCTCGAGGGCCTGGTGATGGGCCGACGCGCAGCCGCGGTGGCGGTTACCCGGCGTGGGCTCCCGCTTCCGCAGGCCGGTCGCCGGCGGGCCGAGCAGCCTGTCCCCATCCTGGATCGGGACGTGCTGCAGGACGTGATGACGCGGGAGGTGGCACTGCGACGGTCCGCCTCGGGGCTCGACGCGGCCGCCGACGCGATCGCCGCCGCGCCCCGTCGGCCGGCGCAGTCGGTACGCGATGTCGAGGACGCGGCGCTCACGCTCACCGCGGCGGCAGTCGTCGCCGCGGCGGCCGCGCGCACCGAGTCGCGAGGCGCGCACGTCCGCACGGATCACCCGCTGACCGCCGACGTGGCGGAGTCGCGGGCGTTCCGCGTCGTCGACGGCGAACTGCGCGAGGCGCGCCCCGCAGTTGCGACCGGTTGACGTGACCGGTTCGTCGCGACCGGTGAAGTCGATGCGGGCGGGCGCCGCCGGCGTTGGATTGGCGACGATGACCCAGATCTCAGCAGACGGTTCGGGGTGCGATGGCAGCCCCGGTCACGACGACCCGGCCATCGCGACGCCCGAACGGATCACCCTGGACCTCGGACACGTCACGCTGCATGCGCTGGCCTGGGGTCCCGTGGCCGGGCCGGTCGTCGTCTGTCTGCACGGGTTCCCCGACTCGGCATGGACGTGGCGGCATCTCGGTCCCGAACTCGCCGCCGCCGGACATCGGGTGATCGCTCCCTTCACCCGTGGCTACGCTCCGTCGGAAATACCGTCGGACAATGACTTTCACGTCGCCGCGCTCGCCTACGACGCGGTCGCGGTTCATCGCGCCACGGGTGCGGGTGCCGACGCGGTGTTGATCGGGCACGACTGGGGCGCGATGACGGCGAACGCCGTGGCACATCGCGCCGACAATCCGTTCGCGGCGGTGGTCTCGATGTCGGTGCCGCCGGTCCCGGCGGTACGACGCTCGCTCGCCGGAGGGATCGACGGAGCCAAGACCCTCGTCCGTCAGGCGTTGATGAGCTGGTACATCGCCTTCAACCAGGTGCCGTGGTTACCCGAACGGGTGCTCCACCGGCTGATCCCGCTGCTGTGGCGTCGCTGGCGACTGAACTCGGGCGCCGGCGCGCGGCCCGACCACCGACTCGACGTCGACCTCGCTCTGGCGGCGCTGCCCACTCGTGCTCACCGGACGGCGGCGCTCGGGTACTACCGCGCGCTCCGCAGGCCGCGGACCCATCCTCGCTACGCTGCGATGCGGGACGACTGGCTGGGCGAACCGCGTTGTCCCACGCTGTATCTGCACGGAGCCGACGACGGTTGTATGCAGTCGCGCCTCACCGACCACGTCCGAGAGGTGCTGCCGGCCGGCAGCGCGGCCGCGGTCGTCGCCGGAGCGGGCCATTTTCTGCACCTCGACCGGCCGGATGAGGTGCACGGGAGGATCCTGGCGTTCGTCAGTTCAGACGCGCGGGGCCAAGAGGGTGGCACCGGACCGGCCCGCTTCGTAGACTGACCCGCGGGATCTTCACCACAGAGTGGCCACGGGGGGCCGGCCACCGCGGAAATGCATGCCGGGGGGCTTGCTACCGGGCGGCACGAAGCCGACGGGCACGAGAAGACGACCGTGCGCGCCACAGTGGTGTGGTCGTGCGAAGATCTCGCGGCGATGCAAGGCATGAAGGGGAGTCCGTATGAACGGCGAGGGCTGTTGGTCGACGGTGGTGTGCCGGCCGGCCGAACGCGCGGCGCTGGGACTGTCGGGTGACTCCGATTGGTTGCTGCAGTGCCGGCTGGCGATCGGTCACCGAGGTAATCACGCCACCGATGCGAGCACGCATCCGCGGCATGACCGGCGGCTGTGGCTCGAATGGAACGACTTCGACGACCGCGCGCAGTCCCTCATCGAACGCAACCCCTGCCCGGTGCCGTCCCCGGAGGGCGCGGGCTGCGTGTTCTTCGCCGGGCACGGCGGCCCGCACTTCTATGCGCGCAGCAACGGGCACGCTCCGTCGGTGATGAGCGGCGCGGGCGCACCCGATCCCCGGACCGTTGCGCCTGATCGCGGCGTCGACCCGCTGCGTCAGTCCCCGCCGCAAGCGGGTTCGTCACGGATGGGGTCGCACCGCCTGCCCGACTCTCACCCGGCCGCGTCGCTCGCCGCGCAGCCCCCGGCGTCGGACGACCCGGAACCGAACACGTCGTATCGCGGTGGACGGCGCTCGACCAACGTCGAGCCGCAGGTCGTCGACGACTATCAGGGTCGACGTCACCGGGCCGACGGGTATGACGTCGCCTACTCTCCGGACCCGGTGGACCCTGTCGACGGACACGACCGCGGCGGCCCGGTTGTCGGCGGTCCGGGATCCCGGCCGGCCGCCCTCACGCCGGGGAACCTCCCGGCCGTATCCGGGCCCGACCACGGTGCACCGGGTTTCGACGCCGCACGAGTGGCGGCCATCGGAGCCGCACTCGACGAGGTGGCCGGCGCGCTGGCCAAGTTGGCTGCCGCGCTGCGGTCGTAGTTTGCTCCCTCCGGTTCGCTGAGCCCTTCGTGGCTCGCTGCGCTCGCACCTCAGGGAGCACGAGGATCGCTGCGCTCGCCGATACGGTAGGGGGGTACCGTTATCGGCGCCACGGTGGTATACCTGGTCGAGCATACCCTTGAGGGGTATCCGGACGGGAGAATCATGGACGAGCACCAGCACGGTTACATCGGCCGGAAGGACGACTACCTCCGCCGACTCAAGCGCATCGAAGGTCAGGCACGCGGACTGCAGCGCATGGTCGAGGAAGACACCTACTGCATCGACATCCTCACGCAGGTGTCGGCGATGACCAAGGCGCTGCAGGCGGTGAGCCTCGGTCTGCTGGAGGAGCACATGGCCCACTGCGTGGTGCATGCCGCGCAGGAGAGCGACGAGGCCGGCAAGGCCAAGGTCGACGAGGCCATGGCCGCGATCACGCGCCTGGTCAAGTCCTGACCGACCACTCACATACTTCGACAATCCGAGGAGCACGCGCATGAGCACCACCAGCACTTACACCGTCACCGGCATGACCTGCGGCCACTGCGCAGCGTCGGTCCGTGAGGAGATCGAGGCCCTGCCCGGCGTGACGAGCGTCGAGGTGACCGTCGACGACGGCTCGGTGCGCGTGTCGGCCGATCGTGAACTCGGCCGAGACGAGGTCGCGATGGCCGTCACCGAAGCCGGCTACGTGCTGGTCTGACCATGAGATCCGCCGCCACCGGGCCCCTGGCCTACGTCGTCGCGCTGATCGCGGTCTTCGCTCTCGCGTTCGGCGTCGGCCGCGCATGGGGTCCCGACGTCGAGCCGGTGACGCACGATGCCCCCTCGCATGGCGTCGTGGTCACCGACGAACCGTCATCGAACCCACACGGAGGTGATCACCCATGACCGCGAGCACCGGGCAACTGGTCGACCTGGACATCTCCGGAATGACGTGCGCATCCTGCGCCAACCGCATCGAGCGCAAGCTCAACAAGCTCGACGGCGTGACCGCGACGGTGAACTACGCGACCGAACGCGCCCACGTCGAGGTGCCTACGGGTCTGGCGGCCGGCGACCTGGTCGAGGTGGTCCGCGCCGCCGGTTACGACGCGTCGCCGATCGTGGCGGACGCGCCTGCGTCCACCGCCGACACGGACACGGCGGACGCCGACTCCCGCGACCCCGAACTGGACGCCTTGCGCCAACGGTTGATCGTGTCCGCGATCCTCTCGGTGCCGGTGATCGCTCTCGCGATGGTCCCGGCACTCCAGTTCACCTACTGGCAGTGGCTGTCCCTGACGCTCGCCGCTCCGGTCGTCGTGTGGGGTGCGTACCCGTTCCACCGGGCGGCCTGGATCAACCTGCGTCATGGTGCGACGACGATGGACACCCTGGTCTCCGTCGGGACCCTGGCGGCGTTCGGATGGTCGCTCTACGCGCTGTTCCTCGGGACTGCGGGCACTCCCGGCCTCACCCACGGCTTCGACCTGCTGCCGCAGCGGACCGACGGCTCATCGCACATCTACCTCGAGGCCGCGGCCGGCGTCACGACCTTCTTGCTCGCGGGCCGCTACTTCGAGAAGCGCGCCAAGCGCCGTGCGGGGGACGCGCTCGCCGCCCTGATGGATCTCGGTGCCAAGGACGTCGTGGTTCGACGTCCCGATGGTGCCGAGTCCCGGATACCCATCGGACAGTTGACAGTCGGGGACGAGTTCGTCGTCCGGCCCGGCGAGAAGATCGCCACCGACGGCGTGGTCGTCGAGGGCGCGTCGGCGGTCGACGCGTCGATGGTGTCGGGCGAGTCGGTGCCCGTCGAGGTCACCACCGGTGACGCGGTGGTCGGCGCGACGGTCAACACCAGCGGACTCCTAGTCGTCCGGGCGACCGCCGTCGGTTCCGACACTGCGCTCGCCCAGATGGCGCGCATGGTCACGGCGGCGCAGGAGGGCAAGGCCGACGTCCAGCGACTGGCCGACCGGATCTCGTCGGTGTTCGTACCGATCGTGATCGCGATATCGATTGCCGCCCTGGGCTTCTGGCTCGGCGTGGCGTCGACGACCGACTTCGCCGGTGGCGATGTGACCTTCGCGTTCACCGCCGCCGTTGCCGTCCTCATCATCGCGTGCCCGTGTGCGCTGGGGCTCGCCACACCGACTGCTCTGATGGTCGGCACCGGGCGCGGTGCGCAACTCGGGATTCTGCTGAAGGGACCCGAAGTGCTGGAGTCGACGCGACGTGTCGACACCATCGTGCTGGACAAGACGGGCACCGTCACCACCGGCGAGATGACTTTCGCCGCAATCACCGTCGTCGACGGTTACGAGACCGAGCAGGTCCTGGGCTGGGCGGCATCGGTGGAGTCGGGATCGGAACACCCGATCGCGGCGGCCATCGTCGATGCCGGGCGTGACCACATCGACTCGCGGGTCCGCGATTTCGTCTCCACGCAGGGCGCGGGCGTCGCGGGGATCGTCGGTGACCGACTGGTGACCGTCGTGTCACCGAGCAAGGTGGGCGTGGCGTTGCCAACTGCACTCGACGACGCGGTCGCTGCCGCCGAATCCGACGGCGCGACCGCGGTCGTCGTGCTGGTCGCCGAGTCCGACGCCGAAGATGCTGCCGGACAACCGGTTCCCGTGGGAGTTCTCGTGGTGGCCGATCGGGTCAAACCGTCGTCGGCCGCGGCGATCGCCGAGTTCCGGCGGCTGGGGCTGACGCCGAAGCTGCTCACCGGCGACAACGAGGGCGCCGCCCGCGCCGTGGCGTCGATCGTCGGGATCGACGACGTCACCGCCGGCGTCAGCCCGCGCCGCAAGCTGGAGGTGATCGCCGAACTGCAGGAGCAGGGGCATGTGGTGGCGATGGTCGGCGACGGGATCAACGACGCCGCCGCACTCGCGCAGGCCGATCTCGGCCTCGCGATGGGCACCGGCACCGATGTCGCGATGGCCGCCAGCGATCTGACCGTCGTGAGCGGCGACCTACGCGCGGTGGCCGACGCCATCGCCCTGGCGCGTCGAACCCTCGGCACCATCAAGGGAAACCTGTTCTGGGCGTTCGGGTACAACGTCGCGGCCATTCCGCTGGCCGCCGCCGGG
Source organism: Gordonia sp. PvP123 (assembly GCF_040547295.1). Taxonomy (NCBI): domain Bacteria; kingdom Bacillati; phylum Actinomycetota; class Actinomycetes; order Mycobacteriales; family Gordoniaceae; genus Gordonia; species Gordonia sp. PvP123. The sequence continues at coordinate 342,902 of NZ_JBEPPN010000006.1, read as the reverse complement.
CTGCTGAACCCGATGATCGCCGGCGCGGCGATGGCGCTCTCGTCGGTCTTCGTCGTCGGCAACAGCCTGCGTCTGCGCGGGTTCACGCCGAAACGCTGAGCGGAATCCGCCCTCCTCGGCGCCACCGACGACTCTCCGTCGCCCGCGGGTTGCCGGAGGGCGGTTGTCAGCCGGTTACGTCACGCGCTCGTGGTCACCCGTGCCGCGGCACGGCGCCCGGCGCGTCGGCCGAAGTACGACCCCTCGCCCAATTGCGTTCCACTGCAATAGCCCTTGCAGTCCTGGGCGATGTTGGTCGCACTCGCGCCGGCCGCGTAGAGGCCGGTGATGACGGTGCCCGATTCGTCGAGTACCTCGCCGTCCAACGACGTCGCCATGCCGCCCATGGTGAAGCCGGCGTACATCGCCTTGCCGAGTGACAGGTCGTAGGCCGCCCACGGTCCCGTGTCCTGTGGCTCGAGGAATTCGGCGGCCTTGTGGAAGTCGGGGTCTTCCTTCTTTGCGGCGTTCTCGTTGTAGCGGGCCATGGTCGCCTGCAGCTTGCCCTCGGGGATGCCGAGGTCTCGCTCCATCTCCTCGATGGTCTCCCAGCCGTCGATGAGCGGCACCAGATAGTTCTGCTTCTCGTTCATGTGCGACTCGTTCACGATGAGGTAGGCCACCGAATCGGGTTGCTCGAGAACGAATCCCGATGTCCGCGCGTGGTAGGAGTCCTCGGTCACGAACCGCTCGCCGTACTTGTTGACGATGACGCCCATGACCATGCTCGCGGGTGGGTAGATGGGCGCGGTGATGAACGCCTTGTCCATGTACTTCAGTGCGGCGCCCACGGATCGGCCCATGCGCAGGCCGAGGCCGTCGTCGTAGGTGTTGCCGAGCACGAACGGCTTCTCGGCGAGATGAGGGGTGTGTTCGGCCACCATGTCGGGATTCATCACGAAGCCGCCGGCGGCGATGATCACCGAGTCCGCGCGGATGACACCTTCGGCGTCGGGCGTCTTCCACGTCACGCCGACGACCGCACCCTGCTCGTCGACGACCAGCTGGCGGGCACCGGTCTCATACCGGACCTCGGCACCCAACTCGTCGAGGCGGGTGACGAGCAGATCGATGACCAGCTTCGCGCCTCCGGTCTCCCCGGGTACCGGTACCTTGTGCCCGCGCGGTGCCGGAACGGCCTGGTCCTTGAACGGCCAGACCTTCTCGTTGCCGGTGAACATCAGTCCCTCGGTGCCCGGCTGGATCACGGCTTTCTCCGGATAGAAGCTGCGCTCGAAGGTGAAGCCGAGTCCTTCGAGCCAGTTGAAGTGGTCGACGCTGTCGACGCAGTAGGCGTGGATCTTGTCGGCTTCGGGATCGATCGACACGGCGGTGAGGTACTTCTCCATCTCTTCGACGGAGTCCTCTTGGCCGGTGGCCTTCTGTACTGCGGTGCCGCCGCCGAGGTAGAAGAACCCGCCGGACAGCGATGTGGTGCCGCCCGGAGCCGCGGCGCGCTCGAGCAGGAGCACCCGCGCCCCGTTCGCGGCGGCCTCCGCCGCGGCGCATCCGCCGGCGATGCCGAACCCGATCACGACGACGTCGACCTCGTCGGAGAACTCGCTCACCGAATCGAGTGCGACGGTCTCCGGGATCTCGGTGCTGGTAGCCATGCCGCTCAGATTAGCCGACAAACTAGAACCTGTTCTAGTCTTGGTAACGATTGATGGTGCGGACAGATCGCCGAGTCACCGGCGGGTCTCGGAACGGGTGGCTCACGGCGTTTTCACAGGTTCATCCGCTATCAAGAAATATGACCTCCACCACCGTGCGCCGTAGCCCCTTGCGCCGCGCCTCCTCGCCGGCTCCCGCGCTGGCGGGTGTGGTCGCGGTAGGGGCGGCGCTGGCTGCGGGCGAGCTGGCCGCGGTTCCGGTCTCGCCGGACGCGTCGCCGTATTTCGCCGTGGGCTCGTCGGTCGTCGACCATTCACCCGAGGCGGTCCGCAAGTGGGCCATCGAGACGTTCGGTGTCGCCGACAAGCTCGCCCTGTTCATCGGCATGGGCATCCTCATCGCGGTACTCGCCGCAGCGTGCGGATACCTCGAACGACGACGACCCCCGCTCGGCTCGGTGATCATCGGAGCCTTCGGGTTGGTCGGCGTGCTGGCGGCGTTGAACCGCCCGGATGCCGGCTGGACGAACGCGCTGCCGTCGATCGTCGCGGGGGTCGTCGGCGTCGTCGTGCTCCGCGTGCTGATCACCCAGTTGGGTCCCGCGTCGGTCGATACCGATGAGGTGGACGGACACTCGGCCGACGACGAGCCGAAAGCGGCTGCGCGGTCCGACTTCACGCGCCGCTTCGTGCTCACCGCCGGCGGCATCGCGGCTGCCGCGGTCGTTGTCGGGGTCGTGGCCCGGCGGGTGCTCGCCGACACCGCGGGCGTCGTCGCCGACCGCGCCCGGGTGCTGCTGCCGCGTGCCGCAAGCCAGGCGCCGCCGATCCCGGCCGGTGCCGAGCTCGAGGTCTCGGGCGCAACACCTTTCATGACCAGCAACGCCGACTTCTATCGAATCGACACGGCGCTGCAGGTCCCTACCCTCACCACCGGTGAATGGCGACTGCGGATCCACGGCGACGTGGATCGCGAGGTGACGCTGTCCTGGGACGACCTGCTCGCCATGCCGATGACCGAACGGATCGTGACGCTCGCGTGCGTGTCGAACGAGGTCGGTGGCAACCTCGTCGGCAATGCGACATGGCTGGGGGTGCCGATGCGTGAGGTCCTCGACCTCGCCGGCGTCCGGCCGGGCTCGGACATGCTGCTGTCCACCAGCGTCGACGGATGGACCTGTGGCACTCCGATCTCGGCGCTCACCGACGGGCGTGACGCGCTCCTCGCCGTCGGGATGAACGGTTCGCCGCTTCCCCTCGAACACGGCTACCCGGTCCGCCAGGTGGTGCCGGGGTTGTACGGGTACGTCTCGGCGACGAAATGGGTTGTCGACTGGGAGATCACGCGCTTCTCGGAGGCCAAGGCGTACTGGACGACGCGCGGATGGTCGGCCCTCGGCCCGATCAAGATGGCGTCGCGGTTCGACCGTCCGGCCGACGGCACCGAGCATCCGGCCGGCGAGGTCGTGGTCGCCGGCACCGCATGGGCCCAGCACACGGGCATCGAACGCGTGGAGGTCCGTGTCGATCAGGGGCCGTGGCAACCCGCCGAGCTGACCACGAAGTACAGCATCGACACCTGGCGACAGTGGAAGTTCGTCTGGCAGGCGACGAAGGGCAATCACACCCTCGAATGCCGGGCGATCGATCAGAAGGGGATGCCCCAGATCGAGCGTTATCAGGCGCCGGCACCGGATGGCGCCAGCGGATTGGACGACCGCACCTACACCATCGTCTGAGGCAACGCGCCGAGGCCGCGCGACCGCGTCACGCGGGCGGTGCGAAGAACTCGAGCGCGATTCCGTGAGCGGACGGAAGACTGCCGAACTCCGCGGTTGACGAACGCGCTTCTCGCCGGAACGGGCGACAGTGTCTGGTGACGCCCCGAGACAGTGTTCGTGCCGCACCCCCGCGAGGACGACACCTGTACAGACAACTGTCCAGAAACGACCAAAAGCGCAGCGTCAAGGGTTGAGTGAGGTATCCGACTCACCTGAGCTGCCGCTGAGAACGCATGTTATGTTCAACGCACCTTTATGTGAGCCGGGAGACAGTCATCCCTTGTCGAACCCGTGCACCTCGTGACCTGCGTCAGGTCGTCCGTTCCGCCGACACACATGGCGGAGCTGCACGATCTGGAAGCAGGTCACCTCGTTGACAAGACGCGCCGAGCACAGGCGCCAACCAACGGTGCTGCGACGAGCGGCGCCGACCAGACAGGGTGAGATAGATGACAGTGGGTGTCGTGCGCGAGACGGCCGAGGGGGAGCGCCGGGTGGCGCTGGTCCCGAAGGTCGTCGCCGCGCTGGTGGGCAAGGGTGTGCCCGTCGTGGTGGAGTCGGGGGCCGGTCTCGGCGCCCTGATCCCCGACGAGGCGTACACCGAAGCCGGTGCAACGATCGGCGATCCGTACGGATCGGATGTGGTTCTGCGGGTGTCGCCGCCGTCGGATTCGGAGATCGGCAAGCTGCGGAGCGGACAGAAGCTGATCGGCTTCCTCGCGCCGCGCAATGCCGACAATCAGATCGGCACCCTGCGCGATGCCGGCGTGGAGGCTTACGCGGTGGAGGCCATCCCGCGTATCTCCCGCGCCCAGGTGATGGATGCGTTGAGCTCGCAGGCCAACGTCGCGGGCTACAAGTCGGTCGTGGTGGCGGCGGATGTCTCGACGCGCTTCTTCCCGATGCTGACGACCGCCGCCGGAACGGTGAAGCCGGCCACGGTGCTGGTCCTGGGTGTGGGTGTCGCGGGACTGCAGGCGTTGGCCACGGCCAAGCGGCTCGGTGCGCGGACCACCGGCTACGACGTGCGTCCCGAGGTCGCCGAGCAGGTCCGATCGGTCGGCGCCCAATGGCTCGACCTGGGTATCGACGCGGCCGGTGAGGGCGGGTACGCCCGTGAGCTGACCGAGTCCGAGCGCGCGCAGCAGCAACAGGCGCTCGAAGACGCGATCAAGGGTTTCGACGTGGTGATCACCACCGCGCTCGTGCCGGGGCGTCCGGCGCCGCGGCTCGTGACCGCCGCTGCGGTCGAGGGCATGAAGCCGGGCAGCGTGGTCATCGACCTCGCCGGGGAGACCGGCGGCAACTGCGAGTTGACCGAGCCGGGTCAGACCGTCGTCAAGCACGACGTGACGATCGCCGCCCCGCTGAATCTGCCGGCGACGATGCCCGAGCACGCCAGCGAGCTGTACTCGAAGAACCTGCTGGCGCTCATCGAGCTGATGCTCGACGACAACGGTTCCATCACACCGGATTTCGACGACGAGGTCATTGCGGCCGCGTGCGTCACCCGTGACAAGCCCGGCGCCGGGAACGAAGTGAGCGGGCCGAAAGACGGCCAGCAGGAGGTGAAGGCCTGATGTATGCCGGACTTCTCGCGAACCTCGCGATCCTGGTGCTCGCCGGGTTCGTCGGCTTCGCCGTCATCTCCAAGGTCCCCAACACCCTGCACACCCCGTTGATGTCGGGCACCAACGCCATTCACGGCATCGTCGTGCTCGGCGCGCTGGTGGTCCTGGGCAAGTTGCCCGCCGACGCCGGGTGGGGTGTGCGCATCATCGCCTTCGTCGCGCTGGTGTTCGGCACGCTCAACGTGATCGGTGGCTTCGCGGTCACCGACCGCATGCTGGGCATGTTCAAGGGTAAGAAGGAGGCGGCCAAATGAACGGCTCCCCAGAAACATCTATGTCACAGCTGGTACTCGCGGCGGGTGCGCACACCCCGAGCGAGGGCGTCGCCTACCTGGTGACCGCGCTCTACATCGTCTCGTTCTCCCTGTTCATCTACGGCCTGATGGGTCTGACCGGACCCAAGACCGCGGTGCGCGGCAACTGGATCGCCGCGGTGGGTATGGGTCTGGCCGTCGCCGCGACGCTGCTCTACGTCTGGAACGAAGGGGCTGTCGGTTCCGATGGGCACTCGACCGAGGGCGTGCCCACGATCAACTGGGTGCTCATCGTCGTCGGTCTGGTTCTCGGTGTGGCTCTGGGTATCCCGCCTGCCCTGAAGACCAAGATGACGGCCATGCCGCAGCTGGTCGCGCTGTTCAACGGCGTCGGTGGTGGCACCGTGGCGCTCATCGCCTGGGCCGAGTTCATCGAGACCTCCGGGTTCTCGACCTTCCACAACGTCGAACCGGCCTCGCCGCTGGTGATCGGCTCGCTGATCGCCGCGATCATCGGTTCGGTCTCGTTCTGGGGATCGCTGGTGGCGTTCGCGAAGCTGCAGGAGATCATGCCGAAGGGGTTGGAGAAGACCTTCGTCTCCAATGCCAAGCTGTTCCAGGCCGCCAACATCGTGTTGCTCATCGTCGCACTGGGATTGGCGATCTACCTCGGCGTCGATGCTTCCAACGGCGGCGGCGCGAGTGTCTGGTGGATGGTCGCCGTGCTGGTGGCTGCCGGTGTGATGGGTCTGTTCGTGGTGTTCCCCATCGGTGGCGCGGACATGCCGGTGGTCATCTCGCTGCTCAACGCGATGACGGGTCTGTCGGCTGCGGCCGCGGGTATCGCGCTGGACAACACCGCGCTGATCGTCGCCGGCATGATCGTCGGCGCCTCGGGTTCGATCCTGACCAACCTGATGGCCAAGGCCATGAACCGGTCGATCCCGGCCATCGTGTTCGGCTCGTTCGGCGGCGGCGATGCCGCTGCCGTGGGCGGCCCCGGTGCCGAAGGCGGCACGGTCAAGGCGACCTCGGCCGCCGACGCCGCGATCCAGATGGCGTATGCCAACCAGGTCATCGTCGTCCCCGGGTACGGTCTGGCCGTGGCGCAGGCCCAGCATGCGGTCAAGGAGATGGCAAAGCTGCTGGAGGCCAAGGGCGTCGAGGTCAAGTACGCCATCCACCCGGTCGCCGGTCGCATGCCCGGTCACATGAACGTGCTGCTCGCGGAGGCCGACGTCGAATACGACTCGATGAAGGAGATGGACGACATCAACGGCGAATTCAGCCGGACCGACGTCGCCATCGTCATCGGGGCCAACGACGTCACCAACCCCGCGGCCCGCAATGATCCGAGCTCGCCGATCCACGGCATGCCGATCCTCAACGTCGACGAGGCGCGATCGACCATCGTGCTCAAGCGGTCGATGAGTTCAGGTTACGCCGGCATCGAGAACCCGCTGTTCTTCGCCGACGGCACCAGCATGCTCTTCGGCGACGCCAAGAAGAGCGTCGAGAGCGTGATCGAGGAACTCAAGGCCCTCTAGCGTCTTCGCGTCCTCCCGAGGCCCCGGCAACCGTCCTGGTTGCCGGGGCCTCGTCGTTTGCGCTCCTCGCGCCTCGGGGGACCAGTGGTCGCGGTGTCCGGTCGTGATCGAGCAGGAATCGAGAAGCCGTGGGGCCGGCCGGCGCCGTACTGTCAGCGCATCACCTGATCTCATCGGAGGAAGTCATGTCCTTGTCCCTGCGGTCACTCTCGCTCTGGTACCAGCGAAAGGCCAACGAGCGCACCGTCGCCCGCATCCGGAAGAAGTCCGGATCGATGTGGGGGATGGAGATGCTCATCCTGCGCACGACCGGTAGGCGCTCTGGTCTCGTGCGTGAGACACCCCTGAGCTGGTTCGCCGACGGTGACGGCTGGCTGGTCGTCGCATCGGGTGGTGGCGACCGGAACCCGGACTGGTTCGCCAACCTGACGGCCAATCCCGATGGCGTGTCGGTCGAGCGCCACGGGGAGGAGCCGGTGGCCGTGCGGCCGGTCGTTCTCGACGCCGCCGAGCGCGCAGCAGCGTGGGATCGGGTGGTCGAGGCTCAGCCGCGATACGCCAAGTATCAGAAGAAGGCAACGCGCGAGTATCCGCTTGTGAGGCTGGTTGCCTCCCAGTAGTGATCTCCGGGCCTAGATCGAGGCCGCCCGGAGCATCGAGAATGATGACGCGGGTGAGTAGCGTGCCCCGCCACTTCGTGTTCCGCGGAACACTCTTGACCTCGGGTTGAGGCCCGCGGGATTGTCGGTGCCGGGCGATATCTTGTTGCTGTACTTCTCGTTTGTTTCAGGGGGTTGCGGTGGGGGCCAGTGCTTTTCGTTCGGGTGGGGATGTTGCATCGATGTTCGACGGAGCGCATCCGGAGTCGCTGTCTGATGAGGTGCTCGAGGGTAGGGTGCTGGGGTATGCGGCGCAGATCACGGCGTTAACAGCGGATTTCCTTGAACTGGTGGCGGAGTTGGATGGGCGGGAGTCGTGGCGGGGGCCGGGGATTCATTCGCTGGCGCACTGGTTGTCGTGGAAGGCCGGGATTGCTCCGCGAACGGCGCATGAGCATGTTAGGGTCGCGAAGGCGATCCGAGGATTGCCGTTGATCGGCAACGCTTTTGGCGAAGGTCGGCTCTCGTATTCGAAGGTCCGCGCCCTGACGCGGGTGGCCACGCCTGAACGTGAGCAGGAGTTGGTGAATCTGGCGTTGTCGTGCATGGCGAGTCAGTTGGATCGGGCGGTACGGGCGATGGGCCAGATCGACCGTGACCGTGGCGTCGAAGACGAAAGCCGGCCGCCGGTGGAGTCGACGGGTCGGTGGAAGTGGAACAGTGACGGGTCGTTGTCGGTGTCGTTGCGGTTGAGTCCGTTGGATGGGGCGCGGTTCCTGGCTGGGACGGTGCGGGCGGAGTATGAACGCACCCGCACCTGCGATGACCCGGATCTACCGACCGTGCAGAGTGTTCCGCGGAACACTGAATCGGGTTCGGTTGTCGAGGATTCGGTGGTGGAGTCGGAGGTGGTTCCGTCGCGGCGTCGGGATTTGTGGCGGCAGGTGCCGTCGAATGTGGCGCCGGCGGTGGTGGCGATGGCGGACATGGTGCATGACGGGATCGCGATGCCTGAACTCGCACCTGGTGCGGAGATCCTCGTTCATGCCGGTGCAGGGATGGAGCACGCTCATCTCGATGACGGTCCCGGGTTGTCGGAGGTCGAGGTGGTCGAAGCTCGGTGCGGTGCGTCGACGCGGGATGTGGTGAGCCGCGGGGTGCCCGGGCAGCCGGGGAAGTTGGCGTTGTTGGGTGTGGGTCGTCGGAAGCGGGCGCCGAACAAGGCGTTGGTGCGGGCGTTGTTCGTGCGGGATCGGTGTTGTCAGATGCCGGGGTGTGGTCGGACGCGTCATCTGCATGCTCATCATGTGCGGTTCTGGTCGGCGGGTGGGCGGACGGATCCGGACAATCTGATCTTGTTGTGTGGGTCGTGTCATCGGTCGTTGCATCGGGGTGAGTTCTCGATCACCGCGCACGGTTCGCAACGGTTCAGTTTTCACGGTCCGGACGGTGTCGAGATCGTGGCAGCCTCGCCGACCTCGAAGCCGGTGGGCTGGGTGCCCGATTCCCGGATCGGTGCAGACGCGACGGTGCCGGTCGGTGGCGGGCGGATGGACTTGGGGTACACCACCGAGGTGCTCTACGCCGTGTGGGAATGGAAGGAACGCAACTCTTCTCGCGTCGATCTCGACAGATCGGCGGCGTAGGCGTCGATCGTCGGACACTCACGAGAATGCGCCCTCGAGGATGTGCAGGCCGGTTCGGCGATGAGTTCCGGCGAGCAGGCGTGTCTATCCCTGCACAACACACTCGCACGAGCCGCCAGGAGAACATCATGAACAGGAACAGCATCACCGAGGACACCGCCGCCCCGACGACCGCGAACCCCGCATCCGACGAGGCGCCGCCGGCCCGCCGGAACTGGCGCCGCACAACGGGAATCGTGATCAGCGTTCTGGTCGGCGCATTCCTCGCGTTCGACGTCGCAGGCAAGCTGGCCCGTCCGCAGGCGGTGATCGACGGAACGCGGGAGCTCGGCTTTCCCGCCGACCAGGCCATCGTGATGGGGGTCGTGTTGCTCGTGTGCCTGGTCGTCTACGCGATCCCGCGCACCGCCGTGCTCGGCGCGGTGGGGATCACGGCCTACCTCGGTGGCGCGGTCACGGCGAACATGCGGATCGAGGCACCGCTGTTCGACACGATCCTGTTCGCGGTCTACCTCGGCGTATTCATGTGGATCGGGTTGGTCCTGCGACGCCCGGAGCTGCTCAAGGTGGCCGGCCTGAAGCGCTGAGCTACGCCCGGCCGCAAGAGACTCCGCACCCGTTACCGATCTGGGATCGGACGGGTGCGGGGTCGTTGTGCATCTCTCGTACTGTTACGCGAGTGACTGGTGTGACCAGAGTGAAGCGCAGGAAGCTGGCGGCTGCTGCGACGATCGCGGTCGCCGCGCTCGGTGGCGTGGCGGTCGGGACGTTGCCGGCGCAGGATGCGTCGGTGGTGACGACCGCGTCCGCGATCGACCCGGCCGGCCTGTACAACGACGCGCAGTCGAAGTTCGCCGGAGGTGACGTCACCGGCGGCCTGGAGCTCCTCCAGCAGGTACTGGCGGTGGCGCCGGCCGACTCCGATGCGCTGGCACTGCAAGCGATCTGGTCGGATCAGGTCGAGGATGTCGTGGCCGGCCGCTCGGCGCCGGGAGCGCAGCGAGCGGGCCAGGTCCAGTCGGCACTCAACCGACTGTCGATGATGAATCCGGCACTGGCGACGACAGCACGCAACATCATCTCCGGTGTCGCGACCGCGGCGCAGATCGTGCCGAGTACCACGCCCCGACCGGTGTCCGGCCGCGTGGCCATCGTCGTCCTCGGGTACGGGTTGAATGCGAACGGGAAGATGGCGCCGGAGCTCGTGAACCGGGTGTCGGCGGCCAAGGCGCAATCGGAGCTGACGACCGGTGCTCCGGTCGTGGTGACCGGCGGGGTGCCGAAGAAGGGTGTCACCGAAGCGGCCGCGATGCGAACGTGGCTCGTGGACAACGGTGTCAGCGCGAGCCGCATTCTCACCGAGGACAAGTCGGGGTCGACCGTGGCCAATGCACAGAACACCGCCGAGATCCTGCGGGCGCAGGGCATTCGCGACATCGTGCTGATCACGTCGCCCAACCACATCCGGCGCGGGGCGGCGGACTTCGGGGCCATGGGGCTGCGTGTCGTCGGGTCGCTCACCACCGCAACGGAACTCGAGAAGTACCAGACCCCGCTGGCAAAGGCGCAGCAGACCGGCATCAGGCTGGAGGCGACCCGGACCGCCCGTATCCCGGCCACCCACGAGCCGGGGCTGCTGCCGCAGAACCTCCCGGAGACCGGCCCCGGCCTCATCCCGGAGATCGGCGGCAAGATCCTCCAGGAGCTCCTGAAGGCCGGTTCGTCGGCCTGACGCCTGATCGCGCCGGGTGTCACCCGGAACGGACCGCGGCGTGAACGGCGGCCTGCACGCCGTGCCCGGCGCTCGTGATCGGTTCGACCGACCGCAGCGTGCGGCACAGTACGAAGGCGCCTTCGAGGGCGGTGAGAGTGATCAGCGCCAGCCGACGAGCCTCCGACTCCGTGATGTCGAGCTGACCGAACCAGGCGGCGAGACCGGCCAGCCAGCTCTCGAAGACGTCGGCGGCCTCGAGGCGGAGGCGCTCGTTGGTGCTCGCGACTTCCAGCGCGATGGTCTCGATGGAACACGCCTCGCCGTAATCCTGGGCGTCGAGCAACTTTCCCGCGTTCTCGAACAGTGACGGGATACCGGAGAGAGGGTCGGTGGCGGCCAGTTGCTCGCCGACGAACCCGCCGTACCGGAGCCCCTCGCGCCGGATGACCTCGACGCTGATCGCCTCCTTGCCGCCGGGGAAGTGATGGTAGATCGATCCGAAAGGCGCCTGCGCCGCCGCCGAGATCTGTTTGAGTCCGGTGGCCGGCATTCCCTGACGGCGATACAACTCCGCGGTGGCCTCCAGGATCCGGTCGCGAGTCGTGGGGTCTGCTGCCATGACGTCTCCTCCTTGCGCATCGTGCCGTGACAGCTTATCTTCCCTCTAAGTAGAACGATCTATCTAGGAGGTGGAACGTGCCTATCGTCGACGTTCCGTCCGGGCCCATCGCCTACGAGGACACCGGGGGTGACGGACCGGTCGTGGTGTTCGGCCATGGTCTGCTGATGGACGGCAGGCAGTGGCGCAAGGTGATTCCGCTCCTGGCCGGCTTCCGGTGCATCACTCCGACGCTTCCGATGGGTGCGCACACGCAGCCGATGAACGATGACGCCGACCTCACCGAGACGGGAATGGCGGGCATCCTCGCCGACTTCCTCGACGCGCTCGGCCTCGACGACGTGACGCTCGTGCTGAACGATTGGGGCGGCGGACAGTTCGCGATCGCCCAAGGTCGGGACAAGCGCATCGGCAAACTGATGCTGGTCTCGTGCACCGCCTTCGACAACTATCCGCCTGCGCCCGCGCGTCCGGCGGCGCTGTTGTGCCGGGTACCGGGCGGCGGATGGATTCTCACCAGGATGCTGGGCACGCGGTTCTTCCGGCACAGCACGCGCGCATACGGGGCTCTGACGAAGTCGGGCATATCGGATTCGCTCTTCGACGAGTGGTTCCGGCCGGCCGTGGAGAACGCGGCGATCCGGCGCGATCTGGTGAAGTTCGCGGTCGGCGCCCCCTCTCGCCGCCGCCTGCTCGAATTGTCGGACACGCTCGCACGATTCGACCGGCCGGTACTCGTGGTCTGGGCCAGGGAAGACCGGATGATGCCGCTGGAGCATGCCGATCGGCTCGTCGACCTGTTTCCCGATGCGTCGAAGGTCGTCGTCGACGACTCGTGGACGCTGATCCCCGAGGATCAGCCGGAGACGATGGCCGATCTGGTGCGCGGGTTCGCGGGGTGATGACGCGCCGGCACGTCGCGGCCGCCGGGGGTCAGAACATCACCGACCGGAAGTGGGTGACGAACCGCTCCTCGTCATAGAGGTGGAACGCGATACCCGGCGGCTGACCGCGATTCACCACTTCGCGTCCTTCGAAAGGGAGGTTCAGTGTCGACGACACGCCCGGTGCGACGCAGAGCGGACGGTCGGCGAATGTGGTCACCGCCGGGGTGTGCGCGTGTCCGCACAGGAACGCGACGATGTTCGGGTGTTCTCCGACCAGGTCGGCGAGGCGGCCCTCGTCACGCTGCCGGATGGAGTCCATGAAGGGCATGAGCAGGTCGACCGGCGGATGGTGAAAAGCGATGAACACCGGGGTGTCCGCGGTCGTGGCGTCGAGTCGCTCCGACAGCCAGGCGATCGTCGCGTCGTCGAGACGGCCGTCGTTGCGTCCCGGTATCGAACTGTCGCACATCAGGAAGAGCACGTCGGAGCCGTCGCGTCCGCGCACCGTCCGCGCGTGATTGATCGGGCCAGAGGTCTCGGTGCCGATGAGAGCCGCGCTGAACGGCTCGCGGACGTCGTGGTTGCCGGCGGTGATGAGCATCGGCAGCGGACTCTCGAGTACCCCGTGGGCCTCGCGGTACTCGCTGGCCGCACCCTCGTCGGCGATGTCACCGGTGACCAGCAGGACGTCGATGCCGGCGGCACGAGCATTGATGTAGCCCAGTGCCGCCTGGATGCGGGCCCGATTGAACCGCGTCCCGTTGAAATGCAGGTCGCTGATGTGGGCGACAACGAACACGAAGAGCTCCTGTCACGGTTCTGACTCCCACGAGGCTAACCGCACGCACAGTCCGACGACGCATCGCCTCGGGGCCGGGAGGCGCAACGCACTTCCGTGCCGTCGCTGTGGTTCAGCCCGCTCCCACTCGTCGACGCGGGTAACGTACGGCGATCCGGGAACGACATCGAAAGTGAGTCGCCGACCTGCCAACCCCCGACCCGGCAGGTCGGCGATTCACTCTCTCCGGCAGGTGACGAAGTCCGGTGCGGTGGGCGCCGCGTCCGTTGATCCCCGCGCCTCTACCAGGTGGTATCCCGAGCCGGTTGCATTCTTCCTTCGTCGCGCGCACACTTGCGCACGACAACTAGTTGCACAGCGCAACTAATTGCAAAGGGAAAGTAAAGAGGGAATCCGGAGGTGGCGACGATGCCGGTTCTCGATCAGCAGGCGATCGACGACCTGTTCGAGACCTTGCTGCGGTTCGTACGCATCCGTGAACGGGCGGTCCACACCACCTTCCGAACACGAGACGGCGAGTTCGAGGCGGCGGCGTTCAAGGCGCTGTTCCCTCTGGCCCGACGGTCGATGCGATCCCGCGAACTCGCCGAGGCGATGAACGCCGATCCGTCGACGGTGAGTCGCCATGTGGCTCTACTGGTGGACCACGAACTGATCCGTCGAGAGGCGGACCCCGACGACGGACGTGCCACTCTCCTCGTCATCACCGATGCGGGCCGGGACCGCGTCCTGGCGATGCGCGAGATGCGGCGATCCGCGATGGCCGGCGTCATGGCGGACTGGACCGACGATGAACTCCACACCCTGGTAGGGCTTCTCGGTCGGTTCGTCGACGCTGCCGACTCGGCCCTCAACCCGGCGTGCTCAGCCCGCAAGCCGGACGCGGACGCGTGAAACCCGTGAAAGGACGACAATGACAGACTCCTCGGCGACCCCCGAAACGGTCGTCCCCGAAACGGTGGCCCACGAAGAGGTCGCCGGGGCCGGACTGACCCATCGCCAGATCCTGACCATCCTGGCCGGACTCATGATGGGCATGTTCCTGGCTGCTCTCGACCAGACCATCGTGTCGACCGCGATCCGGACCATCGCCGACGACCTGCAGGGTTACGACATGCAGGCGTGGGTGACCACGGCCTACCTCGTCACCGCGACGATCGTGACGCCCCTGTACGGCAAGCTGTCCGACCTCTACGGTCGCAAACCGTTCTTCCTGCTGGCGATCTCGATCTTCATCGTCGGTTCGTTGCTGTGCACGATCGCCACGTCGATGTACGAGCTGGCCGCGTTCCGCGCATTCCAGGGACTCGGTGCGGGCGGTCTGATGACCCTCGCGCTGACCACGATCGGCGACATCGTGCCGCCCCGCGAACGCGCCAAGTACCAGGGTTACTTTCTTGCCGTGTTCGGCACCTCGAGTGTCCTCGGCCCGGTCCTCGGCGGTCTGTTCGCCGGTCAGGAGACCATCCTCTGGGTGTCGGGCTGGCGCTGGGTGTTCCTCGTGAACGTGCCGATCGGGCTCGTCGCACTGTTCGTCGTCTACAAGGTGCTCAACTACGACCAGCAGAAGGGCGTCGGTGGGCGCACCGACTACTGGGGCGCGACAGCGCTGGCCGTCGCGGTGGCGCCGCTGCTCATCGTCGCCGAACAGGGCCGCGAGTGGGGCTGGAGCTCCGGGCTGGCGATTCTGTGCTACGGCATCGGCGTCGTCGGTATCGCGGCGTTCATCTGGATCGAGCACACGATGGGCGACGACGCGCTGATCCCGTTGCGGGTGTTCAAGAACGTGGTCTTCAGTCAGGGCATCGTCGTCTCGGTCATCATCGGTGCCGTCATGTTCGGCGGAATCTCCATGCTGCCGCAGTACTTCCAGGTCCTCCGCGGATCGAGCCCGATGATCGCCGGTCTCCAGATGCTGCCCATGGTGCTCGGACTCATGACCGGTTCGATCCTGTCGGGCCAGCTGATCTCCCGCACCGGTCGGTACAAGATCTTCACGATCATCGGCGCGGTGCTGATCACCACCGGCACCTTCCTGCTACACCTGGTCGGTACCGAGACCCCGGTCTATCTCGTCATGCTGATGGCGGCGTTGCTCGGCTTCGGCCTCGGCAATCTGATGCAGCCGATCACTCTTGCGATGCAGAACATCCTGCCGCCCAAGGACATGGGGCTCTCGACCGGCACCGCCACCTTCTTCCGCCAGATCGGCGGAACGCTCGGTGTCGCGGTCTTCTTCTCACTGCTGTTCTCGTTCATGGGGCCGAACATCAAGGACGAGATGGTGTCGGCGGCCGCGCAGCCCGAGTACCGGGCGGCGGTCGTGGAGGCCGCGCAGAGTTCCGACCCGCAGGTCAGCGCATTCGGACAGTCGCTCATCG
The DNA here is from genome assembly GCF_040547295.1 of Gordonia sp. PvP123. NCBI lineage: Bacteria > Bacillati > Actinomycetota > Actinomycetes > Mycobacteriales > Gordoniaceae > Gordonia > Gordonia sp. PvP123. Next base: position 327,392 of record NZ_JBEPPN010000006.1, on the reverse strand, counting down.
AGGCCGCTCAGAACCCCGGCGCCGCAACGGGATCGTCGGACAGCGTCATGAGCGACACCTCGATCATCGAGAAGCTGCCGACCGAGCTCGCACAGCCCATCAAGGAGGGCTTCGCCGATTCCATGGACCGGGTGTTCCTGGCGGTGTCGATCATCTCGTTGCTGGCCATCATCGGCACGGTCACCTGGAAGGAGCTCCCGCTGCGCCAGGGACGGCCGATCGGTGCACCGGAGTCGACGCCTGCCTCGTGAGGAGATCGGTCGCCGGCATCCTGATCGTCGTTGCGGGCCTCTGCTATTCGTCGTGGGTGATGGAGTTCGGGTGGGCGGATTCGCTGGACCCGATGCGCAGCTTCCTCAGCGAGCTCGACGCCGCCAACCGTCCCCACCGGGACATCTACGTGGTCGGGGACGTCACCACCGGGATCTGCGCATTGGTCGCGGCACTGCTGTTGCTCGTCCCGCACCGGACCTTTCGGGGTCGGACGGCGACCACCGCCGTTCTCGCCCTGGCGGTTTTCGGCGCGGCGACCATCGCCGACGCCCTGCTCCCGATCGAGTGCATTCCGGGAGTCGACGCCGGGTGCCCGCGCGAGCCGAGCGGGCTGCTCCCGCAACTGCACCACATCCATGCGCTGACCAGTACGGTCGCGGTGTTCGCCATCTTCACGGTGATGGTCGCCGCCGGCGTCTCGGCGCTGCGCACCACCTCCTCCGGGGGCACCGTCTGGCCGGTCCTCCGGCGGATCGGGAATGCGGTGTTCGTCGTCGTCGCGCTCGCCACGGTGTGGATGCTGGTCGCCGACAACCTGTCCGGCGACTTCCGGCTCGGACTCGCCCAGCGCATCCAGGTCGGCGGTATGAGCGTGTGGTTGATGCTCTGGGGGTGGGCGGTGCTCAGCTCGCGCGACGGGGGACGATCGACGGATCGCCACACGCCGATTGCCCACCGAGCCGTTCCAGCGGATGGAAGTGGGGGCCGGTGAGCGACACGCGATATCGGTCGCGGCGATAGTCTGTCGTCGACGGCGAGAGAATCGGGTGGTGTATGGCGGTTCGGGACGGGCATCCGGCCGGTGATGCCGCTTCGGCGCTGCGCATCTCGGTGCTGGGCCCCATCTCCTGCGAACTCGATTCCGAAGTGGTCGATCTCGGCCCGCGTCGACAACGTGCCGTCCTGGCCCGGCTCGTGGCCGGTCGCGGACGGGTGGTGTCCACGGATCGGTTGATCGACGACCTCTGGAACGGCGAACCACCGCCCAAGGCCCTGGCGGGCCTCCAGGTGCAGGTGTCCAACCTGCGACGCGTCATCGAACCGTCCCGCCCACCCCGCGCTCCGGCCACCGTGCTGGTCAGCGAACAGCCGGGATACGCACTACGGCTCCCACGATCGGGTGTCGACGTCTGGGAGTTCGAGGCCCTCGTCACCGTCGGCGACGCCGAGGATCCCGCGTCGAGACTCGACGAACTGGACGGCGCGTTGCGGATGTGGCGCGGAGATCCCTATGGCGCATGTTCGGCCGAGAGTTGGGCACAGCCCGAAGTCGCCCGCCTGCAGGACGTGCGCCGGTCGGCGGTCGAGCAATGGGCATCACTGGCGGTCGACCACGGACGTGCGGCGGAGGTCGCGCAGGTGCTGGCAGCGGAGTGCGACGACCAACCGGCCCGCGAAGAGTACTTCCGACTGCTCTCGCTGGCTCAGTACCGACTGGGACGGCAGGCGGACGCCCTGGCGACGCTGCGTCGGCTGCGGTCATATCTCGCCGACGAACTCGGAGTGGATCCCGGACCGCCGATCCAGCAACTCGAACGCGACATCCTCCAGCAGGCGCCCACTCTGACGGCACCGGTGGCGCCGGCCGTGCCGGAACCGCCGAAACCGCCGAGCGTGCTGCCCGTCGCCGTGGCGGTGGGTCGTCGCGAACCCGCCGGACGGGAGCACGAACTCGCGACCCTCCTCGGTCATGCCGAGAACGCGGTGAGCGCATCCGGTCTGCGAGTGGTGTGGCTCAGCGCGGAGGCCGGCGGCGGCAAGAGCACGTGTGCGGACTCTCTCGTCGCCCGTCTCGGCGCCACCGGGTGGGGCGGGGCGATCGGACACTGCCCCGAGGTCGACGGTGCCCCGACCGCCTGGGCATGGCGAGAAATTCTGCAGCAGATCGGAACTCGCGGGGAACCGACACCGGTCGAGACGCTGGACAGTTCGTTCGACATCGCCCGGCGGGTGATGGAAGCCTGCGGTTCACAAGCCGGGGCGCGAGGCATCGTCCTGGTCCTCGACGACGCACACCGCGCCGACGGCGCCACGCTCCAGGTACTTCGACAACTGGTGACCTGGATGGCCCGGTCCCCGGTACTCGTGCTGGTCACGTACCGGGCGTCGGAAGCCGGTGTCGACCTGCTGGCGACCACGGCATCCCTCGCCGCGGTGACTGCCGACCACATCGAGTTGAAGGGTCTGTCGGACAACGGTATCCGCGAGCTCGCGGCGTCGGTGGGACTGGAATCCCTGGACACCCCACTGCTCGAGCTGTTGCGCACGAGGACCGACGGCAACCCGCTGTTCGTGCGCGAACTCGCCAAGCTGGTCGCATCCCGCGGGTTCTCGGCTGCTGCCGCCGCGATCCCCCGTGGCGTCACCAGCGTGCTGATGCAGCGGATCGAACGGCTTCCCGCCGAGGTGGCGACCGTCTTGCGTCTCGCCGCGCTCTTCGGGCGCAGCGCACCCATCGACGGCGTACTCACGTTGTGGAACAGGAACACCGACGAATCCGCCGAGGAACTCGTCCTCGACGCGATCGACACGGCCGTCGCCGCCGGACTGTTGACCGCTGACGTCGACACGGTCCACTTCAACCACGTTCTCGTGCGAGACGCCGTGTACGACAGCATCCCCACGCTGCGAAAGCGTCGATCGCACTGGCAGATCGTGAAGTATCTCGAACAGACCCGTGGCGTCGACCCGGACGAGCTGGCGCACCACGCGGCGCTCGGCGCCGTCCCGGACACGATCGAGCGCGCGCTCGAGTTGGTGACCGTCGCGGCCTCGGCGAGGTTCGCCACCGAATTCACGGCGGACTCGGCAGACCTGTGGCGCTCCGCAGTACGTCTGCACGAGATGGCCGGACACGCCGCATCGGCCGCCGACGAGGCCGGGCGCTCTGCGTTCGTCCTCGCGTTGACGCACCTGGTGACGGCACTGGCGTTCCGCGGCGACGACACCGCTGAGGCCCGTGCACGCCGCGGTCAGGCCCTCGCGGTCGCGCGAGAGCTGGATGACGACGACCTGGTGATGTCCGCGCTCACGTGCTGGCGGGCGCCGGTCATCTGGACGACGCGCCGCCAACGGATCGCCGACACGGACTTGATCGCGGCGATGACGGACGCGCTGGGTCGCGCCACGGGTGCGGACCGCGTGTACCTGTTGGTGTCACTGGGCTTCGAAATCGAAGGCATCGATGACCGTCGCGCCATCGAACTCGCCGCGCAGGCCGTGGCAGCCGCGGCCGACCACGAGGACCCCGAGGTCCGTTGCGCGGCCTGGAATGCGCGTGTGTACACCGCGCTGGGTCCTGACCTCAGCGCGCAGCTCCCGGAATTCGCCGACGAGTTCGACCGTGTGGCAGGTGAATCCGGAGTGCTCGCCTATCAGGCTGCCGCGCACTTCTTCTCGTTTCTCGCGCGTGCGGCGCGGGTGGATCTCCCCGGCGCCGTCGCGCAGGTACAACAGGGCCTGCGGTCGGCCTCGAGTGGGCGTGCCGGTGAACTCGTCGTCGTGTTGTCAGCCTTCTCGGCGGTACTGGAGGTGCTGGGTGGCGACATCGACCAGGCGGAGCGTGAGTACCGCGACCTCACCGCCCGGCTGCAGGCCGCCGGCGCGGTGAACTCGGCGGAAATCGGTCTGGTCGGCGAGATGGTGATCGGCTGGTTCCGCGGCTCGCTAGCGCATCTCACCGGACCTCTCGCCGCGATCGACGAGGTGGCTCCGAAGATGATCTCCTGGGTGTACGTCGTCGCACTGCTGGACGCCGGTCAGCCCGATCAGGCGCGTCGCGTCGCTCGCGCCGCGCCGCCGATCAGCCGCGATTTCTACTGGACCGCGATGTCGGTCTTCCACGCGCGCGCCCTCGTCCGGCTCGAGATGACCGAGGCCGCTCGCGTGTTGTACACCGAACTGCGGCCGTGGTCGGGGACCGTTGCCGGCCTGAACTCGGGATCTGTCGCATTCGGCCCTATGGACGTGGTGCTCGCCGAACTCGCCGATCTCCTCGGCGACACGGACGCGGCGGCTGCCCACCGTCGTACGGCCGAGGAGGTGCAGGCCACCGTACGAGCCGGCCTCATCGAGCTGGGCCGGCGATGAGGGCCTCCCGCTTGTCGAAGCTGCGAACGAGCAGGGCGAGCATGGCCCGGATGACCGGACCCGCCTCGCTCTTCATCTTCGCCAGCTCCCGCTCATCTGCATGCCGCATCATCCTCGGGACCTCGAATCTCATGCTCGCGCCGGCCCGGGCCGCTTTCTCCACCCGATCCCAATCGGCCACGCTCACATAGCGATCGACGATCGGGAACACGACTCGCTCCTCGTCGGCGATGTGCTCGCCGAGCAGCTGGTGAACGTCGTCGAGTGTCGCCGCCAGGTCGGTCGCCGCCACGCCGAGGCGGTCGGGTTTCGCGGCTGAGAACGCGGCGATGCGCGCCTGCAGTGTCGCGAGCAACGCCTCGAGTTGGGTGTGATCGTCTTCCAGGTCATGGACGTCGACGGCGGCACCGGCGGATGCGGTGAGGATGGGCCACACCACCTCGTCCTCGATGGTGTGGTGATGATGGATGGACGCGCACAGCTGATCGAGATAGCCCGCGATGGCGTCGCGACGACGACCATCACACGGCTCACCACCGCCGATCCGGCCGAGGATCTCGGCGAAGCGGCGTGTGTCGTGGAGCATGCCCCGGTGGGCGATCTTCATGCCGGTGAGATCGGGTGTGCTGGACGCGGTGATGTCGGTGCGGGAGGTGGGGCGGCTGGTCACGGGTGGCTCCTGAAGGCTCGCGGTGGCTGACTACGGCCACTGTGCGCCGCCCGACTTACACCCGACTTGTAGTCGCCTTGCGGGCATCGCGCCGATCCCCACGAGGACACGGTCGGACCGCCACCACCCGGAGCGGGACCGACTCACCCCGACAGCGTCCGCCGGAACAGGCCTTCGAGTTCGGCGAAGTGATGTTCGGCGGCCTCGTGGTGATACGCCGCCAGGTCGGACATCGTATAACCGTGTGGTGCATCGGGATAGACGGTCGCCGAGTGGGCAATACCCCCGGCGGTCAGCGCGTGCTCGAACTGGGCCACCGCCGTGGCGGGTAGCGATCGGTCCTTGTCGGCGTGGATCGCGAGGACGAAGGCATCGATGCCGAGGAGATGCAGATGCGGGCTGTCGTGGTCGTCGGTGACGAGCCCGCCGGTGTGGAACATGCCGACCGCGGCCACGTCGTCGGGCCGGGCGGCGGCGATGGTGAGCGCGAACCGACCGCCCATGCAGTACCCGGTGACACCCACCGGGCCGGGCGCGACATTCGGCAGGGCCTGTAGCGCATCGAGATAGGCGACGAGATCGGGGCGTACCGCGTCAGGCGTGAGTGTCCTGGCCCGCGGCATCGCGGATCGAAAGAACGCGGCCCGCGCTTCGGGCAGCAGGAGATCCTCGGTCGGTGCCCATTTCGTGGCGGAACCGTACCGATGGAACAGGTGCGGAACCAGGACGACGTATCCCCACGACGCGATGCGGTCGGCCATGGCCTCGATCCGTGGCCGCAGCCCGATCATGTCGGTGAAGAACAGGACACCCGGCAGTGGAGAATCGGATGGCCGCGAATCCGGCCGTGTCACATAGGCTTCGGTGTCGCTCTCGGCGGCGGCGATGGTGATCGTCTCACCGGTCATGGGTGTCGCTCCTGTTCTCGATTCGGTTGCGGCCGCTCGTCGGCGCTCAGAGATCGCCGGGCAACTTGTCCCGCCGGATCCCCCGCCAGCTGGGATGCCGCAGATGCCCGGCCGTCGTCCAGTCCATGAACCGGACCTCGCCGACGATCTTGGGCAGCACCCATACCGCGCTCGATTCGACGGGCCGGTCGAGCTTGTCGAGGAACGGCGACCGCGAGATCTCCAGCGGGCCGAGTTCCTCGGCGAGCGAACGCAGCTGCGCGTCGGTGAAGCCGGTGCCGACGCGGCCGACGTAGCGTAATCCGGTCTCCTCGGGCAGACCGATCAGCAACGAGCCGATGGTGTGGGAGCGGTTGCCGCGCCCCGGTCGGTACCCGCCGACGACGACCTCGATGTCGCTCCAGTTCTTGTGTTTCAGCCACGTCGTCGACCGTCGCCCCTGCTGGTACACGGAGTTGCGACGTTTGGCGACAACGCCTTCCAGATTGTGTTCGCGGCTGTACTCGACGGCGGCCGAACCCGGACCGGGAAGCAGCGGCGGAACCTCGACGAAGGCTGAGTTGCGGAACGCGGGTGCCAGTTCCTCGAGCAGTTCACGGCGGACCGACCACGGTTTGCGCAGTAACGACGAGCCGTTGAGGAACAGGATGTCGAACAGGTGCAACCGGAGCGAGTACGGCTCGTCGGTGTGCCGGCGCGAGGTCAGCAAGGTGAAGTTGGTGCGCCCGGAGGAGTCGATGGCGACGACCTCCCCGTCGAGCACGACGTCCATGAGGCCGAGATCGTCGGCGAGGCCGGCGAGTTCGGGAAAGTCGGCGGTCATGTCGATACCCGATCGCGAGGTGAGCCGGAACTCGCCGCCGACGGAACGGATGAGGAGGCGGTACCCGTCCCACTTGCCCTCGAAGGCCCAGTCGCGGCCGTTGAGCCCGTCGATGGACTCGTCGGTCGCCAGCATCGGGCGGGGATCGGTGAGGCTGTCGGGGACGATCGGCCGGGGCTCGTCGCTCATGAGATGGGCGAGCCAGTTCTTCTCGCCGGTCCGGATCAGGGCGTAGCGACCCTGGACGCGCTCGCCATGGAGGCGGACGATGACCTCTTTGTCGCGCCACTTCTCGAGCTCGAATGTGCCCTTGTCCCAGATCGATACGTGACCACCGCCGTACTCGCCCGCCGGGATGTCGCCCTCGAAGTCGGCGTAGTCCATGGGGTGGTCCTCGGTCTGCACCGCGAGCCGGTTCTGGTCGGGGTCGGTGGGCAGGTTCTTGGGCACGGCCCACGACACCAGGACCCCGTCGTGTTCGAGCCGGAAGTCGTAGTGCAACCGCCGGGCATGGTGTTCCTGGATCACGAAGATCGGTGCCCGGTCCGTTGCGGTGCCGGCGGATTCCGGCTCCTCCGATGCATTCTCGGATTGAATGCGCTGCCGATGCACGTCGTCCCCGAAGGGCTCGGGCGTCTTCGACTGGTCGCGCTTGCGCCGGTACTCCTTCAGGTTGATGACCTGACCCGCTGCCGGCTCGACGGCGGATTCCGGCTCATCCCCGTCGGTGCCACCGTAGGGGTCGTCGAGGCCGTCGAGGAGATCACCGAATTCTTCCACGCGCTCCAGCACCTCGGTGTAGAGCAGTTGGGAGAGCCCGGGATCCTCCATCTCCTCCCAGGTGCGCGGCGCGGCCACCCAGGGCTGCTCGCGTCCGCGCATCGAGTACGGAGCGAGGGTGGTCTTGGCGGCGGTGTTCTGGCTCCAGTCGATGAAGACCTTGTCGTCGCGCAGCGATTTCGACATCTTGGCGGTGATGAAATCACCGTGCTGACGCGCGAACTCGTTGGCGACCTCCTGTGCCACCTTGCGCGCCGCGTCCGACGTCACGGGTTTCGGGAGCCGCGCGTAGAGGTGGATACCCTTGCCGCCGCTGGTCACCGGGTACGTCGTCGCCCCGCCGAGCCAGTTGCGGATCTCGCACGCCACCTCCGCGGTCCGGTGCAGCGGCACCCGCGGGCCGGGGTCGAGGTCGAAGACGATGCGGTTCGCCATGGGAGCGCCGTCGGGTCCCATCGGAAGCCGCCACTGCGGAGTGTGGATCTCCAGCACCGCCATCTGAGCGAGCCAGACGAGCGTGGCGCGATCGTCGGCCATCGCGTAGGAGATGACCCGCTCGCTGTGCTGGATGCCGTGGCGCCGTATCCAGTCCGGTGCGCTGTCGGGCACGTTCTTCTCGAAGAACGGGGTCGACTCGACGCCGTTGGGCCACCGTTTGCGGGTGATGAGGCGGCCTCGCACGTGGGGGAGGAGGACGTCGGCGATGCGCGAGTAGTAGTCGATGACCTCGAACTTTCGGGTCCCCGCCGCCGGATAGAGCACCTTCGAGAGATTGGTGATCGAGATCCGCCGACCGTCGACCTCCAGTGTCTCGCCGCCTGCCATGCCGTCCATTGTCCACAAGGTCGGCCGAGAACGTCTCGCTGCTTGCCGCCATCTGACCCGAATCCCTGGCAGAATGGCCCCCATGCGCTCGATCTGGAAGGGCGACCTCAGCTTTGGCCTGGTCAACGTGCCGGTCAAGGTCTATTCCGCGACCGAGAGTCACGACCGCAAGTCCTACCAGGTCGATTCGTCGGACGGCACCCGCATCCGGTACCGCCGTGTGCGCGAGGGCACCGACACCGAGGTCGACTACGGCGACATCGCCAACGCCTACGAATCCGAATCCGGCGAGACGGTGATTTTGACCAAGGACGACCTCGCCTCGCTGCCGGTGCAGAAGAGCCCGGAGATCTCGATCCTGGAGTTCGTACCCGCCGAGCAGGTCGACCCGATCTACTTCGACAAGCCCTACTACCTCGAGCCGTCGTCGAAGTCGCCGAAGGCGTACGTCCTCCTGGCCAAGGCGCTGGAGGAGACGGATCGGCTCGCGATCGCCTCGTTCACCCTGCGCAACCGGACACGCGTGGCCGCGCTGCGGGTGGTCGACGGTGTGATGACGTTGCAGACGCTGCTGTGGCCCGACGAGGTCCGCAAACCCGACTTCGGGTTTCTGGACGACGACACCGAGATCCGCGACCAGGAACTGCAGATGGCAGCGTCTCTGATCGAGTCGATGGCCTCGGACTACGACCCGTCGGAATTCGAGGACACCTATCAGAACGAGCTGACCAAGCTCATCGAGGCGAAGTCCGAGGGCGGCGAGGCGTTCCCCGAGACCGACGACGAAGACAACGACACCGAGGACTCCGACGTCGCCGATCTCCTCGCCGCGCTGCGGGCGTCGGTGAAGGACCGCGGGGACTCGGACTCCGAGGACAAGCCGGCCGAGAAGACAACGGCGAAGAAGGCCCCGGCCAAGAAGGCCGCTGCCAAGAAGGCGCCGGCGAAGAAGGCGGCGGCCAAGAAAACGGCAACCAAGTCGACTGCCAAGAAGGCGCCCGCCAAGAAGTCGTCGCGCAAGGCGAGCTGACCTCCGGCGCCGGAGAAATCGGTGGCGTCTCGACGCCGGGTTCGGGCAAGCTCGAAGGGTGAAATCCGCCGCTGACTCCCGTCTGCCCCGCGCGCTGCTGCCGTTCGCGCGCCGGCAGTATCGGTTGCTCGCGTCCGGACTGATCCTCGCCATGTTCGCCGACGGCGTGTGGACGATCGCGGTGATCTGGCAGGTCATCGCGCTCGGCGGCGGGCCGGGGCAGGTCTCGCTCGCCACCGGCGTGGCCGCGGTGGGAATGCTGTTCTCCACACTGGCCGGTGGGGTGCTCGCCGATCGGATCTCGCAGCGCCACATCATGATCGGACTCGAGGTCGCGAAGATGGTCGCGTTCGGCGCGATCGGGCTGGCGTCGATTGCGGGCGTGCTGCAGCTCTGGCACGTGGTGCTGGCCTCGCTGCTGGGCGGCATCACCACCGGGATGTATTACCCCGCCTATTCTGCGCTGCTCCCCGGGATCGTGGCGCCGGCGGAGCTGCAGGCCGCCAACGGGATCGAGGGCTTCTTCCGCCCGGTCGTCTTCCAGGCGGTCGGGCCCATGGTCGCCGGCGCGGTCATCGGCGCGTGGGCGCCGGGACCCGCGGTGCTGATGGCGGCGGTCGCCGCGATCCTGTCGAGTGTCTGCTATCTGGCGATGGCTCCGGTCACCGCGCGCCGCTTCGGCGAGACGGCCGAGGACGAACCGGAGGTGATCGAAGGTGCGGGTGCCCGACGGATCGTCGGCGATCTGGCCGAGGGGTTCGTCTACATGGCCCGGACACCGTGGCTGTGGGGCACGCTGCTCTTCGCATGTGTTCTGGTGCTGGCGACGCTCGGTCCGATCGAGGTGCTCGTCCCGTTCGCCTTGCGTGAGCGCGTCGACGGCGGCGCCACCCAGCACGCCTGGGTACTCGCCGGATTCGGGCTCGGCGCGGCCGCGGCGTCACTCGTCTTCGCCTCGATCCCGATGCCGCGGCGGTACCTGACCGTCATGTTCTCGCTCTGGGCGTTCTCCAGCCTCCCGCTCGTTCTGATGGGTCTCGCCGATTCGACGTGGATGTTCATCGCCGCCGGTGTGACCATGGGCATCCTGTTCGACGGACCGATGGTGTTGTGGGGGACGCTGTTACAGCGTCGGGTGCCGCCGGCACTGCTGGGTCGCATCGCCAGTCTCGACTTCTTCGTATCGGTCGCGCTGATGCCGGTGTCGATGGCGATCGCCGCGCCGGTGTCGTCGGCGATCGGCCTGACCGCGACATTCGTGCTGGCCGGGTTGCTCCCGGTCCCGATCGCGTGGGCGTTCTACGTTGCGGCCCGCATGTGGCGCGACGAGATCGAGAACCCGCTCGTCGACGATGCGCATCCGAAGCTGGTCACACCGGCACACTCGTAGTGGAGTGTGCCGGTGTGACCGATAGGTCTCTGACTACGCCTGCGCCGTGTCGCCCGCTGCCTGCGTCGCCGCGCGCCTGCGCCCGAGAACGACGGCGGCGGTCACCAGCGCCGCAGCGAGTGCCGCGACACCGTATCGCTCGTGGTCGTAGCGGTGGCCGATCGCTTCGTCGATCGAATAGCGGCCGGGGCCGGTCAGCGTCAGCGCGGCCGATGCGACTCCGAGCACCGCGGGGAGTTCGAGTCCGCCGTTCTGCGCGAAAAAGCCATTGGGACGGTGGACGTCGGACGCGGCCAGCATGGCCGCCGCACCGGCGGCCGACGCGACGCGCGTGCCGGCGCCGACGGCGATCAGCCCACCGGCAGCCTCACTGACGCCGGCGGTGACCGCGGACAGCTTCGCGGGCGTGAAGCCCATCTGCTGCATCCCGGCTGCGGTCTGCTCGAGGCCCGGTCCGCCGAACCATCCCGTCAGTTTCTGGGCGCCATGGGCGAACAGCGTGGCACCGACCGCCACGCGTAGGGTCAGCAACCCGGCATCGAGCGCCTTGCCGGAAGTCCGTCGTCGTGTCATCGGGGGGTCCTCTCGTCGTCGGATGCGGCGAAATCGTACCGCGGTCCGTTTACAGTCAAGGGTCAGACGGCCGAGGTGTCAAACGAGCATCGGCACCGGACCGACCTAGAGGACGCGCGCCGCGCCCTCGACGACACTCGCCGTCAGTGCTTGCAGCAGCGGGGAGCTCAGCTTCCAGTACTGCCAGTACAGCGGGACGTCGATGTGGTGGTCGGCGATGAGGCGGACACGGCCGCCGTCGAGGGCGTCGGCGATCTGGACGACCGGGACCGCGCCCCATCCGATCCCGAGGGTGACGGCCCGGTGGTACTCGGTCGACGCCGGGATGTAGACCGCGGGCGGGTCGACGGGCCGGCCGGCGAGGGCCGCCGAGATGTTCCGCTGGATGTGGTCATTGCGGTCGAACTGGACCATCGGGGCGCGGGCCAGCGCGTCGGCGTCGGGTCCGTCGGGCAGCCAGAGGTCGATGAACTCCGGAGTGGCCACCGGCAGGTAGCGCATCGTGCCGAGAGACTGCAGTGCGCACCCACGGATCGCTAGGGGTTCCGAGGTCACGGCAGCGAGTACATCGCCGGTGCGGAGCAGGGTGCTGCTGCGGGTCTCGTCGTCGCGGAAGACCTCGACCGCCACCGCGTGCTCGCGGTGGAAGTGCGCCAGGACCGGCAGCAGCCAGGTGGCGAGCGAGTCGGCGTTGGTGGCGATGGGCAGGTGGATGCGTGGGCGGTCGACCAGCGGCAGGTCGTCGTCAGGGGCGCCGACGAACTCGGCCCGCGTCTCGGCGAGCAGCAGTTCCCACTGCTTGGCGAGTCGGACCAGGACCTCGCCGTCCGGTGTGGCCGTTGCCGGCTTGGTCCGCCGGAGCAGGACCCGGCCGACGGCGGACTCGAGCGCCTTGATCCGCTGGCTCACCGCCGACGGGGTGATGTGCAGCGCGGTGGCGGCCGCGTCGAACGTGCCCTCGCGGAGCACCTCGGCCAGCGTGCGCAGGCCCTCCTGGCTGATGTCCACGAGCCGAGGGTAGTGGTGTGTCTCGCCGAACAGGCGAGACACACCACCGGCCACCGGATCAGGCGGCTACCGCGCCACCCGGGGCGTCGGCGCGCCGGGCCCGAACCGTACCGAGTGCGAGCAGTCCGGCGCCGACGGCAACCCACCCGGCGAGGACGGCGACCGTCCCGGCGATGCCGGCCGCCGGGAAGTACGCGACCGAACGGAGCAGCGTGCCACCGGCGCCGGGCGGCAACCACTGGCCGATCGTCCCCCACGGGGCGGGCAGCAGGTACGGAGACGACGCCAGCCCGGACAACGGGTTCGAGATCAGCACCATCACCAGCGCGGACACCCCGACCCCCGCGGTGCCGAGCAGACTCCCCGCGCCGACGGTGAACCACGTGATCGCCCCGATCATCAGGGCCGCGGCGAGACCGACGGTACTGATTCCGCCGTCGATGACACCCAGCCACGACCACGTCGCCGCGAAACCGAACCCGGCCACGAGCGGGCCCAGGACGGCCAACGTCACCTGCATCGCGACCCGTCCCCGCAACCCGACCGCAGCCGCTCCGCCGAGCGCCATGCCGGCGATCAGCAACGGCAGCAGGCCGGCGGCGAAACCCGTTCCGCGCGCGTCGGTCTCGGGAGTGGGGACCACCGAATCGACGGTGACCGGCAGGCCCTGGGCGGTGGCGATGCCGTTCCCGACCCCGGCGACGACCTGGGCAAGCACGGGCGACCCCGCCTCGGCGGTGAGGACCGTGACCCCGTCGGGTCCCACCGCGATCGCGCCCACGAGGTCGCGTCGTTCGATCGCCGCTCGGGCGTCGTCGGCGTCGGTGAACCGTTCGACGACGAAGGCGTCGGCGCCGGCCCGTTCGGCGAGTGCCGACTCGATCGCCGTCGCGGCGGGCGGTGGTGCGACGAGACCCAGCGGAGCCTGGTGCGGTTCGGGATCGACGGCCAGCGACACGAACATCGCGGCGATCGCGACCACGAGGGTCGGGATTCCGACGATCATCGCGGCCACGAGCCGCCACCCCGGTGCGTGGCCGGCACCGGACGGCCCGGCGGGCTTCGCGGCGGGTCGTGTGTCTGTCGTGGTGAGATCGGTACTCATCGGTCCTCCTAAAAAGAACGAGCCTTCGTTTTCCGAAAGTATGCGCCGCGGGGACCGCAGAATCAAGAACGAGTATTCGTTTTAGACTGTTCGCATGCCGAAGATCAGCGACGACCGCAAGCTCGAACGAAGTCGGCAGATTCTCGACGCCGCGCGCCGCTGCTTCGCGGAGAAGGGGTTCCATCGCGCGTCGATGTCCGATGTCATCCGGGAGTCCGGGCTCAGCGCGGGGGCCGTGTACTCGTACTACTCGTCGAAAGGAGAACTGATCGCCGCAGTGGCGCGGTCGATGTTCGTGGCCTACGAGGCGGGGATCAGCAGCTTCGACGAACCGGGGGTCCATCCCGCGTCGCCCGAGGCGGCGGTCCGGACGCTGGCCGAACGCATCCTGCTCGAGATCGCCCCGCTGACCGACGGTTTCCGGATGGTCCTCACGGTCTGGGGCGAGGCGGCGAACAATCCGCCCCTGCGCGAGACGGTGGGCGACATCGTCCGTGGTCTGCGCGGGGTCTTCGAACGTGTCCTGACCGAGTGGCAGGGCGCGGGGCACGAACTCCCCGCCGAACCGGTGGTGCTCGCGCAGGTCATGGTCTCGGTCATGCAGGGGGTGGTCGTGCAGCAGGGTCTTGTCGGTGACCTCGACGTCGAGGACTACATCGAGGCGTTCTGTTCGGTGCTCCGTGGCCTCGGACTGGGCGACTCGGATCATAATCTGAAGTTCGATTGATGATTCGTCAAATTCTTTCGTTGGACTGATTCCTGAGTCGCTCTTAACGTCGTCCCGGTGACCGCCTATCTCGTCCCCGCACTGGCCGGATTGCTCACCGGCGCCGGCCTGATCATCGCCATCGGACCTCAGAACGTCTTCGTGCTCCGCCAGGGCGTCGCGCGCCGGCACACCGCGCCGATCGTGGCGGTCTGCGCCGTCTCCGACATCGTCCTCATCGTCGCGGGCGTCGCCGGGCTCGGCGCGGTGGTCGCCTCGCATCCGGACGTGGTCACGTTCGCCAAGGTCGCCGGCGGACTCTATGTCGGGGCGCTGGGTGTGCTGGCCGCCAGGCGCTGTCTGCGCAGCAACGAGGTCATCGCGGCGGACGGCACCCGGGCCGACGACGGGGGTGGCGAATCCACCGGGCGTTGGGTCGCGGTGGGCACGGCCCTGGCCCTGACCTGGCTGAATCCGCACGTCTACCTCGACACCGTCATCACCATGGGCGCCATCGCCAACGGACACGGAAACGGCAAGTGGGCGTTCGCTTTCGGAGCGTGCATCGCGAGCGTCCTGTGGTTCACCGCGCTCGGCGGCGGGGCGCGTAGGCTGTCGGGCTTCTTCGCAAGCCCGCGGGCGTGGAAGGTGCTCGACGCGGTCGTCGCGGTCATCATGCTGGGGATGGCGGTGGCCCTTTTCGCGTCGATCTGAGACGGATCGGGGTCGTCCGGACCCGTCCCGAGGACTCCGACGGCACCCCGCTGCAGCGCACGCGGGGTGTTTTCGGGTATCCCGGAAGGGTGACAGCGCGCCGATCGGCCCCGACTGTGACTCGTGAGACCACGCTCCGCGAGCCCACGACGACGTTCGACGTGCGTGCATTGCTGTCGGATGTGCGGCAGACGCTGGGTCGCGGGGATCTCGCCGCGGCCGCCGCGACGCTGACCTACTTCGCCGCGATCGCGGTCGTCCCCTGGGCGCTGCTCGGGATCTGGTCGACGACCTGGCTGGGCAGCCCCACCGCCGAGTCGCTGTCGGAGCTGCGCGTGCTCATCCCGCCGGCGATGGGCGGGCGCGGTGTCTTCGACGAAGCCGTCGTGATCGGCTCCGGGCTGTCGCTGATGAGCGCCGTCGTCCTCCTGTTCCCGGCGTCGTTCTACGGCGAGGGTCTCCGTCGCGCGTGCATGATGCTGTATCCGCGCGATGACCGGTTCACGGGATGGCGCTCGCGGATCTGGGTGCTGGGACTCGTGGTCGTCGTGCCGCCGCTGACCTACATCGTCATCGGTGTCGCGGGCACGCTCACCACGCTGGCGCCCGACGGTGGCGGAACGGGCGGCTTCGGCGATCTGGTGGTCCGGATCGTGGTGGAGTTCATCGTCGTCTGGCTGACGGTCACGGTCGCACTGACCTGGGTGTACTGGCGGGTGACGCCCGGTGAGCCGACGTTGGGGGTCGCGGCGGCGACCGCGCTCGGGACCGCGTCGTTCATCGCCGGCTTCTTCCAGGGCTTTCTGCTGTTCCTGTCGCTGCCGATCGATGTCGGGATCCCGTACGGGGGGCTCCGCGTGATCGGCGGGGTGGTGGCGGTCGGGCTGTGGCTCTACGTCGCGCATGTCATCGTCATCGTCGGATGGGCGGTCGGACAGGCGATCTCGAAGCAGAGGAGGGACCGTGTCCGCGGAGCCTGAGCACCTTGCGTCGTCGTCGTCGGCGCGGGCAGCGGAGCAAACGGACCGGGCGAGTGCCCGGGACGAGGCGCTCGACTCCTGGTCGAGACTCCACGGCGGTATGGATCCGCGTCAGATCCCGTGGGTGCGCGGCTGGGTGCTGATCAGTCACGGGTGCGCACGGCCGCTCGTGCGCCTCGGCGTCACCGCCAACACGGTCACTGTTCTCGGCGTGGTCGCCACCGCGGTCGCACTGTGCGTGACGATGCTCGGCGGATGGTGGCCCGCCGTGGCCGCGCTGGTCATTCTCGTCGCCGCCCTGCTCGACGGGATCGACGGCGCGATCGCGGCGCAGACCCGCACCGCGTCGAGGTGGGGCCGGATCAACGACGCCGTCGCCGACCGATGCTCCGACGTCATGCTGATCGGCATCCTCGTCGTGGTGGGAGCGCCGTCGTGGCTCGGCATCTCGATCGTCGTGCTGACCCTCATCCTCGAGACGACACGTGCCACGGCACAGGCGGTCGGGATGACCGGGCCGGGTGCCGTCACCGTGTGGGAGCGGCCGTCCCGGGTGATACTGGCGGTCATCGCCGCGCTGTGTTCGACCTGGTGGTGGGCGGCCGCTCTGGCATCCGACACCACGGCGACGCTGGCCGCCGTCATCGCCGCCGTCGGCGCAGTGCTGGCGGTGGTGGGGACGATCCAATTGGGAATCGCGGTCCGGAGGCAGACCCGACGTCTCGGGTGAGTCGCCGGTTACGCGCGGCTCCCCATCCGGATCGGGCCACGGTGACGAACAATGGGACGAGTAACTCCCCCCGCCCGATCTCGATGCGATGAGGAAATCTTCGATGACCAACGACTCGGTGGTTCTCGCCGACGCCGACGGCCGCCCGTGCGGCACCGCCGACCGCGAGGGGGTGCACGGGTTCGACACCCCGCTGCACTTCGCCTTCTCCTGCCACCTGGTCGTCGACGGCCGGATCCTCATGACGCGGCGGGCGCTGTCCAAGCGCAGCTGGCCCGGGGTCTGGACCAACTCGTTCTGCGGTCATCCACGTCCCGATGAGGACGTCGTCGACGCGGTGCATCGCTACGCCCGGCGCGAACTCGGTACCGACGTCGCCGATGTCCGTTGCATCCTGCCCGACTTCCGGTACCGGGCGGTCGACGCGAGCGGCATCGTCGAGAACGAGATCTGCCCGGTGTTCGTCGCGCGACCGCTGGGGGAGTTGCGACCGGAGCCGGACGAGGTCGCCGAACACGTCTGGGCCGAGATCGCCGATGTGTGGGCGCTCGTCGAGCGCACGCCGTGGGCGGTCAGCCCGTGGTTCGTCGAACAGGTGCGACAGTTGCCGGCGCGCGACCACGGTTCGGTCTACGAGACCCATCCGGTGATGTCCCGGGCGTCGAATTCATGACGTCAGGCAAACCAGTCCAGTCACCAGGTCGAGGAGCGGTCGGATGATGCACCTTCCCGGTCACACGCAGGTGGTCCCACCACACCGGCGATACGACGAGGTCGCGGAGGCCTGCGCGGCGATGGTGATCAGGTCGTACTCCAGTTCGTTCGGTCTGGCGTCGCGATTGCTCCCGCCGCGGATACGCCGTGACATCCAGAACATCTACGCGCTGGTCCGCGTCGCCGACGAGATCGTGGACGCCCCGCGCCCCGAGCAGGGTCTCGTCGACCGCAGCAACGAGCTCGACCAGCTCGAGGAGCAGACCAGCGTCGCGCTGGTCACCGGGTCGAGCAGCAATCTCGTCGTGCACGCCTTCGCCCAGACGGCCCGCCGCGTCGGCATCGACCTCGACCTGGTGGGCCCGTTCTTCGATTCGATGCGCAGCGACCTGACCCAGGTCCAGCACGACTTCGACTCACTGGCCACCTACATCTACGGCTCCGCCGAGGTGGTCGGTCTGATGTGCCTGCGGGCGTTCCTCGCCGACGAGCCCAAGTCCGCTGCGCAGTACGACCATCTGGCACCCGGCGCCCAGCGACTGGGTGCGGCCTTCCAGAAGATCAACTTCCTGCGCGACTTCGGCGAGGACAGCGACGGACTGGGCCGGCGCTATCTGGTGGGCCTCGATCCCGACGATCCGGCGGACGCCGCCTGGGCGCTCTGGCTGGACGACATCGACCTCGACCTCACCGCCGCCGCGGCCGCCATTCCACACCTGCCCGCGGGTAGCCGCGTCGCGGTGTGTACCGCGCACGACCTGTTCGCCGAACTGACCGCTCGTCTTCGCGAGTCGTCGGCCACCGAGGCCCGCCGCACCCGCGTCCGGGTCCCGAACGCGGGCAAGGCGAAGATCGCGGCGGCCGCCGTCGCCCGACGCGGCATGCCGCGAACCCCACATGCCGACGCCGTCGGCCTGTACAGAAGAAAGACCAACGTATGAGCGAGTCCCGACGCGTCGTCGTCATCGGTGGCGGAGTCGCCGGATTGGCCACCGCCGCCCTTCTCGCCCATGACGGGCACGACGTCGAACTCGTCGAGAAGAACGACGAACTCGGTGGTCGCGCGGGCTCCTGGGATCGCGACGGGTTCCGCTTCGACACCGGGCCGTCGTGGTGGTTGATGCCCGAGGTCTTCGATCACTTCTTCGAGATGCTCGGGACGTCGACGGCCGAGCAACTCGATCTCGTCCGCCTCGACCCCGGATACCGGGTGTTCTTCGGGGACAGTGCGGATTCCGACGAGAAGCCGATCGACGTCTTCGGCGACCGCGAACGCAACCGCGCACTGTTCGAGGAGATCGAACCGGGTGCGGGAGCTGCGCTCGACGAGTACCTGCAGACCGGCAGGCAGGCGTATGACCTTGCGGTGGAACGTTTTCTGTACACCAGCTTCGATTCCCCCCGCGCCTTCCTCGGCCTGCCGGTGTTGCGACACGCGAAGACCCTCGTCACCTTGCTGACGACGTCGTTGCAGTCCTACATCGCCGCACGGTTCACCGATCGCAGATTGCGCCAGGTTCTCGGCTACCCGGCGGTGTTCCTCGGCTCTTCGCCCGAGCGCACCCCCGCGATGTACCACCTGATGAGCTGGCTCGATCTGGCCGACGGCGTGCGATACCCCAACGGCGGTTTCACCACCCTGGTCGACGCGCTGGAGCGAGTCGCCCGTGAACGCGGCGTTCGGATCTCGACGGGAACGGCTGCGACTGCTGTCCTGACGCGTCAGCGCCAGGGAACGCGATTGGCCCGATGGCGCCGTCGCGCCGAGGTGGCCGCGGTTCACGTCGAGGACGCTGCCGGTGCTTCGCGAGATCTGGTCGCTGACATCGTGATCGGTGCCACCGATCTCCATCACCTCGAGACGCGGCTGCTGCCTCGCGAGTTGCAGACCTTCCCCGAACGCTACTGGGATCGAGCCACTTCCGGTCCGGGAGCGGTGCTCGCACTGCTCGGCGTCCGCGGTGAGGTGCCCGAGTTGGCGCATCATTCGCTGTTCTTCACCGATGACTGGAAGACGAACTTCGACGCCATCTTCGAGAGCCCCACGCGCGTCCCGGATCCGGCATCGCTGTACGTGTGCAAGCCGTCGGCCACCGATTCCTCGGTCGCGCCGTCGGATTCGGAGAATCTCTTCATCCTGGTGCCGGTCCCGCCCGATCCGGGACTCGGTCACGGCGGTGTGGACGGCGGCGGCGACCCCGACATCGAGAAGGTGACCGACCGCGCCATCGCGATGATCGGACAGTGGGCGGGCGTCCCCGACCTCGCCGAGCGTATCGTCGTCCGACGCACCATCGGCCCCGCCGACTTCGTGGATTCGGTCAACTCGTGGTGCGGCGGCGCTCTCGGTCCGGCACACACGCTGCGCCAGAGCGCGTTCCTGCGTTCGACGAACCGGTCACGCAAGGTCGACGGGCTTTTCTACGCGGGGTCGAGCACGCGTCCCGGCATCGGTCTGCCGATGTGTCTGATCAGCGCCGAACTCATCCGCAAGAAGCTCCGCGGCGACCGGTCGGTCGGGCCGATGCCGGTCGTGAAGCGCTGACCTGCGAGAACGGGTAACGTTTCTGGGGGTTTGATATCCCGGTCACCCGGGTACTGGCGCGTGACAGTGCTCACAGCGCGAGAGGTTCGGGTGACATGGAGAAGACACGTACGGGTTCCTGGTGGCGCGCCCCGCGGTGGACGTGGTCGCGCCGGGACCTCACCCCTGAAGAACGACGGAATCTGCAGGCCTGTCGTGTGCCGGTGGCTGTTGTGACCGCCTCCCTGGGCGGACATGCGTACACCTATCGCGATAGGTGACCTGAGCAGACGTCCGGATCGCGGTGACGACGCTCGCCACATCGCCGTACAGTGTACGAAGTAGACTGCTGTGCACGATGTGACCGCCGAAGCGAGCTGACGATGCCGAACCCCCACCACACCCCCGCGCCACGGTGGCTCAAGCCGATGAACAAGATCTTCTTGCTGCTGCAAAGATTCGGCGGGATGAAGGAGTTGCCGGTCCTCGTCGTCGCCGGACGACGCACCGGCAAGCCGAGACGGACACCGTTGACCGTGATCGACCTGAATGGCGAGCGCTACCTGCTCGAAGGGTTTCCCGGTGCGGACTGGGCAAGCAATGTTCGCGCGGCCGACGGGGTCGCGCAGCTGTCCGACGGGGACGAGCTGCGCGATGTCCGCCTTGTCGAACTCTCCGCCGAGCAGGCCGTTCCGGTGCTTCGCGCCTGGCCGGAGCTGGCGGGTACCGACGGACCGAAGATGATGAAGAACGCGGGAGTGGTCGACGACGTGACCCCGGATGCCTTTGCCGCCGTGGCGGGACGATGCGCCGTGTTTCGCATCGATCCGCGCTGACGGCTCCGACGACAAGGAGCCCTCGGTCAGCGACGCTCCGACGCCGGCCCGATCAACTCCGCGACGATCTTCGCCGACATGACGACGAGGGGGAGGCCGCCGCCGGGATGTGATGATCCGCCGACGAGGTAGAGGCCCGGTACCGGTGAGGTGTTCGACGGCCGGAGGAACGCCGAGCGGGGTCCGTTCGACGACGAACCGTAGATCGAGCCGCCGGGTGTCTTGGTCCGGCGCTCCAGGTCGGCGGGCGTGACGATGAGGCGGTGACGCACATGGCCGGTCAGGTCCAGACCGCGATCGGCCATCACCTCGAGGATCTGATCGGCGTAGGAATCGGCCAAACCCTCTGCGTCCCAGTCGACGCCGTGCTCGGGGTCGTGGCGCGGTGCGTTCACCAGCACGAACCATGCACCCGTTCCCGGGCCGGGGGAGATCTCGGGATCGGCTGGGGCCGAGATGTACTCGGTCGGTCGCGCGACGGGACGAGGAGGCCCGCGGAACCCGAAGACCGCGTCGAACTCCTCGTCGTAGTCCTCGGCGAAGAGAACCTGGTGATGCGGCTGGGTGGGTGGGTCGTCGACGGCGAGGAGGAGTACGAACCCGGACAGTGACGGCGTGGTCCGTCGCAGGAGCGCCGCGGGCCTGCGGGCGGCGCGACGCGGCACGAGGCGGTCGTAGACCTGCCGGGCGTCGGCATTCGCGACGACCAGATCGGCCTGGCGTCGGTTGCCGTCGGTCAGCACCACGCCGTCGGCTCGGCCGTTGTGGTCCACCGAGACCCGGTCGACCTCGACGCCGAGTTCGACCCGTCCGCCGAGTTCGGTGAGACGGTCGCGCATCGCGCCCGCGATGCGGCCCAATCCTCCTCGCACGTACCATGATCCGAACGCCTGCTCGGACCACGGCACGGAGGCGAGCGCGGCCGGTGCGCGACGCGGGTCGGACCCGGTGTAGGTGGCGTAGCGGTCCAGCAGCATCCGTAGGCGCGGGTCGTCGAGGTAGCGCTCCCCGATACCGCGCAAGGTCTTCCACGGTGCGACGGTGCGCACGTCCGACGGGGTGGCGATCCCGCCGATCATCGTGCGAATGCTCATCGGTGATTCCAGGAAGGGTTCGTGAGTGACGTCCCAGACACGTTGCGCCCGTTGGAGAAACGACGACCACTGGTCGCCTCGACCGGGTCCGAGTGCAGCGTCGAGGGCGGCTGGGATGTCGTCGAGGGTTCCCGGCATGTCCAGGACGGTGCCGTCGGGGAACCGGTATCGAGCGGCAACCGGGAGTCGTTCGAGGGTCAGGGAGTCGTGAATCGACGATCCCGTCGCCGCGAAGAGTTCGTCGAACACGTGCGGCATGGTGACGAGCGAAGGGCCGGTGTCGAACACGAAACCGTCGTGTTCGATGACCCCGAGCTTGCCGCCCACGTCGTCGAACTGTTCGAGGACGGTGACGTCGTGACCGGTGGCGGCCAGACGCATGGCGACGGCCAGACCGCCGACGCCCGCGCCGATCACGATCACCCGGGTCATCGGCGGACCTCGATGGGTCGACCCTTCCACTCCAGCTCTCCGCGGTGCCGGGCCAGCGTCGAATCGACTGCGAGGCCGGTGAACACGAGGACCGACAGCGGGTGGCCGAACGCATCGGGCCACACGCGGCCGTCGGTGGTACGGGCCGCGACCGCCCGTGAGGCCACCCCGGCCAGATATCCGACGAACCCCACCCGCGAGCCGAACAGCGCTGCGGCCGCGGGGAGTACATACATCAGGCAGAGCAGCCCGGTGACGCCCAACGTGCCGCCCGGCGACCCGAAGGCGGACCACAGCGACTTGCGATAGCCCGCCCGGACCTCTCGCCAGCCGTGGTACATCCGGCAGGTGGCGACCGCGCTTCCCTCGGCCACCACGCCGCGACCACCGGCCGCCTTGATCGCGCGCAACAGCGCGATGTCCTCGAGCACGACGTCGCGCACCGCCGTGTGACCACCGGCGCGGCGATAGGCCGCGGCGTCGACGACCAGGAACTGACCGTTTGCGGCCGTGAGGGATTCGCGTGGCGACCGCTCGGCCAGGCCGAGTGGCAAGGTGCTCAGCCATGACCACTGCAGGAGCGGTTGGACAAGTCGCTCGCCGGCGCCGACCGCGACCTGCCGTGGGTAGGGGCTCACCAGGTCGAGTCCGGTGTTGCGGAGGAGGGCAAACGACGAGGTGAACGCATGTGGCTCGACCACCACGTCGGCGTCGAGGAAGATCTGGACCCCGTCGGGGAACGCCTTGTCCGCGAGTTGGGCGCAGGCCCAGTTCTTTCCGAGCCAGCCGCGCGGTGGTGCCGTGCCGCGATGAACATTCAACCGGTCGTCCAGCGAAGCGAGCCGGGCCAGCACGGCGTCCGTCCCGTCCACCGAGCCGTCGTCGAGCACGAGAATCCGGATCGGTCCGGGCCAGCGGTCGGCCGCCTCGAGGACCGCGCGCAGGCAGCGTTCGGCGGTCTCGGCCTCGTTTCGCATCGGGATGAGCACCGACAGCGGTTCCGGCGCAGGGATGTCTGCCAGCTCGGGTCGACGAACGCGGCGCGCGTTGTCGAGTGTCAGGCCCAGCGACGCGAGTGACAGCGCGGTCCCCGCGGCGACCAACGGACGCAGCAGGTCAGGAACCCGCACGGCGACTCCGGATCTCGACGACCAGAAGCGGGATCGCAATGACACCCATCAGGAGTCCGCCGGTGAGAGCGACCGACGGGCGCCCGAAGAAGACAGCGTGAGCCATCACCGAGGAGAAGTACGTCCACAGGTACGCCGTCACGGGCACGGCGTCCATTCCGGCGCGATCGGTGTCGGGGTTCTCGTCACGGCGGATCAGCAGATCCAGCGTCGCGACGATGAGGAACGAGACCAGCAGCCACCCGGCGAAATTGGTCAGCGGGATGTCGGCGACCCCGGGCAGGGCCGGTGTCGGGTACCGCCACGCCCAGTTGCCCTGATCGACCATCTGCGGGTCGAGGAACACGTCCCACGCCGTGAGGGCGTACGCTCCCACCACGGCGGTCGCGGGCCGCACCCAGCGCCCGGCCACGCCCGCCGCCCGGATCAGGCGTCGGGTCACGACCAGCGCGGGCCAGGACATCATGATCCAGGCCAGCGGGACGAGCACCGGGACGCCGAGGACCTTGAGTCCCAGACCATCGGTGTACTCGTAGGTGCCGAAGGGGAATCCGGTACTCACGCCGACGGATTCGGCGATGAGGCCGCCACCGCCGGCCACGACTGCGAGGGCGAGCGCGGCTGCGACGCCGCGGGTCGCGGCGACGTGGACGAGTGATGCCGAGGCCAGCAGGAGCACACTCGCGACGGTCAGCGGCAGGTTGCCGCCACCGGTCAGCGGGAACGCGATCTGGACACCGATCGTGGCGGCGAGCAACATCCACGCCAGGGTCACCAGCCCTCGGTTCCAGGACACGGTGCCTGCGCCTCGCGCCGGGCGCGACGACGGTTCGGAATGGTGAGAAGCGGTGCCGTCGAGGAGACTCACGCCGACCTCCCCTCGTACGTGCCGACGACATCGGTGACGGCGAGCCGGGCGAACAACTCTTCGGCGTACCAGCGCGACGGTGCGGTGCGCCGGACCGCCGACAGGTGTGCGGGGGAGCGGTAGGCGAAGTCGGTCAGATGCTGTGCCGAGTCCCAGATCGAGAACGTGCCCTGGACCCCGATCGGGAGTTCGCCGACGCCGAGCGCCAGCCGGTTTCCCTGTGCCCCGGCGAGTTCGGTCGCCACCGGCGGAACGGCACGCCAGAACGACGCCATGGTCGTGGGCCGGAGTCGAGCTCGGGTCAGCGCCGCGACCGGTCCAGCCCATGCGGTGTCGGAGCCGCGCTGCTCGGCCGGCTTCACTGTCCCGAACGGGTCGACGCGCGACCATCGCCCCTTGGATCGGATCGGTCGCATCGTGACTCGCAACTCCTCGGTGCTCGAGTCCTGCCAGCGTCGAAAGACCACCGAATCCCGTGCTGCCGACGCCGACTCGTCGTCGTGCCACACCGTGAGGGCGGCCCAGTGCTTCAGGTCGGCGCTCTCCATCGTGAACGTGCGCGCAGTGCCGGTCCCGAGGAGTTTGGCGAACCGCAGGCCGGGCGTACGACGAAGGGTCCGACGGCCGGACGACATCCGTCCGAGCGCGGGCAGGACCCGATCGACACCCCAGACGCGGAGTTCGACCGTCGGTCCGGCAGGTGCTGTCATGCGCGCCGCCACACGCAGCGCTCGATCAGCGACGTCAGCGCACTCCGGCTCGGTGGATCCATCGGGGCATCGGCGACGATGCCGAGGGCCTCCTCGGCCAGGTCGACGATGCGCTGCTCGACGCGCTCGACGGCGCCGGTGGAGGTCAGGACGTCGCGCATCCGCGCTGCGCCCTCCGCGTCGAGATCCGGGTTGCCGAGACAATCGGCCATCACACGGCGCTCCATCCGCCCCGCCGACTCCTCGGCCACCGCGATGAGCATCGTGCGCTTGCCCTCCCGCAGGTCGTCGATGGCGGGCTTGCCGGTGACCTTCTCGTCGCCGAAGACGCCCAGGATGTCATCGCGGAGTTGAAAAGCCTCGCCGGCGGTGAGGCCGATTCGATCGTAGGCCTCGAGGAGCACCGGCGAGGCGCCGGCGAGCGTGCCGCCGAGTCGTAACGGCTGACCGATCGTGTACCGCGCGCTCTTGTAGCGCAGGATGCGCGCCGTGCGGTCGGCGTCGGTGGTGTCCTCGGTCTGACTCAGCATGTCCAGGAACTGACCCGCATACGCCTCGTCGCGCATCTGCGACCAGGTGTCCCGTACGGCTCGTCGAATGTCGGCGGCCGCGTCGTCGGCGGCCGCGGCGGCGAGGTCGTCGGACCAGGACAGGCACATGTCACCGACGAGGATCGCGACGGCGGTGCCGTGGCGCTCGGCGTCCCCACGTCGCTGCGCGCGCACATGGTCATCGGCGAAGTGGCGGTGCACCGTGGGGAGGCCGCGACGGACATCGCTGTCGTCCATCACGTCGTCGTGCACCAGCGCGGCGAGATGGAACAGCTCGATCGCCGCCGCCATCTCGACGATGCCGGGAACGGTCCGGCCGTCGGCTGCGCCACGTGCCCCCCACAGGCAGAACGACGCACGCAGTCGCTTGCCGCCGCCGATCCTCGCCGACACGACGTCGATGGCGGGCGTCAGTTCCGCACCCACCTCCTGCAGTGTCGAGGCGTGACGACGGAAGTGAGCGGCCAGCACTTCTTCGACGAGTTCGAGATCGGTCGTCGAGGAGTCGATGGAGTGCAGGTCGCAGGCCGGGGAGATCGACTGTGCAGGCGGCGCCGACGAGTCGGTCATCTCGGCGGTCGGTGTCATGACGGGGCCCTTCGAGAGTCCGGGGGTGAGGCTCGGTTACCCCGTCTTCGGAGCGGCAACAGTGGATGGATGGGTGACGGCGACGTGGGGGCGTCGGCCGCGACGCGGGTCCGCGCGGTGGGTTCGCCGCACGGGAAAGGCTCGGGCCACCCTCGATCGGTCGATCATGGGTCCTGCCCGCCCCCGATGCTCGGGAACGGGCAGGACTGTGTCGAGACGTCAGGAGAGCTGGTAGACCGTCGTCCCTCCGATGGTCGTGGCCGTGTAGTTGGCGGCGACCCACTCGGAGATCTCCGAGTTGCCGCCCGGACCACCGCCGCTGTCACCGAGGTAGTAGGCGATCTCGCCGTCCTCGACGTAGGCGATGAACTGCTCGAGCGTGGGGGCCGGATCCCCGCTCCATCCACCGATCGCCATGACCGAGGTGCCAGTGGCGATCTCGATTCCGGCGGCGGATTGCGACCCGTTGGTCGCGGCCGCCCATGTTGTGGTGGTTGCTTTCAGCGCGGCAACGAGTTCGGCGTTCGACGCGGTGTCGCCACCCGGGCCGCCTGTCATCCCGCCGCCGCCTTGCGTGGCGGTGGGCGGGTTTCCCTGCTGGTCCGGACGGGCGCCGGCCTGCTGGGCGCCAGGCTGTCCGCCGTCTGCGCGACCCGCGGGGGCACTGCCCATGCCACCGCCGGGGCCAGCCATGCCGCCGCCGTCCATCGAGGTCGACACCGCGGTCGGGATCGAGCCGCTGTGAGGGGTCGCCGCGGTTGCGATCGAGAACGCTGCCGTTCCGCCGAATCCGGCGAGCGAACCCGCGATGAGTGCCACGGCGACCGCACGTCGCCAACCGCGTGCTGCACCGATGAGGAGGGCCAGCACCGAGATCGAGGCGACCACGCCGATCAGCCATCGACACCAGGTCGGGCCGAAGTCGTTGCGGTTCAACAGCACGATCGACCACGCCGCCGCCCCACCGACCATCGCCGCCAGGGCGATCCTGGCCGACCAGCGAGTGCGTCGACGCCACGCGAGCACGCCGCCGAGTCCGATGACCGCGCCGATTGCCGGCGCCAGTGCCACCGTGTAGTAGGGGTGGATCGTCCCGCTCATGAAGGAGAAGATCATCCCGGTGACCAGCAGCCAGCCGCCCCACGAGAGCACGGCCGCGGATTCGGTGCGTGTCACGGGCTGGTCGACGCGGAAGACCGGGAAGCTGCACACCACCAGGTAGCCGGCGAAGAACAGCGCGACGAGTGCGGTCGGAAGCAACCAGGAGATCTCGTTGCCCATCTCGGAACCGAAGAGTCGGTCCAGCCCGGTGGACCCACCGAAGGACCCGCCGGCTTGACCGCCGCCGCCTCCGCCGCCCCCGGAGTCACCGCTGATGCGGCCCACGCCGTTGTAGCCGAAGACGAGGTCCATGAACGTGTTGTCCGTCGAACCACCGATGTAGGGCCGTGCCGATTCGGGCACGATCATGGTGACCACCGGGAACCACAACGCAGAGACGATCAATGCGGCGGTCGCACCGACGAGGTGCGCGATCCGCTTGAGCCATCCGGTCTTCGCGAACAGCAGGTAGGCGAGCCCGAAGAACGGCAGGATCAGCAGGCCCTGCAGCATTTTGGTGAGGAAGGCGAATCCCAGGGCGATCCCGACCACGGCGAGCCACCGACCCGAGTTGGCGGCGACAGCCCGGGTCAACGCATAGGCCGCGGCGACCATCAGCAACACCAGCAATGCGTCCGGGTTGTTGAAACGGAACATCAGCGCGGCCGCGGGGGTGAACGCCAGCACGGCGCCGGCGATCAGGCCGGCCGCGGTACCCGATCGCGGGTCGCGGATCGTCCGACGCATCGTCGCGTACAGGAGCCCGACCGCGGCCACGCCCATCAGCGCCTGGGGCGCGAGAACGGCCCATGAGTTCATCCCGAAGATGCGGACGCTGAGTCCGGTCACCCACAGTGAGGCCGGCGGCTTGTCGACGGTGATGAAGTTCGATGCGTCGAGTGCACCGAAGAACCACGCCGTCCAACTCTGTGATCCGGCCTGCGCCGCAGCGGCGTAGAAGGTGTTGGCGTACCCGCTCGCAGACAGGTTCCACAGGTAGAGCACGGCGGTGGCGGCCAGGAGTCCGACGAGGCCGAGCCGTCCCCACCGTGGCCGAGCGACGACGCGTCGTCGGTGCGCCGGGGCGGCGCGATCGGACGGCGATGGCGCCGACGGTGTGTCCAGTACTGCGGTCATGGATCCTCCTCAGATCGTTCCTGTCCCAGAGTCGACGCCTCTGCCACCGTCAGCCTGGAAACCGGCTGGCAAGTTGATGTGAGCGACGGTGATCCCCGAGGGGGTGTAGCTAGTCACGACGGAAAGCGGCGACTGCCGATCTCTCGTTCAGCCGACCATGACGCGTAATGCGATGCGGCAGAGATGATCCAGTGGGGCTGGCGCCGCTCGCC
Organism: Gordonia sp. PvP123; assembly: GCF_040547295.1. Classification (NCBI taxonomy): domain Bacteria; kingdom Bacillati; phylum Actinomycetota; class Actinomycetes; order Mycobacteriales; family Gordoniaceae; genus Gordonia; species Gordonia sp. PvP123. The sequence continues at coordinate 298,891 of NZ_JBEPPN010000006.1, read as the reverse complement.
GCGGTAGCCTGAGACGCATGGCTGTGGATGCAACGGTGCCCGTGGTGGCGATCGGTCTTGTCGGTGGTTTCGCGGTCGCGCGGTACAGCGGCCGGCGCGAACTCGGCGGCGTGGTTCTCGGCACGGCCGGTGCCTGGTGCACCCGCCGGTGGGCGCTGAACAAGGGGCCCGCGGTCGCGGGCGGCCTGCTGGCCGGTTACCTGGCAGCGTTCGGCGGATCGCACCCCTTGGCGAAGAAGATCGGCGCGTGGCCGTCGGTGGCGGCCGTGACGGTTGCCGCGGCAGGGGTCACCGCCGCCGCCACCCGCTGAGTGGCGCGCCCCGGCAATACCGGCCGGACGCGCATCGTCGGCACTACCATCACCACCCATGACCGCGGGATATGGGCGTGCACGGCAGAACGAGATCTACACGGCCGGTGTGCATCGGCGAAAGCCGCGCATACCAACGGATTTCGCCGAACTGGAGCGTCGAGCCAAGCGCGCGATGTCGGCGCGTGCCCGGGCCTACATAGTCGGGGGCGCCGGCGAGGGTCGCACCATGGCGGCCAACCGCGCGGCCCTCGACCGGTGGGCGATCGTGCCGCGCATCCTGCGGGACGTCTCGCAGCGGAATCTGAGCATCGACCTGTTCGGCCGGCGGTTACCTGCGCCGGTGTTGTTCGCGCCGGTCGGCGCCGGTTCGCTGGCCGCGCCCGACGCCGACGCCCTCATCGGACGGGCCGCCGCGGAACTCGGTGTTCCGTATATCTTTTCGAATCAGGCGAGCGTCTCGATGGAGGACGTCGCCGCGGCGATGGACGAGGTGAGCAGCGGCGCGCCACGCTGGTTCCAGCTGTACTGGTCCACCGACGACGATCTCGTCGACAGTCTGCTGGACCGTGCCGCGGCGATCCGCGCCGAGGCAGTCGTCGTCACCCTGGACACGACGATGCTGGGATGGCGGCCGCAGGACCTGAACCTGGGCTCGCTTCCCTTCGCGCGTGGTGAGGGCATCGCCCAGTACACCGCGGACCGCAGGTTCGTCGACATCGTCGCCGACCGGTTACGCGCCGCGACCGACGAACGTCCGGAGATCTCCCTGGGCGCGATCGCGACCCTCGTCTCGATCACCCGCAACGCACCGGGCCGGTTCCTGCAGAACCTGCGCTCGCCGCAGCCGCGGGCCGCGGTGCAGACGTTCCTCGACATCTACTCGCGACCGTCGCTGAACTGGGACGACCTCGCCGGCCTACGCGACCGCACCGCGCTGCCGATCGTGCTGAAAGGTGTGCTGCATCCCGACGACGCGCGCCGCGCGGTCGACGCCGGGGTGGACGGCATCATCGTCTCGAACCACGGCGGCCGGCAGGTCGACGGCGCGATCAGCACGATCGACGCCCTCGACACCATCGCGCCGGTGGTCGACGGCCGGATCAAGGTCCTCATCGACTCCGGGATCTACACCGGTTCCGATGTGTTCAAGGCGCTCGCCCTCGGCGCCGACGCCGCCTGCATCGGCCGACCGCACATGTACGGACTCGCGCTCGCCGGCGCCGACGGTGCCCGCGACGCGGTCGCCGACATCATCGCCGAACTGGACCTCACCCTCGGGTTGTCCGGCCACACCGACGTCGCCGACCTCGACCGCGAGGCGCTACGACGGCTGCCTTCTTGACGCTCCCTGAGGTGCGAGCGAAGCGAGCCACCTCCTGCTCCCTGAGGTGCGAGCGAAGCGAGCCACGAAGGGCATGGTGACGTGGCTCGCCAGCCCTTCGAGGCTCGTCGCTATCGCTCCTCACACCTCAGGGGGCAGTAAGAGGTCCACCTCAGGGAGCAGGATGCGCTCAGACCAGCGGGCGGCCGGTGCGCATGCGCCACCGGACGTCGGCGAGCAGCACGTTGAACGGGAACGCACGGACCCACTTCGGGGCCCGCGTGATGATGGCTCGCAGGACCGCGTTGTGCTTGTCGAAGTACAGCTCCTGCCACGGCGAGAGCTGCACGCGCATCTTGCGGCGGAAGTTCTCCGGCAGGAAGCCGATGGCCATGATCTCGAGGTGCCAGCCGAGCAACCGGGAGACTACCGGGCCGAGGAATTCTCCGCGGGCGATCGACATCAGGTATTCGCGGATGGTGTCGTCGATCTCGAGGGTCTCGACGGTGTCGTTCCAGTAGGTCTCGAAGTCCTCGCGGGTGGCGGGCCACATCTCGCGGGGGACCTGGAGGGTGGTGCCGAGAACCGCGCCGGCCTGGTATCGCTCGTCGGTCACCTCGGTGACCCCGCCGAAGATCCGGTGGACGTCCTCGGTGCCGCGGTAGAGACAGGCGGCGACCCAGAGCTGCAGCTTCGGATCGAAGGCGTTGTACTTCACCGGGCTGTCGGGGGTCGAACGAACCTGCGCATGGGCCTTACCGATGGCCTTGCGGTAGGCCTTTCGGTCCTTGGCACTACCGAGTCCGGCGACGGCGAGGTAGCTCAGCGTCGTGCGACCGCGCTTCATCGGATGCTTGAACAGGTTGCCCGAGTCGACGCGGCTCTCGTACACGCCATAACCGACCGCGGGGAGGCTGAGCTGCATGATCACGTTCGCCGCGCCCGCGATCACGCCGATGCCGAGCGGATCGAGGTCGCTGGTGGGCAGGGCGTCGAGCTCGGCCCGGCTCATCCGGGCGGTGGAGGGGAGGAACTCGGTGTCCGGCCGCTCGGCGGTGAGGAACTCCTGCACCTCGGCCGTCACGTCCGTCGACGCCTGTGGTGACAGGGCCGAACTTCCACTGGTGATAGGCTCCGTTGCCATCGAACACCCCTCCTGCTCGAAATCTGGAAACGACTGTTTCCCGTTTTATGACACACCTAACTTACCGGGGTGTCAAGATAGGAACCATGGGACGAGCACCATCGACTCCGGACGGCCGATCCGCCGCGGCGTCGGACTCGGCCGGCACGCTGCGGGCCTACGGCGGCGAGGGTGGTGACACCCGCGTCGCGCGTCGCCGCACAGCGCTGATCGATGCCGGTCTGGACCTGCTCGGCGCCGGTGACGTGGGCGCGGTGACGGTACGCGGGGTGTGTCGGCGCGCCGGGCTCACCGCCCGGTATTTCTACGAGAGCTTCGAATCGGTCGATCAGCTCGTCGGGGTCATGTACGACGAGGTCATCGAGGAGATCGCGCAGGCCAGCCTCGCCGCGTTCTCCGAGGGCTCGAGCATGCGTGCGAAGGTCGCCGGAGCGGTGGCGGCGATCGTCGATGTCATCGACGCGGACCGTCGGAAGGGTCGGCTGCTGTTCTCGCAGGCGCTGCTGAGTCCGGTCATCGCGGCCAAGCGGATGGAGTCGACCACGCTTTTCGCGGGCCTCACCCTGCAGAGCACGTCGGCGATCCTCGACGTGCACGTCGGCCCGTCCGCTGCCGTCGGTGTCGCGCACTATCAGGTCGGTGGCCTCAGTCGACTGCTGGCCGCCTGGCTCGAGGGCGACGTCGAACTGAGCAAGGCCGACGTGGTCGATCTGAGCATCGCGTTGCTGGTCTCGCCCGCCGAGATGCTGGAGAAGAGTTTGTCGCGCCGCACCGGCGATGCGGAGTAGTTCTGCGTGTGGGGATATGTTTGATGCCATGAGTGGCGGAACCGGCGAAGCAGACCTCCGTCCGGCAACGCAACCACTGGGCGGCTGGCGCGACTACGGTGAGCCCGAACTCCCGGTCCCGTTGGCGGCAGCGCTGTCCGCTTTCGCCGAGCAGGGTTACCACGGCACCTCGGTCCGGGAGATCGCGGCGCGCGCCAATCTGTCGGTGCCGGGTCTCTATCACCACTACCCCTCGAAGCAGTCGCTGCTGCAGGGGCTGCTCGAACGGACCATGACCGACCTGCTCGCGCGGTCGGAGGCGGCGATCCTCGAGGCCGGTCCCGAGCCGATCCGGCAGTTCGACGCCGTCGTCGAGTCGCTGCTGCGATTCCACATGTACCGCCGGGAACAGGCTTTCGTCGGTTCCACCGAGATCCGCAGTCTCGACGACACCTACCGGCCGACCTACATCGGACACCGGGACCGGCAACAGCGGATGGTCGACGAGATCGTCTTCGCGGGCGTCGAGGCGGGCGAATTCACCACCGAGTACCCGAAAGACGCGGCGCGTGCCGTGGCCACCATGTGCGTCGGGGTGTCCACCTGGTTCAAGCTCGACGGGCTGTTGGGTCCGGACGAACTGATCGCGCGCAATCTCCAGTTGGCCCGGGCGCTGGTCGGCTACCGACCGGACTGAGGGCGCTGGGCCGACACCGTCGTCGATCGAGCTTGACCCGGCGCGTATGGCCTGGCAAGGTATGGGACGCCGAGCGAGCGATCGGTCGGCGTTCGGGGAGCCCCACCTGCCCACGCGTTAAGGAGTCACCATGCCCATAGACCTGCGTCACGACGATGACGTGCTCGATGTGGTCGCGAAAACCGAGACCTTCGTCCGCGACTACGTCCTGCCCATCGAGGACGAGGCGGCCGGTGACATCACGGCGGCCGGTGGAGACGACATCCGTCGCGAGATGAACGCGAAGGCCAAGGAAGCCGGGATCTTCGGGCCACATGCGCCGGTCGAGTTCGGCGGCCTGGGTCTGAACATGTGCGACCGCGCCCCGGTGTTCGAGGCGGCAGGGTACTCGACCTTCGGTCCGATCGCCCTGCACATCGGAGCGCCGGACGAAGGCAACGTGCACATGCTCGCGCACATCGCGAGCGAGGAGCAGCGGCAGAAGTACCTCGCGCCGCTCGCCGCGGGCGATGTGCGTTCGGCCTTCGCGATGACCGAACCCGCACCCGGTGCCGGCTCTGATCCGAATGCCCTCCGCACCGAGGCCGTGCGGGTGGACGGTGGCTGGAAGATCAACGGCGAGAAGCACTTCATCACCGGCGCCGAAGGCGCGGGCTTCTTCATCATCATGGCGCGGACCTCGGGTGCGCCCGGCGACCGCGGCGGGGCGACGATGTTCCTCGCGCCCGCCGACACTCCCGGACTGGCCGTCGGCCGGCACATCAACACCATCGACAAGGCGATGATCGGCGGTCACTGTGAGGTGAGCTTCACCGACGTCTTCGTGCCCGACGAGGACATCCTCGGCGAGGTGAACGAGGGTTACCGGTACGCGCAGGTCCGGCTCGGGCCTGCCCGCATGACCCACGTGATGCGGTGGCTCGGTTCGGCAAAGCGCTGCCAGGACGTCGCCGTCGATTATGTGGCGCGCCGTGAGGGATTCGGCGGGCGTCTGGGAGACCTGGGCATGATCCAGCAGCTGGTCGCCGACAACGAGATCGACCTGGCCGCGACCCGCGCGCTGCTGCTCAAGGCATGTCACGAGCTCGATCTGGGCAACCACGCCTCCGACGAGACGTCCATCGCCAAGACTTTTGCCGCCGAAGCATATTCGCGAGTCGCCGATCGCAGCATCCAGATGTGCGGCGGACTCGGTGTCTCTGCCGACCTGCCCCTGGCGCGTCTGTCGCAGGAGCTCCGGCCGTTCCGCATCTACGACGGCCCGTCCGAGGTCCACCGGTGGGCGATCGCCCGTCGCGCCGTCGGGCGCGCGAAGAAGGCCCAGCAGGCGCTGGAGGCCAAGGCATCGGCGGATGCCCGATGACCGCCGTGGACGCTGCGCTGGACCGGGACCGACTGCGCCGGTTGCTGATCGACAACGGGGTCGAACCCGCGGGCGAACTCTCGATCGACCTCATCAGCGGCGGCAAGTCCAATCTCACGTATACGGTCACCGACGGTGTGACCACCTGGGTGGCTCGCCGTCCACCGACCGGTGGACTCACGCCGTCTGCGCACGACATGGGGCGCGAGTGGGCGGTCACCAGCGCGCTGCAGTCGACGTCGGTGCCGGTTGCACGCACGGTGGCGTTCGATGCCGACGGTTCGACGATCGGCGCGCCGTGCACCGTCGTGGAATTCGTCGACGGCCGTGTCGTCCGGACCGCTGACGATCTTGATGCGTACTCCGACGACGAGGTCGCCCGCAATCTCGATGCACTCGTGCAGACCCTCGCCGACCTGCACGCCGTGGACTACCGCGAGGTCGGTCTCGGAGAGTTCGGGCGCCCGGCCGGTTTCGCCGCGCGTCAGGTGAAATTGTGGGCCCGCCAGTGGGGACACGTGAAGACACGTGAGCTCCCCGATGTCGAGCGACTCGTTGATGCGCTCACCGACCGCGTACCGGAACAGGCACGAGAGTCCGTGGTGCACGGCGACTTCCGGATCGACAACACGATCGTGGACGCCGACGACCCGTCCCGCATCGCGGCGGTCGTCGACTGGGAGATGTCGACCCTCGGCGACCCGCTGACCGACGTCGCGCTGATGTGCGCGTACCGAATCGGCGCCTTCGATCAGGTCCTCGGGTTCTCCGCGGCCTGGACCAGCGACCGGTACGCATCGGTGGATGAGATCGCTCAGAAATACTCCACGGCGACCGGTTCTGATCTCGGTGACTGGGATTTCTACCTCGGTTTGGCCAATCTGAAACTCGGCGTGATCGCCGAGGGCATCACCTACCGCGCGCTCTCGGGTGCATCGTCGGGGGACGGCGCCGAGAAGGCGGGCGAGTCCACGGCGACGTTCATCGCCGAGGGATTGCGCCACATCGGCTGATCGAGCCATGACGTCGTCAGAACACATCGCGCGGGTCCGCGCAGTCGAGGGGGTAACCGCATGAGCGAGTCGAGCACGAACCGGTCCGCGCTGGTGACCGGGGCGTCGAGGGGGATCGGTGCGGCCATCGCCGACCGGTTCGCCGCCGACGGCTGGGACCTCACCATCAGTGCCCGTGGCCGAGAGGCGTTGGAGAAGAAGGCTGCCGAGCTTCTCGAGCGCGGCGCCGGGCGGGTCGAGGTCGTGCCCGCGGACATGACCGACGCGGAGTCGATCAGCGCACTGGGTGCAGCCCACGCGAGGGCGTTCGGGCGGTTCGACGCGTTGATCATCAATGCCGGCATGGGGTCGAAGGGCATGATCGCGGACCTCCCGGTCAAGCGGTTCGACCGCCTCTACGAGGTCAACGTCCGCGCGCCCTACGTGCTGCTGCAGTCGGCGCTGCCTGCGCTGCGTGCGACCGCACAGGCTCATGGGAGTGCGAAAGTCATTGCCGTGGCGTCGATCACGGGCGTCTATCCGGAGCCGGAACTGTCCGCCTACGGCGCGACCAAGGCGGCGCTCATCTCGTTGTGCGAGACGTTCAACCTGGAAGAGTCGCGCGGAGGTGTCAGCGCCACGACGATCGCACCGGGTTACGTCAACACCGACATGACCGACTGGCTCAAGGATCGCATTCCCGCCGAGGAGATGATCACGGCCGGTGACATCGCGGTGATCGCCCACTCGATCACGCAACTGTCGCGGTTCGCGGTGCTCCCGAATGTCGTCATCACCCGCCCCGGAGAGAACCTGCACCGGGCGTAGGTTTCACCGACTCGAGGGTCTAGCCCTGCGTTACCGGGCCCTTCGAGGCTCGTCGACCTCGACGCGCTCCTTCGTCGCTTGCTCGGCCCGGCGGCTATCGCTCCTCGTACCTCAGGGAGCAGAGGGGGCGCTTCGCTCGCACCTCAGGGATCAGTGGCTCTGTCACTCACTTGGTTTGGGGAGCATTGGGTCAGCGGAACGTCGCGATCCCGCCGTCGCGGTCCGACAGGTGACCGTGCTCGTTGAACGACACCACCGAGACGCCGCTGCGGCCGACGATCAGTTTGCTGATCGAGGCGTTGACCATCGTGCGGGCCATCGCCGGCCAGGTGTCGTCGGGGATACCCCATAGTTGGGCGATCCACTGCGTGATGGTGCCTGCCGAGGACACCACGAGCACCGTCTGACCCGATCCGGCGAGTTCGGTGGCACGCGCGGCGGCATCGGAGACCCGGGCCTTGAACTGGGGGTAGCTCTCGGCGGGACCGCCGTCGAGAGCGGGCGCTGCGTCGTGCTCGCCGGCCGCGATCCACGCCGCGAGCCCCTTGTCGAGCTGTTCCTGGTAGCTGCGGCCGTCGCGGTACATCTCCGGCGTGGCCTCACCGACCAGCGCGGGCAGCGAATATTCGTTCCAGCCGGGGTCGACATGTGGCTGGGGTCGGTCGGTGTCGAACGCTCCGAGCACGCCGCTCAGCGTCTGTTGCTGTCTCGGGAGGTCGCCGCTGGCGGCTGCGGTGAAGGCGTCGATCTGTCCGGCGAGGAATCCACCGGACAGGGCGGCCTGCGTCGCCCCTGCCGTGGTGAGACCACCGGGTCCGTTGCTGAGGTCGTCGGCGGCGTCGGCGATGCCGTAGGCCAATGCGTTCGCCTGACCATGACGAACCAGATAGATCACACCCATTCCTGCACCCTATGTCGGCTTCGATGAGTTCGAGGCGCCGGGCCGGTCAGTATCCCTGACCCCCCGACATGTCTGGAGTGCGCCTGTGACGCCGATGCTGTTCGTCAACCTGCCCGTCGTGGACGTTGCGCGGTCGCGCCGGTTCTTCGGCACGCTCGGGTTTCACTTCGACGAGATCTTCTGCGACGCGGGGAGTGCCTGCATGATGATCAACGACTCGGCGATGGTCGTGCTCATGCAGCGACGACGATTCGCGGGGTACGCGGCGGGGACCGTCGCCGATCCGGCGGCCGGTCGCGAGTCGTTGTTGGCGATCTCCGCGGACAGTCGAGCACACGCAGACCGGCTCGCCGATGCGGCGCTCGGGTGCGGCGGCAGTGCACTACGAGCGGCGGAAGATCTGGGCTTCATGTACTGCCGTAGCTTCTGTGACCCGGATGGTCATGCCTGGGAGGTCGTGTGGATGGACCCGTCGCAGATCCCGCAGACCGCAGTCGACTGACCGCACGACCCTCGGGCCGAGGTCAGTGCCAGGGGCTCGCCGTGGAACGTGCCGGTGCGTCGTACGGAGTCGCCGGGAGCCCGAAGCGCGCGAAGTCGGCTTCCATGTCGGCACTGAAGAAGGCGACGACATGGCTGACCTTCTGCGTGGCGGCGTCGACCTCGAGCACCTGGAGCTGGAACGGACGGTGGACGCCGTCGGGTTCGCGCATGTACAACCCGTACGCGGGCTGTCCGTTGGCGGTGGTGGGCAACAGGATCTGATCGCCGGCCTTCTCGGCCGGGCAATTGCGGCGGATGAGGGTTCCGATGTTCTCCGCGCCCTGGTACCAGCCGGTGAAGGGCGGCATCTCCCAGATCGCTTTGTCGGTGAACAGTTCGACCATGGCGTCGACGTCGTAGCGCTCGAAGGCCGACACATAGCGTGCCAGGAGTTCGCGCTTCGCATCGTCGTCGAGTGTCGCCGCGGCGCCGTCTCCGGCCGAATCCTGTTGCGGCCGTGCGGTCTTGACCTGCTCACGAGCCCGCTGCAGCAGGCTGTTCACGGTGGCGGTCGTGACACCGATGGTGTCGGCGACCTCGGCGGCGCGCCACTGCAGCACGTCGCGCAGGATGAGGACTGCCCGTTGCCGCTCGGGCAGATGCTGCAGTGCGGCGATGAACGCGAGTCGGACCGATTCGCGGGCGCCGACCACGTATGCGGGGTCCGCGTCGTCGCCGGGCGCGATCTCGTCGGTGGTGCCGGCGTACGGCTCGAGCCAGGGCACCTCGTGGTTCTGCAACAGGTCGTCCGTGGGGTCGAAGGCGTCGCCGCCGAGGCCGGAGGGAAGTGGCCGCCGCTGCGAACTCTGTAGAGCCGTCAAGCACGTGTTGGTCGCGATCTTGTGCAGCCAGGTGCGCACGGATGCCCGATGGTCGAACTTCGCGTAGCCGCGCCATGCTCGGAGGAAGGTCTCCTGGGCGAGGTCCTCGGCGTCGTGATGGGAGCCGGTCATCCGGTAGCAGTGCGCAATGATCTCGCGCCGGAACGGCTCGCTGACCTCGAGGAACTCGGCGTCGGTCACGGCGCCGGACTCAGCCGCGGGAGTGGTTGTGGTCATGCTCACAATCTACCGGGGTGCACCGACAGGCTCGACCCGAGTGGCCAAGCCGACCACGGTCCGCTTCTCCTCGGTCCGCAGGTCGGACCACCGGACGCCGAACGGGTTCGAATCAGGGTGAGTGCAACCCCTGTCCGTGCCGCGCCACGGGCCTATTCTCGCCGGTGGACGCGTGTGCGACCGGTCGTCGACGCCCATGAGCGAGGGCCGGACGGGCTTGCCGGTGCGGGGTCGCGTTGCTAGCTTGATCCGCATGACAAGTGCCGACCACAGCCTCACGGAGGTCACCTATGTGACCACCGCGCTGGGTTGTCGTCTGCCGCTTGCACGCGTTCTCTGTTGTTGCCGTCGAATGCGCTGACCGACCCCCGCCGAGTCAATCTCCTCCCCGGGGCGTCGTTTCTCGAGTCTCTTCTCAGAGCACCAGCTTCCGGCTTCCGCCCCGCGACCCGCGGAGTCTTTCGACGAGGACGATCATGACCGCCACACTGCCCGAACTCTCCACCCGCACCCTGCGCACCGCCCCCGCCTCTCCTGTCCGGCGTCAGCCGGTCACCCGCGCGGTGCGTCGCGCTCCTCTGGGCACCCGCCAGCCCGTACCGTTGACTTCCGTACCGCCGACTCGGACCCCGGGTCCGGTCGCCGACCGACGCGGACCAGTGAAGGGGGACCAGCGGGTGCACGTCGCAACGCCGCGCCTGGAGTTGTCGACCAAACCCGCGGCACTCGTCCTCCGGGCCGCCCGACTGTCCGGCCCGCTGTTCCGCGACGACGCGGCCGAGCGCACCGGGCTCAGCATCTCCACGGTCAATCGTCAGGTGAGCGCGCTGCTGAAGGCGGGCCTGATCCGTGAACGGGCCGACCTCGCGCCGTCGGGCGCCATCGGACGGCCGCGGTTGCCCTTCGAGGTCAACATCTCCGAGTTCCTCACGCTGGGCATCCACATCGGCTACAAGGTCACCGCGATCACGACCCACGACCTGCTGCACCGCGTCGTCGGTGCCATCCAGATCCCGACCCCGCACGCCGACTCGCCGGAGGAAGCGCTCACCGCCATCGGCGTCAGCGCCCGGCGTTTCGCCGAGCGCTGGACGGGCCGGCGGGTGCTGTGGGTGGGCGTCGCGCTCGGTGGACGCGTGGCCGACGGCGGTGTCGTCGACCACCCCCGGCTCGGCTGGGAGGGTGCCCAGGTCGGCCGGACGATCGCCGAGGCCGTCGGACTGCCCGTGTCGGTGGCGTCCCACGTGGAGGCGATGGCCGCCGCCGAACTCGTACTCAATCCCGACGATCAGCAGTCGAGCTTCCTCTACTTCTACGCGCGCGAGATGCTCGGCATCGCCTTCAGCGTCGGCGGGACCGTGCACACCCCGACCGCCGGTCCGCCGGTGATCGGGCACTTCCCGACAGGCTCGACAACTCTGCTCGATCCGAATCGGACCGGTCGTCTGGAACCCGCGGTCAGCGACACCGGTGTCGTGGAAGCAGCTCGGGCGCTTGGTCTCTCGGTGGTCGACGTCGAGGACGTGCATGCTCTGGCGCGCAACGGTGACGTGACGGCGCGTCGTCTGCTCGAAGAGCGCGCGGAGGTGCTCGGACGGACAGTCGGGCTCATCGCCGACATCTTCAACCCGGACCACATCATCCTGGGCGGTCAGGCCTTCACCGACTACGCGGCCGGACTGCCCACGGTGGCTCGTGCCGTGCGGGAGACCTCGATAGTGTCCAAACGCGATGTGCGCGTCTCCCATTCGGGGGCGACCGTGCAGCAGCAGGCCGCCGGCGCGGTATCGCTCGACGCGATATACAGCGACCCGCTGCAGGCAATCACGTTGACTGCCTGAGCGGGTCGCGTCGACGAACCCCGGTCGGGTGGTGGGTCAGTCCGAGGTTCGTTTGTTGTAGGCGCGCAGCGCGAACGGACCGAAGATCAGCGTCAGCGCAACCGTCCAGATCAGGGTGGCCACAACCGGATACTGCATGGGGAGCGCCGCGTCCGAACCGAAGGCCGGGCCGTTGCCCCACAGCACACGCAACGACTGGACCAGTGACGACATCGGATTCCATTCGGCGATCGTCCGCAGCCAGGTGGGCATCGGTTCGGTCGGGACGAACGCGTTCGACAGGAACGTGATCGGGAACAGGACCGAGAACATGAAGCCGTTGACGGCCTCGACGGTCCGCAGCCACGATCCGATGAGGATGCCGAACCAGATCATCGCGAAGCCGAACAGCAGGAGCAGCGCGAACGCGAGGACCGCCTCACCGAACGAGCCGCGGATCCGCCAGCCGATGGCCAAGCCGGTCACAGCCATGACGACGATGCCGATCGAGCTGTGCAGCAGGCTCGCGATACTGCGTCCGATCAGCACCGACGACCGTTGGATGGGCAGTGATCGGAACCGGTCGATGATGCCCTTCTCCAGGTCGGCGGTGATACCGGTGGACACGATGAACGCGGTGAACACGATCGTCTGGCCCATGATGCCCGGGAGCAGGAACTCTTTGTACGACGCCGAGTCGGTCTGGATCGACGCGCCGAACACGTAGGCGAACAGCAGCACGAACATGATCGGCTGGATGGTGACATCGGAGAGCATCTCCGGCATCCGCTTGGTGTGGATCATGTTGCGCTTGACCATGATCCAGGCCTGTTGCCAGATCGTGGTCGGGTGGATCCGCGGCTTGTCCGCGACCACCGCGTGGGTGTGTGCCGTGGTCGTCATCAGGAACGCTCCTCGTCGGTGGTGTTGTCGGTGTCCTCGGCGTTGCTGGACTCCTCCGCACGGTGGCCGGTGAGCGAGAGGAAGACGTCGTCGAGGCTCGGACGGGAGAGCCCGAAGTCGTCGACGGCGATGCCGCTCTCGTCGAACCAGGCCGCAACGCGCGGCAGGTCGCCCAGGCCGGCGGCGGCGGTCGTGAGCCGGCGGGCCGCCACGTCGACGAACACCTCCGCACCGTTCTTGCGCAGCAGGGCCTCCGCGGCGGGTAGATCGTCGGCGTGCGAAACGGTCAGCACCAGGCTGGCCGAGCCCGCCTGCTCCTTGAGTTGCAGTGACGTGCCGTGCGCGATGATCGTGCCCTTGTCGATGACGACGATGTCGTCGGCGAGCTGATCTGCTTCCTCGAGATACTGCGTCGTGAGCAGCAACGTGGTGCCGTCTGCGACGAGTTCGCGCAGGACCTCCCAGAGTTCGGAGCGGCTGCGCGGGTCGAGGCCGGTTGTCGGCTCGTCGAGGAAGAGCACCGGCGGCGTGGCCAGCAGACTGACCGCGAGGTCGAGTCGACGACGCATGCCGCCGGAGTACGACTTGACCTGTTTGTCACCGGCGTCGGCGAGCGAGAACTGCTCGAGGAGCTCGTCGGATCGTCGCGCGAGGGTCTTGCGTCCGATGCCGTAAAGGCCGCCGATCATGCGCAGGTTCTCGCGACCCGTCAGGATCTCGTCGACCGTGGCGGCCTGTCCGGTCAGGCCCATGTTCTGCCGGACCATACCGGGTTGCTCGCGGACGTCGTAGCCTGCGATGCGCGCCGTGCCGCTCGTGGGTGGTGAGAGCGTGGTCATCATGCGGACGGTGGTGGTCTTGCCCGCGCCGTTGGGGCCGAGCAGGCCGAGCACGGAGCCTCGCGGCACGGTGAAACTCACACCGTCGACCGCCGTGAAATCGCCGAAGCGTTTCACCAGGTCGATGGCTTCGATGGCGACGTCGGACGTCGCGACTTCTCCCGGTGCGGTGGCGGGAACTGTGACTGAGCTCATGATTCTCCACGGTATCTATGGGGTGTGACAGCCGCGACCGAATTTCGTGGCGTTCGGGTGACGTCGGGGAACAATTCAGGGCACCTTCGGGGTGTGGTGGTCATCGTCGAGAGGTCAGACCGTCCTCCCGCACCGAACTCATCGGTATCGGCACCAGGAATCCGACGGCCGGATCGAATTCGAGCGTAGAACCTCAAGTTCGGTTGAGGTCAACGTCGCTGGTTTGCTCGCGCGCGGAGATAGAGCGCTCATATCTCCGCTGATGCGGGTACGGTGTTGCAGTGACCGCAATTCGAATCAGGGACGCCGCCGCGCTGCTGGGCGTCAGTGACGACACCGTCCGGCGCTGGGTCGCGACCGGCGTCTTGGAGGCCTCCGACGACGGACCCGTCGCCACCGTCGACGGGGCGCGGCTCGCCGCCCTCGCCCGCGAGCGCGCGGTGGCACCGGACGACGGGGCATCGGTCGGACGCTCGGCTCGCAATCGGTTCACCGGGCTCGTCACCGACGTCCGCACGGATGTGGTGATGGCCCAGGTGACCCTGCAGTGCGGACCGTTCGAAGTGACGTCGCTGATGAGTGCGGACGCCGTTCGCGAACTCGATCTGCGGCCCGGCGTCGTGGCCACGGCCGTCGTCAAGGCGACGACCGTGATCGTCGAGACCAACCGGGAGAACAGATGAGAAGGCTTGCCGTCGCGGTCGCGACGACCGGACTGCTGCTCGTGGCGGGGTGCTCGTCGTCCGGCGGAACGGACACCGACTCCACCGAATCCACCGCCACGACGACCCTCGACGTGTCGGCGGCGGCCTCGCTGAAGAAGACGTTCACCGCGATCGCCGACGAGTTCGAGCAACAGCACGACGGGGTCACGGTGCGCATCTCGTTCGACGGTTCGTCCACGCTGGCCAACCAGATCGAGCAGGGCGCGCCGGCCGACGTGTTCGCGAGTGCCGACGAGAAGAACATGGACAAACTCGGCGATCTCGCCGTCGGCCCGGCGGTCTTCGCCACGAACACACTCGTGATCGTTACGGCGCCGGGCAATCCCCGTGGCATCGCGTCGTTCGCCGACCTGAACAAGCCCGACGTGACGGCGGTCATCTGCCAGTCGGCTCAGCCGTGCGGTGCCGCGACCGAGACCGTCGAGCGCAACACCGGTGTCACCGTCGACGCCGCCTCCGAGGAACAGTCGGTGAGCGCGGTGTTGACCAAGGTGACGACCGGCCAGGCGGACGCGGGTGTGGTCTATGTGACCGACGCCCGAGGGGCCGGTGACAAGGTGGCCACCGTGACCGACCCGGCCTTCGCGGCCGTCGTGAACTCCTATCCCATCGCGACCCTCACCGGGGCCCGGAATGCCGACCTCGCCAACCAATTCGTCGACCTCGTCCGCGGCGCGGATGGTCAACGCATCCTGCGCGAGGCCGGCTTCGGAGCGCCTTGACCATCAGTTTGTTCATCCGCTCACGACGCGACCCCGCGGGGTTGCCCGGGTGGACGTACGGCCTGGCACTGATCGGTGTCGGACTGATCGTCCTCCCTCCGCTGGCGCTCCTACTCCGTTCGCCGTGGGCCACCTTCGTCGAGCAGATCTCGTCACCCTCGTCGCTCGACGCACTGCGATTGTCGCTGATCACCGCCGGTGCCAGCACCGTCATCTGCCTGATCGTCGGGGTGCCGATGGCGCTGATCTTCGCGCGACACGACGGTCCGGTCATCCGAGTGCTCCGCGCACTGGTGTTGCTGCCCTTGGTGTTACCGCCCGTGGTCGGCGGTCTCGCATTGCTGTACACCTTCGGCCGGCTCGGGATCGTCGGCGAGCGCCTGCACGCGGCCGGCCTCGACATCGCGTTCACGACAACGGCTGTCGTGCTCGCACAGACCTTCGTGGCGCTGCCGTTCCTCGTGATCAGCGTCGAGGGCGCGGTGCGCGTCGTCGGGACGCGATACGAGGAGGTCGCCGCGACCCTGGGTGCCGGTCCGACCCGGACCCTGTGGCGGGTCACCCTCCCGTTGGTCCTGCCGTCTCTCGTCGCGGGCCTGGTACTCGCTTTCGCGCGGGCGCTGGGGGAGTTCGGTGCGACGATCACGTTCGCCGGTAATGCGCCCGGGGTGACCCAGACCGCGCCGCTGGCCATCTATGTGTCGGCCATCGACGACCCACAGGCCGCGATCCCGTTGTCGCTCATCCTCGTCGCCGTGTCGTTGGTCGTCGTCGTGGGAGTGCACAGCCGCCGGTCGCGTCTCGGGGGTGGCTTGTGACCGGAGTGGATCTGGAGGTGTCCATCGACCTCACGGTGCCCGCGTTGCGCGTCGAGCACCGTTTCGCCGCCGGCACGACCACCGCGGTCGTCGGGCCCAACGGGGCGGGCAAATCGACGATGTTGCGCGTTGTCGCCGGCCTGCTGCGCCGAGATGACCGGTGCCGGATCACTCTTGGCGACAAGGTGTTCAGCGACACCACGACGTTCGTGCCGCCGAGCCGGCGCGGAATCGCACTGCTGTCGCAGGATGCTCGCCTGTTCCCGCATCTGACGGTCGCCGACAACGTGGGGTTCGCGCCTGCGGCGCAGCGTCTGGCGAGGTCGGAGATCCGGGAACGAGTGGAACGCTGGCTGTCGGCAACCGAGGTCGCCGACCTCGCCGACCGCAAGCCGCACCAGCTCTCCGGTGGGCAGGCACAACGCGTCGCGATCGCTCGGGCCCTCGCCGCGCAACCGCGAATACTGCTGTTGGACGAGCCTTTCCGTGCACTCGACGTCGACGTCGCGAGCCGGTTGCGAGCACTGCTGCGTACTCTTCTCGCCGACCGGGACCGCACGACGATCATGGTCACCCACGACCCGGTGGACGCCCTCGGGCTGTGCGACGACATCATGGTCCTGGAGGGCGGCCGCGTCGTCGAATCCGGCTCCGCGCGCGATGTTCTGACACGTCCCACAAGTCGTTTCGCGGCGTCGTTGTCCGGGCTCAACCTGTTCGTGGGCATCCTGGACGCGGACGACGCCGTCGTCGACCCGTCAGGCAATCGGGTCGTCGGCAGCGCCGGTGACGACGGGCCACAACCGGGTGCGGGCGCCGCTGCCACGTTCTCGCCACGGGCCGTCGCCGTCTACCTCGAAGCGCCCCACGGTAGTCCGCGTACCACGCTGGCCGCCGGCGTCCGTGACATCGCGCCCCGGGGTGACCACGCCGTGGTGACCGCCGAGGTGGGGAAGCAACTCGTCGCGGCCGAGGTCACCTGGGCGGCGGTCGCCGACCTCGGGCTCGTCACCGGACTCGCGGTTTACCTGGTGGTGAAGGCGAGCGAGGTGCGGATCAGCGCCGTGGGCCCCGGCTCGCTCTGACCCGCGCCTTGCGGGTCGAGGTTCGTCGGGTGGCTCTCACTCCCCGAGCGGCCCGTCGCGGTGGGCTTCGAGCACGCGGGCCTTGAGATGCTTGTAGCCCCGGACGCGCAGTGTCGGCATCGATTTGAGGTAGAAGCGGTCGTCACCACCGAGCTGGTCGGCGATCGCGTCGTCGATGAGTGTGGTTCCGGGACGGGCCGACCCGGCGAGACGCGAGGCGATGTTCACCGGCTCGCCGAAGACGTCTCCGAGTCGGGCGAGGACGGAACCTCGCGCCATGCCGACCCGCAACGGGGGAAGACTGTCGTCCGTGGACAGCTGATGGATCTCCAGTGCTGCACTCGCCGCGGCGGGGGCGTCGTCGAAGGTGAACATGACCGCGTCGCCGAGGGTCTTGATGACGCGCCCACCATGATCCACGACCACGTCGAAGGTGTCGTCCTCGAACGAGCCGAGCAGGGACTCCAGGTCATTCAGATCGATGCGCCGGGAAAGACTTGTATAACCGACGATGTCGGCGAAGCCGACGATCAGGTCGATCTCCTCGTCGTCGGAGTGATCGGTGTGACGCTCGATCGCCTGCGCCATGTGCCGACGCCAGATGAGTTGCTGGATCTGGCCGAGCGCGAGACTCATCTGGTCGAAGTCCCACGGCACCGCGGGGTCGTCGACGATGTCACGCAGCAGGTCGGCTTCCCACTCTGCCAGCCGGGACATCGTCTGTCCGATGGCTCGGGCCATCGCGATCTGGCTGGTCTCCGGCATCGCCGACGAGGAGGACGCGAACATGCGCAGGGCGGCGAGGTCGCGATCGGAGAAGACCTTGTCCGAGGAAGGCTGACGCACGAAACCGAATGCATTCCAAGCCTTCTCGGCGAAATCGGCGGACAGCCCGAGTTCGGCGACCAGTTCGTCGCGAGTGTAGCGGGGGCGGTCCCGCGCTTCCGAGGCGTCGTTCATCCGATCCGAGTCCCATCTCCGGCGTCGGCTCAGCATAGCGGCAGACGGGGGCGCCCGACCCCTCGTCACGCAGAAGGTGCAGCCGCCGCAGCCGCCGCGGACAGGGCGACGGCAACACCGATCATGACGAACCCGAGCGTGTATCCGACGTCCGACGGTGCGCCGGGGGCGTCGCCACCGACGGTGACCAGGCTGGCCATGAGTGCGGCACCCACCGCGCCGCCGACTGTTCGGATGTTGACATTCATCCCACTGACGGCGCCCGTCTGGTCCGGCGGAACGGCGGCGATCACCAGGTTGGAGACCGCGGAGAACGCCAGTCCCAGTCCGACACCGACGATTGTGCACCAGACGTAGATCAGGCCGGCAGCGGTGTGCGCGGCCGCGAGGGCCAGGTAGCCGACAGATGCGACGAGGGAGCCGCTGATCAGCAGGAGTCGGGCGCCGAATCGTCGGGTCAGGCGACCGGCGAACAGTCCCAGCACGAACATCCCGGCCGAGATGGGCATGATCATCAGTCCAGCGATCGTGCTCGACGCACTGAACCCGAACCCGTCCGTCTGGGAAGCCTGGAGGAACTGCGGCAACGCCGTGAACGCGGCGAACATCCCGACCCCGAGCAGGAAGGACGACAGGTTGCCCGCCCACACGGTCGGCTCCCGCATGATCCGGACGTCGATGAGGGGTACCGCACTTCGGAGTTCGACGGCGAGCCACAGTCCGAAGAGCAGAATCGCCATGGCGACCAGCCCGGCGAACTGCCACGACACCCACCCGATCGTGGGCGCCCGGCTGATGGCGACCAGCAGCGTGAGGAGCCAACCCGCGAGAACGACTGCGGCGGGCCAGTTCACCCGCGCGTCCGACGAGCGTGTGCTGTCCGGTGCGACCACGATTGCCGCGCAGACCGCCGCCAGCGCGATCACCACACACGGCAGGCCGAACAGCCACCTGACGCCGAACGTCGACTCAATTGGTCCCGCGATGACGATCCCCATCCCGAAACCGACCGCGATCAGTGCGGCGATGGACCCGATTGCACCTGCCACACGCGCCGGAGGGAAGACGTCGCGCACGATGCCGAACGCGGCGGGCAACAGACCGCCGGCGACTCCCTGCAGCACGCGCGAGACGATCATGGCCGCCAGAGTGGTGGCGAATGCTGCCATCACAGTGCTGATCGCGAGGACCACGAGGCACCAGACGAACACTCTCTTGCGGCCGAACAGGTCCCCGCACCGTCCGATGATCGGGGTGCACACCGATGCCGACAGCAGGAACGACGTGAGGACCCACGTGATGCCGACCGAGTCGGTGCCCAACTCCCGCTGGAGTGCCGGTAGCACCGGGATCACCACCGACTGCAGCATCGCCATCGACGAAACAGCCACCGCGAGAACGAGGAATGTCGGACGGTGAGAGTGATGAACCCCGTCGAGGGGGAATTCCGGCGCGACCTTGCCGTCGGACACGATCCACCCCTTTCCGGGACATAGTGAAGTGAACTCAGTTAAGGTGGCAGGTACGCGCCGAGTCAAGGGGCGGACATGGGCAGAAGCCGCGAACGGTTTCCGAGCGAGGAGAAGACATGACAGACAACGGCGTCGACCTTCTCGTGATCGGCGCGGGTATGGCTGGTTGCACCGCGGCGGCCAGGGCTGCGACCCAGGGCCTGTCTGTGTGTCTGGTCGACGTCGCCGACGATGTGGGCGGGTCCGCCCGGTACGCGGGTTACGCGTGGACGATGCCCGACCACGAGGTGATGGCCGAGCAGAACCCGGATGGCGACCCGGTGTTGCGTCGGCGATTGGTCGACGGCTTCGGTCCCGCCGTCCACTGGCTGCGCGAGTTCGGCGCCGATGTCGGTCCCGCGCAGCGGATTCTGAGCTACGGCCGCGGTCATCGGTTCGACACCAACCACTACGTCGACCTGTGTCGGAGGACCGTGACGGACCACGGTGGCGAGATGCTCCTGGGCACGGACATCGAAGAACTGTTGATGTCGGCGGGCGCGGTCGTCGGTGCCGTCGTCCGGCGCCCCGGGGAGTGGACCCGCGAGATCGAGGCGAGGCACACGCTCATCGCCACCGGCGGGTTCCAGGCCGACCCGGATCTGCGTGCGCGTCACCTACATCCATCGGCGCGAAACACCGCACTTCGATCGAATCCGAACAGCCGCGGCGGCGGGCTGCGTCTCGCGGCCGCGGCCGGGGCGGCTTTCGGCACCGCCGGCGCGGGCTTCTACGGCCATCTCATCCCCAGCGAGATCACGTTCACCGACGCGGATTACGTCGAACTGGCGTTGTACTACAGCGAGCACGCGCTGCTGTTCAACCTCGACAACAAGCGGTTCACCGACGAGTCGCTCGCCGACCACCTGACGACGATGGAGTTGCTCGCGCAACCGGAGGCGCGCGGCCTGCTGATCGGCGACGCGCGAGTCCATCGCGACTGGATGACGACGGCGTACGTCGAAGGTGCGATCGCACCGGACAAGTTCGCGCTGGCGAGCAAGCGAGGCGGCCGCGTCGGGGTCGCGGAATCCCTCGACGAACTGCAGTATCTCCCGGAGGAATGGGGTTATGACGGCGCGGTCATCGCCGCCGAGATCGAGTCGTACAACACGGCTGTGCGCGACGGCACGCTATCGGTCCCGCGTGCGCTGGACCCGATGCCGCTGGACGAGCCGCCGTACTACGTCATCGAGACCGTCCCGGCGGTCACCTTCCCGTTCGTCGGCATCCGGATCGACGAGAACGCCCGCGTGACCGATGGGTCCGGTGATCCGATCCCCGGATTGCTCGCCGCCGGGTCGGACACCGGCGGTCTGTGGTACCGCGCCTACGGCGGCGGGTTGGCGACAGCCCTGGTCTTTGGTCTCGCCGCGGCCGACACCGCTGCTTCGGCCTAGCGGTCACGGGCGGGGAGTCGCGGGCCGCAGGCGCCCCGAGAGGGTCATCCGTTCGGACGCACCACGGCCCGCCCGGCGACCTCCCCACGCCGAAGCAGCTCGTAAGCCCTCGGCGCATCCTCGAGCGTGAATTCCACCGTCTCCGCGGACAAACGGCCGGCAGCGGCGAGCTCGACCACCGCCGACAGGTCCGATCGCGTGCCCCAGAACGGTGCACCCACCTGCCATCCCTGGGCGAGTCCGAGGTCTTTGCCCACGAGTACGCGTCCGCCTGCCGTGCCGACCACCACGAGCCGCCCACCGGGTCCGAGGAGCTCCAGGGAAGTCTCCACCGTCGATGGTGCGCCGGCGAAGTCGAGAACGAGGTCGGCGCCGCCGAGACCGCGCACAGTCGGATGAGCCTCGTCGACCGAGGCGTGGGCGGAGATACACCCCAGCGTCGACGCGAGGGCCTGCGCGTCCGGACGCTGATCGACGGCGATCACCGCGGAGACGCCCAATGCCGAGAGGATCTGCACGGCCATGTGGCCGAGCCCGCCGACGCCGATCACGACCGCGACGGTCGACTCGTCCACGACGTCCAGGTTCATCCGAATAGCGTGGAAGGCCGTCAATCCGGCGTCGGCGAGGGGAGCGGCGAGCCCCGGGTCGAGGTCGCCGGTCGGGACGAGGACCTCATCCGACGGCACGAGCAGCTTCTCGGCGAGTCCACCATGGTGGCCCAGGCCATTTCCGATACGCGGTAGGGGCTCGCCCGGGACCCGCGCCAGGTGCAGACAGTAGTTCTCCCGTCCGCGAAGGCAATTGCGGCATCGCCGGCAGGCCCAGATGCCGTGCACCACCACGCGCCTGCCGAGCCAGGACGAGTCCGCGGACGGCCCAGCCCCGACGACCGTGCCGGCGGTCTCGTGGCCGAGGGTGAGTGGGAGCGGATAGTCGAAAATGCCCGCGCCGGAGTCCATCACGTGAATGTCCGACAGGCACAGCCCCGCCGCGTCGACGCGCAGGACCAATTCGGCGCCGATGGGTTCGGGGTCGTCGATCTCCCGGACCTCTGGTGGCGTTCCCCATTCGACGAGCTGAACGGCGCGCATGATCAGTTCCTCTCGTCGAGCGTCACGAGCGTCTTGCCGAGGTGATCGCCGTGCAGCATCGCGATCATGGCTGCCGGGGCGGACTCCAGGCCGTCGAAGACCTTCTCGTCGAACCGTATCCGTCCGGCGGACAGATGATCGCCGAGTTCCTCCTGCATCGCCGGGGTGAGGTGGTTGAACGAGCCGGCCCGGTAGCCCTCCATGCGGATGCTCTTGGCCACCAACTGGAACAGGTTGTGGGGGCCGGGAACCGGGTCCCCGGCGTCGTAACCGGAGATGGCGCCGCACACGGCGATCCTGCCGCCGGCCCGCATCGCGTCGAGCGCGGCGGTCAGATGGGCGCCGCCGACGCTGTCGAAGTACGCGGTGATGCCCGCGGGAGCAGCCTCGGCGAGTGACTCGGCGAGAGGCCGCGCGCGATGGTCGAACGCCGCGTCGAGGCCGAGCTGGGAGAGCAGATGATCCACCTTCGGCGGGCTGCCCGCCGATCCGATGACGGTGGCACCGCGCTGCCGTGCCAGCTGCGCGACCAGACTGCCGACCGCCCCCGCGGCCGCGGACACCCAGACCGTGTCGTCGGCCTCCACGTCGAGGATCACGGTCACGCCGACGTAGGCGGTGAGGCCGGAACTACCGAGGGGACCGAGGAACCAGTGGTCGGGGAAGCCGCTCGGCTCGATCCGGGTGGGGGCGCCGTACCCACCGAGGGTGCCGGCGTCGCCACCGAGGATCGCGAGGTCGCGGTACCCCTGCGTGTGCGAGACCAGATCGCCCACCGTGAAATCGGGGGACCGGGACTCGACGACCTCGCCGAGGGCGAGACCCGCCAGCGGCTCACCGATGGCCAACGGCGGGAGATATCCGTCCGGCGTCTGGGCTTCCAGCCGGATGCGTAGCGACGGGTCGATCGACAGCCAGGTGTTGCGGACCATGACCTCGCCGTCGGCGAGCGTGCGCACCGGTGTCTCGACGATGTCGAAGTCGTCGACGCGCAGCGCGCCCTCCGGCCGGCGTGCCAGACACAGCTGTCGGTTGGCCATGATCTCCTGCGTTCTCCTACGGTGAGCTGCGGCGGCCGGACGTGAGTCCGGTCAGAGCGGGGTCGGGGTTTCGCTGCGGTGGGAGCCGCGGACGCCGAAGTGCTCCACTCCGTCGCGAGCATCGACGCGTACCACCTCGCGGTCCACCAGTACATCGAGGTGCGCCATCGTCTCGCATACGGCGATCAGTTGATTGAACGTGTCCAGTGCGCCGAAGGGGCGATTGTGTCGAGTCCACGGCAGACGCTGTGCCACCGCATGTCCCGGTAGTGGTCGTCCGTGACCCGCGAGCAGATCGACGATCTGGGTGAACCGGTGCTCATGGTGTGCGAGGAGAACCTCTGCGCGAGCGCGGATCTGGCCACCCACGGCGCCATGCGCGGGCGCGATGGTGTGATCGCGATCGTCGACGAGCAGTTCGAGAGACCGGAGGAACTTCGCGAGTGGCATCTCCCAGTCGCCGAGCTCGAAACCGATCGAGGGCGTGATGGTCGGCAGGATGTGATCGCCGGTGAACGACAGCCGGTGATCGTGATCGTGGAAGACGATGTGTCCCTTGGTATGGCCGGGCGTGTGAACCGCTTCGACACGTCGGCCGGGAAGAGGGAGGAGCCCTGGCTCGAGCCAACTGTCGGGCTGCTCCCAGTCCGCGATGGAGAACGGTTCGTCGATCGTCATCGCGTGGACGGTGTCGGCAAGCTCGAGAGCACCGGCCCGCCGGACCTCACGCAGGGACGACGTCGGGACGTTGCTGTCGACGCGGGCGATCTCGGCCAGGCCCGGGGCCTCGGCCGCCCCGAGGTGGACACGACATCCGTGTCGTCGACGTAGCTCCACCGCGAAGGTGTAGTGGTCGCGATGGATGTGGGTCACGAAGACGTCGTGGATCTCGTCGGGTGTACGCCCGATGACGGACAGTGCTTCGGTGAGTTCGCGGTGGGTGTCCGGCCGGTGCCAGCCGCCGTCGATGAGCGCGATACCCGAATCTGTCTCGAGCACATAGATGTTGACCGCTCGCAGGCCGTCCTGCGGTAGAGCCAGCGGGATCCGGTGAACGCCATCGACAACGGGGTGGCATCCCGCCTCGAGCCACGTCGTCGAGGAACTCCCGACGGTCACGACGTCGGTTCGGTCAGCGGCACCATGGTCATCTCGTCGCCGTACCAGATCATCCGACGCCCGCGCATGCTGCCGACGTGGGCGACGGCCGCCTTCCACTCAGGGCTCGCGAGTGCGGCGTCGAGTGCTTCTCGCGACTCGAAGCTCAGCACCGACAATCCGTCCCATCCCGACGACTTCTCGTCGATACCCTCCACGATCTCCGTGTGCTGCCATCGGAGCAGACCCGGCAACGGGTAGGTGACGTCGGCGTGCTCGTCGCGCCACCACTCGATGAACTGGTCGTGGGTCCAGTCGCTGGGGCGCGATGCCAGCACCATGAGGTTGAACATTGTTGCTCCTCTTGAAGATTTTCACACGGCCTGGCCGGCGAGCCGGGTGGCAAGCGCGATGGCGTCGGGCCGCGAGAGTTTGCCGACTCGATTCTGGGGAAGGTCCTCGACGGCGAACACGTACTCGGGCCATTTGAACTTGGGGAAACCGGATCGGTCGAGCTCGTCGGTGACCGCCGCCAGGGTCATCTCGGCTCCGCCTGCCACGACGAGGGCCGCGGCGCGTTCACCGAGCATGTCATCGGGTACGGGTACGACGCAGACCTGTACGACACCCGGGATGCCGGCGATGGCGCTCTCGACCTCGTTGATGTCGATGTTGCGCCCACCGCGGATGATGATCTGCTTCTGGCGTCCCATGACCTGGATGAAACCGTCGTCGGAGACCTCCACGAGGTCGCCCGTCGGCAGGAATCCGTCCGCGGTCAGCTCCGGCGGGTGCGGCTTCCCGTCCCGGGCGTAGCCGACGAACAACGACGGTCCGCGAACCTGTGCATCGCCGATCTCCCCGGCGGGCAGGGTGGCGCCGGATGCGTCGACGGCGCGGACCACGGTACCGGGAAATGGCTTGCCGTCCTTGCCGAGCCGGCGTTCGCGAGGGTCGGAGGGGAGTGGTGTGGTGTGCCCGAGGCACTCCGACATCCCGAACACGCGGAGGAACGTCGTGCCCAGTGTCTCCTCGGCCTCGGACAGTGCGCGGACGTTCATGGGTCCGCCCCCGACGGTCATGGCCCGCAGCGCCGTGAGGGGAGTGTCGGAACCATCGGCGATGGACAACTGGAGTGCCATCGTGGGAACGAGCATGGTCCAGGCGACCTCGTGGTCGCGCATGGCGGTCAGCGCACCCGCCGGTGTCCACCGATCGATACAGACCATCGTGCCGCCCAGGAACGCGGGAAGGTACATACCGAAGCAGAAGGCCGCGACCGAGGAGAGCGGCACGAAGGCACCGATCGCGTCGCCGGCACGGAGACCGACTGCGTCGATGGTGCTCTGGGCCGCGTACCGAATCGCCTCCTCGGACTGCACTACGCATTTCGGCCGTCCGGTGGAACCGGAAGTCATCGCGATGGCGGTGCCGCCCGACCAGCGAGCGATGGGACCGAAGTCCGGTCGAGCCAGTACCGTGCGATGCGACCCAGCGGCGAGTCGGGAACCGAAACGTCCGTCGTCGGCACCCCAGTGCGCCAGCACATCGTCGTCGGCGATGACGACGTCGGGGGCGATGTCCTCCACCGCGAGGTCGAACTCCGACGCCGTGGCATGTGGACTGAACACGGCGACGAGACCGCCACGAAGACCGACGCCGACCGCGCAGGCCAGCGTGTGCCAGGTGTTGTCGGCCTGGACGATCACGGTGGGTGCGGCCGCGTCGTGCGTGGCGAGCGCATCGGCGATCGCCCGGGCGGTGTCGACCACGTCGCCGAGCCGGTGCTCCCCGAACCGGTCGATGACCGCGACCTGGTCCGGCGCCGTGGCGGCACGATCGATCAGTTCTGTTGCCAGTGTCCTCATCTCACCTCACCTCCGAACATCTCCAACGTAACTCTTCGACCTCTCGGGCCCGAGCCGATCCGGGTTGCCGTCATCGGGCCGTCCAGCCGCCGTCGACCACGAGGGTCTGGCCGGTGACATACGAGGCGGCGTCGGACGCCAAGAACAGGACCGCCCCGTCGACCTCACCGTCGCGACCACCGCGTCCCAACATCGTGTTGCGCCGGACCCACCCGGCCGACTTGTCGTTGGTGAACAATCCGTCGGTCATCTCGGTGTCGAACCAGCCGGGCACGACGGAGTTGACACGGATGCCGCGCCGGCCCCACTGCCCCGCCAGCTCGCGTGTCATGCCCAGGGTCCCGGCCTTCGACGCGGCATAGGAGGCGCCACCGATCGGGGCCGTCGAGACCAGGCCGATGACCGACGCGATGTTGATGATCGACGTCGTGGCGTCCTCGTCGAGCCGGCCGACGAGATACGTCGAGAGGTGGAAACCGGCCAGCAGATTCAGATCGAGAATCGCCGAGAACCCCTCCGGCGTCTCCTGTTCGGCGTCGGGCGGACCGGCCATCCCGGCATTGTTCACCAGCACGTCGGCCCGCCCGGTGGCGAGGAAGGCCTCGTCGACGAGCTTGCGGCGACTCGCATCGTCGGTGACGTCACACCGGACAGGGACGATCGCCGGGTACTTCTCTGCGAGTTGTTCGAGCCGATCGAGGCGACGCGCGGCCGCGAAAACTGTTGCGCCGGCGGACGCCAGCGTCGTGGCGAAGCCCAGGCCCAGTCCGGAGGACGCGCCGGTGACGATCGCGGTGCGCCCGGCGAGTCCGAACAGGTCCGACAGAGCGTGTTCAGTGGTGGTCGTGGTGGTCACTGTGGCCTCCTCAGTAGACCGCGGTGCGGCCGCCGTCGACCGGGATGAGTGCGCCGGTGGTGTAACCGGCGTCGTCGCTCGCGAGGTGCGTGACGAGTCCCGCGATCTCCTCCGGCCGTCCCAGCCGGCCGGCAGGCAGACGGTCGGTGACGAGCCCGATGAACTCGTCATCCCAGTTCTCGGCCATGTCCGTCGCGAAACTGCCCGGCATGACACAGTTCACGCGGACGGTCGGCGCGTACTCCTGGGCGAAGGCCTGGGTCAGGGCGTTCAGTCCGTTCTTCGCCGCGGCGTACATCGCCTCCGCGGGACTGGGCCGGACGGCACCGATACTCGAGATGTTGATGATCGAACCGCCTCCCGCGGCGCGCATCCGATCGCCCGCGACGGCCATCAGTCGGAACGGCCCCTTCACGTTCACCTCGATGGTCTTGTCCCACAGCGATTCCGAAACCGACACCAGGTTGTCGGCGAGCGGGGCGATCCCGGCGTTGTTGACGAGGATGTCCAGGCTGCCGTGACGTTCGATGATGCCGTCGACGGCGGGCTCGAGCTCGTCCCAACGACCGACGTGCAAGGCGAGGGAGTGGGCCTGTCCGGGGACGTCCTCGAGAGCGTCGACGGCGTCGGCGCAGGCGTCGGGCTTGCGGCTGGACACGATCACGGTCGCGCCGGCCTCTTTGAGGCCGCGGGCGATCGCGAGCCCGAGTCCGCGACTCGCGCCGGTGACGAGGGCGACCTTCCCGGTGAGATCGGTACTCATGAGTGCTTCTTGACCTCCAGTCGGGCGATGGTGCGGAGATGGACCTCGTTGGGGCCGTCGGCGATCTGCAGGGCACGCGTGATCGCGTGGAGACGGGCGAGGACGGTGTCGTTGCTGACCCCGGCGGCGCCGAAGGTCTGCACGGCGCGGTCGACGACGCGGTGCGCGACCTCCATGGCGGAGACCTTGATCGCGGCGACCTCGGACCTTGCGGCGGCGTTGCCCTGGGTGTCCATCAGCCACGACGAGTACAGGACCTGCAGCCGGATCTGATCGATCTCGATCCTGCTGCGCGCGATCCACTCCCGGACGACCCCGCGGTGGGCGAGCGGTCCTCCGAACGCGTGCCGCTCCAGCGAACGCTTGCACATCATGTCGAGCGCCCGCTCAGCCATGCCGACCGCTCGCATCGCATAATGCATGCGGCCCGGGCCGAGACGCCCCTGGGCGATGGCGAACCCGTCGCCCTCCGCGCCGAGCATGTTCTCGGCCGGCACGCGCACGTCGGTGAATTGCACCTCGCCGTGACCGAGGCGGTCGGTGAAACCGAACATCGGCAGATCGCGGAGCACCTCGATACCCGGGGTGTCGAACGGCACCAGGATCATGCTCTGCTGACGGTAAGTGGGACCCGTGGGATCGGACTTGCCCATGAAGATGATGAGCTTGCAGTCGGGGTCGAGAACGCCTGAGGTGTACCACTTCCGGCCGTTGAGGACGTAGTCGTCACCGTCGCGCGCGATCGTGGACGTGATGTTCGTTGCGTCCGACGATGCGACGGCCGGTTCGGTCATCGCGAAGGCAGACCGGATCTCGCAGTCCAGCAACGGCTTCAACCACTGCTGCTTCTGCGCCTTGGTGCCGTACATGGCGAGGATCTCCATGTTGCCGGTGTCGGGCGCGGAGCAGTTGATCGCCTCGTTGCCGATGATGGACCGGCCGACGATCTCGGCGAGCGGTGCGTACTCGAGGTTCGTCAGCCCGGCGCCCAGTCCGTCGTGGGTCATGAAGAGGTTCCACAGGCCGCGATCGCGGGCGAGCTTCTGCAGGTCGCGCATGATCTGTGGCTGTTCGTGCGGGTTGTAGTTCTCGGCGATCTGCTCGTCGTACACCCGCTCGGCGGGATAGACGTGGTCGGTCATGAACTCCTCGAGCTGTGCGGCGAGCTCGCGGGTCCGTTCGGAGTAGGAGAAGTCCACGGTGAAGCCTCCAGGCTGGGTGGTCGGTGATGCCGGACGAATCCGGTCAGGAGATCGGTGTCATCGGCTGGGGATCAACGCTGTCGGGGGATCAGTTCGGTGCCGGTCTCGATGAGACGGGAAATGGTGTCCGGCAGCTTCTCCTGATCTGGATCGTGATGGCGCCCCTCCCGATGTCGACGGAGGTTGTGGCCCATGATCGCCGCCATCTTGAGACGGCCCAGGGCGTCGAACCAGGTCAGATCGGGCAGCTCGACTCCGGCGTCCCGTGTGTAGGCGGCCACGAGGTCGCCGGCGGAGGGGAGGCCGGCGACCTCGCGTCCCACACCCGGGAAGTTGGCCCCGTCGGCGAAGACGAGGAACCATCCGAGTTCGACGCGGGGGTCTCCGATGCTCCAGATCTCCCAGTCGATGAGGGCGACCGGTTCGGGGCCGGCCGAGATGATGTTGCCCAGGCGGTAGTCGCCGTGGACCAGAACCGGATCGATCGCCTTCGGGATGCACCGGGTCAGCAGTGCGAGCAGTTCCTCGCCGCCGTCGACCAGTTCGGCCGGCACCGCGCGCAGCGTGCGAGCCCAGCGCTCGAGTTCGTCTGCGGGAGAGAGGACATCACCGGTGTCGGGGATGCGTCGGTAATCCACGGCGTGCAGTCGGGGCAGGATCTCCGCAGCCCGCAACATCCGGGCGGCAGCGAGATCGGGGAGCACCGGCGGGTCGTCGAGAACCGGTTCCAATGACTCGCCGGCCACGAGTTCCATGGCGAACCAGGCCGGCTCGTCGCGGTCGATCTGCAGGACCTTCGGCACCGGTACGTCGGTGTCGGCGAGCGCGGCCAGGATGGCGGCCTGCCGCATCATGTCGTGGCGGCCCACCGACCGCTGTCCCTCGGGTACCGCCTTGACGACGAAGTTGCCGCCGTCGGTCTCCACCCGGTAGGTGAGGCCGGAGTGACCGCCGGGCAGGGTGGCGAACGACGTCACGGCCAGTCCGTGTGCCGTCCGCAGTCGGGTCGAGACGCGCTGTTCCAGAGAGGTAGTCGTGTAGAGGGTCACAGTCGCGGTTCCTTCGGGAGTCCGAGCACGCGCTCGGCGATGATGTTGTGCTGGATCTCGTCGGTACCGCCGGCGATGCGATAACCGGGCGCGCCGAGTACGTGCTCGGTCCATGCATATCGACCCCATCCGCCGTGATCGGCGACCAGTTCGGGTCCGAGTAGTAACCGGACCACCTCAGAGGTACGTGCCATGGTGTCGGTGGCGAGGAGCTTGCCCATCGACGCCTCGGGACCCGGTTCGGCCCCACTCACCATTGTCTGCGCGACGCGCATGCCCGCGATGCGCTGGACGAATCCCCGGGTGACGAGGTCGGCGACCCGGTCTGCTTCGAAGTCGGTCAGAGGCCGGCCGAGCTGCCGGGCCAGTTCGACGGCCCGATCGGCGTTGGCGAGACCGAGACCGGCACCGTCGAGTCGCTCGGCGGCCAGGACGGTCAGGGCAACCGGCCAACCCGAACCGATCGGCCCCAGTCGGTGCTCGTCGGTGAGTCGCACGTCCTCCAGGTAGACCTCGTTGAACGACGTACCGCCGGTCATCTGCCTGATGGGCCGGACGGTGACCCCGGGTGCGTCCATCGGAACGAGAAAGACGGTCAGTCCCTTGTGCTTGGGGGCGGCCGGATCGGTGCGGCAGACGGCCACCCCGTAATCGGCGACGCGTGCTCCGGAGGTCCAGACCTTGTGTCCGTTCAGAACCCAGGTGCCGTCGCGTGCGACCGCCCGGGTGCGGACCGCCGCCAGGTCCGAACCGGCCTCGGTCTCGGAGAAGAGCTGGCACGCTATCAGATCCGTGCGGAGCATCGCCCGGACGAAACGGTCCTGCTGGTCGGTGGTTCCCCACTGCGCGATCGTGGGGGCGACGAGTTGTTGGGTGACCGAGAACATCTCGGTCCGACGCGGGACATCGAACTCCTCCTCGACGGCGCGGAAGGCGAGCTCGTGGGCGACCGGCAGGTTCTGGCCGCCGAATGTCTCGGGCCAGGTCAGCGCGCCCCATCCGGCGTCGAACTTCGCCTTCTCGTAGGCCGCGACCGCGTCGGTGTGCGCTCGTTCCTCCGCTGTGGTCCAGTTCTCGAAGACCGCGACGGAGTCGCTGCCCTCGCCCCACCCGGTGTCGGTGGTCGGCGAGGCGACGGTGCGCAGCCACGTCCGGGCCTCGGCGGTGAAGGTGGCCAGGTCGGGGAGGGTGGTGGTCATCTCGATCCGATCGCGAGTGCTGTGGTTCAGACGGTGAGCACAGTGCAGGCACTGATGCCCGGTGCCCCGTAGACGTGGGTGAAACCCACCTTCGGCGCTCCGGGTACCTGACGGTCGCCGCCGTCGCCGCGGAGCTGAGTGACGATCTCGTGGATCTGACGCAATCCCGACGCGCCGATCGGTTCACCGTTGGCGATACAACCGCCATCGGTGTTCACCGGGAAGGCACCCCCGATCTCGGTGCGCCCCTCGGTGATCCACTGCTCCTGCGCACCATGTTCACAAAAGCCGCACTCGGCCATGTGCATGATCTCGGCACCGCTCTCGGTGTCCTGGAGTTGCGCGACATCGACGTCGCCGGGAGCGATGCCGGCCTGTTCGAAGGCGGCGGTCGCGGCATCGGCGGTGACGCTGACCGGTTCGCCCGTGCCCTGCACGGCCGGGCTGAAGACCTCGAACGATCCGAAGCGTCGTGTCCGATGGCTGATCGCGCGGACCTGCACGCCACGGGCGCCCAGGCGGCGGGTGGCCTCGGCGCTCGCGACGACGACCGCCGCGCCACCCTCACCCGGGGAGCAGAACATGTATCGCGTGAGTGGATCGTTGACCATCGCGGCACCGGCGATCTCGTCGGCGGTCATCGGCTCCCGCCGCCACGCGTTGGGGTTGAGTGCGCCGTTGCGGTAGGCCTTTTCGGCGACCTTCGCCAGCGTGGGCGGGGTGATGCCGTATATGCCCATGTAGCGTGCGATCTTCGAGCCGAAGAACTGCGTGGTGACCATCAGGCCCGCGTCGCCGTAACCGTCGTCGAGGCCCCATTCCGCGGGCATCGGATCGAACGCGCCGCGTGGGTGTTTGTCGAAACCGACCGCCAGTGCGATGTCGGCCGCGCCGGACCGGATCGCGTTCACGGCAGACACCAAGGCGCTCCCGCCGGTGGCGCAACCGTTCTTGACGTTGGTGAACGGAATTCCCGTGAAACCGAGTTCGGCGACGAGGGTGTCGGCCAAACCGGCTCCGTCGCTGCCGCCGAAGGCGACCTGGACGTCGGGCCAGGAGATCCCGGCGTCGTCGAGGGCGGTTCCGATGGCGGTGACGGCCATCTGCCGGCCACTCGTCCCGGGCTGGCGTCCGAACTTCGACAGCCCGGCGCCGATGATGTTCACGTCGCTCATCGGGTCTCCCCTTCCTGGATCGTCGCGTCAGCCGATTCGTCCGCGTGAACGGCGAAACGGGGTACGGGTTCGGTGGCGATGAGAACGGCAGGGGCACCCATGAGTCCGTCGAAGGTCTCACAGTCGAGGATGCCCGCGACGCGAATGCCCTCGGGCAGTTCGACATAACCCATCGCGAAGGGCGAGAAGCCCTCGGGTGGGGGGACATACGGAGGCGACTTCGGTGCGAACCGCTGGACCGTGTAGGTCCACACCGTGCCCTGGGTACTCAGTGCCCGGGGCGCCGCCGTCGCGGTCGCGCACCGCGCGCAGTGCGCGGTGGCCGGGAAACCGACTGTGCCGCAGGTACTGCACTCGGAACCCATGAGTACGCGATCGTTCTCCGTCATGTCCCTCCCATCCGTTCCGTCTCGAGAAATCAGTCGGCCGAACCGGTCAGCGACCGACCCACTTCGGCTCACGCTTGTTCAGGAACGCGTTGACGCCTTCCTTGGCGTCCTCGGACTGCAGCGCGTTGCCGACCGCGAGGTGCTCCATGACCATGAGCGACTGGATGTCGGCGTCGAGACCACGGTCGATGGTCATCTTGGTGAGCTTCATCGCGAACGGGCTCTTGTCGATGAGTGGCGCGATGAAGTCGGCCTCGAGCTGGTCGAGCTCGGCAGCCGGCGCCGAGGCGTTGATCAGGTTCCAGTCGGTCGCCTCTTTGCCCGACAGCAGCTTGCCGGTGAGCATGAGCTCCTTGGTCTTACGGATGCCGATCATGCGGGGGAGGCGGTAGATCGGGCCTGCGCCGCCGAACAGCGCACGGCGGATGTGGAAGTCGCCGATCCGGGCGTCGTCGGCGGCGATGGCGAAGTCGCACGAGATCATCAGCTCGAAACCGCCGGCGGTGACGTAGTCCTCGAGGACCGCGACCGACGGGGTGTTCATCGAGTACAGGCGGTCGCACACCTTGGCCGAGAGCACGGCGACGTCCATGGCGTTGGTGGTGCCGACGAAGTCGCTGAGCAGGATGTCGAGGTCGAATCCGGAGCAGAACTGGTTTCCCTTGCCGCGCAGGACGAGTACGAGCAGATCAGGGTCGTTGTCGACCTCGACGATGATCTCGTCGAGACGGTGCAGCAGCTCCGGGGTTACGGCGTTCTTCTTGTGCGGGCGGTTCAGCCACACGCGGGCGACGGGACCGTCCTTCTCGAGGATGATGTGGTCGGTGTCGATCATTGAGTTTCTCCTTGACGGACGAGCAAGTTGAACTGGATTCACTTCAGTTTTATCGGCCGAGCAGGGTGGAAGTCAACACTCGACACCGGAAAGCCTACTGAACTAAGTTCACTTTATGACTGTGATCGAAAAGTACTACGCCACGGTCGACAGCGGGCGGCTGGAGGATGCGATGGCCCTGCTCGCCGCCGACGTCGAGTTCACGATGGTCCTGCCCGGTGGCGAGAACCGCGGCCGTGGCCGCGACCGCATGCTCGAGTATCTGCGCAATCGGCCACCGGTCAACCGCAAGCACGTCGTGCAGCGGACCGCGGGTGACCGCGATCTCGAGTTCGCCCAGGGCAAGGTGACCGAGAACGGCAGCCTCACAACGGGTTTCTTCGTGGGTGTCATGCATCTGGACGGCGACGGACTCGTCGCCCGCTATCAGGTGACCTTCAGTCCGGACTTTGCCCTGATTCCCGATGAGCAGGAGGAACGATGACCACCGCCCCGACCCCGACTCTCGCCCGCTGGTTCGAGTACATGGATTCCGATGACCCGGACCGCGTGCTCGGCATGATCGCCGACGACTTCGTGATGTCCGTGCAGTTCTCCAAGGGGGGCGGGGAGTCCGCCGAATTCGTCGGGGACCGGGCCGGCCTCGTCGGCTACCTCGCACAGCGGGAGAAGAGCACGCTGGTCCACAACATCGATGTCGGCGTGACCGAGGCCGGTCACGAGATGGTGCTCGGCCGCACGACGAGGAATGGCGCCTTCGAGGCATCGTTCTCCGCCATCGCACAGGTCGACGCCGCCGGCTCGGTGCGTCGGTTGCTCATCGCGCGTACTCCCGAGGTCTCGTTCGGCTGAGTTGTCCGTCGAAGTGCCCCGTGTCCGCCGTCGTGTGGGCGCGGGGCACCTCGCGTTCTCGGCGGGTGTCCTGGTCACAGACTCGAACACGTTAGTGATTGACATCACTTGCATATCTCACTAAATTGCAGAACTGAGATCAGTTCAGTTCGGTCCGGAGGGGTTCACATGAGTGTCGTCCTGGTTCATGGAGCGGGGATGGGGAGTTCGTGCTGGGACCGCCTCGTCCCGTTACTCGACGGACCGGCGGTTGCCGTCGATCTCCCCGGCCGCGGCCGGCGAGCTGACATCGACCTGCGCGGGGTGACCCTCGGCGACTGCGCCCAGGCCATCCTGGACGACGTCGACACCGCCGGGCTCGACGACGAGATCGTCCTCGTCGCGCATTCGTTCGCCGGTGTGTCGGTGCCCAGGGTCATGCCGGTCCTCGCGCCACGGCTGCGAGCGGTCGTCTTCCTCTCGGCCGTCGTTCCGCCGGATGGCACCCGCGTTCTCGATCAGATCGATCCGGGCGTCCGAGAAGCGGTTCGGGCATCCATCGGTGACGGCATCTATCACCAGGACCGGGCCGCGGTAGAGGCGATGCTCTGCAACGACATGGATGCGTCCCAGACGGCGTGGACCGCCGAGCAGGTCGTCGACGACTCGGCGGCGCTGCTCGAGGAGCCCGTCGACCTCGGTGGCCTGACCGCGCCGGTCGCCCGCACCTACATCCGCCTGACCGACGACCACTGCTACACACCTGATCTCCAAGAACGGTCGGCCGCCCTTGTCGGCGGCGACGTCGCGCACCTCGACTCCGGGCACATGGCGATGGTGTCGATCCCCGAACAGCTCGCCGATCTGCTGAACCAGATCGCCGGTCGGCGAGCCACCACCGATTCCACGGCCGACGGCCGCACGAAAGGTATGTGAGAGATGAAGAGCCTGAAGAGAATGACGGCGGTGGCCATCGCCGCGGCGGCGGCCACCGTGCTCGCGGCCTGTGGTGGGGGTGGCTCCGGCTCGAGTGGACCCGTCGACGGAACCTGGGAGGACGTCGTCGCGGCGGCCAAGGAAGAGGGCAGCGTCATGCTGTACTCGAGCCAGAAGCCGGCGAACCTCGAAGCGCTCAAGACCGCCTTCACGCAGAAGTACCCCGAGATCACCCTCGAGTTCGTCCGCGGTACCGACCCGGACATCAACCCGAAGGTCGAGACGGAGAACAAGACCGGTAAGGGCATCGCCGACGTTCACATGCTCACCGACGCGGCGTGGATCGACACCGCCGCCGAATCGGGTACCTACTCCACCGATCTCGTGGGTCCGGCCCTCGACGCGCCCGACTACGACCGCGACAAGAGCGTGATCGCCGACAAGTTCGCACTCACCAGCGCCGCCGTGTTCGGCCTGGGGTGGAACACGAATGCCGTCCCCGGTGGTCTGAAGTCACCGCAGGACATCATCGATCCCGCGTACCGGGGCAAGATCGGCGTCGTCAACCCGACCGGAATCGCGTCGTATGTCGACATGTACCGCTACTACGCGAGGACCTACGGCGAGGACTACTGGCAGCAGATCGCCGAACTCCAGCCGCGGGTGTACCCGAGCGCGCTGGGCGTGGCGCAGGCACTCACCTCGGGTGAGATCTCGGTGACACCGTCCGTGCAACCCCTCGTCACCGAGGTCGAGGCCGGGGCCCCCGTCAACTGGAGTCTCCCGGAAACGCCCTGGGGCACACCGTGGTACACCCAGGCGCTGTCGGTCGCACCGCACCCCAACGCGGCGCAGGTGCTCGTCGACTTCATGATCAGTCGAGAGGGACAGGTGGCGCTCAACTCCGGGTACGCCGCCGTGCTCCCCGACATCCCCGGCGCCGTCGCCCGCGCCCAGGACATCGCGCTGCCCCAGACGGCCGACCTCACTCCGGACAAGGTCCGTGAGTACTCACAGGACTGGGCCAAGGAGTTCCAGCCGTGACCTCGGCCGACGACTTCCACGGCGCGGGTGTCCTCGTCACCGGTGCCGCGAAGGGTATCGGCGCGGCGACGGCGGCGCTGCTCGCCCAGCACGGGGCCCGCGTCTACCCGACGGACGTCGACTC
Source organism: Gordonia sp. PvP123 (assembly GCF_040547295.1). Lineage (NCBI taxonomy): Bacteria > Bacillati > Actinomycetota > Actinomycetes > Mycobacteriales > Gordoniaceae > Gordonia > Gordonia sp. PvP123. The sequence continues at coordinate 262,482 of NZ_JBEPPN010000006.1, read as the reverse complement.
GGTGACCGGGGTCGCATCGGCCGCGGAGTACGGTGCCGCCGAACGCTTCCGGGTGCTCGACGTCCGCGACGAGGACGCCTGGGAAGCCGTCGTGGCCGATATGGCGGCCGACGGGGCGCCGTTGCAGATCCTCGTCAACTCGGCGGGCGCAGCCATCAAGGCGCCGCTCGCCGAGACCACACTCGACGGCTTCCGGCACATGCTCGAACTCAATCTGGTCGGGACGTTCCTCGGCGTGCGCGCCGCGGCCCGACACATGCGGCCCGGCGGCGCGGTGGTGAACATCTCCTCGCTGCGCGGCGTGCTCGCCACCGCGGAACTCGGCGCCTATGGAGCGTCGAAGTTCGGTGTGCGGGCGCTGACCCGGGTCGCGGCGATCGAACTCGCCGACAAAGGAATCCGCGTGAACGACGTGTGCCCCGGCAGCATCGAGACCGAGATCACCGCGGTGCCGGACTTCGCGTCCGACGACGTGGACAGCTACGTGCGCAGCATCCCGATGCAACGACGCGGATCGCCCACCGAGGTCGCCGAGGTGATCCGGTTCCTGGCTGATCCGCGCAGCAGCTACATCACCGGCGTGGACCTGCTCGTGGACGGCGGCACCGGGGCCGGCGTCCGCACCCCGAAGAAGAATGCGGAGAGTCTGACGTGACATCACATTTCGCGGTATCCGGACTGGTCAAGAAATACGGTGACAACACCGTCGTGGACGATCTGGATCTGCCCATCGAGGACGGCGAGTTCCTGGTCCTGCTCGGACCGAGCGGGTGCGGCAAGACCACGACGCTGCGTTGTCTGGCCGGCCTGGAGACGCCGCAGGGCGGTACCATCAGCTTCAAGGACCAGGTGGTCTTCGATGCCGAGCGCAAACTGAATGTTCCTGCGCACAAGCGCAACATCGGGATGGTCTTCCAGTCGTACGCCCTCTGGCCGCACATGACCGTACGCAGGAACATCGGCTACCCGCTGAAGGTCCGCAAGATGCGTGACGCGTTGCGGGACGGCTCGGTCGACGAGGCGGCTCGCATGGTCGACTGTGAGGGTCTCCTCGATCGCTACCCGTCGCAGCTCTCCGGCGGACAGCAGCAACGAGTCGCCGTCGCCCGCGGTCTGGTCTCTCGGCCCGACCTGGTGCTGTTCGACGAGCCGCTGTCCAATCTGGATGCGCGGCTTCGTGATCAAGTGCGCTCGCAGATCCATCAACTGCACCGGCAACTGGGCTTCACGGCGGTCTTCGTCACCCACGATCAGTCCGAGGCGTTCGCCCTCGGTGACCGGATCGCGATCATGAAGGCGGGCAAGATCGAACAGTACGACGAACCCGACCAGGTCTTCGAGTTCCCGGTGTCGGAGTACGTGGCGGCGTTCATCGGCATGTCGAACCGCATCGAACTGCGTCGTGGGCAGCGTGGCTGGGAGACGACGAAGGGCGACGCCGTCGATCTGTCGCGCGCCGTCGTCCGGGGCGTACCCGACCGCGGGACCGAAGCGGTGGCCCGTCTGCGGCCTGACGATCTGCTGCTGCATGTCGGCGAGAACGAGGTCCCCTCCGGAAACGTGTTGTTGCACACCGAACTCGTCGACCACGAATACGGCGGTCGCTACTACGACGTGACCGTTCGCAGCGGTGAGGACACGCTCATGTTGCGCACACCGGCCGGTGAACACGGCAGCACCCTGAAGAAGAGCCGACCGGGTGAGAAGATGATCGTGAGTTTCGCGCCGTCGGCGCTGCGGGTGTTCGCCGACGAGGCCGGCGCGACCGTCGACCGGGTGTCGAACTCGGCCAAGACGCGTGCCACCGGGCGGAACGACGCGCCGGTGATCGAGGCAGAACGCGCGGGGTCGCCATCATGACCGCGACCGTCCCGGCCGGGCCGATGGCGTCGGAGTCGATGCGTTCGTTCACGATTCCCGCCCACTGGCGCGCGCGGATCGGCTACTTGGCGCTCCTCGCGCTGCTCGCCTACCTCGTCGTGCTGCCGATGATCAGGCTGCAGGCACTCGCCTTCGAGAACGGTGCACAGGGGTATCAGAGCCAATACGGGCGATTCGACATCGGTGAGACGATCCGGACCACGATCGCGCTGGCGATCGGGTCGCTCGTGATCGCCATGGTGCTCGGGACCCTGCTGGCCTTCGCGGCCAGCAGGTTGCCGGCCCGGATGGGGTTCCTGAAGATCGTGCCCATCCTGCCGATCGTCATGCCCGCGGTGGCCAACATCGTCGGCTGGGCGTTCCTGCTGTCACCGGGCCCCGGGTATCTCAACGTCCTGTTGCGCAAGCTGCCATGGTGGAGTGGGAGCGACAGCGGTCCGATCGACGTCTACACCGTGCCGTGGATCATCATCCTCACCGGCTTCGGCTTGACCTCCTTCGTCTACCTCTTCGTCAGCGCGGGGATGCAGAACATCAGTTCCGAGCACCTCGAGGCGGCGCAGGTCAGCGGATCGTCGACGATCGGTGTCTTCTTCCGGGTCGTGTTGCCGCTGCTCCGCCCGTCCCTCATCTACGGCGGCGGGATCGCTCTGCTGCTCGGGCTGGGCCAGTTCACCGGCCCGCTGTTGCTCGGCCAGAACACCGGCGTCAACGTCCTGACGACCGACATGTACCGGCGTGTGTCGGAATCCCCGTCGGACTTCGCTGCCGCCGCCGCGGCCGGCTCTCCGCTGGTGATCCTCGGGATCGCGGTCGTCCTCATCCAGAAGCTGTTGCTGGGCAACCAGAACCGTTTCGTGACCCACGGGGGCAAGGCCTTCGCGCCGAGTGGCGGCCGTGCGCGCTGGGCGACGGCGACACTGGTGATCTACGCCCTGGTCGCCCTGGTGATCCCGCTGGTCGGACTCATCATCGTGTCGCTGACCCCCTACTGGTCGGGCGCGTTGTCATGGAGTCTGTTCACACTGGACAACTTCCGCGAGCTCTTCGCCACCACGGCGGTGATCGAATCCGTGGTGACCAGCGTGGTGACCTCGTTCGGCGCGGTGCTGATCTGTGTGCCGATCGGTTACATCATGGCCAATCTCCTGGTGCGGGGCAGGCGCTTCCGGGTCCTATCCCTGACCGGTGACCTGATCACCGCGCTGCCGTTGGGTATCCCCGCCGTTATCTTCGGCGTCGGATTCCTGTTGACCTACACCGAACCGCCGCTGATCCTGTACGGCACCCGTACCGTGATCGTCCTGGTCTATGTGGTGCTCATGTTGCCGTTCGCCACCCGCATGCAGATGACCGCGATGCTCTCACTGGGCAATGCCTACACCGAAGCATCGGCCACGAGCGGTGCGTCACCGATGGTGACGAACCTCCGGATCATGTTGCCGCTCATGCGCCCTGCGATCCTCTCGGCGGTCGCGCTGATGTTCATTCTGTTGACCCACGAGTTCGCCGCCTCCTTGCTGGTCCGGGCGTCGACGACGCAGGTGATGGGCACGCTGCTCTACGACATGTGGCAGAACGGCTCGTACCCGCAGGTCGCCGCGATGGCTCTGCTGATGACCGCGGTGACCACGGTCGGGGTTGGTGCCGCGATGGTCGTCGGTGGCCGCAACGTCCTGAGCAATCTCTAGGAACGGAGACACATCCAGATGAGCGTGGGCACGTCACGCCTGGCGGGCAAGGTGGCGCTGGTGACCGGCGCCTCGGGCGGGATCGGCGTCGAGATCGTCCGCCGACTCGCCGACGAGGGGGCCGCGGTGATGATCACCGACGTTCCCGGTACACCCGGGGACGAACTGAGGGACGGCCTCGGCGACCCGGACCGGCACGCGATCGCCGACCTGGACATCGCCGACGAATCCGGTTGGGAGAGAGTGGTGGCCGAGGCGGGTGAACGCTTCGGCACCCTCGACATCCTCGTGAACAACGGGGCCATCGGCAGTCTCGGTAGCGTCGTCGACGAGACACTCGACAACTACCGGCGGGTTGTCGACATCAGTCAGACCGGCACATGGCTCGGTATGAAGCACGCTGGTGCACTGATCGAGAGTTCCGGCGGTGGGTCGATCGTCAACCTCTGCTCCATCCTCGGAAGCGTTGGCGGACTGGGAAACAGCGTGGCCTATGCGGCCGCAAAGGGTGCGGTGGCGACCATGACGAAGAACGCCGCGCTCCACTGGGCGAAGCGGGGCGTTCGCGTCAACTCCGTGCACCCGGGGTTCATCGGCACCGAGCAGCTCCGGCAAAGGTACGAGGGCACGGAGAGGTACGCGGCGATGGTGGCGAACACTCCGATGGGGCGACTGGGTGAGGCTGCGGATGTCGCTGCCGCAGTGGCATTCCTCGCCGGGGACGATGCCCGCTACGTGACCGGGACCGAATTGTTCGTGGACGGTGGTTGGACATGCGCGTGAAGACACTGGTCGGAACGACGATGGCGGCCGTCGTATCGATGGCGATCGCCGCGTGTGGCTCGTCGTCGGCCCCCACCGGCCCGGTCGAGGGTGACTGGTCCGAGGTGGTTGCGGCCGCCGAGGACGAGGGCAGCGTCTTCCTCTACTCGACGCAACACCCCGACAACCTTGCGAAACTGAAGACCGCCTTCGAGGCCGAATACCCGGGCATCACGCTGGATTTCGTCCGAGGGACCGACGTCGAGATCAATCCTCGCGTGGAGACCGAGAACCGGACGGGCAAGGGCACGGCGGACGTGCACATGACGTCCGATCCGGCCTGGATCACCACCGCCGCCGAATCGGGCACGTACTCGATGCCGGTCGTGGGCCCCGCCTTCGATGCTCCTGCCTACGAACGCGATCGCAGTGTCCTCGACGATCGGTTCTTCCTGGTGAGCGCTGCTGTCTTCGCCCTCGGGTGGAACACCACCGCACTGCCGGGAGGTCTGCGGACACCGGACGACCTGCTGACGGAGTCGCTGCGCGGGAAGATCGGGGTCGTCAACCCGGCTGGATTCGCGGCCGTGGTCGACGAGTACCGGTTCTTCGACGAGAACTGGTCTCCCGACTTCAACAGCCGCCTCGCGGCGCTGCAGCCGCGCGTCTATCCGAGTGCGCTCGGTGTCGCGCAGGCGCTGAACTCCGGCGAGATCGCGGCGACACCGATGGTGCAGCCACTGGTCCGGGAGCAGGCGGCCGGCGCTCCGGTGGGTTGGGTTCTGCCGCAACCGGCTTGGGGGACCCCGTGGTACAGCCACGTGCTCACGTCGGCGCCGCATCCGAACGCCGCCCAGGTTCTCGCCGACTTTCTGGTGACCGAGAAGGGGCAGACGGCGCTGTCCACGGGATATGGATCGGCTCTGCCGAACATCCCCGGGGCGGTCGCGCGGGCGCAGGACATACCGCTGCCCGACACCAACACCCTGACGGCGGACTCGGTCTCGCGATTCCAGCAGGACTGGCGCGAGCAGTTCATGCCGTGACGTCGCAGACTACCCCGTTCCCGGAACTGTTCAGTCCGCTCGCACTGGGGGGCACCACACTCAAGAACCGCCTGGTGGCGCTGCCCGCCGGCACCAGCCTGGTGCAGGAGGGGATTCCCGGCCACGGTGACGTCGAGCATTTCGAGCGGCTTGCCGCGGGCGGCGTCGGGATGATCGTCGGCGGGGCGACCGTCGTCCATCCGACCACGACGCTTCGCTCGCGAAAGCTGGTGGAGGCCTACCAGGAGGCCGTCATCCCCGCGACCGCAGAGAAGGTCAAGGCGGTACACCGTCACGGCTCTCGGCTGGTCACCCAGCTGGTCCACCTCGGGCGGGAGTTCATCGGTGGTGAGTCCGACTCACCCCCGGTAGCGCCGTCGCCTGTCAAGACGGTCCGCGACGCCTACCCACCGCATGAGCTCACCATCGGCGAGATCGAGGACATCGTCGAGGGCTGGCGGGTGTCCACGGAGAACCTGATCGCCGCGGGGGTGGACGGCCTCGAGGTCCACGCCGCGCACGGATACCTGGTCGCACAGTTCATGTCTCCGCTGACGAACCGTCGGAGCGACTGCTTCGGTGGATCATTCGACAACCGCATGCGCTTCGGACGGATGATAGTGGAGGCGATGCGCTCGGCCATGCCTGCGGGCAAGATCCTCGGCGTCCGGCTCAGCGGGGAAGAAGAGATCCCCGGCGGTATGACGATCGAGGACTGCCTGCCCATCGCCGAGTTCTACGCCGGGCTGGGCATCGACTACCTGAGCATCACCCACGGCACGCGAGGTGCGTATGTGAAGGACTCCACCCAGCCCGATGCCGTGGCGGTTCCCTCCGCCTCCCGTGTGCGTGCGGTGACGGGGCTGACGACACTGGTGGGACAGCGGATTCGCGATGCGGCCACTGCCGAGCACATCGTCAAGCACGGCCATGCCGACCTGGTCGGCATGGCTCGCGCGCTGATCGCCGACCCGGAACTGCCGAACAAGTCGGCCGAGAACCGACTGCTCGAGATCCGCGGGTGCCTCGGAGTCAACCAGGACTGCCGGGCGTTCGATCCACACCTGCACTGTGCGGTGAACGCGGAGGTCGGCCGTGGCCGGCATCGGCAGGCGGGGGTCAGGGCGCCGGTGACCAAGGACGTCTACGTCATCGGCGGTGGCCCGGCTGGACTGGAGGCGGCGCGCGTCGCTGCAGAACGGGGGCACCGCGTTTCTGTCTTCGACAAGGACACCGCACTGGGCGGATCGGTGCGCGTCGCGGCAGCCGCGCCGCACCGCAGCACATTGATCGATGTCATCGACTACCTGGGCAACGAGATGCGCCGACTCAAGGTCGAGGTGAACCTCGCCGCCGGTATCGACGCCGACGACTTCGCCGAGATCCGTTCCATCGCAGACCATGTCGTGGTGGCGACCGGTTCTCGGACGGCGCCCGCACCGGAATGGCTGGACGGACACCCGACCGCGACCGTCGACGAGGTCATCATCGGCGATCCGGCGGGGATCTCGGCGGGCGAGGCGGTCGTCGTCGACGACGGCGACGGCTTCTGGCCGGCGTACAACGCCGCCGAGGCACTGGCTTTGCGCGGATGGCAGGTCACACTCGCCACTCCGCTCACCGCGCTGTGTTCCCGGGTGCCCGCCGAGAGCGTCGGTCCCCTGCTCAGCAGGCTCGGTGACGCCGGAGTTCGGCTGCGGGTGGCGCACGCCGTCGTAGCCGGATCAGATGGGAGATCGCCACTGCTGCAACCGGTCTTCGGCGGCGAGGCCACGGCTCTCGACGAGTCCCTGATCGTCTGGCACGGGCCGCGGCAACCGGTACTCGACCTGGGGGTCCACGCCGCCGACGAGACGATCGACCTCGTCGGCGACTGCGTGACCCCTCGCCGTATCGGGCATGCCATCGCCGAGGGCTATCGCGCCGGTTGTGAGATCTGATTCCCCGAATTCAGGAGAGATGCTGGTGGACGGTCAGTTTCAGGGTGCCATCGCGGTCGTGACGGGCGCCGGGTCGGGGATCGGCGCGGCAACGGCCCACGCGCTGGGCCGGCGGGGCGCGAGTCGGGTATACGTCCTCGATCTCGACGAGACCGGCGCGCGGACAATTGCCGAATCCGTCACCGGTGCGGTCCCGGTGGCCGTCGACGTCGCCGATCCGGTACAGGTGGCCGATGTGTTCGACACCGTGATCGCCGACACCGGGCGGGTCGACGTCGTGGTGCATGCCGCCGGCGTCGACGATCCGGTGAGCAAGGCGTGGATACAGGAGGCCGCCGAATCGGGGGATCCCGTCGACGTTCTCTCGCGACTGTCGGACGAGGCGTGGCGGAGGGTGATGGCGGTGAACCTCGACGGCACGTTTCACGTTCTGCGCGAGTCGGTCCGGAGTATGCGGGGCCGGGGCGGCGGATCCGTCGTCACCGTCGGTTCGTCGTCGGCATTCGACACATTGATCGGCTACCCGCACTACTCGGCGTCGAAGGCAGCCGTGCATGCACTGACCCAGTCGGTCGCCAAAGAGGTCCTGCCCTTCGGGATTCGGGTCAACACGGTGGCGCCGGGTCCGGTCGACACGGGGATGGCCGCGCGCACCCCGGCCCACCTGCGAGCCGCGATGGCGTCGGGACCTGCTCGGGGATACGCGACCGCGGCGGAACTCGCCGACTCGATCCTTTACCTCGCGTCCCCGGGCGCGGCGAACGTCGTGGGGGCCGTGCTGCTGAGCAACGGTGGTCGGTTCACGGTCTGAGAAGCCGCTAGGGCGCGGTCACCATCCGGATCGCCGAGTCGGAGACCGTGCGGATGAGGTCGTCGAGCGACAGCGGACCGCCGGGGCGATACCAGCGCCACACACTCACCAGGGCGCCGAGGACGAGACGGGAATAGACCACCGGGTCGCCCTGGACGAAGCTGCCCTCGTCCATGCCGCGTTTGATCAGGTCGGCCCAGTTCTTCTCGATCTCGGCGACGAGTTCCCGCGACCGGAGACGTTCGGCCTCTTCCTTGTCCGATTGACGCGGGGTGCTCAGGATGTCCATGTGATTTTGCAGGATTCGACGCTGCAGGGCGTCGATCGGCTCGCCGCGCAGCGAGGCGTCGATGGCCGATCGGAGAGCTTGTGCGGGGTCGGGGATTCCGGCGGTGCCCACGCGGAATCGCTCGACCGAGTCGGTGAGTTCGAGCCGCATGATGGTCAGCAGGCAGTGCGCCTTCGACTCGAAGTAGTGATACAGCGCCGTCTGGCCGATGCCGACCTCGCCGGCGACCGAGGCCCACTTCGTGTGCTCGTAACCGACTCTGCCGAACTGCTCGATCGCGACGGTGAGTATTCGCGCGCGTTTGGAACGGGGACCGTCCTCGCGCACCTCCGTAGCCACTGGCATGGTGACCCCCTTCTGTTCGTTGCCGAAGTATACGTCGAATGAGCTGAACTCGGGTCAAGCTGCGGACGGGAGCAGTGCGAGGATCTGCGCGATCCGCCGCCGGTGAGCAGCGGTGTCGCCGAACAATGTCTCGTTGGTGAGCGCACGCCGATAGTGGTTGTGCGCGGCGTGCTCCCACGTGAATCCGATGCCGCCGTGCAACTGGATCGCCTCCGTGGACGCGCGGACGACGACGTCTCCGCAGACCGCCCCGGCAACCGCCGCGGCGAGTCCGGCCCGGGCCGGATCGATGTCGTGGAGGGCGGCGGCGTATCGGGCGGCCGACCGTGCCCGTTCGAGGTCGACGTACATGTCCGCGAGTCGGTGCTTGATCGCCTGAAAGGACGCGATCTGCCGCCCGAACTGCCTGCGGGTCTTGGTGTGGTTGAGCGTCATGTCCACCAGTGCGCCGGCGATCCCGACGTTCTCGGCCGCCAGGGCGATGACGGCGCGGTCGCGCAGGGTCGCCACGGCTCGGGGGGGCTCGTCGGGATCGGTGAGCGCGATCGCCGATGCGTCGTCGAAGCGCAGAGCGGTGATCGGTCGGGTCGGGTCGAGGGAATCCAGCGACGTCCGCTCGACGTGGTCGTCGGTGGGGACCGCGAAGAGCATTCGGCCGGCGCCGGTTTCGGCCGTCACGAGAACGATGTCGGCGGCGGCCCCGGAGGCGACGGCCGGTGCACGCCCGGTGACGAGCCACCGCTCACCGTTGGATGCGGCGGTCAGGTCGTCGGACTCCGGCGTGAGCGAGGTCGTCGTCACGATCCGGCTGCCGTCGAGAGCGCCGGTGAGGAATTCGCCTGATTGCTCACCGGATCCGAGGAGTAGCGCGTGGACACCGATCGCGGCCGACAAGACCACCGGCTCGGGCCGCAGCGCCCGGCCGCACTCCTCGATCACCGTGCACAGTTCGGCGAGTCCGTATCCGAGACCGACCGGTTCCGGTACCGCCATGGTTGTCACCGACATCGACCCGGTCAGAGCGGACCACATCTCCGGTGAGTATCCGAGCGCGGTGGCGGCAACCCGTCGCACCTCGTCGATGTCGCCCGTTCCGAGGAGATCGCGCATGGCCGCACGCAGATCCTCCTCTTCCTCGGAGGGCAGCACCGGGACCGAGCTGTCGACGAGCCACGGCTTCGTCGACAGGTCGTCTGTGTGGCTCATCAGGGCTCCATCGCATCGGTCAACAAACTGATATCAGTTCAGTACACCAGGCGTCTGTCGCCGGGTCAACGCCCGACGGCGGAGTGGACCGCAAAACTAAAGTGAAGTAAGTTCAGTTCGTGGGAAAGGAACCGGCGCATACCCGTCGGCGCGGATCAGAGCGCGAGCACGCCCTTCATGAGGTAGGCCATCCGCGCGGCGAACTGCGGACTCTCCGAGCCGCGTCGCATGCGCACGGCGTCGTTGACGATCGAGAGTGCCGCGTGCACGGCGACCGCACCCTGATCGCGCTTGATCTCCGGGTCGACCTGCATGAGCAGATCCACCCAGCGCGCCACATAGCGGCGCTGGACATCGACGAGGTCGGTGGCGCTGGCCTGGCCGGCGAGCGCGGGGGAGTTGTTGAAGCTCACCGACAGATCCGGGGTGCTCGTGATGGTCTCGACGTAGGAATCGACCAGACCGGCAAGGAGTTTCGCAGGATCGGACGTCGCCCCGTACACGGCCATCACCCCGGCCTCCAGGCGGGCGCCGCTGCGCTGGCCGATCGCGACGAGGATGGCGAGCTTCGACGGGAAGTGCTTGTAGACACTGGGACCCGCGATACCGACGGCTCCACCGATCTCGTCGACGCCGACGTCGGTGTACCCGCGGTCGGCGAACAGTTCGGCTGCCGCGTCGAGGATCTCGTCGCGACGCGAACCCGGCACGGAGCTGACCGTCGGCGAGGTCGCGAAGGGCGGTGCCGCAGCGGGGCTCAGGGCGAGAATCCGTCGGATGAGCTTCTCGATCTCGTCGCGGGCACGCGCGCCGGACATGCGGGTGTGATGCACGGTGAGGCTACCGCTCACGCTCAACACGGCCCATGCCAACTGCACGGCCTCGCGCTCGGAGAGATCCGTCCGACGGGCCGCGAGCGCCGACGCCCAGTGGCCGATCACCTCGCGAGTACGAACCGCGACCAGTTTGTTCTGCTCGGTGGTGAGGTAGTTGCTGGTCCATCGCCACAACGACGCCGCCTGGGGTCGCTGCACGGCCAGGTCGCAGACCGTCGAGATCAGCGAGTTCGCGTCGATGCCGTCGGCGAGCGCCCGATCGGTGCAGGACTCGAGGTCGTCGACACCGGCCAGGACCGCGGCCGCCAGCAGGGACTGCTTGTCGTCGAAGTGCCGGTACACCGACGGCGCGGTGACGCCGGCCGAGCGCGCGATGTCGGCAAGCGAGACCTGCGCATACCCACGCTGCAGGAAGAGCGCGGCCGCGGAGTCGACAAGCTGTCGTTTGCGGTCGGCGCCCCGGGTGCGAGAGGTGGGTTTCCGGTCAGGCATGGTGAACAGACCATAGCGCACATTCGACAGAACGCCAGACCTCTTGACCACCGGGTATAGCCAAATAAGTTATTCCGCGTTAGCCTCGGTGGGTAACCAACCAGTGGTTCGTGTGAAAGGAACACTTTCGTGCCTGATCAAGCATTCATCTACGAGGCGATCCGTACGCCTCGTGGCAAGCAGCGCGGCGGTTCGCTGCACAGCGTGAAGCCGGTCGACCTGGTCTCCGGTCTCATCAACGAGGTCCTGTCGCGTCACGGCGGCCTCGATCCGGCCGACGTCAACGACGTCATCCTCGGTGTCGTCTCCCCGGTCGGCGAGCAGGGCGCGGTCATCTCGCGCACCGCCGCCCTCAACAGCGGTCTCCCCGAGACCGTCCCCGGCACCCAGATCAACCGCTTCTGCGCCTCGGGCCTGGAAGCCACCAACCTCGCCGCGGCCAAGGTCGCCTCGGGCTTCGACGACCTGGTTCTCGCCGGTGGCGTCGAGTCGATGTCGCGCGTACCCATGGGCAGCGACGGTGGCGCACTCTTCACCGATCCGGCCACCGCATACGACCACTACATCGTCCCGCAGGGCATCGGCGCCGACCTGATCGCCACCATCGAGGGCTTCTCGCGCGAGGACGTCGACGCCTACGCCGCCGAGTCGCAGGCTCGCGCTGAAAAGGCCTGGAACAGCGGCTACTTCACCAAGTCCGTGGTGCCCGTCAAGGACATCAACGGCGTCACGATCCTCGATCACGACGAGCACCGTCGCCCGGGCTCGACCGTCGAGAGCCTCGGCAAGCTGAAGGCCGCTTTCGCCGCCCTCGCCGACATGGCCGGCTTCGACGACGTCGCGCTGCAGAAGTACCCGAGCGTCGAGAAGATCAACCACGTCCACACCGGTGGTAACAGCTCCGGCATCGTCGACGGATCGGGCCTCGTGCTCATCGGCAGCGAAGAGGCAGGCAAGCGCAACGGCCTCACCCCGCGTGCCCGCGTCGTCTCCTTCGCCGAGATCGGCTCCGAGCCCACCATCATGCTCACCGGCCCCACCCCGGCCACCGAGCTGGCGCTGAAGAAGGCCGGCCTGACCGTCGACGACATCGACGTGTTCGAGCTGAACGAGGCCTTCGCCTCCGTCGTCATGAAGTGGATGAAGGACCTGAAGATCCCGCACGAGAAGGTCAACGTGAACGGTGGCGCGATCGCCATGGGTCACCCGCTCGGTGCAACCGGCGCGATGATCTACGGCACCTGCCTCGACGAGCTCGAGCGCACCGGCGGCCGCTACGGCCTGATCACCCTCTGCATCGGTGGCGGCATGGGCGTCGCGACCATCATCGAGCGTCTCTGACCCTTCGAGGCTCGCTTCGCTCGCTCCTCAGGGGGCAGTGAACGGCTCGCTTCGCTCGCTCCTCAGGGGGCAGCGACCACCACTTCACGAGAAAGAACTCTGCGAATCACCATGAGTGACAACATGATCAATTGGGAGAAGGACGCCGACGGCGTCGTCATCCTGACCATGGACGACCCCAACCAGGGCGCCAACACGATGAACGCGCTCTACCAGGAGTCGATGGCCGCGACCGTCGACCGCCTGGAGGCCGAGAAGGACGACATCACCGGTGTCGTGCTCACCTCTGCGAAGAAGACCTTCTTCGCCGGTGGCGATCTGAAGGACATGACCAGCGATCGCACGGGTGTCTCCAAGGAGGAGATCGCCACGCAGATCACCGAGACGACCAACGGCATGAAGAAGGTGCTGCGTCGGCTCGAGACCCTGGGCAAGCCGGTCGTCGCCGCGATCAACGGCGCCGCACTCGGTGGCGGCCTGGAGATCGCGCTGCACACCCACTACCGCATCGCCGCGGACGTCAAGGGTGTTCAGATCGGTCTGCCCGAGGCCACCCTCGGCCTGCTGCCCGGCGGCGGTGGCGTCGTGCGTACCGTCCGTCTGCTCGGTATCCAGAACGCCCTCATGGGTGTTCTGCTCCAGGGTCAGCGCTTCAACCCGACCAAGGCCAAGGAGACCGGCCTGGTCAACGAGGTCGTCGGCTCCATCGAGGAACTGATCCCCGCCGCCAAGGCCTGGATCAAGGAGAACCCCGAGGCCCAGCAGCCGTTCGACGTCAAGGGTTACAAGATCCCGGGCGGTGCTCCCACCAACCCGGCGTTCGCGGCCAACCTCCCGGCGCTGCCGGCCCTGCTGCGCAAGCAGATCAAGGGCGCCAATATGCCTGCGCCGCGTGCCATCCTGGCCGCCGCGGTCGAGGGTGCCTACGTCGACGTCGACACCGCGGACATCATCGAGACCCGCTACTTCGTCTCGCTGGTCACCGGTCAGGTCGCGCAGAACATGATCAAGGCGTTCTTCTTCGACCTCCAGCACATCAACGGCGGCGGCTCGCGCCCCGAGGGTTACGACAAGTTCACCGCCAAGAAGGTCGGCGTCATCGGCGCCGGAATGATGGGCGCGGCAATCGCTTACGTGTCGGCGAAGGCCGGCATCGAGGTCGTCCTCAAGGACATCGACCTCGACGCTGCCAAGCGCGGCAAGGGGTACTCGGAGAAGCTCGAGGAGAAGGCTCTCGCCAAGGGCAAGACCACCCAGGAGAAGAGCGACGCACTCCTCGCCCGCATCCACCCGACCGTCGACGCCGCCGACTTCAAGGGTGTCGACCTCGTCATCGAGGCCGCCTTCGAGTCGGTCGAGGTCAAGCACAAGGTGTTCCAGGAGATCGAGGACATCGTCGAGCCCGATGCCGTCCTGGGTTCCAACACCTCGACCCTGCCGATCACCATCCTCGCCGAGGGTGTGAAGCGGTCCGAGGACTTCATCGGAATCCACTTCTTCTCGCCGGTCGACAAGATGCCGCTGGTCGAGATCATCAAGGGTGAGAAGACCTCGGATGCCGTGCTGGCCAAGGTCATCGACTACACGCTGGCGATCCGCAAGACCCCGATCATCGTCAACGACAGCCGTGGCTTCTTCACCAGCCGCGTCATCGGCACCTTCGTCAACGAGGCCATCGCGGCCGTCGGCGAGGGCGTCGAGCCGGCGTTCATCGAGCACGCGGGCACCCAGGCCGGCTACCCGGCCGCGCCGCTGCAGCTCATGGACGAGCTGACCCTGACCCTGCCGCAGAAGATCCGCAAGGAGACCGAGGCAGCGGCCAAGGCCGAGGGCAAGGACTTCCCGCAGCACGGCTCGAACGCCGTCGTCGACTGGATGGTCGACAACGGTCGCACTGCCAAGAAGGACGGCAAGGGCTTCTACGACTACGACGAGAACGGCAAGCGCACCCAGCTCTGGCCGGGCCTGCGTGAGCACTTCAAGTCGGGCACCACGGAGATCCCGCTCGAGGACATGAAGGAGCGCATGCTCTTCGCCGAGTCGCTCGAGACCGTCAAGTGCTTCGACGAAGGTGTGCTCACCTCGGTCGAGGACGCCAACATCGGTTCGATCTTCGGCATCGGCTTCCCCGCGTGGACCGGTGGTGTCATCCAGTACATCAACGGCTACGAGGGTGGCGTGCCCGGCTTCGTCGCGCGCGCCAAGGACCTCGCCGGCAAGTACGGCAAGCACTTCGAGCCGCCGGCCTCGCTGGTCGAGAAGGCCGAGCAGGGTGTCACCAAGCTGACCAACGAGAACCTCGCTGCGAAGTAGGGCTTTCGCTGGGTGACCAGCAGACAACAAGGGCCCCGGCCGGATTCGTTCCGGCCGGGGCTCTTGTGTTCTCCGGACCACCAATGTCGCTCCCGCGTCGCCGTTTCCGTCCCGCTGATTGGATCGGATAAGCGGGACGGAAACGAGGCCGCGGGAGCTCAGTCGTCCGGCGGCGCCTCGGCGCCCCCGACGCTGAGCACGACGCGGGCGCCGTATGGCACCGACTCGACGAGGCGCAGCTGCGCCAGCGCCGGGTGGGCGTCGAGCAACCGGCCCGCGTTGGCCAGCGCGCGCAGCGCGGCGGTCTCGGCGCGAGCCGCCTCGAGCTTGGCCAGACCGCGTGTCTTGGCGGTGATGACCTCGAGTGCGGCACTGCGGACCTCGGCCGGGACGATGACGTCGCGGACGACCGCTTCGAGAACGTCCATGCCCACGGTGCCCGCGGCCCGGGCCGCTGCGACGCGGATCGGCTCGACGTCGACGGAGTCGCCGCGACGCACGAGGTCGTCCGACTCGACGCCGGCGCAGACCTCACGCAGCGCGATCTGGGCGGCCAGGTAGACCGCGCCGATCGGATCGGAGGCTCGTTCGACGAAGGCGACTGCGTCGATCACGCGGGCGCGCAACGTCATCGAGATACGGACGGCCATCGAGTCGGCGGTGAGGATCTCCTGCGGCGAGACCTGGATCAGGCGCTCTCGCAGGTCGACGCTGAGCGTGGCGTCGGGCTTGCGCACGCGGTGACGACCGGTGGGGAGCGTCTGGACCTCGGTACCCCGGTAGGCCAGCACGGTGTGGCCCGGTGGGACGGTGATTCGATTGTGGAACAGCATGGCGATCCTCCTTTCCGTTGCGTCGCAATGCTTGTCGGGTGTGAGGATTCGGATGGCGACACCGCTCGCGGGCGGGCCGGCCGATGGGGTGCGACGCGGGGTCGCGCACGACCCGGACGACGACCGCAGAACCGACCGGGCCCGTGCTCCCGGGAGCAGTGCCGTGTCAGGACTCGAACCTGCTCGGGAGGTATCCCTTGCCATCTGAAGGCGGACGAGGATTCCGACGCGCAGAAACACTTCGCGGTATCCCGCTCCGGTCTGCTGGTCCTCGTGCCGAACGGGCACTATGCCAGCGTCGTGCTGTGGGGCGCAACGGATTATCGAGCATCGCCTCGCTCCCTGAGGAGCGAGCTTGCGAGCGTCACGAAGGGTCCTGGTGAGATGCGTGGGAGACCCTTCGTGACGCGCCCTCCGCAAGCTCCGGGCGCTCCTCAGGGAGCGGAGGGGCGGCGCACGCACCGGTCGCGGGCCCGAGCACTTACTCGGCGCGCATCCTCGGCTTCGGCACCTGGGTGGGGCGTCGTACGCTGGGGTGCAACGGATCATCGGCCGCCACGAATCCGATGGAACCGATGGGCGCCGCGACACGTCCAAGTGTTCGTGATCCCGATACCCACGGATCGTTCCGGTCTGATCCTGCGTGAGAACGCGGTGCGTGCCGGACTCTCCGATGCCGACCTCGACGAGGCGGTGACCCGCGATCACCTGGTGTGTCTCGGTCCCGGCGTGTTCGCGCTCGCGGTCGGTTATCTGCTGTGGTCGCGCGCGTGCTGATCGCGTTCGGCGACCGGTCCGTCACGACGTGGGTGGGACGACGAGCGGTGCACCGGGGTGATACCCGGTGCACCGCTCGTCGAATGGGTTCGACGCGTCAGGCCTGCCTGCCGATCGCGTGGCCGTTCATCGTCTGGCTGGTCATCGCCGGTCCGCCGACCGTCGTGCGGTCCCCGGCTTCCGGACCGTCGAGCCGTCCCGTCGCGGCGGCATCTTCGGGCACCTTCGATTCCGTGCGGCGGAGCAGCAGGACGAGTGCAAGCGCCACCGCGACCGGGGCGCACGCGATCAGCACGATGGCGCTCGTCGACAGACCGAGTCCGATCAGGGCGCCGCCGACGATCGGGCCGACCACCGAGCCGAGGCGACCCATCGAGGAGGCCCAACCGACTCCCGTCGCGGCGGTGGCCTGCGGGTAGATCGACACCGCCACGGCGGCCTGCCCGATCATGCCGGCCTGCAGTCCGAGCCCGACGCCGCCGAACACCAAGAGCAGCAACGCCTTGTCGGCGCCGAGGAACGCGGACAGGATCAGGAACACGATGGCCGCCACCGTGGTGCCGGCGAGGATCGAGCTCATCCGGTACCGGGTCGCGCCGAGGATCAGCACACCCGCACCGACGATGCTGCCGACGCCCAGTGCCGCCGACCCGAGTGGTGCCAGACCCGTGCTGAAGCCGTAACTCGTCAGGAGGGTGGGCAGCCAGGACGAGAAGATGTAGAAGACCGAGAACACCATGAAGGCGAAGCCCCAGAGCAGCAGGGTCCGACCGCGGACCTCGGGGTCGAACAACCGTGCCACGGCCGCGTGGTGGCGGGCCTCAGAGCCCGGGGTCACACCGGTCAGCGTGCGCTCGTCGGGCAGCCACACCCACAGGAAGGGGAACAGGGCCGCAGAGGCGATGGCGCCCGCGACGAACACCGACGGCCAACCGTATGCCGACACCAGCCGAGTACCCAGCAGTCCGGCGATGAGCGCACCCATCGAGATGCCCATCGTGACGAACACCGCGATCGACTGCCGGTGCCGGGCGGGGTTGAGTGCAGTCGCCTGCGCCACGGCCGCCGGCATGACCGCGCCGAGACCGAAGCCGGTGATCAGGCGCAGCGCGCTCAGCTCGACGATGTTGCCGGCCCATGCCGTCAGCAGACTGCCGATCGTAAACACGATGACCGCGGCGAGGATGACCTTGCGGCAGCCGAACCGTGCGGTGAGCCGGCCGACCGCGATGTAACCCAGGGCGACACCGAGGCTGGTCAGCGACAGGGCGGGGGTGAAGTGGGAGGCGGGGACACCCCAGTCCTCCTTGAGCGCCGGCACGGAGAGGCCGAGGGCGATGGTGTCGTAGCCGTCGAGCACGACGGCGATGAAGGCGAGGATCAGGACCGGCCAGTTGGGTCTGTCGACGGCCGGTGCTGAGTTGTTCGGGCTGGAGTTGAGAGTTGGTCCGCTCACGATGGCGTCCTCGGGGTGTAGTCGGCGTGGCTGACGCCGGTTCGAGTGATACTAGTCGGCCGCGGGCGCGGCCTTCGGGAGAAATCCCTGTGCCTCGACCTCGACGCTGAGGCCAGGCTCGACCAGTGCCGACACCTCGACGAGGGTCGAACACGGGAAGTCCCCGGAGAAAACCGCGCTCCGGGCGCGTCCGACAGCTGCCTTGTCGGCGATGTCGGTGACGTAGATGCGCAACACGACGATGTCGTCGACGGAAGCGCCGCACGCCTCCGTCAGTGCGCGCACGCGGCGGAAGGTCTCGACCGCCTGCGCGTGGGTGTCGTCGCCACCCACCGGACCGTCCGGCCCGCCGGCGTGCATCCCCGAGAGGAAGAACTGGTCGCCGACGACGCGGGCGTTGCTGAACATGTCCCGACGGGGCGGCTCCGCGACGTCGGGGTGTCCGACCCGGGTCATGAGGTCACCGCCGAACGTCGCGCATCGGACTCACGCGTCAGTCGTTCGCGGACCGGCAGGAAGTCGTACGTCGGGTAGAAGTCGGTGGCGAAGGTGCCCCACGCCCGGCGTTCCAGTTCGACGTTCACCGCGGGCAGCCGGTCCGCCGGTAGGCGGAGGGTGACGATCTGACCGATACCCATGGCCACGACCCAGGAGACGACCTCGCATCCCTCGGGCGGAAAGCCGTGCCACCAGTCGTTCTCGTCGAGCCGACCCTGCAACTGGTCGAGGTTCTGGCTCTGATCGTGGCGCAGCACCACGGTGAGCAGCATCGACCCGTCGGTGCTCATGCGTTCGCTGCGACGAGTTGTTCGGCCTGCGCGACGGCGTCGGCGCGGTAGATCCGTCGAATCCGGGAGACACCCAGATCGTGCTGGTACAGGTGCTCCTCACGATCGGCGTCACCGGCGAGCGCCTCGAGGACCAGCCGGTCCTGTTCGAGGACCTCCCAGTGCTTGGCCTCCAGCGTCGTGCGGTAGAGGAACCGCCAGGTCTCACGTTCCCATCCGCTCACCCGCCGGGTGCGCCAATGGAAGATGGCCGACGTCGACCGGTCGATGGGCGTGCTCATCCCGACGATCCCGAACACACCGCCGGGGCCGGCGCCGGGGCCGTACGGGATCTCGAGGTCGACGTAGTCCATCGATCCGCGGACGAACTCCACCCAGTCGAAGTTCACGCCGCGCTGGTCGGTCTTCTCGAAGAAGAAGCCGCGGTCGGTCTCCCGGATGCGGAACCGTGCGGAGGTGTCGCCACCGAACATCGAATGGGAGTTGCGGTGCAGGAAGGCGCCGTGCATGGGGTCGAGGACGTTGTCCATGTAGAACCGCCACGGGCCCGCCCACTCGGCGAAGTTGCCGAACCAGGACACCTCGGGATCGGACAGCCGGTCGGGCAACACGAACGGGGTCGGCACCGAATCCGCGGTCAGCGGCAGGAACGCGAAGATCGTGTCGGCGGCCTCGACCACCTCGAGCGACACCGTCGCCCGGCGGCCCTCGAGGGCACATCCCGGCATGCCCGGCACCGACACCACGGTGCCCTCGCCGTCGACCTGGACGCCGTGGTACGCGCAGGCGATGCGGTCGCCGAGGTGTTGGCCGACCGACAACGGAGCGCTGCGGTGTGGGCACCGGTCCTCGAGCATGCGGACCCGTCCCTGGGCGTCGCGGAACAGCACCCAGTCGACCTCGAGTCGGCGGACCGGGACCATGGCGCCGGGTTCGAGCATGCGCGACGGGAGGATCGGGTACCAGCGGTCCCGGAGGCCCGTCGCCGCGATCTCGTCGGCGTCGAGGTGACGACGGGTGCCGACGGCGTAGGTCGGTGTGCGTCGCGCGGGACGTTCGCGGGTTGCGGACCGGGTGCCGGGGGTGGGCTGTGTGGTGGTCATGTCATTTCCCCAATCTGCGCATCTCGGCGCGGAAGGCCTCGGCGGTCCACGGACCACCGTCGGGTCCGTGGAGGCCGAGGGCGTTCAGGCCGTCGGTGACCTCGTCGAGAGTCGTTGCCCCGGCGGTGAAGATCTCGGTGACGGACCCGGCGAGCTTGAGCTCATACGGTGTCAGCGGCTCCGGATGGGTCTGGTGTGTCTCGAGGTAGGGCTCGCGGGCTGGGCGAGTCATCATCGGAGTACTCCTTCGTCGATGAGTGGTGTGGGCTGGGCGAGGAGGCGGCCGTCACGGGCGGCGAGGCCCTCGGCGATCGCGACGAACGAGACGGTCCACTCCTCGAAGGACTCCCGGCACTCGGTATGCGCGGGGACGGGCGCGCCGTCGAGGACGACGAAGACGCCGTTGTCAATGTCGCCGGCGAGCGTCTGCGCCGCATCGAGATCGGTGTCGGCGTTTGGCGCCGACGCGAGAACCAGGGTCGGAACCCGAACGGACGGGAGTAGATTCGTTGTCTCTGCGGTGAGCGGCGCGGGCTCGGCCAGGATCAGGCTCAGCACGAGGTCGGGGTTCTCGACGGCCAGGGCGATCGCGTCGGCGACGTCGGTGCCGGAGGCGAAGACATGGGCCTGGTCCCCGGACCGGACCCGCGTCGCGATGTCGTCGTCCCACCAAAGGGCCGGGGCGGTCATCAGTGGGCCCCAGAGGAATCGAGCCCAGAGGAATCGAGCCCAGAGGAATGGAGCTCAGACGGGACGTGCACCGGCGGGACGAACGGCCCGGGGGCGGGGTCGACGGCCTCGACATCCACCTCGATGAACGACGGGCCGCCGCGGTTGACCGCGGCCTCGAGGGCGTCGGCGATGACGCCCGGGCCGCGCACGAGCCGGTAGGGGATGTCCATCGCTGCCGCGAGCAGGTCGAAGCGCGGCGTGTGCAGGTCGACGCCGGAGCGCCGGAAACCGTTCTTCTGCTGCATGTTCCGCAGCACCCCGTACCCGCCGTCGTTGAACACCAGCACGATGACGTGCGCACCCGAGCCGGCCAGGGAGGCGAGCTCGCCGAGGTGCACCGACAACCCACCGTCGCCGGCGACGACGAGGGTCGGGGCGTCGGGCCGGGCGTGGGCCGCACCGATCCCCATCGCGAGTCCCTGTCCGATCCCGCCGCCGAGGGGGAAGATGTTGGTGCCGCGCTCGTAGATCGGGAGCAGGCGGTTGCCCCACTGGCTCGACGGGATCGTCACGTCGCGGGCGATCACCGAGCGACGCGGTAGCGCATCGCGGATCGCCGTGCAGACCTCGGCGTAGCCACCGATGTAGGTCGTGAGATCGTCGCGGACCTCCTCGCGCACGGCGGTCACGCGGCGCGGCCACTCGTCGGCGGTCGCGACCGCGTCCAGCTGGGCCAGCAGAGCAGTGATCGTCGGTGCGGCGTCTCCGACGAGTCCGACCGCGGCCGGGTAGACCCGCCCGATCGTCGTCGGTTCGACGTCGATCTGGATGATGTTCTCCGGGAGTGAGAGTGAGTAGGACGCGGTCTCGTTCGACCGGAAGTGGGTACCGACGGCGAGGAGCACGTCGGCGTCGTCGAGCAGAGCCCGCACCGCGGGGGTGGTCGCGAAGTTGCCGATGACGAGTGGGACGTCCTCGGCGACGATTCCGCGCCCGGAGTTGCTGGTGACGATGCCCGCGCCGAGGAATCGAGCGAACTCGGCGATCTGCTCACCGGCGCCGGCCGCACCGCCGCCCAGCCACAGCAGGGGCCGCTCGGCGGTGCGGAGCAGATCGGCGGCGCGGGCGACGGACTCCGCGTCGGCGACGGGCGTCGTCACCGTGACCGACGGCGCCGGTCGCTGGGCGTCCGGGGAGGCGAGATACTGGAGGTCCGTGGGCCATTCGACGCTGGCCGGTCCCGTGGGTGCGGCGAGGACATGCGCGATCGCGGACTCGAGTTCGGCCTCGACGTCCTTGGCCTCGGTGATGGTCGTGGAGTACGCCGAGATCGCGTCGAGCATCTGCGGCTGACCCGGGAACTCATGGATGACACCGCGACTCGCGGCCGGACGCCCGGGGGCGAGGAACTCGCTCTCGATCTGGCCGGTGATGTGCAGGACGCGACTGCCCGCGGTCAGGGCCTCCACCATCGAACCGGCAGCGTTACCTGCTCCGGTACCGGTACTGGTCAGCGCAACGCCGAGACCGCCGGACGCACGGGCGAATCCGTCGGCGGCGTTGACCGCGGCCGCCTCGTGCCGCATCTCGACGAACCGCAGGTCGCGGTCGACGGCTTCGACGAGCGGAAGGTTGTGGATACTGATCACCCCGAAGACGGTGGTGACGCCGTGCCGGCGGAGCACATCGACGAGGACGTCACCGCCGGTCGGTCGGCGGCTTCCGGTGTGTTCGGTCATCGGCTGGTTCTCCTGTTGCTGGGCTGGGTTGGTCGGGCTCTGCCGGGGTCAGACATAGCGGTGCACCCCGCCGCCGACCTCGAGCGTGGCGCCGGTCGTGTAGCTGTTCCGCGGCGAGAGCAGGGTGGTGATGGGGAATGCGAGTTCGTCGGCGGAACCGAAGCGGCCCAGTGCGATTCCCCGGTCGTCGGCGATCTCGGCACTCCAGGCCGCGAAGTCGTCGGCGCCGCTCTCGACGAACCGGCGCTGCCACTGTCCGGTGTCGATGAGGCCGAGCAGCACCGAGTTGACCCGTGTCCCGTCGGTCGCGAGCTCCTCGGCGAGCGAGCTCGACAGGTTCAGCAGGCCCGCCCGGGCCGCCGACGTGACGGCCAGGCGGGTTTCGGGTTGCCGGGACAGGATGGCGTTGACGATCACCACGGCACCGCGGTCCGACGCCGCGAGCGCGGCGCGGGTGGCGCGTATGACGTGCAGCGCACCGAAGATCTTCAGGTCGAACTCGTCGCGGATCTCCTCGTCGGTGGTCTCGTCGAGGGTGCGCATGAGCGACCGCCCCGCGTTGCAGACCACGCCGTCGAGACCACCGAGCCGGTCGACGGCGGTGGCGACGAAGGCATCGACGGACGCGCGGCTGGTGACATCGCATGACGCGGTGACCACGTCGGTGATCGCGGCGAGATCGGCTGTCGCGGAACGAAGACGGTCCTCGTCACGGGCACAGAGCGCCAGGCGGGCGCCTTCCTCGGCGAGCAACCGGGCGGTGGCGAGGCCGATCCCGGAGCTCGCGCCGGTGATCAACACTCGGCGACCGGCGAGCTGCAGGTCCATGGGTACTCCTCGGGGCTGGTGTTCGGTGGGGCTGGGGGCTGGGGGCTGGGGGCTGGGGGCTGGGGGCTGGAGTCGAAGTGGATGCGTCGCTCAGCGGAAGATGAATCCACCGTCGACGACGATGGTCTGACCGGTGACGAAGGCGGCGTCCTCGGACAGTAGGAAGCGGACCACTCCGGCGACGTCCTGCGGGGTCTGTTCGCGGTCGAGTGCACGCCCTGCGGCGTAGGTGCGGTACCGGTCTTCGGGAACGCCTTCGGTGGCCTCGACCCGGATCAGGCCCGGCGCAACGGCATTCACGCGAACTCCGTGCGGCCCCGCATCGCGGGCCATCGAGCGCGTCATCCCGATGACCGCCGCCTTGGACGACACGTAGTGCACGAGTCGCGGCGACCCGTACATCGCGACATCGGAGGCGATGTTGACCACGGCGCCCCGCGAGCGGGACAGCAACGGCCACAGGTACTTCGTGACCGACCAGGTGCCGCGGACGTTGACATCGGTCAGCCGCCCGAACTCGTCGTCGGCGAGCTCGAAGAACGTCGCGCCGCCCACGCCGTCGGCGATCGCCGCGTTGTTGACGAGGCCGATCACGTGATCGCCGTCAGCGTCGAGACGGTCGGCGAGTGCGCGGACGGCGTCGACGTCGGCGATGTCGGTGACGATCGCGCGGGCGTCGTGACCGGCGTCGCGCAATGCGGCCTCGGCCGCGAACGCGGTCTCCGGATCCCGTTCGGCGATCACCAGTCGGTGCCCGTCGGCGCCGAGACGTTCGGCGATGGCACGGCCCAGTCCGCGGCCGCCGCCGGTCACCACCATCGTCCCGGCGCTCATGACAGCATCCCGACGAAGTCCAGGACGTGGCCGGCGACGACGTCGGGTTGTTCCTGGATCGCGGCGTGGCCGGCATCGGGGACGATCCGCAGCTGAGCGCCGGGGATCTGGTCGGCGAGGAGTCGTGATTCGTCGACGCCGGTGATGGTGTCGCGCTCACCGACGAGAACGAGGGCCGGGCGGGCGAGTCGGGCGAGGTCGGGTCCGAGATCGGTCGTGGCCATGTACCGGGCCGCGGCGGCGAAGCCGGGCTCGCGGACCTCCGCCATGGTGGCGCGGACCTCGGCGGTGACCGCCGGGTCGCAGTCGGGTGCCGTGAGCGCGTCGGCGCGGTCGGCAGCGACTGCGGCGGCACCCCGGTCGACGAGGTCGGGGATGCGGGCGAGCATGCCGGCGGCCCGCTCGGCGGTGACCCCGGAACCGCGGGTGCTGTCGGCGATGACGAGCGCGGCGACGAGATCGGGCCGGTGCAGCGCCAGATCCATGGCGATCACACCGCCCCAGGACGTGCCGAGGAGAACAACGGGCTGTCCGGGGGCGAGCGCTTCGATCAGTTCGGCCATCTCCTCGACGGGGCCGATACCCGGCCGGGGATCGGCCGAACGCCCGTAACCGGGGGCGTCGGGGCACCAGCAGTCGCGACCGGCGGCGGCCAGCCGTGCGGCCAGTGGGCCACACGACGTGGCGCCGCCGCCGATCCCGTGGAGCAGCACCACGCTGTGCCGGCTCCGGATCTCGCGGCTCGACGGGTGCGCGACGACGTGCACGCGGTCGAGCACGGTGACGGTGGTGGTCATGCCACGCCCACCGTCTGGGGCAGATGGATGAAGTAGTCCGGGTCGCGCGGGGTCACCAGGGAGCTCGCGCCGTGGTCGGGGATGCCGGCCATGGCCGTGCGGACGGTGGTCGTCGGCGGGCCCGCGGTACCCCACTGATCGGACAGTTCGGGTGTGCGGCGCCAGGTCCGGCACAGCCAGGCGTCTTCGTCGATCTGGGCGACCTCGGAGGTGTACTCGCAGACCAGACCCGCCGGATCGGTGAAGTAGGAGAAGGTGTTGTCGCCGGGGCCGTGGCGGCCCGGTCCCCACTGCGGGCTGATCCCGTGGGAGCGCAGGTTGCCGATGCCGCGCATGAAGTGGTCGATGGAGGTCATCTCGTAGGCGACGTGGTTCAGGGCCGGCCAGGGCGCCTGGTTCAGCGCGATGACGTGATGTTCGGAGTTGCAGCGCAGGAACGACATCTGGCGCTCGGACCAGTCCGACACCCGCATCCCGAGGACCTGGGTGTAGAACGCCGTGATCCGCTCGATGTCGGTGGTGTTCAGGACGACGTGCGCGATCTTGCGCGGGATGGCACGACGACCCGCGGGTTCCTGCGACGACACCGCGTGCACGTCCGCCGACAATTCGACGGTGCGCCCCTCCGGGTCGACGAGGGCCAGGCCGTATCCGCCCCCGGCGTCGTCGAGCGGTCCGGGTTCACGGAGCAGCGGCACGCCGATCCGCTCGAGTGCCCGGGCGGCATCGTCGACCTCCCGCGGCGTCCCCAGTGCGAAGCTGAAGCCGCCCAGGGCATTCGCGTCACCGGGGCGGAGATCGAGGA
Source organism: Gordonia sp. PvP123 (assembly GCF_040547295.1). NCBI lineage: Bacteria > Bacillati > Actinomycetota > Actinomycetes > Mycobacteriales > Gordoniaceae > Gordonia > Gordonia sp. PvP123. Next base: position 236,897 of record NZ_JBEPPN010000006.1, on the reverse strand, counting down.
CATGGTGTTCGGTGCCGGTGGCGCGCAGCCAGAACCGGTCACCGTCCTCCTCGACGGTGGTCAGTCCCCACACCTCGTGATAGAAGTCCCGGGAGGCCAGGGGATCGGGCACGCTCAGCGTGACCGAGCGCAGGCTGCGCAGACGGCACACCGGTTGCTCGGTGAGTACGGGAAGCTGGGAGTAGAGCACGGGGTTCCCCTAGAGGTCGAGTACGAGTTCGGCTGAGCGGCAACGCGAGACGCAGGGAAGCATCGTCTGACCGCTCGCGTGTTCGGTGTCGGTGAGGACGAAGTCGCGGTGGTCGAGATCGCCCTTGACGACCCCGATCTCGCAGGTGCCGCAGATGCCCTCCGTGCAGGAGCTGGGCACGTCGACGCCGGCGTCGGCCAGGGCGTCGAGCACGGACATGTCGGCCGGTACTGCGATGCGCTGTCCGGTCCGTTCGAGGACGACGTCGAATGCGGTGTCCCCGCCGGGGTCCACCTCCACGACGGGTGCGGCGAAACGTTCGCTGCGCAGCGGGATCTCCGGCGGGACGACGCCGGCGACGGCGTCGAGGAGGGCGGCCGGGCCGCAGCAGTACGCCACCGACCCGGATGGCGCTCCCGCGAACAGCGCCGACAGATCGGGCAACCCGCCTCGCTCGTCGTCGGCGTGGATGACGGACGTCGAGTGCGCGGACACCTCGTCGACGAAGGCCATCGACCGTCGGGACCGGCCCGCGTACAGCATCTGCCACGATCGGCCCTCGGACTCCAGCCGGCGCATCATCGCGACGATGGGGGTGATACCGACGCCGCCGGCGATCAGGATGTGGTGCGCGGCGTCGGGGTCGATCGAAAAGGCATTGCGCGGGCCGTCGACCTCGATCTCGGCGCCGATGGACAGCCGATCGTGCACGTAGCTGCTACCGCCGCGCGACTTCTCGGCCCGGAGGACCGCCACAGACCACCGTGACGAGTCCTCCGGCGCCGAGCACAGCGAGTACTCCCGAACGAGTCCGTCCGGCAGACGAAGCGCGACATGCGATCCCGGTTCCCAGCGCGGGAGTTCGGCGCCGGACGGATCCACGAGGGTGATGCTCGTGACGCCGTCGGCCTCCCAGGTCTTCTGGTGCACGCGAAGGACTCTCGTCGTGTCTGCGGACATGGTGGACACCTCTCGGGTTCGGTTCGGGTGGAACGAGGTTCAGCGGGTGACGCCGAACATCTCCGAGCTCGGCGGGTAGGTGGGCAGCTGCGGCTTCTCGGCGCCGATGATCACGCAGAACAGCGCGTCGGTGTCGCCGACGTTGGCGAGGCTGCGGGGGACGCCTGCGGGCACCCGGATCAGGTCGCGGTAGCCGAGGCGACGAACGGCCTTCTTGGTGCCGTCCTCCACGTCATGGACGGCGACCTCGAGCTCGCCCTCGAGGACGAAGAACACCTCTTCCACGTCGTGGTGGGTGTGCTCGGGACCGACGGCACCGGCGGGCAGACGCATGTTGGAGAACGTGAAGTGATCCGACGGAAGAGTCCGGCTGTCGTTCTCGTGGTTGCCGGTGGCGCCCGAGCCGATGTAGCGGATCTGGGCACGCTTGAAGCGATCGCCGCCGGCGGCGGCCTGGAAACCCAGTGTGTCCCAGTCCTCGTGCCGGGTCTCGCGGCTGGCGATGCAGGAGTCGATCTGCTGCTCGAGATCGGCGATGGTCTTCTCTGGTGCGGTCATGATGGCGGTTCCTCTCGGTGTTCTGGCGGGTTCGTGGGGTGGCGGGCGTGCGGTCAGGACGTGTGGGCGATGGCTTCGATCTCGACGGTCGCGCCGTAGGGCAGCGCGGCGACCTCGACGAACGAGCGGGCCGGACGAGGCGTGGCGAAGACGCTCTCGTAGTGCCGGTTCGCGGCGTCGCGCAGCGAGACGTCGGTGACGAAGTAGGTGGTCTTGACGACATCGGCGAGTCTCATGTCGATCGTGGCCAGGCGCTCGCCGAGCCGGGCCATCGCCGCGTCGAGGGCGGCGTCGACACCCGGTACGGCCACCCCGTTCTCATCCACCGACAGTGCGCCGGAGACGAAGCCGAAACCGGCGACGGCGAATGCGGGACTGTACGGGTGCGCGGTGCTCTGGTCTTGTGCGGCGAAGTCGGTTGCGGCAGTTGCGGTCATGGATGTGGTTCCTTTCGTCGAAGTGGGCGCGTGCACGGTCCGGCCGGTCACGGATGGCGACCCCACGCGATCGGCTCGTCGCTGCGGTCGAGGTAGATGCTCTTCTGGTCGGAGTACTGGCGGATCGCCTCACGGCCCTTCTCGGTGCCCAGCCCGCTGTCGCGGAGCCCGGTGAACGGGGTCGAGATGGAGAACTGCTTGTAGGTGTTGACCCAGACGGTTCCGGCGTCCACGGCGTCACCGATCCGCAGCGCACGCCGGTAGTCCTCGGTCCACACGCCGCAGGCCAGGCCGTAGACGGTGTCGTTGGCCTGCGCGATGACGTCGGCCTCGTCGTCGAACGGGATGACCACCGCGACCGGCCCGAAGATCTCCTCCTGGCTGATCCGGTCGGTGTTGGCGACGCCGGTCAGTACGGTCGGCGGGTAGTACCAGCCGTCGGCCAGCGCACCGTCGACGGGAACCGCGCCACCGCACCGCACTCGGGCACCGTCGGGCACCGCTCGGGCTACCGTGTCGGCCACCGAGTCGCGGTGCGCGGCCGAGATCATCGGGGCGACGTCGGTGTCCGGGTTGGTGCCGGGACCCATCCGCAACCGGCCGGCGCGTGCCACCAGATCGTCCGTGAAAGCATCGAATACGCTGCGCTGCACGAACACTCGTGATCCGGCGATGCAGCTCTGGCCGCTGGAGGAGAAGATCCCGTACAGCACGCCCTGTACGGCGCGTTCGAGGTCGGCGTCGGCGAAGACGATGGTCGGTGACTTGCCGCCCAGCTCCAGGGTGATCGGCATGAGCTTGTCGGCGGCGATCCGGCCGAGGTGACGCCCGGTGCTCGTCCCGCCGGTGAAGGTCACCTTCGCGACGTCGGGGTGGCGGACCAGGGCCTCGCCGACGGTCCGGCCCGGGCCCGGGAGGACGGACAGGACACCGCGGGGCAGGCCGGCCTCTTCGCAGATGCGGGCCAGGAGCAAGGTCACCCAGGGCGCCCACACCGGCGGCTTGCTGACCACCGCGTTGCCCGCGGCCAGCGCGGGGGCCAACTTCTGCGCGTCGGAGGCGATCGGCGAGTTCCACGGGGTGATGGCACCGACGACACCCATCGGGCGGTGCGTGGACATCGTGAGCCACGGGCCGCGCGGGGTCGTGAGCGTGCCGTCGGAGGTCTCCGCCGCCGCCGCCATGTACCGGAAGGTGTTCGCCGCACTCGCCGCCAAAGCCGATGTCTCGCCGAGGGTCTTGCCGGTGTCGAGGGTCTGCAGCCGCGCGATGCGATCTCGCGCAGCGTCGATACCGTCGCCGATCCGGTGCAGGACTGCCGCGCGCTCGTGGGGAAGCGCACTCGCCCAGCCGCTCTCGTGGGCGGCGCGGAGCCCGGTGCGGACCGCGGTGTCGACGTCGGCGGGAGTGGCCCCGTGCAGGGTCGCGAAGACCCGACCCGTCGCCGGGTTCACGGACTCGATCAGATCTCCGGCGCCGACCTCCCAGTGACCGCCGACGAAGATGCGGTCGTCGAGGTCACGGGCGTCGATCCCGGGATGGGTGGAGGTGCTCGTCACGAGGGTCATGTGAATCCGTTCGGAGGTGATGGCCGAGGGCCGAACCAAATATCTTTGCGCTAAGACAGTTGTAAAGCCTTAGCGCTAAGAGGTCAACCTCGAAGAACCCCACTACAGGACCTCGTTACGTGGGATTTACGCGTCCGAAATGGAAGAGATGCAGGTCACACACGGTGTGTCGGCCATCACGACCGCCGCGGAAAAAGTTTCGATCGCAGCGTCAGACCGCGGCGATGGGGTCCGCTTCGCCGGGATCGAGGCCATCGCCGAGCACCGCGAAACGAGCGGAGTGCTCGAGCGCGCCCAGGAGTCGGGCGAGGTCGGCTGCCTCGTCCTCGGAGAGTTCGGCGAGCATCACGCGGAGCTTCGCGAAGTGCTCGTCGGCGATGCGGTCGACGAGTGCCGCGCCCTCGGGGGTCAGCTCGACGTAGACCACTCGTGCGTCGGCCCGATCTCGGGTGCGCGTGACGAACCCGGCGTCCTCGAGGCGTTTGACGCGCAGGGACAGACCGCCGGTGGTGACAAGTGTCTGCTCGGCGAGTTCGCCTGCCGTCAGGCGATGGTCGGGGACGGCTCGGCGCAGACACGCGAGGACGTCGAAGCCGGAGTCGGTGATGTTGTGCTCGTCGAAGGTCGAGGCGATACGCGCCTTGTAGACGAGGAAGCTGCGGTGGAGCCGGCCGAACACCTTGAGCGCCGAGACGTCGAGCTCGGGCCGGGCGACGGCCCAGTGGGACACGATGACGTCGACACCATCCATGGTGGCGAGGTTAGTGGATCATCGCGCGAGGAAGGCCCCCACCGTCGCCTCGAAGGCGGCCTTGGCCTCGATCATCACCCAGTGCCCGCACTTCGGGAAGATGTGGAGCTCCGCGTCGGGGATGAGGCGCATCGGGACCATCGCCATGTCGGGTGGGCTGACTCGATCGTCGCGGCCCCAGGTCAGCAGCGTCGGGCAGGCGACCTTGTGCATCGACGCCCAGTACGGCGGGTTGTCCGACGCGGCCATGAATTGCTGCTGCATCTCGAAAGCCGCTGAGCCGTACATCATCTGCGCCGTCTTCTGCGCGTCTGGGTTGATGGCGGCCTGCCACCGTTCCTCGATGAGTTCCTCGGTCACCAGCGAGCGGTCGAAGACCATCGACGTGAGCCAGCGGACCAGCTTGTCCTTGTCCGGGGCGTCGGTGAACTCCTGGAGGAGGCGCAGGCCCTCACTGGGGCTGGGGCTGAACACATTCGGGCCGATACCGCCGATGGTGACGAGCTTCTCGACGCGCTCGGGCTTCTTGATCGCCAGGTTGACGCCGACGACCCCACCCATCGAATTGCCGATCATCGCGGCCTTGTCGATGCCGAGTGCATCCATGAACCGGAGCACCGAGCCGCCGGCCGTGAGAACCGGGTGGCCCTCGACGGCGTCGCTCACCCCGAAGCCGGGGAATTCGATGACGAAGCAGTGGTGTGTCTGCGCGAAGCGCCCGAGGTTCCCGCGGTAGTTGCGCCAGCCGGTCACGCCGGGCCCGGATCCGTGCAAGAGGATCAGCGGCGGTGCGTCGGCGTCGCCGGCCTCGTGATAGCGCAGTGTGCCCTGATCGGTCGTCAGTTCCCGTTTGGTCGCATCGAAGGTGACATCCACGTCGACCAGACTAGAACGTGTTCTAATCCGTTGTCACCGGGTGGGCGTGATCCGACCGATCTGCGGAGGTGAGGTGCCCGACACCGATGATGTCGTGCAGGATGCGATGCACTATCGCGTCGCCGACGACCTCGTAGTGGACCATCCGGCCGACCTTCTCCGAACGGACCCACCCCTGGTCGCGCAGCTTGCGGATCGACTGGGAGGCGGCGTTCTCGGTGATGCCGATACGGGTGGCCAGTTCGGCGACCGTGGAACCCGGCCGCGCATGCATCTCCGCGACGAGTCGGAGGCGGTTGGGGTCGCTCAGGAGCATGAAACGTGCGGCCCAGGAGTCCGCGTCGAACGAGTCCGCGTGAAATGAGTGTGGGTCGAAGTCGGTCACCGGCCCCTCCTCGTCACTTCGTCGATGGACACCAGCTCATCGTTCCTCACGGCCCCGGTGGCGGCAAATGTGTGTCTGAGAGAACATATGTTTGTGCACACACGTGTTGAGGGAGCGTCGTCGGCTGTTCGCGGAGTCGCCACGGTCGGAGCCGCCGTTCTTCTCGCGATGGTCGCCCTCGCGGGTTGCTCGGTGTCGGATCAGGCAACGGCGACCGACCAGATCGTCCTCGGCGAGGGACAGGACCTCGGTGACTTCAACCCGATGCTCGGTTATGCACAGCTCGGCGTCTCGCCCATCTACGACGGCCTCCTCATCCCGGCCGCCGACGGCGACGACCGCGTTCCGGACCTCGTCCCGGCGCTCGCTGCGTCCCGCCCCGAGCGTGTCGCGCCGCGGACGTGGCGGGTGCCGCTCAAGAGTGGCGTCACGTTCTCCGACGGCACCGCCTTCGACGCCGCCGACGTCGTCGCGACCTACCGGGCCGTCGTCGATCCACGGGTCGCGTCGCAGATCTCGACCGACTTCGAGCCGATCGTCTCGGTCGAGGCCGACGGGCCCGGGGCGGTGACCGTTCGGATGAACACCGACGCGGACCCGTCGCCGTACCTGCTCGTGGGTGTCGTGCCCGCCGAGCGGGTGGAGGATGCGCCGGCGGCGGAGTGGGCCCTGAACACCGAGCCCGTGGGCACCGGGGCGTACCGGCTCGATTCGCTCGAGCCGGACCAGGCCGTTCTCGTTGCGCGCGAAAACTATTGGGGAAACCAGCCGGCGGTACAACGCATCGTCTACACCCACGTTCCCGACGACAACACCCGCGCGCAACGGATCGCGGCCGGTGAGATCGACGGTGCGAACCTGCCACCGAGGCTCGCCGAGAGCCTGGACGGGCGTGACGGCATCGACGTGGTGTCGGTGAAATCCGCTGACTGGCGCGGCATCTCACTGCCGAGCACGAACCCGTTCACCGCCGACCCGGCCGCTCGCCTCGCGATGAACCTCGGCATCGACCGGCAGGCCGTCGTCGACGACGTGCTGACCGGCGACGGTGAACCCGCCAGCACGCCGATCGCCTCGGTATACGGGGCTGACGTCTACGACGAGCAGGCGCAGTTCGGCTTCGACGCCGATCGTGCACGGGCGACACTCGACGCCGCCGGGTGGCGGACGGCTCCCGACGGTATCCGGGCCCGCGGGGCCGACCGGGCGTCGTTCGCCCTCCTCTACAACGCCGAGGACACTCTTCGCCGTGATCTGGCGGTGGCGTTCGCCGCGTCGATGAAACGGATCGGTGTCGAGGTCCTCACCCGCGGCACCAGCTGGGACGAGATCGATTCCGAATTGACCTCGGCAGCGGTGCTTCTGGGTGGCGGCGCGACGCCGTACAGCATCGACTCGCAGGTCTACGACACCCTGCACACGCGCGTCGCGAACTCGTCGCCGTACTCCAACCCGGGCGACCTCACCGCCCCCGGGCTCGACGCCCTTCTCGACGAGGCACGTGCGAGCGCGCCCGGGCCGGCGAATGACCAGCGGTATCAGCGCATCCAGCAGATCTACGCGGCTGCGCCGTCGTACGTCTTCCTGGCGTTCCTGCACCACACCTACGCCTCTCGGGGCGAGGGTTGGCGGCACGACGACCCGATCCTCGAACCGCATTCGCACGGCGTCACCTGGGGTCCGTGGTGGAACGTGCCGTCGTGGCAACCGATCTCATGACCTCCCTCGCCTCGTCGGTGCGGTCGATCCGGCCGGCCGGCACCGACGCCGACGATCGGACCGACAGGCGGCACCCGCGGCGCCGGCGCACGAGGCGGCCGGACTCGCGCACGCGGCGAGCCGGACGACTCCTGCTCCGGCGCGTCCTCCTGATGATCCCGACGACGATCCTGGTGTCGCTCGGGATCTTCGCCGTCGCCGCCGCGTCGCCGTTCGATCCGCTCACCGCTCATCTCGGTGACAACTACCAGTCGGCCACCCCCGCCCAGCGGGCGGCGACCGCGGCCGCCTATGACGTGGACCAGTACTGGCTGAGCGCCTGGTGGAACTGGTGGGGTGCGCTGCTCCACGGTGATCTGGGTTGGTCCTCGACCCAGGGCCGCGCGGTCGACGAAGTGATCTCGCAACGTCTTCCGTTCACCCTCGGCATGTCGACGGCTGCATTGACCTCCGCTGCGTTGCTCGCCGTCGTCGGAGGGGCCGTCATCGGTATGCGGCGGGGCGGGCTGGTCGACCGGGCGTGTACGGCGTTGGCGGCCATGCTGGCCGCGACCCCGCCCTTCGTGGTGTCACTGGTGCTGGTCAGCATCTTCGCGGTGACGCTGGGGTGGTTTCCGACCTCCGGTGCTAGACGCCCCGGCGACGACTACTCCCTCGACGGTCTGCTCACCCACGCCGTGTTGCCGTACCTGGCCCTGACCGTGTCGATGGTCCCGTGGTTGCTGCTGACCATGCGCGCGGCCGTCGTCGACGCCACCGCCTCCGATGCGGTCCGGGCCGCCCGGGCCCGCGGTGTCGACGGGTGGGCGCTCCTGCGCGGGCACGTGGTGCCGGTGTCGGTACTGCCCACCCTCGCGCTCCTCGGCACCCGCCTGCCCGAGATCATCGCCGGCGCCGCCATCGTCGAGACCGTCTTCGGCTGGCCCGGCCTCGCCGCGGCGCTCGTGGATTCGGCCGTGGCACTGGATTTCTCGTTGCTGGCCGCGCTCGCGGTCGGATCGGCCGTCCTCGTGCTGCTCGGGTCGGCCCTGTCCGATGCGGCGGCCGTGTGGATCGATCCGCGGATCGGACTGACCGCATGACGACCATCGGTGACACGACGGGCGTCGGGGTCGTGAGCCGTCGGGCCGCGATCGGTCACCGCGCCGCCCTCGTCACACCGTGGGTCGTGCTGACGGTCATGGTCGTCATGGCGGTCGGGTGGCCCGTTCTCGCAGGCGAACAGACCGCCGACTTCGCGCGTTCACTGCTGCCTCCGGGTTCCGGTGCGGCACTCGGGACCGACCACTCGGGGTACGACCTCGGTGTCAGAACTGCTGCCGGACTGCGGATCTCGCTGCTGATCGCCGCGGCGTGCGCGGTCCTGGCGACGGCCCTCGGCGTCCTCGTCGGAATCGGTGCGGTGACGATGGGCGGGTGGTTCGACGCGGTGGTGATGCGCGTCGTCGACGGGGTCAACGCCTTGCCGCACCTCGTCGTCGGAGTGGTCATCGCCGCGATGTGGCGCGGTGAGCCGGTCGCGATCATCGCGTCGATCGCGCTGACCCACTGGCCGTCCGTCGCGCGGGTGGTACGCGCCGAACTACTCGAGGCGACGTCGTCGGGGTGGGTCGAATCCGCCCGCTTGGCCGGTGCGTCCCGCACCTTCGTCGCCGTCCGCCATCTGCTGCCCGCAGTGAGCGGGCAGGTGCTGGTGGCGATGACCGTGTTGCTGCCGCACGCGGTCTGGCACGAGACGACGCTGTCGTTCCTGGGTGTCGGGCTCTCCCCGGACGCCGCGAGTCTCGGCACGCTGCTCGGGCAGGCGCGCGGTGACATCCTCACCGGCGCGTGGTGGACGCTGGTCGTGCCCGGTGTCGCCCTGATGGTCACCGCGCTCGCGTGTGCGGCCGCGGCGTCGTCGCTGCGTCGTGCCACGTCGCCGCCCGCCGGTGAGGTGTGGCGATGAACGCCGGGCTCGACGGGGTGACAGTGGAGATCGTGGCCCGGAATCGGTGGAACCGGGCAGCAGTCCGAGTGCTCGACGATGTGACGCTGCCCTTGCCGGCCGGGTCGATGACCGCACTGGTGGGTGAGTCCGGCTGCGGCAAGTCGATGGTCGCGTCGGTCCTGTCCGGTCTGCTCCCGCCGGGGTCCGTGCCGACGGGTCGACTGCGGATCGGCGGCGAGGTGTTCACCGATCGTGAACTCGCCGGCGCGGACCGCCGGTGGCGAGGACTCCGCGGGCGCCGCATCGGCTCCGTTCCCCAGTCGGCGTCGACCTCGTTCACGCCTGTGCGCAGTGTCGGCGCGCAGCTGGACGAGGTGATCGGCATTGTCGGCGGGTCACACGATGCCGTCGAGCTGTGCCGACGCGTGCACCTCGACCCCGCCGCACTCCGGTTGTATCCGCACGAGCTGTCCGGCGGGATGGCGCAGCGCGCCGCGATCGCCGCAGCCCTGGCCGGTGATCCGGACACGATCGTCGCCGACGAGCCGACCTCGGCGCTCGACGCCGAACTCGCAGCCGACATCTGGGAGCTCCTCGCCGAAGCCGCGAGTGCCGGCGCGGCGGTGCTCGTGATCACCCACGACGTCGAGACGATGCGGCGCGGGTGCGATTCGGTGGCGGTCATGCGCGCGGGACGGATCGTCGATCATCGTCGGCTCGAAGAGATCGTTGCCTCCGACGACGCCTATGTCGCCGGGTTCTTCGAAAGAGTGCCGTGACCACGGGGGACCTTCTCGTCGGCACGGGCCTGTCGGCCCGCTTCGGCGACACCCTCGTGTTCGAGGGCCTCGACGTCGGTGTCGGTGCCGGAACGGTCACCGGAGTGGTCGGGCGGTCGGGGAGCGGCAAGACGACGCTGCTGCGCGTCCTCGCGGGGTTCGCCGCGCCGGCTGCCGGAAGAGTCGCGTGGCCGGCCGGGCGTCGCCCCGGCGACATCGCCCTCCTCGCCCAGCATCCGCGCCTCGTCGCCAACCCACGGTGGACGCTGCGCCGGATCGTCGCCGAACCCGCGACGATCGCGAGACGAGACTGTGACGTCGAACGAGCCGCGGATCGCGTCGGCCTCGATCCGGCCTTGCTGGATCGCTATCCGTCACAGGTGAGCGACGGTCAACTCCAGCGCGCGTGCCTCGGCAGGCTCGTGGTGCAGCAGCCGCGGGTCGTGCTGTGCGACGAACCGACCGCGATGCTGGATCCGGTCGCGTCTCGGGCCGTGACGTCGCTGCTCGACGACCTCGTCGCCGACGGGGCGGGCCTGCTGCTGGTGAGCCACGACCGACGGCTGGTGGAATCGCGCAGCCGGGACGTCATCGACCTCGACCGGCGCTGACGGTTGCGGCCGCTGTTCGGGTCGCCGAGTGGCTTCGACTCGGCGCCTCGACCTCGACGCGCTCCTTCGTCGCTTGCTCGGCCCGGCGGCTGCGCTCGGTGCCGGCTCAACCAGCGGAGGGGCGTCGCTGCGCTCGGTGCCGGCTCAACCAGCGGAGGGGCGTCGCTTCGCTCGGTGCCGGCTCATACCAGCGGAGGGGCGTCGCTTCGCTCGGTGCCGGCTCAACCAGCAGAGGAGCGTCGCTTCGCTCGGTGGACGGGGATTCTGCTGGTCGAGCAGCGTCGACCGAGCGTAGCGAGGACGCCGCGTCCGTCGAGGCCACTCGGTGAGGTGGTGTCAACCAGCGGAGGGGTGATGCCCCGTCACATCTGCAGGCGGACGGCGTCGTCCTCGCCGAACTGGTCTTCCAGCACCTCGGGGGAGTAGTCGAGGTCGATCTCGGCGACCGGGCGTCCTCGGGCGGACTCGATGGCCGAGAGCCGACGCTGGGCGCGGTCGGCCGCATAGGCGAGGAACTCGTCGTTGTCGAGGCCGAAGGGTTGGACCTCGAACTGCTGGTTGACCCACTCGATCATGCCCAGCGCGAGCGGCAACAGTTCGTTCATGCGTTCGCCGACGGCGTCCCACAGCGAGTCGTCGGCCGCGACGTGCCGGCGACACGTGAAGGTTCCCCACGCCATGTGCCGCCGCTCGTCGTCGCCGATGAACCGGATCAGCTTCTGCATCCCCGGGAAGATCCCGTGCCTGGTGCACACCTTCTGCCACGCGTGGTAGCCGGTCAGCGCCAGGCTGCCCTCGATCACGTGGTTGTAGGTGACGCTGGCGCGGATCTGGTTCCGGGGCGACGGGTCGTGGTCGAGGACGTGCAGGGACGCGGGCAGCTCTTCGTAGAACAACTGGCGATAGTAGGGATTCGCGCTGACGAAGCTCTGGAGGTCGCCGGTGAGGCCGACCGCGTCCATCCACCGCCGGAACACCTGGGTGTGCTTGGCCTCTTCGAAACAGAACTGCGACAGGTACATCTCGTCGCCGAACCGGCCCTCGGTCGCCATCGCCTTCATGAACGGCTGGATGTCCTGGGTGACCGCCTCCTCGCCGGCGATGAACTGACTCACCAGGTAGGTGGCGCTCCGGCGCTGCTCGTCGGTGAGCTCGGCCCAGTCCTGTGCGTCCTGCGAGAAGTCGATGGCGATCGGATCCCAGAACCGAGCATTGCCTTTCACGAAGAGCCGCAACGGAAACGAGTCCCAGTTGAGACCGCCCTGTCGCAATGACGAGAAGTCGGCCCGGCCCTCCGCTTTGTGTTCGATGAGAGTCATGAGATCACCAGCCAGACACTTCGGAAGTGGAGTACCCCGACGCTAACCCCTTCCTCGATCCGGAGATATGAGATCGACCAACTCTGTTGTCGCGGAGTGGTTTCCGGCCTGACGCCGATCGGTGGGCGATGTCGTCATCGTCGAACCCGGTGGCGTCGGCTGTGCGGCCGACGCCGTCGACCGTGCGGCCTGGCTCGTCGGGTGTGCGGTCGTGACCGAGACTGTCCGGAGCTTGGGTCGACGACCGCTCGAACCCGGCCTGGAACGTCACCGCAATCCTGTGCCATGGATCGCGTGAAACGCCTGCGAGAGTGTCGGCGGTGGACCACCATGTGACCTACGTCGCATAAGCAGACGGCGATATCTGACGCCCCGGTGCCGGGGCAGCACGAGCGAGGAGCACGAATGAAGACCAAAGGTGCAGTTCTGCGCAATCCGGGCGAAGAGTGGAAGATCGAGGAGTTCGAGCTCGGCGATCCGGTGGCGGGCGAAGTCCAGGTCAAACTCGTCAGCTCGGGTTTGTGCCACTCGGATCACCACCTGCGGACCGGCGACAGCCCGGCGCCGATGCCGGTACTCGGCGGTCACGAGGGCGCCGGAGTCGTGACCAAGGTGGGTCCCGGTGTCACCCGCCTCAAGGAGGGCGACCACGTCGTCACCGCGTTCATCCCGGCCTGCGGAACATGCGAGCCGTGCTCGCGCGGTCAGCAGAACATCTGCGACGAGGGTGCTCGCCTGCTGACCGGTCTGTCCATCGCCGACGACACCAACCGCGCGTACACGCACGACGGGGTACCCCTCGTGCAGATGTGCATGCTCGGGACATTCGCGCCCTACATCACCGTCAATCAGGCGTCGCTGGTCAAGATCGAAGACGACATCCCGCTGCAGGCGGCCGCGCTGCTCGGTTGCGGTGTCGCGACCGGTTGGGGTTCGGCCGTCGAGATCGGTGGCACCCACGCCGGTGACACCGTGGTGGTCGTCGGCATCGGTGGTGTCGGCATCAACTCGATCCAGGGTGCGGCCGCCGCCGGCGCACGCAACGTCATCGCCGTCGATCCGGTGCCGTTCAAGTTGCAGATGGCCGAAAAGCTGGGTGCGACACACACGTTCCCGTCGATGGAGGCTGCGCTCGAGGCGATCGGCGACATCACGTGGGGCAAGATGGCCAACACCACGATCCTCACCGTGGGCGAGATCGACGGTTCGATGATCGCTCCCGCCCTCGCCCTCACAGGTAAGGCCGGGCAGGTCGTCGTGGTCGGTATGGGCAACTTCCAGTCGATGGACGCCCAGATGAACCTCTTCGACCTCACCCTCATGCAGAAGCGCGTGCAGGGTGCGATCTTCGGTGGAGCGAGCCCCCGCACCCAGGTTCCGGCGCTGCTCAACGAATACCGCGCCGGCAAGCTCAATCTCGACGATCTGGTGACCAAGACCTACCGTCTCGATCAGATCAACGAGGCATACGACGACATGCTGGCGGGCAACAACATCCGCGGCATGATCGTCTACGGCGACGACGACTACTGAGCCGACCGGCCAGGGTTCACGACATCGCCACGGCGAGCAAGCGACGCCAGATCACCGCACGGTGGTCTGGCGTCGCTCGTTGATCAGCAGGTTGAGGAATCGCAGTCCCAGTCCGAGTAGCACCAGCGTGCTGGCCATCTGGATCGACACCGCGACCCGGGCGCCCTGCGAGTCCGGTGCGATGTCGCCGAACCCCGTCGTGGTGAAGACCGTCAGACAGAAGTACAGCGCATCGACGCGTGTCAGGGACTCGTTGAAACTCCCGGTGTCGTACTCGGAGAACAGGAAATAGGTCGTCGCGAACGCGACGATGTAGAAGCTCGCCAGTGCCACGAGCATCTCCATCGCGGTCGCGACCGGCCGGTCCGAGTGGCTGAACCGGCGGACCTCCCAGACGCAGAACCAGATCAACGCCACGGCACCGATGATCAGACCCAGGTAGTTGACGTCACTGGCCTTGTTGATGGGCAGCAGGAAATAACCCGTCAGCAGGAGGACCGCCGCGCCGATCGGCCGCAGCAGCGCGATCGTGAGATCGCGCCCCCGCACCAGACCCAGTGATGCGGCCGTGCCCGGCGCAGGCGTGTCTCGCGGACCCGTGCCGCCGGGAACGTCGTTCACCAGATCCGCACGCGCTCGGCCGGGTCGAGATACAGCGCGTCCCCCGGCTCGACGTCGAAGGCGTCGTAGAACGCATCCATGTTGCGGACGACGCCGTTGCAGCGGAACTCCGGCGGTGAGTGCGGGTCGATCGAGAGGCGCCGGATGGCTTCGGCATCACGGGTCTTGGTCCGCCAGATCTGCGCCCAGCTGTAGAACACGCGCTGCGTCCCGGTCAGGCCGTCGATGACCGGTGGCTCGGAGCCGGCGCCGGAGCCATCGGGCCCGCTCGCTTCGCTCCCGGCGCCCTCGGTCGCGATCTGGTACGCGACGAGAGCGATCGACAACCCGCCGAGGTCGCCGATGTTCTCGCCAATGGTGAAGTCGCCGTTGACCTTGTGCTCGGGATCGAGCCCGGTCGGCGTGAACTCCCCGTACTGGTCGATGAGTTTGCGTGTCCGCGAGGAGAACTCGGTGCGGTCGGTGTCGGTCCACCAGTCGACGAGGTTGCCGTCGCCGTCGTACTTGGCGCCCTGGTCGTCGAAGCCGTGCCCGATCTCGTGACCGATGACCGCACCGATGCCCCCGTAGTTGACCGCGTCGTCGGCGTCGGGGTCGAAGAAGGGCGGCTGGAGGATCGCGGCGGGGAACACGATCTCGTTCATGCCGGGGTTGTAGTACGCGTTGACCGTCTGCGGCGTCATGAACCATTCGTCGCGGTCGACCGGCGAACCGATCTTGGCGAACTCGCGATCCTGCTCGAACGACGAGGCGCGCGCCACGTTCCCGATGAGGTCACCACGGTCCACGCTGAGCGAGCTGTAGTCCCGCCACTTGGCCGGGTAGCCGATCTTCGGGTTGAACTTGCCGAGTTTGACAAGGGCCTTCTCCCGGGTCTCCGGGGTCATCCACGGCAGGTCGGAGATGTTGCGGCGGTAGGCCTCCACCAGGTTGGCGATCAGTTCGTCCATCCGAGCCTTGGCCTCGGGCGGGAAGTGCTTGGCCACATAGAGTTTGCCGACCGCAAAGCCCATCGCGCCTTCGACGAAGCCGACACCGCGCTTCCACCGGTCCCGGTTCGTCTCCGCACCGGTGAGGGTGCGGCCGTAGAAGTCGAAGTTCTCGTCGACGAACGGCGACGACAGGTACGGCGCCGCCGAGCGCAGCAGGCGCCACGTCAGCCAGGTCTTCCACTCGTCCAGCGGGCGGCTGGTGACGAGCTCGCCGACGCCCGACACGAAGGACGGCTGCGCGACGACGACCTCGGCAAAGGTGGCATCGCCGCTGGTGCCCAGCCCGCCGAACCACTCGGAGAAGGGGAATCCATCTGCGGTGGACGCCAATTCGTTCAGCGACATGAGGTTGTAGGTCAGCTCGGCATCGCGGCGTCGAACCACATCCCAGTGCCGGCCGGCGATGGCTGTCTCGAGGTCGAGGATCACTGCTGCCCGAGCGGCCGCGTCGTCGAACCCGGCCAGCGCGAACATGCGCTCGACGTGCGCGACATACGCCGTCCTGGTCTCGGCGTGCTTGTCCTCCCGGTAATAGGACTCGTCGGGAAGTCCGAGGCCGGACTGTGTCAGGTGCACGAGGTAACGGTCGGACTGCTTCGCGTCGGTGTCCACGTAGTAGCCGAACAGACCACCCGTGCCGTGCCGCTGGAGCCGGCCGATCCGCCGGGCGAGTGCCTCGATGGAGTCGATGGCGGCGATCTTCTCGAGTTCGCCGGTGATCGGGCCGATCCCGAGGGCCTCGATGTGGTCGGTGTCCATGAACGAGGCGTACAGATCGCCGATCTTCTGCGCGTCGGAGCCGCTCTCCGGGCTCGAGGCGGCGCACTCGGTGATGATGTCGCGCACGTGCTCTTCGGAGTTGTCGCGGAGGACGTGGAAGGCGCCGTCGACCGAACGGTCCTCGGGGATGACATGCGACTCGAGCCACTTACCGTTCACATGGGCGAACAGATCGTCCTGGATGCGGACGGAATCGTCGACCCACTCGAGGTCGAGTCCGGAGTTGAGGTCAGTATTCGATGCAGTCACGCGCTCCATCCTGTCACCGGATCGGCGATTCGTCAGCCGCCTCCGCCGTAGGCGAAACCCGCCGGCGTCGTCTCCGCAGACTCGGCGATCGCGGGTACGAATCCGCCTACGCTGAACCCATGGAGTCAACCTTCGACGTCGTCGTGATCGGTGGCGGTCCGGTGGGCGAGAACGTCGCCGACTACGCGATCCGGGGCAGTGATCGAACCGCTGCCGTCATCGAGCACGAACTCATGGGCGGTGAGTGCTCGTACTGGGCGTGTATGCCGAGCAAGGCGCTGCTGGGTCCGGGGTCGGCGCTCGAGGAGGCTCGTGCCCTGGCGGGCGCGCGTGAACGTGTGAGCGGGGAACTGCCCGACGCCGCCGGCGTTCTCGGGTGGCGCGACACCGTGACCGGGCGCCGCGAGGGACCCGGTGCCACGCACGACGACGCCGGTCAGGTGCGGTGGGCAGAAGGTGCGGGGATCGACGTGATCCGCGGACACGGGCGGATCACGGGGGAGCGCCAGGTGACCGTCGGTGACACGGTGTTGACGGCGCGCGAGGCAGTGGTCGTCGCAACCGGCAGCACGGCGTCGATCCCGCCGACGCCGGGTCTGGCGGACGCGCTCCCCTGGACGTCCCGCGACGCGACGAATCTCGTCGACGTACCGGATCGCGTCCTGGTCCTCGGCGGCGGCGTGGTGGCCTGCGAGGCGGTGACCTGGTTGCTCGATCTCGGGGTGCGTGAGGTCGTGATGGCCATCCGGGGCGACCGGCTACTGCCCAAGATGGAGTCGTTCGTCCCGCAGCTGATCGCGGAGTCGTTCACCCGTCGCGGCGTCGACATCCGGTTCGGCACGACGATCGAGTCCGTCGATCGGCCCGACGTCGCCGACACGGGCTACGGACGCATCCACGGCGGGCCCGCGACCGTCCACCTGGCCGGGGACGGGGCCGGCAGGATCGTCGTCGACGAGATCCTGGTGGCCGCGGGACGCTCGCCCGCGACGCGGGATCTGGGTCTCGAGTCGGTGGGTCTCGAGGCGGGCGGCCCGCTCCGCGTCGACGACCACCTGACGGTGGCGGACCATCCGTGGCTCTACGCGGTGGGAGATGTGAACGGCCGTAATGCGTTGACGCACATGGGCAAGTACCAGGCGCGGGTGGCCGGCGACGTGATCGCCGCGCGCGCGGAGGGCCGCGGCCTCGACGGCCCACGGTTCGCCGCGGCCTCGGACCATGGCGCGGTTCCGCAGGTGGTGTTCACCCGGCCGGAGATCGCAGCGGTCGGCCTGACCGAGAGACAGGCGAAGGACGCCGGGGTCGACGTGCGGATCGCCGACGGGGACATCTCGGTCGCGGGGTCGTATCTGACCGATCCGGAGTACTCGGGCCACGCCCGTCTCGTCGTCGACGCGAGCCGCGACGTCCTCGTGGGGGCGACGTTCGTGGGGCCGCAGACAGCGGAACTCGTGCATTCGGCGACCGTGGCGATCGTCGGTGAGGTCCCGCTGTCGCGGCTGTGGCACGCGGTCCCGTCGTATCCGACGATCAGTGAGGTGTGGCTGCGGCTGCTCGATCAGCTGCGATGAACCGCGGCCCGGTGGGCTGAGGCCGGGGCCCGATCCGCGGGTCAGAAGCTCAGTCGCCGGATCTTGTCCGGCCGGATGACGATCCGCACCCAGTCATCGGCGAGGATCTCGGCGAGATCCTGGGCGCGGGTGGGGTCGTCGAGGTCCCAGTAGCGGTCGGCGAGTCGGGTCGCGAGGTCGCGTGCGGCGTCGCCGTCGGTCTCGACCCGCGCCGGACCGGCTATGGCGATCCAGCGTTCGCGCTCGTCGGCCGGTGTGGCGACCACGATCGAGGCGCGCGGGTCGGAGGCGAGTCGGCGGACCTTGAGCGAATCGGGGCCGGTGAAGAGCTGGACCTCACCCTCTGGCGTCGCCTCGAACCAGACGGGGCGGGGCTGCGGGGGAGTCGGGCCGGTGGCCGTCGAGAAGAAGCCGAGGAGGGGGCGGGCCAGGAACTCGAGGTCGTCGGTGCCGAGGGTGTCCGAGGAGATCGCAGTGGTGTCGCTCATGGTCGGTACAACCCGCGCGGCGGCCGATCATTCCATGACCGCCAGAGCATTGGTCTGACCACTTGACCACCAGGCCTGCGGCGGTTTACGGTCGGCGCATGCCGTTCGAGCCCGTGTCCCAGCAGAGCGCCCCCGAGATCGTCTTCGACCAGATCGTCGAAGGTGTCCTGTCCGGTGATCTGCCGGCGGGTGAGGCTCTGCCCAGCGAACGCGAGTTGGCGCGCATCCTCGGTGTGTCGCGGCCCACCGTGCGGGAAGCGTTGAAGCGGGTGGCAGCCGCAGGCCTGGTCTCCATCCGCCAGGGCGATGGCGCACGGGTCCAGGACATCGCACGCACGGGCGGTCTCGATCTGTTGCCGCGCTTGCTCATCCGGGGCGGTGCGCTTGTGCCGAGCGTTGCGCGCTCGATCGTCGAGGCGCGCGCGGCGGTGGGGCCGGACGTCGCGGGTCTCGCCGCGAAGCGGGCGACAAGCGACCACATCGAGAGGCTGTCGTCGGTGCTCGCCGACCTCGCCGTCGAACCGGACCCGGTCGCCCAACAGGTCGTCGCACTCGAATTCTGGAGCACGGTCGTCGACGCGGCCGACTCCATCGCCTTCCGTCTCATGTACAACTCGCTCCGCGCCGCGTACGAGCCTGCGGTTCCCGCGCTCGCATCGATGCTGGAGCCGGAGGTGGGGAACATCGAGGGCTATCGAGCGGTCGTCGATGCGGTCGGTACACACGATCCCGAACGCGCGGCGACCGCCGCTCGTGAACTGCTCGCTCCCGCGACGGCGTCCCTACTCGACCTCTGCCGGGCGCTCGAAGACACCGAATCCGTTCCCGGAGAGGAGAGCTGATGTCTGCCGACGACATCGACGCCACCGCCCGCAGGCAAGTCGCCGCCGAAGAACGACGCATGCGGTCCCGCAAATCGACGACCCTGCGCGGCGCATTCGCCGAGTTCCTGCGACACCCATCGCCCTGGATGATCGCCGCTTTCTTCCTGACCTCGCTCGCGGCGCGGTTGTGGTTGAGCGGCTGGGGTATTGCCGACCTACTGGTCCCCGTCGTGATGATCGCGACCTTCCCGCTGGCGGAATGGCTGATCCACGTCTTCGTGTTGCACTGGCGGCCGAAGCGGTGGGGTCCCATCACCATCGATCCCCTGGTCGCGCGGAAGCATCGGGAACATCACGCGAACCCTCGGAACATCCCGCTGGTGTTCATTCCGTGGCAGGTGCTGGTCACGGTCGTCCTCGCGGCCGTCGCGGTGGGGCTCGTCGTATTCGCCAGTGCAGAACGGGGTCTCACGTTCATGGTGACGCTCGCGGCGATCGGACTGGTCTATGAATGGACGCACTATCTGATCCACTCCGACTACCGGCCGCGCCACGCCTACTATCGCCGGCTGTGGCGGAATCATCGCTTCCACCACTACCGCAACGAACACTACTGGTTCGCGGTCACCACGGCAGGCACCGCGGACCGGTTGTTGCACACCTATCCCGACCCCGAGACGGTCGAGAAGTCCCCCACCGCAAAAGATCTACATGCGCTGACGCAGTCGGGGGACTGACCGGGAACTCCGTCAGGTTGCGCTTTGTCCCGGTAACCGGGACAAAGCGCAACCTGATTCGGGAGACTTTCGCGCATGCGGGTATTCGTGACCGGCGGTACGGGGGCCATCGGGGGATACGCGGTGCCCGCAATGATCGCCGCCGGACACGACGTGCGCGCCCTCGCGCGAACGGATGCCGCCGCGTCCGCATTGCGTGCTCACGGCGCCACCCCGGTTCGGGTGTCGTTGTTCGATCGTGACGGCCTCGCCGAGAGCTTCGACCACTGCGCCGCGGTGGTCAATCTCGCTTCGGCGCTCCCGGGTACGGCGTCGTTCGTCCGGCTGTCGGCCTGGACGGACTGCCACCGCATCCGACGGGAGGGATCGGCAGCGGTGGTCGATGCGGCCATCGCCGCCGGCGTGCCGCGAGTGCTGCAGGAGTCGGTTGTCATGGTGTACACCGGTTCCGGGGACCGTTGGATCGACGAGGAATCGCCCGTCGATCACTATCCGATCGCGACCGGCAATCATGCCGCCGAGGCGTCGGCCCATCGCTTCACCGATTCCGGTGGCTCCGGCGTCGTGCTCCGGTTCGGACTGTTCTACGGTGCCGGCGCCGCTCACAGCGAACAACTGATGTCGCTCGCGCGGCGTCGGGTCGGCTTCCGGGCGGGCCGTCCCGATGCCTACATCTCCTCGATCCATCTCGCCGATGCGGCCGCAGCCGTGGTGTCTGCGCTCCACGTCGATTCCGGCACCTACAACATCGTCGACGATCTACCGGTCACCAAGCGGAACCACACGGCTGCCCTGGCCGGCGCGGTCGGCAGGCATCCCGTGGTGACCGGACCCGGTCGTGCTGCACTGCTGCTCGGCGAGCGCACCACGTCGCTGACCCGATCGCTCCGGGTGTCCAACAAGCGGTTTCGGTCGGCCGGTGGATGGCAGCCGCACTATCACTCGGTGTGGGAGGGGTACGCGCAGATGGCGCGCCGGCTCGGCGGCGGGTCGAGCTGATCAGCCGGCGCTAGCCACCGCCCAGCCCGGCAGCCATGGACCACACCAGCACCTCGGCGTCGGTGTCGGCGGTGATCGAGAACGGCTCCGCGTCGGCGCCCCGCACGGCGTCACCCGGACCGAGTACACCGATCTCGTCGGTGCCGACCTGTCCGTCCACGACGAACAGATGGGTGAACCGGCAACCGGGTACCTCGACGGTCTCGCCCGACCGGAGTCGAGCCGCGTACAGGGTGGCGCCCGAGTTGGCGACGGAGATCGCCGGGTTGCGGCCCGGGTCGCCGGACGCGATCGGTACGAGACCACCGGCGGCGAGACGCTCGCGGACGTCGGCCTGCTCATACGAGGGAGCGAGGCCGTGGCGGTCGGGCATCAACCACATCTGGACGTACCGGACGGGCTCGCTGCCGGAACCGGCGAGATCGGGCCAGGCGTCGTTGCGCTCGGAGTGCTCCACCCCGGTACCCGCGCTCATCCGTTGGACCAGGCCGGGGTAGAGGACCCCGGAGTGCCCCGCAGAGTCGCGGTGGACCAGCGTCCCCGAGACCACCCAGGTCACGATCTCGCTCTCCTGATGGGAGTGCAGGTCGAAGCCAGCGCCCGGCGCGACGACCTCGTCGTTGACCGCCAGCAATGCGCCGAAATGGGTGTTCGACGGGTCGTAGTTGTCGCCGAACGAGAAGCAGTGCCGCGAGGTCAGCCAGTCGGTGGCGGTGACGGCACGATCGTCACTGCGGAACACGGTGAAAACCATGTATTCATTGTCGCAGTCCGGCAAGCTGAGGACGGTCGGGGACGACCGGGTCCGGCGGTGTCGATGCCGAAGCCGGACGACGATCTCGCACGTTCGCGAAGTGTCAAAGGTCCCGGCGACGAGATGAGTTCGTGACCGGCTTGATCCCCGAATGGAAGCTCGCGGCGTCGATTTCGAGTGTTACACGAGTGAAAATTGGTGTCATGAAGATCTGGGTCAAGCGCGCGACGTCAGCCGCTTGCGCCGCGGTCACGTGCGCGGTCATGGTGAGTTCCTGTGGATTCGCCGGTTCGTCGGACACGGGTGCCGCTGCCGCCATCGATGCATTCGCCGCCGCACTGAGCCGTCAGGACGCCGGCGGGGCCGCGACGTTCACCACCGCGCCGGGACAGGCCGGTGACAGTCTCACCACCACTTTGAAACAGATGTCCGCGCAGCGGGTCGACGTCGACGTCGAGAACCCCGTCGAATACAGCGACGGGACGGCCACGTTCTCGGTCACCACCACCTGGAACTGGGACAAGGGCCGCGAGTACGAGTCGACCAGCGGCGGCACCGCGCGCAAACTCTCATCGGGCTGGAAGGTCACCTGGGACCCCGCGATCCTGCATGCCGGTCTCACCGCCGGTGGCACCCTCCGCGAGATCCGCACCGATGCGAAGCCGGCGCCGACCGTGCGTAGCCGTTCCGGCAAGGTCTTCATGTACGCCCAGCCGGTCAACGAGATCGTCCTCGACCCCACCCGCACCGCCGATCTGAACGCCTCGGTGCGGGCGCTGGCCGGGGTGATCGCACCCATCGCCCCGATGATCACCGGGCAGGTGATCCGCGAGAAGCTCGACGCGACCCCCGGCAAGGCGATCACCGCGGTCGGACTGCGTGACTCCGACATGGAGGTCCTCGCGGGTGACCCGCGGCGCGTACCCGGCGTCACGGTCAATCGGTCCGACCAGCTCGTGATGGCCGACCGGCGGCTCTCCTCGCCCCTCGAGGACGGACTGACCAACTACTGGCAGGCCATCCGCGATGCCACCGCCGGGTGGCAGGTCGAGATGCTGGGTCCGGGGGCGGCACCCCGCAAACTGGCGGGCGAGCAGGGGCCGCCCGGGCCGGACGTGCCGACGACCGTCGATCAGGGCATCCAGCTGACCCTGGGCGATGCGGCCGTCGAGGTGGGCCAGCCGGCGACCATCCTGACCCTCGACGCGCAGACCGGCGCGATCCTCGGGATGGCGCAGAACTCGTACGCGATCGACAACGGTGTCGACATCGACCGCCCTTATCCGGTCGGTACGACGCTCAACCCGGTCTTCGACGCGATCGGGCGAGCTGCGGGGCCGCAGCACGAGCGCGGCGACGAACTCCTCGATCGGCTCGGACTCGGCGTCCAGTTCACGGTGCCGGGCGCAAGCGTTCCCACCCCGGATCGTCCCGGTATCGCGACCATCGACTTCCGGCCCGGTCAGAGCATGATGTCGATGACGAACATGGCCGCCTTCGGTGTCGCCATGGCGCGCAGCGCCGCCGGCCAGACGTCCTCGGTACCGCCGTTCGTACTGAAGAACGTGCCCACGAAGGTCTCCGGAGGCGACCTCGGCGGCCTCGACCCGGCCGTCGTCCGGCCGGTTCTCCAGGCGATGACCTCGACGGCCGCCACCGGTGATGCCAGTGACCTGACCCGGGCCCCGGGACTGCGCGCCCTGGTGGGCACCAACGGTCCGGAGGGGCCGGGATGGTTCGTGGGTCTGCAGGGCGGCCAGGTCGTCGTGATCTACACCGAGGGACCGAAGTCGGGGACCGCCGCGCTCCAGGTCGCGCAGAAGTACTTCACGATCAAGTAGCTCCCCGCCAGGTCAGGGGTCGGTCAGGCGGCGGCGCGCCGACCCAGCACGGCGAAGACGGCTCGCCAGCCGAGCAGGAAGGCGGCGAGCACCACGGCCGCGACGATCACGAAACTGACCGCCACCCCCTGGCTGAGGATGAACCGCAGGATCATCGCGACGGTCACCGTGCAGAACCAGACGACGAGGCCGACCGGGACGACCCGGTCCGGACGGTAGTCGTGCCCGAAGAAATCGCTCGACCGCACGTGCGCATACACGTAGGTGATCGACCAACCGGCCGCGCAGCCGGCCAGGAACGGCCACAGCGTGTGGAGCACCGAGGTCAGCACATACCCCTCTTCGTGGCTGGCCCGGCCGATCAGGACGAAGACCGCGATCGCCACGGCGTCGAACAGGGCTGCGACGGGAGCCGTCGCCGTTCCGCGCGCAGGCGAGGTCCCCGTCTCCGCCGTGTCGGAGCCCCGATCCGTCTTCGAGCTCAGCATGGTGGACTACCGTACCGGGTCCGACGGCGGATCGGTGTCGGACGTTCGGCCGGAGTCCCCGGGAAACCGGCCGTCGGGCTCGTCGGCGGGCGACCTGCCCGAGGTGTCGGGGCCGATGCCGTCGGGAGGCGGGGGGTCGGGCCGGGTGGGGCCGTCGGGCATCGTCGGCGACGGCTCGTCGGCCGCGCGTTCGAGAACCTCGGCGTCGCGCTCCACCTCGTCGATGAACGTGTCGTCGCGCTTGATGCGGTTGCGGAACATCAGGCCGATGACCACCCAGCCGATCGCCGAGACGATGACGTAGCTGATCAGACGGTAGATGAGGACCGCGGTGATCGCGTCGGCCGCGGGCATCCCGGCGCTGGTGAGTGCGGGCACCAGCACCGCGTCGACGACACCGATACCGCCCGGCAGCAGGGGGATCGCCGAACCGACGGCCTTGCCCGCCGCGTAGGCGACCATCAGGCCCGAGATGCTCGGGTGCGCGTCGACCGCCCAGCAGGCGAACATCAGGCAGGCCACATCGGCGACCCAGTTGAACAGGCTCCAGCCGAAGGCCACCGAGGTGTCGCGCTTGGTGAGTTGCACCGCCCGGAGCTGTTCGAGGGTCTCGAAGAGGCGCTCGGTCCCGTGGTCCTCCGGCTTGTTGCGGAGCTGATTCACCCAGCCGAGGACACGAATCCCGGTGCTCTTCAACGACTCCGGGTGGCTGGCCAGATACTGCAGCACCACCGCGACCGCGAGGAACCCGGCGACGGAGAAGACGACCGAGAACGGGCTGGTCTTCGCGCCGGCCAGCAGGGCGCCGCCGAATCCGAGGACGGCGAGACCGATACCGGCGAGCAGGCCCGACATCACGACCTGCCACGACGCGATGACCGGCGTCGCACCCCACTTGCGGGTCTCGCGGTAGGTGAACGCCGGGGCGAGCACCTGGCCGCCCGGCATCGTCTGGCTCAGCGAGTTGGCCGCCAGGATGACCGACAGTGACTTCCACTGCGTGACGCGCAGGCCCGCGGACCGCAAGAGGGCGCGCTGGACCTGCGCGAAGCTGTCCATCGACAGCATCGCGGCGACCAGACAGGCCGCCACCCAGTGCCACTGGATCTCGCCGATGCGGAACCAGGCGCCCTTGAGCTCGGGCCAGATGAGGACGACTTCGACGGCGAGGATGACGAGGACGACGGCGAGCAGGACCCAACGCACCCACCAGAACCGAGGACGGGTGGCCGGGGCTGCCGCGCCCCCCGGCGAGCCAACATCCTCCGACGACATACGTGCCACCCTAGGGTAGGGGGCCCGGTGTCGATGACGACCCCCGTCGGCCACCTGCACTGTCTAGTGTGACTGTCGTGACCGAAGCCGAACGAGCCGAGCGGCCGCGCGATGTCCGCGACCTTGCGTCCATCGACCGGGCCAAGGTGCACCCCCAGGTACGGGCGGCGGCGGAATGGGCGTGGCGGTTGCTGCTCCTGGTTGCGGCGGGATACGTCGCCACCAGGGTGTTCCGGGAGTTCGAAGAGGTCCTCGTCCCGGTCGCCCTCGCCATCCTGATCGCGGCCATGCTGGTCCCCGGAGTCGATGCACTCGACCGGCGTGGGTTGCCGCGGTCGCTTGCGGTGATCGTCAACCTCGTCCTGGCGATCGGGTTGCTCGCGGCGGTCATGACGTTCGTGGTCCGCGAGTTCATCGACGGCGTCCCCGAACTCGCCGAGCAGGTTCGGGTGACCGTCGAGAAGACCAGGGAATGGCTCATCAACGGGCCCCTGGGGCTCGACCGGGACCAGGTGCGCAACTTCGGCACCGACACCCTCGACTTCATCCAGCACAACCAGGACCGTGTCACCAGCGGCGCGCTGGCCACGGCCACCACGGCGAGCGAGATCATCACCGGTGCACTTCTGACGTTGTTCCTGCTGATCTTCTTCCTCTACGGCGGGGGCCAGATCTGGCAGTTCTCCGTCAAGCTGATCCCGCAGGCCAACCGGAATCGGGTGTGGGAGGCGGGTATCGCCGGGTTCGGCACCCTCGTCGGCTATGTCCGGGCGACGGTCGCGGTGGCCTTCGTCGACGCCTGCGGCATCGGCATCGGACTCGCGATCCTGCAAGTACCCCTGGCGCTCCCGTTGGCGTCGCTGGTCTTCCTGGGCGCGTTCATCCCGATCGTCGGCGCCCTGGTCACCGGCACCCTGGCGGTGCTGGTGGCCCTGGTGACCCAGGGCTGGATCGCGGCAGTCGTCGCCCTCGCCATCGTCGTCGGCGTCATGCAACTCGAAAGTCATGTGCTGCAGCCGTTCCTGCTGGGCCGGTCGGTGCGGTTGCACCCGGTCGCGGTGGTGCTCGGCATCGCGGCCGGCCTCGTGTCGGCCGGCATCATCGGTGGCCTGCTCGCCGTGCCCCTGATCGCGTTCTTCAACACCGCGATCCGGCGTCTGAAGGGGAGCGAGGCCGACGGCGCCCACGACGACCGACGCCCGGGGGTTGTCGCCGAGCCGGATCCGCCGGTCTGGGACACCGACGATCCCGACGCCGCGGCCGAGACGCTCGCGCAGGAGGTGTCGAGCACCGACTCGCGCCGGGACGCCGAACCAGGCGACCAGGCGGATTCCGAGCCGGGTCTCACCCGGAGCGAGCAGACCGGGCCGGACCGGGCGGGACCCGACCGCGACGGGGGCGGCGCGACGTGACCCGCCGGCCGCTGCCGGGTGCGGTCACCGAGCGGGACCGGACGCGCGAACCGGCCCGACCGGCGCGGGTCGTCGACCACGATCCGGTCGGCCCACTGTGGCGGGGTGCGCAGATCTTCCGGTTGCTGTCGTACCTGTATGCGCTCGGCTTCCAGATCGCCGTCAACCCCGACCTCGACCGCAGCGGCGTCGCCTGGGTCCTCTTCGGTCTCCTGTCCGCGTGGACGCTGGTCAGCGGCATCGGCTACTTCGTCGGGTTCACGCGCAACCGGGTGTGGGTCGGCGCCGAGGTGGTCGTCGTCTGCGCGCTGATGCTGTCGACGTCGTATGTCGCCGGCGCGGACTGGGCGTGGCACAACCAGACCTGGCCCACCACCCTGTGGGCCACCAACGCCGTCATCTCGGTCGCGATCCTCACCGGCCCGGTCGGCGGGATCGTGGCGGGTCTGATCGTCGGCGGCACCAGTACCTTCGTCAAGGGCGAACTCAACCTCGACTTCGGGCGCAACGCCACGATCATCGTCATCGTCGCGACCGGCATGGCGGTCGGACTCGCGGCCGCGAACGCCCGCCGGGTCCAGGAGCAGCTGTCGCGGGCCGCGCGTATCGCGGCAGCCGCCGAGGAACGCGAGCGGCTCTCGCGCGAGGTTCACGACGGTGTCCTCCAGGTCCTGGCGCTGATCGCTCGACGCGGTCGCGAGATCGGCGGTCCGACAGACGAACTGGCCAGGCTCGCGGCGGAGCAGGAGCGAGCGCTGCGTCGACTGATCTCGGATACCGACGACCCCGTCGCAAGCGACCCCGACGCGCAACGCAGCGTCGATCTGGCCGCCGCCCTCCGCGTCTTCGGCGACGGCCGGGTGTCGGTCAGTGCTCCCGCCGACCCGGTGATGATCCCGGCGCATCGGGGTGCCGAGATCCGTGCGGCGGTCGTCAACGCACTCGACAACGTGGTCAATCACGCCGGTCCCGGTGCGCGTGCGTACATCCTGGTGGAGGATCTGGGATCGGATGTGGTGGTGAGTGTGCGCGACGACGGGATCGGCATCCCGGACGGCAGGCTCGCCGAGGCGGTCGCGCAGGGACGCGTCGGGGTGTCGAAGTCGATCGTCGGGCGGATCGAATCCCTCGGCGGCACAGCGCGACTCGACACCGAAACGGGTGCGGGCACGGAGTGGGAGTTCACGGTCCCGCGGGACGAGAGCGGAAGGTCGAGGGGAGCAACGGGATGAGTGCAGGCCGGAGTGACGGAGAACAGGCGCCGCTGCGGATCATGGTCGTCGACGACCATCCGATCTGGCGGGAGGCGGTGGCCCGTGATCTCGCCGACGAGGGATTCGACGTCGTCGCCACCGCCGACGGTGTGGGCAGTGCGGGCCGGCGTGCGGCCGCCGTCACGCCCGACGTCGTGCTGATGGACATGCAACTACCCGATGGCACCGGCACCGAGGCGACGGCCGCGGTCCTCGCGGTCTCGCCCCACACGCGCATCCTCGTCTTGTCGGCCTCCGGCGAGCGCGACGACGTGCTCGAAGCCGTGAAGGCCGGGGCCAGTGGCTATCTGGTGAAGTCGTCATCCCGGGAAGAGTTGGTGGAGGCGGTGCGCGCCACCGCCGACGGCCAGGCGGTCTTCACGCCGGGGCTCGCGGGGCTGGTGCTGGGCGAGTACCGACGCATGTCGCAGCAGCCCGACGCCGCGCCCGCGGCACCCGTGCTCACCGAGCGTGAGACCGAGGTGTTGCGTCTGGTCGCAAAAGGATTGAGCGCCAAGCAGATCGCGCGGCGCCTCGACCTCAGTCACCGAACGGTCGAGAACCACGTCCAGGCCACGCTCCGCAAGCTCCAGCTCGGCAACCGGGTGGAACTGACCCGCTACGTCATCGAACACGGCCTCGAGGAGGAGTGAACTCCCTCGAGGCCGTGGTCACTCTGTTCGGTTCCGTACCAACGCTATTCGACCGAACGGTCACTTCTGCGAGCGACTCCGCTTCAGCAGCTCCTGGACGCTGATCTGACCGTCGTCACCGGTCTCGTCGGACCGTGCGTGCCGGTCCGTGCGGGGGCGACGGCGCCGGGTGGACTCGTCCGCCGGACGGTCCTGTTCGCCCGAGGCGGGGCCTGCGTCGGGTCGCGAGGCGGCCGCCGGGGTGGCGTCGGCGCTGAGGCCGCGCTCCATCGGCGACGGACCGTTGCTGCGACGCCCACGCGACGAGGGGGTCGCGGTCTCCGGACTCACCGACGCCGCGAGCGGGCGGCGGCCGGTCTCGTCGAGGGCCGGTCGGCGGCCGAGGGGCGACCGCTGTCCGGTCGGCTCCGGGTTCGGGCGGACCGGGCCCGGGGGCGGGGTCGGGTTCGGCCGCCCACCGGTCTCCGGCACCCGTGACGGGCCCGACGGGGGAGTGACCGTCGGACGGTCGCCGTTCGTCGACCTGGGTGCGGCGTCACCGAGTCGGATTCCGCCCTCGCCCAAACTCCAGCCGCCGGTGTCGGGACGATCGCTCTTCGACAGCGCGGAGCGGCGATACGGCGTCGCCGGACGGCGTTCGGCCGGTTCGGGACTCGGCGCCGTGGGCGCGGGGGACGGTCCGACACGAGCCGGCGGGGTGCGCGGCGGGGTCGGCCCGGGGTTCGGGCGTCCCGTGGTCGTCGGCGGACCCACCGGGGCGCCCTGGGGGCCCGGTACCGGTCCGGGGCGGGCGGTGCCGAGCGGTCGGTCCGGAGCGGACCGGGCCGGTGCGGCGGACCGACTGGTGCCGGCCGGTGCCCGACCCCGGCCGGGGACGGCGCCCGCCGGGACCGGTTGCCTGCGAGCCGCGGCCATCACCGAGGTCGGGGCCTCGGCCACCACGGTGCCCGCGCTCATCGGACGGGCGCCCGCACCGGCGTCGCGCTGCTCGTCGGGTTCGTCGTCGAGAACGGTCTCGCCGAGACCGATCTTGCGCTGGACCACTCGCATCCATCGCGGTGCCCACCAGCAGTCGTCGCCGAGCAACTTCATCACGGACGGCACGAGCAGCATGCGGATGACCGTGGCGTCGAGGATCAGCGCGGCGATCATGCCGAACGCGATGTACTTCATCATCACGATCTCGGACAGGCTGAACGCGCCGGTGACGACGACGAGGATAGCGGCGGCCGCGGTGATGATGCCGCCGGTGTGCGCGGTGCCGCTGCGGATCGCCTCGGTCGTGCTCGCGCCCTTCTGTCTGGCCTCGACCATTCGAGAGAGCAGGAACACCTCGTAGTCGGTCGAGAGGCCGAACACGATGGCGATGATCAGCACCAGCACGGCGGCGAACAGCGGGCCCGGGGTGAAGTTGGCCAGTTCGGCGCCGTGGCCGTCGACGAAGATCCAGGTGAGGATACCGAGCGTGGCACCGAGGCCAAGGGCCGTCATGAGTGCCGCCTTGATGGGCAGCACGATCGAGCCGAACTGCAGGAACATCAACAAGCCGGTGATCAGGACGAGCATGACCGCCATCAACGGAAGTCGCTGCATGAGGGCGTCGATCGAGTCCTGCGTGAGTGCCGGGGTGCCCGACACGTACATGGTGAGACCCTCGGTGTCGATCGCGCGCAACTGCTCGATCGCCTTGGCTGCGGTGTTCCGGTCCTGAAGACCCGCAGACACCTGGTACACGCCCACGTTCGGATACCGCTCGGCGTCGAAGGAGCCGAAGTCGGACTTGTCGGCGTCGCTGAACTTGTTGGTGAAGCCGGGGACCTCGTCGGCGCGTTTGGCGATCGCGTCGAGCTTGTTCTGGTCGGCCTGGCTCGACTCGTCGTAGACGATGACGAGCTTGATGGCCTCGGTCCGCTCCTGCGGGAAGTACTCGTCGAACTTCTCCTGCGCGACACGGTTGGGGTTGTCCGGCGGCAGGAACTTCTCGCTGATACCGCCGAACTGGATGCTGCCGAACGGGATGATCAGCGCGAGCAACAGGAGCACGGTAGGGACGGCGGTCCGGACCGGGTGCTTCATCACCCAGGTCGCGAGGCGTCCCCAGAAGCCGTTCTCGACCTCCTGGCTGGTCTTCATGCGGCCGCTGAACCGGCTCTCGATCGCCGCGGCACGTTCGTCGCCGGAGAAGCGGCGGGCCAGCGGCACCGCGGTGTACTTCATGATCGTGCTGATCGACAGCATGTTCACGCGGGGCCCGAGGATGCCCAGGATCGCCGGGAGGACCGTGATCGACAGGATCGCGGCGAGGGACACCGAGGCGATCGCGCCGTAGGCGACGGACTTGAGGAAGCCCTGCGGCATGATCAGCAGACACGCCAGGGCGGCGACGATGATCGTCGCGGAGAAGACCACCGTCTGGCCGGCGGTCATCACGGTTCTTCGGACCGCGGCCTTCGTCGAATACCCCTCACCGAGTTCCTCGCGGAAACGCGACACGATGAACAGGCCGTAGTCGATCGCGATGCCGAGGCCGATCAGCGTGACCACCGACTGCGCGAAGATGTTCAGCTCGGTGGTGAGCGCCAGGATCTTCATGATGCCCAGCGAGCCGGCGATCGTCAGACCGCCGATGAGGACCGGGAGACAGGCGGCGACGACGCCGCCGAACACGAAGAACAGCATGATCGCCACCAGCGGTAGCGCGAGCACCTCGGCCCGATGGATGTCCTTGTCCATGCCCTCGGCCATGGAACCGGCGACCGGTTGCAGGCCGGCGAGCTCGAAGGTCGTACCGGGTAGATCGAAACGTTCGGGAATGTCGTCGAAGAACGGTTCGATGGTCTTGTAGTTGTTCAAGACCGTCGTGTCGTCGTTGCCGGCGACGCCGATGCTGATGAAGGCGTGTCGGCCGTCCTCGGTGAACAGCCGGTCCTGCAGCGTGCTCTGGGCGGGCTGGACGAGGAACGGGTCGTACAGGCCCGGATCGGCGCGACCGACGATGTCGGGATGGGTCGCGATCAGGTCCTCGACGAACGTCTCCACCTTGGTCCCGAAGGCCTTGTCGTCGACGCGGGTGCCCTCGGGCGGCGTGATCATCAGGATGACGTCGGAGGTGTGGTCGCGTCCCAGCGCCTGGTCGGCGTACCGCGCACCGGTGTCGGACTCCGATGTCGGGTCGAACCATCCGCTCTGGCTGAGGTGCTTGCCGAGATCGAGACCGTACAGTCCGAGTCCGGCCATCATCGCGATCATCACCGCGATGACGAGGAAGCGCATTCGATAGACGAATGTGCCGATGAACCGGAACACGCTGATGTCCTTTCGTGTACGACGTCGAGTCGGGCACTCTGGTCGCCCGCCGTTGCGGAGCGCCGGTGGCGATTCTGTCAGTTTCCCGAAAGATCCTGACAGTGTTGCCTGAGTGATCCCTGAGGCGTCGGCCTCGGATCACCCGCGGGCATCCCCACGCCGGCGCCCGACCACGGGTCGCCGACAGCCGTCCGGTGACACCCGCGAACGACGACGCCGCAGGTCAGCGCAGCAGCGCGCTGAGCGGACGGAAGGGCGTGAGCCACGCACCCTCGTCGGGCAGGGAGTCCAGGCCGATGCGTGGCAGCGGCTCGCGGAACACACCGGGGATGTCCTCGAGATCGATGAACTCCAGCTCTTCGGTGCTCAGTGCCCAGCTGGCGTGCTCACGGAATCCGATGACGGTGACGGGCACGCCGTCGCCGACCACGTCGAGGAGTGGTTCGCGGAATGCCTGGCCGTCGGCGGACGCCACGATCACGCCGGCTAGTCCCACAGTGTGCCTGCGAAGTTCGATGTGGTCGAGCATGTCGGAGTCGACGTCGCTGTCGTCGGACAGCTTCGGCTTGGCGAAGACGGCGAAACCGACATTTCGGAGCGCGTCGACCCACGGCCGGACAACGTCGGCGCTACCAGGGGCGATGTTGGTGAAGACGGTGGCCTCGGGCTCGACCGCGCCGCCGTCGGTGAGAGCGGACACATCTGCGGTCCGTTGCAGCAACCACCGGCCGAGAGCGTCGAATCGGGGGCGGTGTGCGGCGGTCGGGCGCCCGCCGAGCAGTGCACCGAGACCCATGTCCATGTTGGGCGCGTCCCACACCAACAGCATGCGGCGCGTCCCGGTCTGGCCGGCGATGGTGTCGGCGAAACCGGTCGGGCTGTGGTCACTCATGGCGGGCTCCCGTCGGGGTGTCGCCGGTCGAGCTGACCGGCGGGGTGGGCCGCGTGTACACGAACTCGCTGACGTAGCGGCCGTCGCGCTCGGCGCGTCCCTCGAACTTCGTCGTCGGCCGTTCCAGCAGGATCGGCGACTCGCGGGTCAGCTGGACGACGTGCGGACGATCGGCGTCCTGGGTGGCGAGCGCCTCCGCGATCCACTCGGCGTAACCCGCGTGATCGGTCGCGATGTGGAGCACTCCGCCCGGGATGAGACGGTCGGCGATCAGCTCCAGTGTGCCGGTCTGGACGAAGCGCCGCTTGTGGTGACGCGATTTGGGCCAGGGATCGGGAAAGAACAGCCGGACACCGGTGAGGCTCGACGGCGGGATGAGTTCGGTGAGGACGATGGCGGCGTCGCCGCGGATCAGGCGCACGTTGGTGAGCCCGTTGCGGTCGACGAGGCCGAGCAGCTGCGCGAGGCCCGGCTTGTAGACCTCGACGGCCAGGACGTCGACGTCGGGCTCCGCCTCGGCCATCGCCGCGGTCGAGATGCCGGTCCCGCTGCCGATCTCGAGGACCTTCGGGGCGTCGCGCCCGAACAGGTCGGTCAGGTCGAGTCGCGGCTCGGGGATCCGCTCGGGCCCGATCTCCAGGTCGCGGCCCAGGACCGGCCACAGCGTCTCCCAGTTGCGCTGCTGACCGGTCGTCAACGTGCCGCGGCGGAAGCGGAAGCTCGTCACGCGGGGGTACAACCGGGACCTGTCGGGGCTGTTGTTCACGCGTCCATGGTTGCGCATCGCGCCGTTTCCACGAAGTCGCGGGCGGATTGCGGCTGCGGTCACGGGCATCCGGGCCGGCTCGGGCGTGGGCCGGATCCGCCCCTGACGGGGGTGTGGAGGTGGCTCCGCCGTCGGCGCGGATCCCGATTAGTCTCGGCCCTGCCGCGGTTCACGTGTACTGATGGCCCGGAGGTCGTCGGTGCGCGCGGACGGTGGCGTGACGCGCAGGGGGCCGATGACGAGGAGGCTGCGGTGGGGGCACCGGTGAACCGAGGGTGGCGCGACGTGCGCGGCGGGGACGAATTGTCGCTCGCGGCCGAGCAGGGGCGTCTCACCGACCTCGTCGAGCCGAGCTCGCCGCTGGCACCGATCCTGACCGTCGCGGGCCGACGGTTCCTCCGTCCGCTCCACGTCCGGGTGGTCGGCCGGCCCGGGACCGGGCGCGACACCATGGTGCGTGCGCTTCGAGAACGACTGTCGCTCAGCGTGATCGGGCCCGGCGAGGACGCGCAGGAAGCCGCCGACGCCGATCTGTGGCTCCTGGTCCTGGCCGGGTTGCCCCGGCAGGCCGACCACGAACTGTTCTCCTCACTTCCGTCCGATCGCGTGCTGGTGGTGCTCGGCAAGGCCGACACCCACGGCGACTGGGACTCCGCGGTCGCGGTCGCATCGACGTGCGCCACGTCCCTCGGCACGCCGGTGTACCCCGTCTCGCAGCTGCTGGCCTGCGCCGACCTCGACGACGGTGAGTTCGCAGCGCTGACGACGATGACGGCCGCGGGTGTCGGGATGCCGTCCATGGCGGGCCGGTTCCTGGTCGGGCGCCCGGGCTCGGACGAACGGCTCCTGCGGCAGGGACTGCTGCGCCGGATCGACGCCTACGGCATCGACACCGCGCTCGCCCTCATCCAGTCCGGCGCGCCCGTCGCCGCCACCGCGACCGACCTGAGCCGGGCGTTGCAGAGCGCCTCCGGGGTGCCCGATCTGGCGGGACCGATCAGGGAGCGTGTCGCACGAATCCGGCACTGGCGCGAAGTCGAGCTGCGCAACCGACTGGAGGAGGCAGCCGCGTCCGGCTTCGACCGCGCCGGGGCCGAACGACTCCTCGCGGGGGCAGGTGCCGCACCATGACCGACACCGCACTGGATGCCGCACGCGAGCTGACCGGGTTCGACGCCGACCGCGTCGGAACCGGCTCCGGCGTGCTGGTCGTCGGCACCGACGGGGTCGGTGTCCGCACGCTGGTCGAGGCCTGTCGCGCGTTGGCCCCGGATCTCGACATCGTCGCCCGCGCCACCCGGGATGCGGCCCCGGCCGGTGCCGCCCTCGTGGTCGTGGACCCGTCGTCGGCGGTCGGGGACGAGGAGCGACTCCTCGTGGAGAAGGTGCGTGCGCAGGTGGGCACGGTCGCGATCGTGTGCACCAAGATCGACGCGTTCTGGGAGTGGCCGCGGACCGTGCGTGCCCACCGAGCCGCGCTCGACCCGTTCGCGACGCTGCCGCTGTTCGGGGTGTCCGCGGTCGCGGCCCTCGGGGGTGCAGTGGACGAGTCGGGCGTCGAGGCCCTCGTGGAGTGGGTACGCGAGGTGACCCTTGCGCCGGATGCGCTCCGCGGCGAGCGCGCACGCACGGCGGCGGGCTTGGGCGCGGTCGAGCATCTTCTCCGGTCCGGTGGGACCGACGTCGACGACCTGGCGTCCGGGCAGGCCGACGCCGATGGCCTCCTGGCCACCCGCCGGCGGCTGGTCGCCACCCGCGATCGGGGGCGTACGGATCGATTGGCGGCCGTCCGCGCGGGCCTGTCCCGTGTCCGGTCCCAGTCGTCGGCGGAGCTCATGGCCGCGGTGCGGGATCTGTCGGCCACCGCCGCCGACCGAGCTCCGAGCGCCGACATCGAGTACGACACCTGGATCCGCAGCGGGTGGGCAGCCCTTGCCGACCGCATCCGTCAGCGTGCCGACGAGCGCGTCGACGCCGTGCGGGCGACCGCGCTGGTGGGTCTGGACGCCGAGCCGACGCCGGACGAGCCGTGGCCCGCGGTGGACCTCGACACCGGGCGGCCGAGTACCCGGGTGCGACGCGCGGGCGCCGAAGACGCGCTGCTCGTCGTCATCGGCGCGTCGACCGGTCTCGGTGTCGGACGCCTCGTCGTGGCACCGATGGCGTCGGTCCAGACGCTGCAGTGGATCAGCATGCCGCTCGCCCTGCTCCTGGGCGTGGCGGTCGCGGCGTGGGTGATCCGCGTCCGGCGGACCGCGGTGAACCGTTCCGAGCGGGCGGCGCGGGCCACCGAGTTCCTCGCCGAGGCGCGGGCGACGCTCGATCACCAGCTGGCCCTGCGCGTCACCGCGGCCGAGACCCGGATCGCCGGGCAGATCGCCCGAGCCCACGAACGCCGCAGCCGAGAGGTGTCGGCGGAGATCGCGCGGCTCGACGAGGAGATCCGTCGGCTGCGCAGCGGGGTCGAGGTCCGCGCGGCCCGGGTCCGGCGCGAGCGAGCCGAGTCCGTTCGCCGCGACCTCGCGGCGCAGTCGGGACGGCTGTGGGCGTCCCCCGCCCGAGGCGACGATCCGGGACGAGAATCCGATCCGGGACGAGAATCCGAGGACCCCACAACTCCCGAGCGCCCAGAGAACCGACGGCCGGACGACGGACCGGTCACGGCCGCCCGAGCCGGCCACGACGACGGAAAGCAGTGATCCCGATGGACCCGATGTTCCCCGACGACGCCCCGGAACCGGATCGTCCGGACGAGTCGTCCCTGTTCGGTGGGGTGGGGGCCGCCGACGACACCCGATCTGTCGAGTCGGTGGCCGCGCTGCACGAGTCACCCGTGGTCGATGACCTCGACGACCATCTGTGGATGCACGACGACGGCCGGATCTGGGATCTCGGGCCCGCCGAGGTCGACACCGACAATGATGGGATCAACGACTCCCTGACCCGCAACGGTCCCGACGGGTTTACCGTGTACACGGACAGCGATCGGGATGGGCAGGTCGACAAGATCACCGAGATCGGTGCGGACGGCGAGTTCCGTTCCGCGGTGCTCGACCCGGACACCGGCGACTGGATCTCCGGCGGTTCGGGACGGATCGGCTGACCGGTGACTCGCGCCTCGAACCGGTCCGCGTCGCGCCGAGACCGGAGCGCGTGCGATCACCAGGGACTTTGGTCATCTGTTGCCCAAGTGTGGCGTAGACCGCACCTCGCGAACCCCGTGACCTAGCGCCTGTTCGGTGTACGTATCCTGGACGACGAGACGACCTGACAGGTGGCCATTCCAAACGGCCACCACCTCGGAGGAGGCCCCAACGATGACCGCAGCCACCATTCCCGGACTGGACCCGAGTAGCGCTCCGACGAAGCACGCGGGACTGCTGGCCTGGGTGGCCGAGGTCGCCGAGCTGACCCAGCCCGACCGGGTGGTGTGGTCGGACGGCAGCGACGAGGAGTGGGAGCGCCTGACGGCCGACCTCGTGAAGGCCGGCACCCTGGTCAAGCTGAACGAGGAGAAGAAGCCGAACTCGTTCCTCGCCAGCTCCGATCCCGCCGACGTGGCTCGCGTGGAGTCGCGGACCTACATCTGCTCGGAGGCCGAAGAGGACGCCGGCCCCACCAACAACTGGGTCGACCCCGCCGAGATGCGCTCCACGATGACCGAGCTCTACCGCGGCAGCATGCGCGGTCGCACGATGTTCGTCATCCCGTTCTGCATGGGCCCCCTGGACTCCGACGACCCCAAGCTCGGGGTCGAGCTCACCGACTCCGAGTACGTCGTGCTGTCGATGAAGATCATGACCCGCGTCGGACCCCGCGTCCTGGAGATCCTGGGTGAGGACGGCTTCTTCGTGAAGGCGCTGCACTCGGTCGGCGCGCCGCTCGAGCCCGGCCAGGCCGACGTCCCGTGGCCCTGCAACACCGAGAAGTACATCACCCACTTCCCGGAGACCCGCGAGATCTGGTCGTTCGGTTCGGGGTACGGCGGCAACGCACTGCTCGGCAAGAAGTGCTACGCACTGCGCATCGCCTCGGTCATCGCCCGTGACGAGGGCTGGATGGCCGAGCACATGCTGATCCTCAAGCTGACCAGCCCGGCGAACAAGGTCTACTACATCGCCGCGGCGTTCCCGAGCGCCTGCGGCAAGACCAATCTCGCGATGCTGCAGCCGACCATCCCCGGCTGGAAGGCCGAGACCGTCGGCGACGACATCGCCTGGATGCGCTTCGGTGACGACGGCCGCCTCTACGCGATCAACCCGGAGTTCGGTTTCTTCGGCGTCGCCCCCGGCACCAGCTACGACTCCAACCCCAACGCGATGAAGACCATCGAAGCCGGAAACACGTTGTACACCAACGTTGCTCGCACGGACGACGGCGACATCTGGTGGGAGGACATCGACGGTGAGGCGCCGGCGCACCTCACCGACTGGCTCGGCAACGACTGGACCCCGGAGTCCGATCACAAGGCCGCGCATCCCAATTCGCGCTACTGCACCCCGATCTCGCAGTGCCCGTCGCTGGCCGACGAGTGGGATGACCCGAAGGGCGTGCCGATCTCGGCGATCCTGTTCGGTGGCCGTCGCAAGACCACCGTGCCCCTGGTGACCGAGGCCCGCGATTGGCAGACCGGTGTCTTCATGGGCGCCACCGTCGGCTCCGAGCAGACGGCCGCCGCCGAGGGCAAGGTCGGCACGGTGCGCCGCGACCCGATGGCGATGCTGCCGTTCATGGGCTACCACGTCGGCGACTACCTGCAGCACTGGGTGAACATCGGCAAGAACGCCGACGAGTCCAAGCTGCCGAAGGTCTTCTACGTCAACTGGTTCCGCCGCGGCGACGACAAGCGCTTCCTGTGGCCCGGATTCGGCGAGAACAGCCGCGTGCTGAAGTGGATCATCGAGCGCATCGAGGGTGAGGCCGAGGGCATCGAGACCCCCATCGGCATCGTCGCGAAGCCCGAGTCGATCGACGTCAGCGGCCTGGACGTGCCGGCCGAGGACGTCGCCGAGGCGCTCGCCTTCAAGCCCGAGGAGTGGCGCGAGGAGATCCCGTCGATCGAGGAGCTCTTCGACTTCGTCGGCGAGAAGCTGCCGAGTTCACTGCGTGACGAGCTGGACGGCCTGAAGCAGCGTCTGGCCTGACACCCGAACTGCAGCCCGCGGTCCGAGGCCGAATGAACAGATGGGTCAGAAGTGACGGTTGAGGTATCGTGCCCCTCATGAAGTTACGTGTGTGGGGCGCCTCGATCGCCGGTGCCTGCGTGTTGGGTCTGGCCTCCCCGATCGCGGTCCAACCGGCTTCGGCGACACCGCCTTCCGGGGCGGGTGTGTCGGCGTTCTTCACCGATTCGACGACGATCGGCGACGGCCTCCCCACGGTGAAC
This sequence comes from Gordonia sp. PvP123, assembly GCF_040547295.1. Taxonomy (NCBI): domain Bacteria; kingdom Bacillati; phylum Actinomycetota; class Actinomycetes; order Mycobacteriales; family Gordoniaceae; genus Gordonia; species Gordonia sp. PvP123. The sequence continues at coordinate 197,991 of NZ_JBEPPN010000006.1, read as the reverse complement.
CGGATCTCCGGAATCGACCGGACCGGTAACGGCAGCTACGTGCTGATCGCCGAAGACGTGCTGCCTGCGCGCTTCTTCACCGCCTCGATCGGCTACACATCGGTCAACGCGTCGTTTGTCGGGCAACCGCGGATCAACGGCGGCGGCACCGTCCTCGGCCCGTGGTTCCTCCCGCTGCTGCCCGGCCAGGCCCAGTTCGAGGGCATCCGGCAGTCGGCCGGCGGTTACACCGTGGTCAGCGGCGGCAACAACCAGTTCGTCCGTCAGATCGGCCCCATCGGGCAGGTCATCCGCGACCTCCCCCTCCCGTCGGCATGGCGCCCGTCGCCGAAGTCGGGTCTGGCCGGCCAGCGCGGGCTGACCGGCGCGGCCGTCGGGCCCCAGGGGCAGGTCAGCGTCCTCACGGCCGGCGGACTCCGGCAGGACGCCGCGCGGTCGGCCCGTCTGCTGACCTTCGGCAAGAGCAACCGCGAGTTCGTCTACCGCACCGACGCCAACAAGGTGGCCGCCGATGTGCTCGCCGTCAACTCGACCGATTTCCTCGTGCTCGAACGCGGGCCGGGCAACCTCGCGAACATCTTCTGGACGACGACCCGGGGTGCCACCTCGGTGACGAACAAGAAGAAGCTGAGCGGGCGCGAGAAGGCGATGACCAAGCGTCGGATCTTCTCCACGGTCGCGACCCCGCGTCTGCTCACCGGCAACATGTCCGGTCTGGCCTGGGGCAACTGGCACCCCGACAACCCGTTCGCCAAGACCCGCACCCGCACCCTCCTCGTGGTGTCGGACAATGTCGGATCGCCCAACCGAGTGCACTCCTTCGAGGTCCAGATCCCGAAGTAGTGCCCAAGGTCACTGGCCCTCAGGGTGGGGTCAGGGTGATACCTGATGGCCAACCGGCGCAGGATTTGGCACGGTTGATGGCATGACGACGACTGATGTGGCCGCTCGAGACGACGGTGGCGATGATTCCGGGGCGCCCAAGCACGCGGTGGCTGCCGGAGCCGACAACCTTTCCAAGCGGTACGGCGTCGGCGACACCGCCGTCGAAGCCCTGAAGAGTGTCTCGATTTCGTTCCGAGAGGGCGAGTTCACCGCCATCATGGGGCCGTCGGGGTCGGGCAAATCCACCCTGATGCACTGCCTCGCCGGCCTCGACGTCGCGAGCGACGGCAAGGTGTTCATCGGCGACACCGATCTCACCGCGTTGTCGGACAAGGCGATGACGATGCTGCGTCGCGACCGCATCGGCTTCGTCTTCCAGGCGTTCAACCTCGTGCCGACACTGACGGCGAAGGAGAACATCACGCTGCCGGTCGACATCGCCGGCCGGACCGTCGACACCGAATGGTTCGACGCCGTGGTGGCCCGGCTGGGTATCACCGACCGGCTGGGACATCTCCCGAGTGAGTTGTCGGGTGGTCAGCAACAGCGCGTGGCGTGTGCCCGCGCGCTGATCGGCAAGCCGTCGATCATCTTCGGCGACGAGCCGACGGGCAACCTGGACTCCCGGTCCTCCGGCGAAGTGCTGTCGATCCTGCGGGCGGCGACCGACGAGTTCAAGCAGACCGTCGTCATCGTGACCCACGATCCGCGCGCCGCGTCGTATGCCGACCGCGTGGTGTTCCTGGCCGACGGCCAGATCGTGCAGGAGCTCTCGCGGCCCTCCGCCGACGACGTCTTCGAGGTCATGAAGAACCTGGACAACGTGCCTGCGCCCGACACCGCCAGAGCGCACTGAGCCGTGGCCTCCTCCTCGGTGATGCGCAGGGTTTCGCTCCGAAACCTGCGCGCGCACAAGCTCCGACTCTTCCTGACGCTCTTCTCGATCGTCCTCGGCACTTCCTTCGTGGCCGGGTCGATGGTGTTCACCGGGTCCATCTCGAAGGCGTTCAACGACATCTTCGACAGCGCGGCCCAGGGCGTGGCCGTCGAGGTGACCCCCGCCGACCGACAGTCACCGGGAGTGCCGAACTCGATCGTCGATCAACTTCGGGATCAGCGCGCGCAGTTCGGCATCGACAAGCTCGTCGTCAACAACAACGGCCTGATCACGGTCGCCGACTCCGGCGGCAAGGCCATCCAGACCGGTGGCGCCCCGAGCGTCGGCAGCACCTACATCCCGCCCGCGGAGGCCCTCGACCCGGACGAGTCGCGGATCCTGCCGGGCGGGCGCGGCCCCGAGAACGCCGGCGAGATCGTGTTGAACACGTCGGCCGCCGAATCCGCCGGCCTGACGGTGGGGTCGAAGACGAAGGTCGTCGTCGGCCAGGGCGAATCGACACCGCTCGAGGTCACCGTGGTCGGTCTCGTCGACGCGCCCAGCTCGACCGGCGGCTACGTCAACGCGCAGTTCGATGCCGCGACGTCGGCCCGGTTGTTCACCGACGGTCAGCATGTGGGGGTCGTCGACATGTCGGCCGTCGCCGGGGTCACCCCGGAACAGTTGCAGGAACGCATCATCGCCGCGCTCGGCGCCGACGCGGATCTCTACGACGTCCGCACCGGCGATCAGGTCCGTGAAGACCAGAAGGCGCAGGTCAACGAGTTCCTGCAGATCTTCCAATACATCCTGCTGGCGTTCGCCGCGATCGGTCTCGTGGTCGGCACCTTCATCATCTACAACACGTTCTCGATGATCGTCGCGCAGCGGAACCGGGAGTTCGCACTGCTCCGGGCGGTCGGCGCGAGCCAGCGTCAGGTGTCGCGGTCGGTGCTGTTCGAGGCATTCGTGGTCGGCGTGCTCGGCGGCGCGCTCGGCCTCGCCATCGGTATCGCGCTGGCCGCCGGTCTGAAGGCGATCACCAGTGCGACGTCCGGCCTGCCCGACGGTGAGCTGGCCGTCGGTCCGGAAGCGATCCTGGCCGGCATCCTGGTCGGCGTCGTGGTGACGATGGTCAGCGCGTGGGTGCCCGCGGCGAGAGCTGCCCGGGTGCCGCCGGTGGAGGCGATGCGCGCATCGGCCGCCGAGGGGTCGGCCTCGTTGCGCAACCGCACCATCCTCGGGACCGTCATCGGCGTCGCGTCGATCGCCGCGATCGTCATCGGTGCGATGGGCGAAGGAGCGGGTCCCGCGGTCACGGTGGGTGCCGGCGCCGCGGGTGCGGTGCTGTCGGCCGTCCTCATCGGCCCGTCGATCGCCCGCCCGTTCGTCAGCGTGCTCGGCCGCGTCATCGGCGCACCGTTCGGCATGATCGGTCGCCTGGCCCGGACCAACGCCGTCCGTAACCCACGTCGCTCTGCCGCGACGGCGTTCGCGCTCACGCTCGGACTGATGCTGGTCGCGATCATCGGCACCCTCGGACAGTCGTTCAAGGGCACGGTCGACGACGCCGTCGACGCGGGTATCACCGCCGACTACATCGTCGCGGGCACCAACCAGTCGCCGTTGCCGTCGGCGGTGACCGGGGCGATCGACGGTGTGCCGGGTGTCGCCGAGGTGGTGTCGTTCGGCATCGTCCAGGCCAAGGTCGACGACAAGTCGGAGACCGGCTTCTCGGCGCTCGGCGGACCGCTGAACAGCGTGACCGTGATGGACATGCAGGACGGCGCGTCGTCGGATCTGCCCGCCGACGGGATGCTCATCAGCGAGCGGACCGGCAAGTCGAACGGCTGGAAGCGAGGCGACGTGGTCACGTTCACCTCCGCGACGGGCGATCAGGTCCGGGTTCCGATCGCCGGCGTCTACGCCGACAACGAGGCGCTGCAACCGTGGGTGGTGGGTCCCGATGTCTACGAGAAACTGGTCCCGCCCTTCGCGCGGGTCAACGTCACGCTCTTCGTGAACGCTGCCCCGGGCACAGATCTCGACACCCTGCGCAGCAACCTCGAGGAGGCGACGGCCGCATACCTCACGGTCCAGATCCAGGACCGTGACCAGTTCAAGGGTCAGATCTCGTCGCAGATCGACCAGATGCTCGGCACGCTGTACGCGATGCTCGGGTTGGCCCTGCTGATCGCGGTGCTCGGCATCATCAACACGCTCGCGCTGTCGGTGGTCGAACGCAAACGGGAGATCGGGATGTTGCGGGCGATCGGCATGGTCCGGGCCCAGGTCCGGCGGTCGATCTATCTCGAGTCGGTGCTGATCTCGATCTTCGGTGCCGTCCTGGGTGTGCTGCTGGGGACCGTCATCGGCGTCGCGCTGGTACGCACGCTCGCCGAATGGGGGCTGGGCGCACCGGTGATCCCGTGGTCGCTCATCGTGATCACTCTCGTGGCGTCGGCGATCGTCGGCGTGCTGGCCGCCCTGTGGCCGGCCGTTCGTGCCGCGCGCACCGGACCGCTCGAAGCGATCGCCGACATTTGACGCAGGTTCGTGGTGGTCGGGTCGGGACCGATCCGCGGATGACAGAATCGTCCGCATGACCCGACCACCTGAGGGCGATCCCAACGATCCGCGCAACGACCCGCCGGAGACCCGGCAGTTCGACCCGGACTTCGACCCGTCGGCGCCGCCGTCGCAGGCCTACACCGAGCAGCAGCCCGGGCAGCCCTATCCCGGCCCCTATACCGAGCCGCACCAACCGGGTCCGTACACCGAGCCGCACCAGGGCGGGCAGCCGTATCCGGGCCCGTACACCGATCCCCAGTACGCCGATCCCCAGTACACCGGCGGTGCGCCGTACGCGTCCTCGCCGTACGACGCGCCGGCCGGTGGTGAGCCGCCCCGTGGCTCCGGATCGAAGGGGCGGACGATCGGGCTGGCGCTGGCCGCCCTGATCGCGCTGGTGGTGCTCGGGTTGGTCGTCGTGTTGGTGATCCGCTCGGGCGATGGTGATTCCACCAGCGCGGCATCGTCGTCGATCACCGAGTCGAGCGAACCGGCGACGACCAGCGCGACGACGCCGTCGAGCACCACGACCACCGAGGAGACGACGTCGACCACGACGACGACGCAGCGCTCCGGAACCATCACCTACCAGCTGACCGGGAACGGCGACGTCGTCGCGCTCACATTCCGTCGTGGCCCGGGGTCGCCGACCGTGATCCCGGCGACGGGGTCACCCTGGTCGCAGCGGGTGCAACTCGAGGGGACCCGTGCGAGCCTGTCCGCCATCGTGGTTCGCGGCCCGGTGTCGTGCGCCATCCTCGCCGACGGTGAACAGCTCGCCGCCGCCACCAGCCAGGGCGGCACCCTCAACTGCACTGCGGACCTCGCTGCGGAGTAGTCCGGGCACCGGGTGCGGAGGTGGCTTCGACTCGGGTCCTCGACCTCGACGCGCTCCTTCGTCGCTTGCTCGGCCCGGCGGCTCCGCTCGGTCCCGGCTCAACCAGCAGTGGACCGAGCGCAACCGGATCCTCAGCGTCGCCGCAGGACGAGCACCAGATTGGTACCGAGGACGTCGCGGAGCACCGGCACGCGCATGACCCACCACATCCAGCGCGGGATGTAGCGCGGGAACGCCGCGACGAGTTCGGCGCGACCACTGCCGGCTGCCGCACGGGCCCAGCGCAGGCCGTCGGCCGCCGAGACCGCGAACAGCGATGTGCCGTAGAGGTTCTTGGGCGGGCGGCCGTGGCGTCGGGTGTACAGCCGGGCCGCCCGATGGCCGCCGAGATAGTGCGTCAGGCCCATCTCGTGACCGCCGAACGGTCCCCACCACAGCGTGTAGCTGATGATCACGACGCCGCCGGGACGCGTCACCCGCAGCATCTCGTCGGCCATCTGCCACGGGGTCGGCGTGTGTTCGACGACGTTCGACGACAGGCACACGTCGACGCAACCGTCGGCGAAGGGGAGCGCCTGGCCCGATCCGCGGACCGACCCGCGATGCTCGAGCCCGCCGGCGTGCATCTCGGTGGGATCGGGTTCGACGGAGACGTAGTGGGCGCCCCGGGCGCGGAAGGCGTCGGCGAAGTACCCGGGGCCGCCGCCCACATCGAGGACCACCGCCCCGTCGGGAGCGGCGCCGGCGAGATCCGGCACGAACGCCTCGACCATGCTCGCGGTGTCGGCGGCCAGCGCGCCGTAGAACCGCGCGGGATCGGACTGCTCGAAGCGGAAGTCGTTCAGCAGTCCCGCGGCGCGGCGCAGGGTGGCGAGCCGGGCCATCCGCGCACCGGAGAGTGGAGTCGTCATCGTCGGGTCACTCTAGTGCGGCGGGTACCGGCGTTCACCCTCCGGTCGGTAGGCTGACCGACAATGCGCGCACCGTCGAACGTCCTGCTCCTGTGCTGGCGGGACACCCGCCACCCCCAGGGCGGCGGCAGTGAGACCTATCTGGAACGCGTGGGCGCCGAACTGGCCCGACGCGGCGCGACCGTCACCTTCCTCACCTCCGCCTACCCCGGGTCCGTCCGCGAGGAGCAGCGGGACGGCATGCGGTTCATCCGTGCCGGCGGACGCATCAGTGTGTATCCGCGCATGCTCGCGACGATCCTCGGCGGTCGGTTCGGTCTGGGACCGCTGGCGGGGTGCCGACCGGACGTCGTCGTCGACACACAGAACGGTGTGCCGTTCTTCTCGGTGCTGGTGTCGCCGGCGCCGACGGTCGTCCTCGTCCACCACTGTCACCGTGAGCAGTGGCCGGTGGCCGGTCGCCTCCTCGGCCACATCGGGTGGTTTCTCGAGTCGCGGGTGTCGCCCCGGATCCATCGTCGCAATCGGTACGTCACCGTCTCCACGCCGTCGAAGTCCGAGCTCGTCGCACTCGGGGTGGACGCCGAGCGGATCGCGGTCGTGCGCAACGGGATCGATCCGCTGCCCGAGGGCATCGAGGCGCCCGATCGCGCCGGCGACGCCATGTTCGACGACCCGGTTCGGCTCTGCGTGTTGTCGCGGCTGGTTCCGCACAAGCAGGTCGAGGACGCGCTGACCGTGCTCGCACGGTTGCGTCGCGACGGGGTCGACGCCCACCTCGATGTCATCGGCGGCGGTTGGTGGTCGGACGAACTGCACCGTGCCGCAGCCGAACTCGCGGTGACCGGGGCGGTCACGTTCCACGGCCACGTGGACGAACGACGCAAGCACGAACTCCTCGCCCGGGCCCGGGTCCACCTCATGCCGTCGCGCAAGGAGGGATGGGGCCTCGCCGTCGTCGAAGCCGCTCAGCACGGTGTCCCGACGATCGGTTATCGCAGTGCGGTCGGACTCGCCGACTCGATCGACGACGGACACACCGGGCTGCTGGTCGACGGTGTCGACGAACTCGCCAGTGCGACGAGGAAACTCATCGACAATCCGGATGAGTCGGGCCGGCTCGGACGGAACGCGCAAGCCAAGGCGAGTCGCTACTCGTGGTCGGCGACGTGCGACGGATTCATGGCGACGTTCGACGCCGTGTCGTCCGCGCCACGCCGACGCCGGCGCTGATCAGGCCCGCGACGAGCAGCGCGGCCCACGCGAGGTGCGCGCCGGTCGCGATCGCGCGGTCGGCGTCGTCGGCGGATCGATCCGCCGGGCCGGTCACCTGATACAACCGCAGCGACGGCCCGTCGAAGACCATGTGCCCCGACACGGCGAGTTGCGCAGGCGGATCGTCGTTCTCGACCAGCACCCACCCGACGCCGAGCGCGGCGAGCGCGGCCGGTGACCCGCCGGACTCCAGTACCCGCGTCACGGCTGCGGCGTGTTCTCCGGCGGGATCGATCACTTCCCCGTCGACCCGGAGCTCACCGGATTCGACGACCGGCGCGCGGAACATCCGAGCGGCGGGATCGAGGGACGGATCGCGAGCGAAGGGATACTCGCGGACCGTGCCGGGCGGCCACAGGGCGACCGAACCGCGTTCCGGCGGGACGATGTCGGCGACCTGCCGCCACTCGTCGGGATAGTCGATCGCGCGCACCGCACCACCGACTCCCCACGCGAGGTCGGGGAGCGGTGCCACCACGAGCAATGCGACCGCGGCGAACGCGAATCCCGAAGGGACACGCCGCCTCGCCGCCGCCACGGCCGCCGCGACGCAGACCGCGACCGCCGGGACGAGGAGCGCCGAGAACTTCTGGGTGTCGCGGAGGAGCCCACCGCCACCGACGTGTTCGACGACGAACCCCAGGCCGGCCCGGACCGGTCCGAAGGTGCTCAGCAGCAACAGGATCGCGGTGACCGACGCCAGCACGGCGATGGCGCGGACGAGCGGATCGAGCTGCCGGCGACGGCGCCACAGGTGGCCGGCGCCGACCGCGACGACGAGGAGCAGGCAGATGGTGGCCACCGCGGCCCATCCGATGGTCCGGCTCGCCGGCACCGCGTCGGCGTTCCAGATCCCGCCCAGTGACCCGACCGTGCCCACGGGCCCGAGCCACGGCTCCGACCGCAGGCCGAACGCCTCGACCCCGGCGGCCGCCGATGTGGTCGGGGCGTCGGTGATCAGGGACGTCAGCAACCAGGGCAGGGCGCTGAGGACCCAGAGCGCGACGGCGACGGCCGTGGGTCGCAGCCCGATCGGTCGTGCCAGAAGCGCTGTCGCGAAGACGATTCCGGCGAGGACGGAACCGGTGGGCGTCAGCCCGGCGACGGCGAACAGCCCGCCCAGCTGAAGAAGCCGGACGGTGTGCGCTCGGGGGTCCGGTCGCCGGGTGGCTTCGACTCGGCTCCTCGATCTCGATGCGCTCCTTCGTCGCTTACTCGACCCGGCGGCTTCGCTCGGTGCCGGCTCAACCAGCGGATTGTCTCGCCTCGCTGCGCTTGGTGCCGGCTCACCCTGCGGGCGTTCCCGCAGGTCGAGGACCGCGACGAGAATCCACCCCAGTGCCGCAAACCCGGCCAGCAGACTCCAGTGACCCTGCAGGAGCCGTTCGGCGACATAGGGATTCCACACCGCGACGAGCGCGGCGGCCGCGGCACCCGTGCGGCCGGCGTCCGGGACCAGTCGGGCCGCCAGCCGTCCGTAGCCGACACCGGCGAACACCAGGGCCGCGGCGAGAACCGCCAGCACGACGATGCCGCCGTCGACGACGGTGCTCGCCATCGCGAGGAACCAGTCCTGCGGCACGGCGCGTGGCGGTAGGTCGCCGATCCCGAGCGTGGTGTCCGTGACGTGGGTGCGCGGCGTGGACACCGCATCGCGATACAGCAGATACCGGTCGCCGATGCCGATCAGCCCTGGCAGCAGCGGCGCCAGGATCACCGCGGTCGCACCGATACTGGTGCCGTACAGGGCCGGCAGCAGTCGTCGGGGAGTCACCGCGGCGATCCCCTTCAGAAGTGGTGGGTGTCCGACGGCGCGGGAGCGTGCACCGGATCGTCGTCGTAGTCGGATTCGGTGATGCCGTACGACCGGGCCAGGTCCAGGATCTTGGTCGCCCGTGCGATCCGCGGCAGGTCGGAACCGTTGCGGATCTCACCGCCGTCGCGCTCGAACTCGGCGAAGAACTCCCGGGCCCAGGTGATCTCGTCCTGCGAGGGGGACAGGCCCTCGTTGACCTGGGCGCACTGACTCGGGGTGAGGCAGATCTTGCCGGTCATGCCGAACTCGGCGCTCACCGCGGTCGCCTCGCTGAGCTTCAGGGCACTCGAACCGACCGTCGGCCCGTCGATGGCGCTCGGCAGGTGGGCGGCCTTCGCCGCGATGGTGAAACGTGAACGGGCGTACGCGAGGGTCTGCGGGTCGTCGCCGAATCCGGTGTCGCGGCGGAAGTCCCCGATGCCGAACGCGAGACGGAACGTGCCCTTCGTGGCCGCGATCTCACTGATGCGCTCGAGTCCGCGCGCGGTCTCCACGAGCGCCACGATGGGCAGGCCGGGTAGGCGCTTGGCGGTCTCGGTGACATGGTCGACGGACTCGACCATCGCCAGCATCACGCCGCCGACGGCGGTCTGCGACAGGGCGTCGAGGTCGTCGGCCCACCACGGCGTGCCGAACCCGTTGACACGGACCCAGTCTCCGGCGCCGGGGCCGTGCGTGCCGTCCTTCGGCCCGAGCCAGCGGACGACGTTGTCGCGCGCGGCGACCTTGTCCTTGGGGGCCACCGCGTCCTCGATGTCCAACACGACGATGTCGGCACGCGAACGGGACGCCGGCTCGAACTTCGCATAGTGGGAGCCGTTGACCAGCAGCCAGCTCCGCGCCAGCACCGGGTCGATGCGCGAACCGATGTCGGTCGACTCGGCGTCGTAGGTGGGGTTGTCGTCGTACATCAGGGTCTCTCGGTCCGGTGAACACGCGCGATCGGTGGATCCCGCGCTCGGCAACAGCAACCGCCCCATCGTTGCCTATGCACGACTGCACGTGCAAAGCAGATCGCCCGCGTCCCCCGCGCTACCTCGTGCCCGCCCCGTGCGACGCCGCGACGTCGAGGTCGGCACACTTGGTCCATGCAGCAGACGCGCCGGAGAACGGGCACGGTCGGCGCCGTCGGGTCGGTGGCGGTCGGTTCGATGGTGGCCAACGTCTGCATGTACGTGGTGCACCTCACCGCGAGTGCGCACTTCCTCGACGTCAGCGAGTACGGCGAATTCGCGGTCCTGCTGTCGGCGATGCTCGTGCTCGGCGTGCCGGCGATGGCGCTGCAGAACGTGATCGCCCGGGAGATCGTCCTCGGCGGCGACGAAGGACGGCTCCGCAGGCTGGGCCTGGTGACGACCTTCTGGGTCGTCGTGCTCACCGCCGTCGCCACCCCGCTGGTCGCGCTGTTGTTGCGCACCGATGTCGCGACGACGGCGGCAGCACTCGCCTCGGCGCCGCTGCTCGCGCTCATCGCCGCAGGTCAGGGGATTCTCCAGGGGCGCGGCGAGTTCCAGGTGCTGTCCTGGGTGCTGGCCGCGGTCGGTGTCGCCCGGTCGATGCCGATCATCGGGGCGTTCGCGGCCGGCGCCGGGCCGGCGGGCGGACTCCTGGCCGGGACGCTGGGTGCCGCGGCCTCGGCGGTCGTCGTCTGGCTCGTGGTGTGGTCGGTGGCGACGGTCGGGCGGCCCGCAGGCGCGCCGTCGGGTGCCGCCGGGGTGCTCAGCGTGGTCCGCGCATCGCAGGTCCAGCTGGTGCTCATCGTCGCCTCGTCGATCGACCTGTTGCTCTCACCCCGGGTTCTCGATGCCGAGGCGGTCGGGGTGTACGCACTCGGGGCGATCGCGACCAAGGTGGCCTTCTGGCTCCCGCAGGCCATCGGCGTCGTCTTCTATCCCCGCCTCGCCGATCCCGCGCGTTCGGCGGCCTCGCTGCGACAGGCGGTCGCGGTGGTCGCCGGGATCGGAGTGGTGCTGACCGTGCTGGCCGGTGCGGCCGGTCCGATCGTCCCGTTCGTCTTCGGGGACGGTTACGACGCCCTCGTGTCGATCCTGTGGCTGTTCGCCTACATCGGCGCCGCACTCGCGGTCCTGCAGGTCGTCCTGCTGTCGGCGATCGCGCGGGACCGGACGCGCGTCGCGCTCGGCACCTGGGTGGTGGTCGCCGTCGAGGTGCTGGTCATCGTCACGGTCACGGGCTCGGTGATCGGGGTGGCCGGGACCGCGGCGGTGGCCGTCACGATCGCCGCGCTGGGAACGTGGGCGGTCGCGCGCTGAGTCACGTGTCCATCTCGGACGTTGCCGAGTTCCCGAAGTTTCGGCAGTGTTGTGTGATGAGCGACAACGAGAGCACACAGGTCACTGTCCAACGCATCATCGAGGCGCCCGTCGACGCGGTGTTCGACGTTCTCTCCAATCCTGAACGGCACCAGGCGCTCGACGGGTCGGGCTTCATCCGCGGCGTCGACCACGCCGACCGCATCCAGCAGGTGGGGGACGTGTTCACGATGAACATGGCCGGCGACCACATGGGTGGCGAGTACAAGACCGACAATCATGTCACCGGTTACGCCAAGGACAAGCTGCTGGCATGGAAGACCGCGCCCGCGGGCACCGAGCCGCCCGGGTGGGAATGGCTGTGGGAGCTGGAGTCCCAGGGACCCAAAGAAACCCTCGTGCGCCACACCTATGACTGGTCGAAGGTCACCGACAAGGACCTGCTCGAGAAGGTGAAGTTCCCGCTCGTCACCGAGGCCCAGCTCGACGACACCCTCGGCAGGCTCGCCGCCGAGGCGGCTTCCTGACGCAGCGCTTCGTCACTCCGGCTGCCCGCCCGCGGCGCCCCTGCGCCGGAACCGGGCGGGTAGCCAGGCCGGGTTGGTGAGCACCAGCCCCGCCACCAACGCCACGATGCCCAGGATGGCGGTGCCGATCGGTACCAGCCTGCCCCAGATCAGGATCGGGGACGCGAGATCGTCGGCGAGGTCCGTCATCCGGGTCTGGGTGTCCTCGTCGTAGGCGAATGTCGCACGCAGGTGCGGCAATTCGAAGTCGGCCGGTACACCCGGCGTGCCGTCGGGAAACCGGTACACCTCGTCGACGGTGATCGTCGCGTCGACGATGGTGCCGGTCCGGGGATCGACGGCGAGGTCCCACGAACTGCGGTGGTGCAGGTTCGCGGTCAGCGGGCGACTCGTGTCGCCGACCCCGAACCACGACGCCGGACGTGTGATCGTGACATTCGTGCCCACCGGCCTGCCCAGCGCCGCGCGGGCGAGATCGGTGTCGGGTACCTCGGCGCGGAACCGGTCGACGTCGCGGCCGTGCACCTCGGTGTCGTCGTCGTAGACGAGCGGCACGGTGGTGCGGGTGACGGCGTCGAAGAACTCCCGATCGGCCGGTTCGGTGTCGAACGGGAGGAGATACGTGACGCCGCGCCGATCCGGGACGAGGACGGCGGCCTGACCGCTGTCGTACTGGATCTCCGACGCCCCGCGCGCGGCGAGCCGGGGCAGCGCGTTCTTCCGGTCGAGCGTCACCCGGTCCTTGATCGCGTTGACCGTCGCGTCGTTGCACGGTTGCGCCGGATCATCTGCCTGAGAACCCCCTGGGTCGACGCCGGGACGCGGATCGCCCGGGTCGACCTCACGGCCGTCGATGCGCAGCGCCTGGGCCTGGATCGACGTCCCGGCCTGCAGGGTCACCCGGTGTTCGTCGGAGGGTTGCACCGCGACGACGCGTTGCTGGCGGACGAGGTCGGCGTCGACGGCGCGCGCCGAGCGGGTCTCGAGCGAACACCGGTCGAAGATCGTCGCGTCATCGGCGGTGGCGACCGTGGTGAAGTCCGTGCTCAGCGGGATGGTGCGGAATCCGCCGACAAGCAACGTCGGCAGGGCGATCGTCACCGCGAGCAAGAACGCGCCGACGAAGATCAGGGTCGGGCCGGCGAGGTCCGCGGCCGACCAGCGATGCGGCTCCGGACGGGTCTCGGTATCCGACGACAACCCGGAGGACGGCGGCCCTGATCGCGACGAGGAGGACGGCGAGGACATGGAGGCGAGGGTACGCAACGCGTCCCGGCTACCCTGTCAGCAGCATGACCAGCACCGACCCCGATCCCATCGCCCCGGCAGCCGCCGGCTCCGCCCGGCGGTTCTATCCGCAGCTCGAGGGCATGCGGGCCATCGCCGCGATCGGGGTCCTGGTCACCCATGTGGCGTTCCAGACGCGGGCGGTCGAGATCCCCGTGCTCGGACCGGTACTCGGTCGCCTCGACCTCGCGGTCGCCCTGTTCTTCGCGCTCTCCGGCTTCCTGCTGTGGCGGCCGTGGGTCGACGCCGCGCATCGCGGTGGCGGACATCCGTCGGTGTCGAGGTACTTCCGCCACCGGGTGGTGCGGATCTGGCCGGCCTACGTGGTGGTGGTCGTTCTGGTGATCCTGCTGCTCCCCGAGGCGCAGGGTGCCGACGCCCAGGTCTGGTTGGCGAACCTGACGTTGACCCAGGTCTTCGTGCCACTCACGCTCACCGCGGGTCTGACCCAGATGTGGAGCCTCTCGGTCGAGATCGCGTTCTACGCCCTGCTGCCGCTCATCGGCTTCGCGCTCCTGCGGCTGCGTGGTCGTCGCCTGCGTGCGCGTGTCCCGGCGTTGGTGGTTCTGGGCGCGGTGAGCCTGGGCTGGGCCTGGGTCGGTACCTCGCTGCCGGTGGCCGACGGTGTGGAGACCAAGAACTGGGTGTTCGGTCACCTCCCGTGGTTCGTCGCGGGTCTGATCCTGGCCGAGATCGCCGGGGTCCTCGACTCGGCCTCCGGGGCGTCCGGAACCACCCGTTCGGGACGCTGGATGGCGAGTGTGATCCGCCTCAGCGCCAACCGTCCGCTGATGCTGGGCGTGCTCGCCGTCGCCTATGCACTGGCGTGCACCAGGCTCGCCGGACCGACCGGACTCGGCGACGTCACCGAGATCGAGTTCGCCACCAAGATGGTGCTCGGCGCGCTCTGCGGGTATGCGCTGCTCGCCCCGCTGGTGTGCAATGAGGGGCCGTTCCGCATCCTCACCTCGCGCGTGATGCTGGCGCTCGGGAGATGGTCGTACGGGATCTTCATCTGGCACGTCGCGGTCCTGGCGGTCGTCTTCCCGCTGTTCGGCATCGTGCCGTTCAGCGGTGACACCCTCCTGGTGCTGGTGATCACGCTCGTCCTGTCGATCGGTGTGTCCGCGGCCAGTTACGCCTTCATCGAGGAGCCGACGCGGAACTGGCTGCGCAACCGCGAGAGTCGTCGTCGCAACCGCTCGCGCCGCGACGCCGCGAGTCCACCCGTCGGGGACCGACCGTCGACGGCGGACCAGAACACCAGCCACGCGGTCATCGACACCGCCACCAGCGCCGGCAGCTGAACCCACCACTGCGAGCCGTGGTAGCCGCCGGAGGCGTGCCACGGTCCGGCCGCCAGTCCGATCGTCGCCGCCATCATCGCGACGAATGCAGTTGTGACGCTTGACTTCCGCGGTAGCGCGGCGGCGACGGCGCCGACCACGACGGCGGCCGCGAGCCCCCACCAGCCCGACACCAGCCACGCGGCTGCGAGCACCGCACCCCCGGCGAGGAGCACGGTGCCGCGTCCGGCCGGGACCACGATGGGCTCCCCGGGCAGGGCACGGCGTGCCGACGGCCACCAGGCCGCGAGGAGCAACAGCACCATCAGTGCCAGGCCGATCACCAGCGACCAGCGGTACAGCGAATCGAACCGGTACGTCAGGTCGATGGTTCCGGCAGCGCCGGCGGGAACGATCCAGCCCTGTTGCCAGCCGTCGACGACGACCGGCCGCAGCGACACCCCGTCGAGCCGCGCCTGCCATCCGGGGTTGGTGCTCTCGGGCACGACCAGCAGTCGTTGCGGTCCGCTCTCGACGGTCACCGCGCGCCGCACCGCCGACCACTCGCTCACCTCGGGGGACGTCGAGGCCGGCGCCGACACCGGGTCTCCGTTCACCAGCGAGAGGGCGTCGACGGTGAAGGCGTCGCCGGGATTGACCGACACCTCCTGCTGTCCGGCGGGCAGGGCGAGCCGACCGTCGCCGCACGGGCGCCCGATCACCGGTTGTCCGCTACGCAGATCAGATGCGCGGGCGCGCACGGACATCCGGACGACCTGACCCGCGGCGGTCAGCCCGATTCCGTCGTCGCAACCGATGTCGACGATCCGGTCGGCGTCCGTACCGGTCGCAGGCGACGGTGACACGCGGACCTCGGCGATCCCCGGTGGTGCGGGACTGGCGAACCCGAGGCTGTTGACGTCGATGAGGTCGGACTGGGCGCGGATGGTGATCTCGATGCGATCGGTGACCGCGGGATCGAGACGGACGATGCCGCTCTCGTCGACCTCGCGGATCTGCTCGCCGGTGCCGAGGTCCACCGCGACCTCGGTGGGTGCGGCGGGATAGCCCCGGGGGGCGACGAGGGTCAGCGCGTCGACCCGTTGCGCCCGGGGGAGATCGAGGACCAGGGTGGGACTGTTCTCGTTCGCCGCCGCGTCCCCGTCGTCCGGGGAATCGGCGGCACCCGCTCGCGACGTCCGCTCATCGGGGATCTCCGGTGCGGTCCACGATGTTCCGGGATCGCCGTCGACGGCGGCCGCGGGCCCGCCGCGGGGATCGGTCACCGGGCGCGGGCCGCGCGCCGTGACCCCATCATCATCGGCGAGAAGACGGTCGAGAGCATCGCCGGGTCGGGGTCGCAGGATCGCGGTGGGGGAGACGGTGACATCCGACGGCACCGAGAGTGCGCGCCCGAACACCGCGGTCGTCTCCGGGGACAGGCCGAGTCCCGGTGCGCACCTTGTCATCTGCCGCTCCGGGTCGGAAACGCAGGACGCCCGTCCGGACAACTCCTGGTAGAGCAGCCACTGGGCGACCTCGGTGCCGGCCTCGAGCTCGGGCAGCACCACGCGATGGCGGATTCGCAGAGGCGTCGCCGTCCGCAGATCGGACACCGTGACCTCGCCGAGCGCGAATTGGTTTCCGGCCGAGCCGTCGTCGGTGCGGAGCGCACGGATCTGCACCCAGCGGGTGGCTCCACTGGGTGCGGTCACCGTCATCGGTTCACCCGGTTCGAGCCCCGAGACCACCGTGCTGCCCGCTTCGGTGGTGATCAGTGCGCTGGTGACATCGGGCCCGAGTGCCTTCGCAGTCGTCAGGGTCAGCGCGAGATCGGTTCGCGGCGTTGTGAAACCGATGCGCATCCATCGTCCGACCGCACTCTCCAACCCGCCGCTCACCCAGGCGCTCTGCGGGTTGCCGTCGAAGGCCGCGGCCGCCGAGTTGGCCGGTGAGGTCTGCCCGGGCTGGACCGCGTCGGCCGCCGCTCCCGACGTCGACACCTCGACCTCGCCACTCCGGTTGTCCAGCAACCACTCCCCGTGGACCAGCGGCTGACCGTCGACGGGGTAGTCGGCGACGGCGTTCTGTGTGCGCCGCGGGTCCGACGGGGCCCGGATCGCCGAACTGTGATCGTCGACGCGGCCGAAGTCGGTCTCCCGGTCGCTGGGCGTGTCGGTCACGATCAACGGGCCGTGGGTGATCCCGGCGCGGCGTGCATCGGCATCGAGGACGACCGGCCCGAGCGGCGGTAGCCCCTGACGTGCTCGGACCTCGGCCAGTTCGGCGACGGCCTCGGGGCCACCGGCGACCCGCGGGAGTCCCGCGGTGTCGACCAGTCGGGGGCCGGTGCCGGCGGCCGGCGAGCCGGGAGCGTCGACGGCGAAGATCTGCACCGCGGGCATCGCGGGCCGCAGACCGTTGTCGCGCACCACCCCTCGAACACTCGGCGGCCCGATCTGCGGACCGAACTCGGCCACGCGGCGGAGTCCGGGCGACTCGTCGAGTGCCTGCTGGGCGAGCAGCGGGCGGGCCGACCGTGAGGTCTCGGGATCGAGATCGGCTCGGAGGACGACGAATCCGATGCCCTGCCCGGCGAGGGTGGCGGCCAGGCCCGGCGAGCCGCGGCCCGCGGCGATCTCGCGCTGCACGGAGTCGAGGGCCCGGATCGCGCCGGGCGGGGTGAGCGGGATCGCGTCGCGGACCGCCCACGGGGTGTCGGACAGGGGTTGCAGCGGTTCGTCGCGGGTGAGTCCCCACAGCTGGTCGGCGAACGGCGCCCCGGGGACGACCAGCGTGCGGGCAGGTGGGCCGCCGTCGTCGCGTTCGCTGTGCTCGGCCAGCCAGTCGGCGGTTTGCAGCCAGTGACGCGGAATCGACTCGTACGTGCCGTTCGGTGCGAGCTGGCCGGTCCACATCAGCGACCCGGCACCGATCACCGCGACGAGCAGGACGATCGCCGCGGCGACCGGACGCGACCGCTGGGGCTGGGCGAAGGCGGAGAGCGTCTCCCGGCGACCGGCGGTTCCCGGAAGGGGAACCCGCGCCAGCAGGTGCGCGACGCCGAGCGCCAGGGGGATGCGGAGCAGCGGCTCGAATTTGTGGATGTTGCGCAGCGGTGCGCCGGACCCGTCGAGGAAGGCGCGCATCTGCTCGGCGACCGGCGATCCGAGTTCGCCCGCGTAGCCGACGCACATCACGACGAGACCGACGCCCAGGATGGTGACGAGCCGGCCGCGGAACGGCATGTGCCGCATACACAGTCCGGCCAGACCCGCGGCCGCGATCGTCCCCGTCGCCAGGACTGCGGCGGGTTGGGTGACCAGCACCGCCCCGGCGACGCGCTCCGCCGACACGAACGGCGTCCACGAACTCGCCCCACGCAGCACCTCGGTGAGCGACGTCCACTGCGTGGTGACCCGGGACGACTCGATGTAATCCAGGAACGGCGGACTCACCCGCGAGAGGATCAGCAACGGGACCACCCACCACGCGCAGGCCAGGGCCAGCCCGACCGTGGTCCAGGCTCCGAACCGCCGCCATCGACGGTCGCGCGGACTGTGCAGCAGCCACCACAGGACGGCGACCCCGAGGGCCGCCAGCGTCGCGACAGCATTGACCGCACCCATCAGCGCCACCGCGGCCGCCGTACGGGCGGCCTCGCGCCAGAGCGGCGGGGCGTCGTCGTCGGCGCGCGTGTCCAGCGCGCGCACCACCGGCACGAGCACCCACGGGGCGAGCATCATCGGCAAGGTCTCCGACGAGATCGAGCCGAGGGTGGTCAGGACCCGGGGGCTCAGGACGAAGACGACGGCGGCGATGATCCGCGAGGCCGGCGAACCCAGCCGCAGGGTCTCGGCGAGGCGGACGATGCCGACGAAGCCGACGGTCAGCAGCACCGCCCACCAGAGACGCTGGACGATCCACGGCGGGACGGCGAGGAGATCGCCGAGCGCATAGAACGCGCCGTGCGGGAAGAAGTAGCCGTAGGCCTGGTTCTGTACCTGCCCCATCGGCGCGTTCGGCGTCCACAGATGCGCGGCGCGGGCGAGGAAACCGAGCGGGTTCGCGGTGAGGTCGAGTTTGGTGTCCGCCGCGATGCGGCCGGGTGACTGCAGGAGACAGATGAGCAGCGAGATCGCGGCGACGACGGCGACGCCGCGCCGACCCAGCCCAGACCGGGTCGGGACGGACTGATCCGGTGGCGAAGGCGGGGTACTCAGTTGCTGCTGCTGTCGATCAGGGGACGCCGGGACCGGCGGCGTCGTGGACGGGTCAGTTGGTCTCGCCGGCTCCGCCGCGCGAACCGTAGTCCACCGAGCCCTGGACGAATCCGTTGTTCGGGCTGATGTTGTTCAGGTCGGTGGACGGGCTGTTCTCGGAGGCCAGGAATCCGCCGAGGAACACCGCGCCGAGTCCCACCAGGATGCCGGCGACCCCGGCGACGGCTCCGGCGACAAGGCGGTTGTTGGTCATGGCGATGAAACTACCATCGCCGAAGTCCGATTCCGGGTGACACCCGCTGACACCAGCGGATCGACCCGGCCGCGGTCATCGACGCGACCGCACTTTCGTCAGGGTGCGATCCCACAGCAGGCGCGCACTCGTCTTCAGCAGTTCGGGCTTGTCGACGTCGCGGCTGAGCAGCATCGTCGACGTGGCGATCGTGCCGGCCGACGCCTTGGACCGATGCCGGAGTCCAGGTGTGGTTGCGGGTCGTATTCGATCATCAGCTGGATGGCCTCGGCGCGTGCGCGCCCGGCGATCTGCTCGGACAGCCACAGCGCGAGATCGATCCCGGCGGACACGCCGGCGGCGGTGACGAGGTCACCGTCGGGCAGCGCACGCACGACGCGTTCGTCCGACACCGGTTTCGCACCGTGCAGGCTCAACCCGGCCATCGACGACCAGTGCGTGGTGGCCGGCTTCCCGTCGAGCAGACCCGCCGCGGCCAGGACGATCGACCCGGTGCACACCGACGTCGTCCACTGCGCGCCCGGCCGGACCGCGCGCAGCCAGTCGAGGACCCTCTCGTCCTGCGACGCGGCCAGGAATCCGGGCCCGCCCGGCACCAGGACGACGTCCGGCGACGGTGTCTCGTCGAACGAATGCGTGGCACCCACCACGAGCACGCCCGAATCGGCGACGACCGGCCCCGGCTCGTGCCAGACGAATCTGACCTCCGCGTCGGGCAGGGCGCGCAGCACCTCGTAGGGACCGATGAAGTCGAGGGCGGTGAACTGCGGGTAGAGGACGATCGCGATCTGGGTCATGAGGGCCTTTCGATTGTCGGGATGTCTCGTTCTGTCTCGTTCAACGGAAGGTGCGGCGGTACGCCTCGGGCGGTACACCGAGGCGGCGGACGAAGGTGCGGCGCATCGTCTCGGCCGATCCGAACCCGCATCGGCCGGCGATCACCGGCATCGTGTCGTCGCTCTGCGTGAGCGCGCGACGGGCGGCGTCGGTCCGGACCCGCTCGACGTAGGTGCCCGGCGCCTCGCCGGTCTCGTCGGTGAAGACGCGAGAGAAGTGGCGTGGACTCATCGACGCGTCCCGGGCCAGGTCGTCGACGCGGTGTGGCCGGGCCGGCTCGGCCTCGATGCGCTCCTGGATCTCCCGGATCGCGGTGCGACGGGCCCGCGGCATCCACACCGGCGGGGCGAACTGGCTCTGGCCGCCCGGCCGGCGCATGTAGAGGACGAGCCATCGCGCGACGAGCTGCGCGAGTTCGGTGCCGTGGTCCTCTTCGATCAGGGCCAGGGAGAGGTCGATCCCGGCGGTGACGCCCGCGGAACTCCACACCCGATCGCTGCCGCGTACGAACAGGGCCTCGGCATCGACCTGGACCGACGGATAACGCTCGGCAAGGAGTCCGGCGACGGCCCAGTGGGTGGTCGCGCGCTTGCCGTCGAGGAGCCCGGCCTCGGCCGCGAGGAATGCGCCGTTGCACACGCTGACGACCCGTCGTGCGCGGTGCGCCGCCCGCCGGATCCAGTCGATCAGTTCGGGATCGCGCGCGGCGTCGTGGACGCCGATGCCGCCGGGCAGGATCAGGGTGTCGAGCGGATCGGCCGGATCGGGCAGCGGGTGCGCGACGAACTCCAAGCCGACGCCGGTGCCCACCGACAGGCCCGACTTCGACACCAGGCGGAGGTCGTAGGTCACCTCCGACCCCTGGTCGGCGAGCGCGATCGACGCGGTGGTGAACACGTCGGCCGGACCCGTCACATCCAGGGCCTGCACCCCGGGAAAACCCAGGATCACCACCGATCGACTCATGAACACATCGTTTCCGACCCGCTGCGTGGCGTCCAGGCCACGCATCCCACAGATCAGGACATGGCCCCGGCTGATTGAGCCGGCTCCGAGCGCAGCAAGGCGCCGAGTCGAAGCCACTTGGTGACCTCGACGGGCGCGGCGGCCTCGCTGCGCTCGGTCGACGCTGCTCGGCCAGCAGGGGGTGGGCGGCGGCCTCGCCTGTGGTTGAGCCCCCACCACGGGTTGAGCCGGCTCCGAGCGGAGCAGGGGAGGTGACCCACTGCTGGTTGAGCCGGCTCCGAGCGAAGCGAGGCGCCGTGTCGAAGCCACCTGGTGACCTCGACAAGCTCGGCCGGCGGGTGGGGGACGCTCGGCCGGCAAAGGGCCCCTACAGCGTGACCTGAGGCTCCTTCTCGCACTTGGCCGGAACGATGAACACCGGACGGTGGCAGTGTTTGAGGACTCGTTCCGCCACGCTGGAGCGCAACAGCGCCTTGAGTCCCGACGCCCCGCGCGTGCCGGTGACCAGGAGGTCGACGTCGAGCGCCTCGGCCGCGGCGACGAGCGCACCCCACACCGTCGACTCCACTTCGACGAGCGACCCACGAGCGGTCAGCCCACATTCGGCCGCGAGGGTCACGCCGCGCTCGTTGATCGCGGCGGCCTCGTCCTCGAGAGCTTGGTCGACGCCGGCGTCGAGCTGGGCGTCGATGAACGGCTGCATCCCGCCGGCAAGGGTGGACATTCGCGCCGGCGTCATGCCACCGGGTTGCCAGGCGGTGACGACCACCGCGGATTGCGCACGGAGAAAGTGTCCGGCGTAACGAATGGCGCGGTCTGCATTCGGCGAGCCGTCGTAGGCGATCATCAGAGTTTGCGCGGCACGGGTACCGCCGCTACCGCTCCCGGCGGTGGCGGACCCGGACGAAACGGACCCCACGTCCATTGGCTCAGACTACATGCCAGACTCGGGGAATGGGCCCAACTCGCAGACCCCGATGGAACCGGAACACGCTGACCGCGGCAACCGTCACGGTTCTGTGCGTCGCGCTCGCGGCCTGCACCGGTTCGACGACGGACTCGCCGCCGCCGACGCCCTCGTACTCGGTGAACGCCGAGTCGCCGCTGTCGTCGTCTCCGGCGCCGACCACCACACCGGTCGCGAACTCCTGCGGCGCAACCGAACTCGCGACGCTGTCGGTGCGTCAGAAGCTGGCGCAGCTGATCGTCGTCGGCGTGACCGGGGCGGCCGACGCGCAGCAGATCGTCGAGAACGAGGAGATCGGCGGCATCTTCGTCGGGAGCTGGACCGACAAGTCGATCCTGACGAGTGGTGCGGCAGCACGGATTTCGCAGAATTCGTCGATTCCGTTGATGGTCACCGTCGACCACGAGGGCGGCCGGGTGTCGCGACTGTCCGCGCTCGGCATCGACAACGCCTCGCCGCGTGAGCTGGCGCAGACCAAGACGCCCGAGCAGGTGCGCGCGATCGCGGCCGACGTGGGCCGCAAGCTCAAGCGTCTCGGGGTCACCGTCGACTTCGCCCCCGTCGCCGACGTGAGCGACGAATCGGACGACGAAGTGATCGGCGACCGGTCTTTCAGCAACGACCCGGCGGTCGTGACCGAGTATGCGGGTGCGTACGCCGCGGGGCTGTCCGACGCGGGAATCACGCCGGTGTACAAGCATTTTCCGGGGCACGGCCACGGCTCCGGTGACTCGCATCTGGGTGTCGTGACGGTCCCGTCGCTGGCGGAACTCCAGGACAGCGACCTCGTGCCGTTCCGGACCCTGCTGCGCGACCCGGGGACCGCAGGCGCGATGGTCGGGCATCTGATCGTCCCGGGCCTGACGAAGGGGCTGCCCGCCAGCATCAGCCGGCCCGCGATCCAGATGCTGCGCACCGGCGTCGGTTACGACGGGCCGCGGTTCGACGGCGCGATCTACTCCGACGACCTGTCGGGAATGGCGGCGATCAGCGCGCAGTACCCCATCGAGCAGGCGGTCGAGAAGTTCATCCTCGCGGGCGGCGACGTCGCGTTGTGGCTCTCCACCGACCGTGTCGCCTCCGTGCTCGACAACCTCGAGCGCGCGGTCTCGGCCGGTCGCCTCGCGCCCGCCCGCCTGGATGACAAGGTCGTGCGCATCCTGCGGTCCAAGGGTGTGGTGAACTGCTGAACCGCCGAGACCGCTGCGCCCCGTGAATGGGGTTTCACCTTACCGATTGGTAAGTTGTTATATCGTCGGTCGGAGCAGTTGTCGTGAACGGAGGTGGGGTCATGTCGGGCGGAACGAAGCGCCTGCCACGCGCGGTGCGCGAGCAGCAGATGCTCGATGCCGCCGTCAAGGTGTTCTCGGAGAATGGCTTTCGTGAGACCTCGATGGACGCGATTGCCTCCGAGGCGCAGATCTCCAAGCCGATGCTGTATCTGTACTACGGCTCCAAGGACGAACTGTTCAGCGCGTGTATCGCCCGTGAGTCGGGCCTGTTCATCGACGCGATGAGCGTCGGCTTCGATCCCTCGCTCTCGCAGCGCGAGCAGGCAGTCACGGTGATCCGCGAGTTCCTCCGCTTCGTCCACGAACACCGGCAGTCCTGGCGGGTGCTGTACCGCGTCGCCATCGGCACGGCCGGTTTCGCCGGCATCGTCTCCGAGAGCCGCCAGCGGGTCACCGAGATGGTCGCCCAGCTGATCAAGGCGGGCACCACGGTCGAAGGTGCCAGCGACATCGACTTCGAACTCACCGCCGTCTCGATCGTCGGCGCCGCCGAGGCGGTCGCCGACCGCATCACCGAAGGAGACGTCGACCTCGAGAAGGCCACCAACCTCCTCGTCGGCATCACCTGGCGCGGCCTGAAGGGTGTCGGTACCGACTCCTGAGCCGGCCCGCCCATAGCTCCTGCGTGGTGGCCACCCTTCCGCTCCCTGTGGTGAGCCGAAAATCAGTGCAACGCAAACGCTCCCGCGGCCCCGCTTCCTATCCGCTGATTGGATCCAATAAGCGGGACGGAAACGAGACCGCGGGAACGGAATGCGAAAAGTCCCTCAGCCCTCCCGCGTCGTCGCGGTGAGGTGTGGGAATCCCTTGCGACGGTCGCGGATCGAGATGTCGAAGTTGCCCTTGCCGTCGATCCGGCGGGTGTAGAGGTTCACCTTGGCCGGCAGCAGGATCGGCTTGCCGAACCTGACGTCGTAGGTGACCGCGTCGGGCAGCTGCGCCTCGACGTTTGCGATGGCCGCTGCAGCACTCCACATCCCATGGGCGATCGCCCTGGGGAACCCGAAGGCCTTGGCGGGCAGGTTGCCCATGTGGATCGGGTTGCGGTCGCCCGAGGCGGCTGCGTACTCGCGGATCCGCTTGAGGTCGACGGCGAGGATGGCGTCCGGCGGCGGCGGGGTCTTCGACTTCGGTTCGGGACCGCGCGGTTCGTCGGACAGGCTGGTGCGCTGCTGCTTGAGGAACGTCGCCGTCTGTGTGGTGACCAGCTCCGACCCGACGCTGATCTCGCTGACGACATCGATCAGAATGCCCTTGCGGTGCTCGCGGAGGTTCTCCGCGTGCGTGACGATGTCGAGCGGCTCACCGGCCTCGATGGGCCGCTTGCGCTCGATGGTGTTCGTCATGTGCACCGAACCGACGGCGCCGAACGGGAACTCGTCGGAGGTCATGAGCTTCATGGTCACCGGGAACTGCAGCACGAACGGAAACGCCAGCGGCAGGGTGTCGCCGAAGCTCTGCCCGGTCGCGTGGCAATACGCCTGCAGCGCAGCCGAGTCCACTCGCACACCGTCGAGTCGGTAGCGGGTCTCCGGAGCGACGGCGTCGGCCGGAACCCGCGGCGGCTTGCCGATGCCGGGCAGCATCGCGGTGACCGCCTTGCCGTACAGCTCGGCGGTGCCGGGTGCGGCGGGGAGGGTGATCGTCTTCGCCATCAGGCCCCCAGGAATCCCTGGCCGCACACGCGGACCACGTTGCCGGTGATGGCATTGCTCGCCGGGTTGGCGAAGTAGGCCACGGTCTCGGCGACGTCGACGGTCTGGCCGCCCTGCTGCAGCGAGCTCATCAGGCGCCCGGCTTCGCGCGTGGCGAGTGGGATGGCCGCCGTCATCTTGGTCTCGATGAAGCCGGGTGCCACAGCGTTGATGGTGATGCCCTTCTCGGCCAGGATCGGCGCGTAGGCGTCGACGAGACCGATGACACCGGCCTTCGACGCGCCGTAGTTGGTCTGGCCGCGGTTGCCCGCGATGCCGGCGATCGACGACACGTCGACGACGGCGCCGCCTTCGCGCAGCGCGCCCTTCTCCAGCAGCGTCTCGACGAGGGTCTGCGGGGCGATGAGGTTGACCGCGATGACCGCGTCCCAGCGGGAGTCGTCCATGTTGGCGAGCAGCTTGTCACGGGTGATGCCGGCGTTGTTGACGATGATGTCGATGCCGCCGTGACGCTCGAGTGCGTGCTCGGCGAGCTTGGCCCCGGCGTCGGCCGCGGTGACATCGAGCGGGAACGCCGTGCCGCCGACCTTGTTCGCGGTCTCCGACAGCGCGTCGCCGGCCTGCGGGACGTCGGCGGCGATCACGTGGGCGCCGTCGCGGGACAGGACCTCGGCGATCGTCGCGCCGATGCCGCGTGCGGCGCCGGTGACGACGGCGACCTTGCCCTCGAGCGGGCGGTCCCAGTTCTTCGGTGCGGTCGCGTCGGCGCCGCCGACCCGGATGACCTGGGCATCGACGAAGGCCGACTTCGCCGACAGTACGAAGCGCACGGTCGATTCGAGACCGGTCAGACCGGTCTTGGCGTCGGGCGACACGTAGACGAGCTGAACGGTCGAACCCTTCAGGAGCTCCTTGCCGAGCGAGCGGGTGAAGCCCTCGAGAGCGCGCTGCGCGACGCGCTCGGACGGGTCGGTGACCAGTTCCGGCGTGGTGCCGATGACCAGGAAACGTGCGCACGGGGCGGTCGACCGCATCGCGGGCTGGAAGAACTCGAACAGCTGGCGCAGCTCAGCGGGGGAGGTGATGCCCGTCGCGTCGAAGACCAGACCACCGAACTTGTCGGCGCTGCGGCCGGTCGTGGCGTTCTGGATGAGGTCGTAGTCCTCGGTCGAGAGCATCTCGCGAAGCGGTTCGACGAGGCGGCCGGACCCGCCGAGCAGCACCGGACCGGGCAGCGGGGGCTCGGAGGCCCTGTAGCGGCGCAGCGGCGGCGGGACGGGCAGGCCGGCCTGTTTGGCGATGAAAGCGCCGGGCGCGGAATGGACGAAGCTCGAGTACAGGCCAGTGTTTCCGTTGGCGGCCACGTTGATCTCCTCTGACTGTCGTTCGACAACGAACTTACTGATGAGTAAGAATACGCTATAGATATCGCACCCGACCCTTGGGAGATCGACGTGGCCGAACAGTCCAACCCCGCAAGTAAGCCGAAGACCCGCAGCGATCGCCCCGTCGCGATCCTCGGCGGCAACCGCATCCCGTTTGCGCGTCAGGACAAGGCGTACGCGAAGGTCAGCAACCAGGAGATGTTCACCGCCGCACTCGACGGTCTCGTGAGCCGCTTCAGCCTGCAGGGCGAGCAGCTCGGCATGGTGGCCGGTGGCGCGGTCCTCAAGCACGCGCGTGATTTCAATCTCATCCGGGAGTCGGTGCTCGGTTCGGCCCTGTCGCCGTACACGCCCGCCTTCGACATCCAGCAGGCGTGCGGCACCGGACTGCAGGCCATCACGACGGTCGCCGACGGCATCGCCCGTGGCCGGTACGACGCCGCGATCGGGGGCGGCGTCGACACCACCTCGGACGCGCCGATCGCTGTCGGTGAGGGCCTGCGTCGTCAGCTGCTCGAGGTCAACCGGGCCCGCAGCACCAAAGATCAGCTCCTCGGTGCGGCGAAGTTGCTGACCAAGCTCGGTATCGAGATCCCGCGCAACGGCGAGCCCCGCACCGGCATGTCGATGGGCGAGCACGCCGCCGTCACGGCCAAGGAGTTCGGCATCAAGCGCGCCGATCAGGACGAGCTCGCCGCGCGCAGCCACCAGAACATGGCCGCCGCGTACGACTCCGGCTTCTTCGACGACCTGATCACCCCGTTCCTGGGCCTGACCCGCGATCAGAACCTGCGCGGCGACTCCACCGCGGCGAAGCTCGCCAAGCTGAAGCCGGTCTTCGGTGTCTCCCTGGGCGACGCGACGATGACCGCGGGCAACTCGACGCCGCTGACCGACGGCGCGTCGACCGTGCTGCTGGCCAGCGACGAGTGGGCCGCCGATCGCGGACTGCCGGTCCTCGCGTACTTCGTGGACAGCGAGACCGCCGCGGTCGATTACGTCAACGGTCCGGACGGGTTGCTGATGGCCCCGACCTACGCGGTGCCGCGCCTGCTCGCCCGCAACGGGCTCACGCTGCAGGACTTCGATTTCTACGAGATCCACGAGGCCTTCGCGTCGGTGGTCCTCGCCACCCTGCAGGCCTGGGAGTCCGAGGAGTACTGCAAGGAGCGCCTCGGCCTGGACTCCGCGCTGGGGTCGATCGATCGCAGCAAGCTCAACGTCCATGGTTCGTCGCTGGCCGCGGGCCACCCGTTCGCCGCCACCGGCGGCCGGATCGTCGCGCAGGCGGCCAAGCAGATCAAGGAGAACGGCGGCGGTCGTGCGTTGATCTCCATCTGTGCCGCCGGCGGGCAGGGCGTCACCGCGATCATCGAGGGCTGATCGGGACGGGGTCGCATCGAACGCGATGAGCCCGGAATCCCGACAGGTGGGACGGATCGGCGACTGATCGGCCGATCCGTCTCACTTTCGTGGGACGAATGGGGGTACTTCGTCACATATTCGACAGAATCGGCCTTCCGGGGATGCCTCCGGCCGAAAAGTAGCGTAAATATGTCTATAGCTCCGGCTGCGCTGTCAGACCCCCGACCCGACAGCTCGGCCGGAGCGCCCACTTTTTCCGACCGTAGTTCTGCGGCCACCGCCTGATCGGCCCAGTCGTCAGTCCGGCCCAGGTGCCAGCCACGATGGATGGAGTTGTGACCCCAGGCTCTCGCCGAGCACGATCCGCGCTACGCGCTGTGCTCGCCGTCGTCGCCGTGATCACCCTCGTCCTCGCCCTCGACCTCGTGGCGACCCACTCCGACTCCGCGCGCAACGCCGTCGTCGGCGGGATCGACGCGGGCGGCCGCGACTCCGCCGAACTGGACCCCGTCCTCGACGAGCTGACGGCCCGGTCAGAGCGGCCCGTCGTGCTTCGGACGCCGGAGGGTTCGGCCGAGGTCGCACCCGCCGACCTCGGACTCGCCTTCGACGCCGACGCCACGCGTGCCCGCCTGCTCGAGCAGCCGCGCAACCCGCTCGTGCGTCTGGCTGCGCTGTTCGGCCGTGACGCCGACATCGAACCGGTCGTCACCCTGGATCGAACCGCGATGAACGCCGCGCTCGATGGCCGGCGCACATCTCTCGAGAAGGCCGCCGTCGAAGGCGGCGTGCACTACGACGGCACCGAACCGGTCGGGGATCAACCCGCCGCGGGCGAACGCATCGCCCGGGACGCGGCGGCCGCCACCCTCATCGACCGCTGGCTCGACGGTGCGCCCGTCGACCTGCCGATGGAGCCTTTCTCGCCGACCGTCACCGCCGAGGTCGTCGCCGCCACCGTCGCCGGGCCGGCCGAGCGCGTGACGTCGGCTCCCGTGCGGCTTGTCGACCGGCGGAAACGGACGGTCGAGGTCCCCGCGGGCGACCTGGCGTCGATGCTGACCTTCGGCCCCGACGGGCGCGGCGGGCTCAGTCCCCGGGCCGACGAGAAGGTGGGCCGCGAGATCCTCGCCCCCGACCTCGACGCCTCCCAACGGGCCCCGGTCAATGCGAGGTTCAGCCTCGCGTCCGGCCGTCCGGTGGTGGTGCCCGGGGTCGACGGCGCCTCGATCAACTGGCCGAAGACCCTCGCCGCCGTCGCGAGGAGTGCGGCGGCCGACGGTGGCAATCGCACGGTCGAGGTCGTCTACGACGAGGTGGAGCCGAAGCTCACGACCGACGCCGCCCGCAAGCTCGGGGTCACGGAACTGATCAGCGAGTACACCACGGGCGGGTTCTCGAGTGCGTCCGGCGAGAACATCCGGCTCGTCGCCGCGGAGGTCGACGGAGCGCTCGTGCTGCCCGGAAAGGTGTTCTCGCTCAACGGACACACCGGCCCGCGCGGTTCGGAACAGGGCTACGTCGAGTCGACGATCATCGACCACGGACGGGCGTCGAACGCGGTCGGCGGCGGCATCTCCCAGTTCGCGACGACGCTGTACAACGCGGCGTACTTCGCCGGGCTCGAAGATGTCGACCACACCGAGCACGCGTACTACATCTCGCGGTACCCCGAGGCGCGGGAGGCGACGGTCTTCGAGGGCGCCATCGATCTGAAGTTCCGGAACAACACGCGGCACGGTGTCCTGATCGAGACGAGCTGGTCGCCGTCGTCGGTGACCGTGCGGCTGTGGGGCACCAAGGCATTCGAGGTGGAGTCGGTGACCGGCGAACGGTTCGCGACCACCGATCCGCAGCGGGTTCGCGTCCCCCGCGGGGACGACTGCATCCCCAGTAGTGGGAGCAAGGGTTTCACGACGTCGGACACGCGCATCATCAAGGACGCACGGACCGGCCGGGAGATCGACCGATCGACCCGCACCGTCCGCTATGCGCCCGAGCCGATCGTGAAGTGCGTCTGACCCGACGGCGTGATCTCGATGCGGGGTGTTTCGCGGAGGGGCTTTACCGAGCGATAGAACGCTCGATAGGCTCCGGGTCGTGGATATCAATGGAGCTAGTGCAATCGTCACAGGTGGCGCGTCGGGTATCGGCGCAGCTGCGGCTCGCCAGCTGGCGGCCAAGGGTGCGAAGGTCATCGTCGCCGACCTCAACGCGGACAAGGGCGAGGAACTCGCCAAGGAGATCGGCGGGCAGTTCGTCGCCGTCGACGTGACCTCGACCGAACAGATCGAAGCCGCCGTCAATGCGGCCACCGAACTCGGCCCGCTGCGCGCGCTGGTCAACTCGGCCGGCATCGGCTGGGCCCAGCGCACCATCGGCCGCGACGGCGAGTTCGGCTCGGCGCACAACCTGGACGCGTACAAGAAGGTCATCGCGATCAACCTGATCGGCACCTTCGACTGCATCCGTCTCGCCGCCACCGCGATGAGCCGCAACGAGCCGCTCGACGCCCACGGTGAGCGCGGTGCGATCGTCAACATGGCCAGTGTTGCTGCCTTCGACGGCCAGATCGGCCAGGCCTCGTACTCGTCGTCCAAGGGTGGCGTCGTCGGCATGACCCTCCCGGTCGCGCGCGACCTGGCGGCGGTCGGCATCCGCGTCAACACCATCGCCCCCGGTCTGATCGACACCCCGATCTACGGTGAGGGCGAATCTGCCGAGGCGTTCAAGGCCAAGCTCGGCGAGTCGGTCCTGTTCCCGCACCGCCTGGGTGCACCGGACGAGCTCGCCTCGATGGTCGTCGAACTCGTCACCAACAGCTACATGAACGCCGAGGTCATCCGCGTCGACGGCGGCATCCGGATGCCACCGAAGTAGACCGCGAGATGATCGACGCCCGCCGGAGCGCGGGCGTGGCTCTGATCGGAGCCGTTGCGGCCGTGTCGATCATGTCCGCATGTGCCACCGAGACCTCGGGGACCGCCGTTCCCGAGGTCTCGCCGATCGCGGTCACGACCAGCGAAACCCCGACGACGACTACGACTACGACTACGGGAAGGACGACGGCTCCCTCCACGGCGAGCGCGTCGCCCCGGTCTCGGGTCGCGGTTCCGCCGCAGTCGGGCGCAGCAACCGATCCGGACGAGATGACCTGCGGTACTTATCTGTCGCTCACCGACTCCGAGCAGATCGCCACCGTCAACGAGTTCGCGGACCGCCATGGCAAGGAGCTGGTCAAGAGCAATCCCAACAGCTACCTGCTGGTCCGCGCCTTCTGCGTGGGTGATCCCGACACGCTTCTCAAGGACAACCTGCTCTTGCAGGGCAGCTGACCGACATTCGCGAGGACGACCCTCGTCGAGCACACGCACCGTCGATCATCCGGCGGTGCGTTTCTCGTTGTTCGTGACCTGTTCACGTGAAAGAACTTTCATGCGCGTCTCATGGAGGCGTCACACCCACGCTCCATTGTTGTCGCCATGAACGTTCCGCACGCGATCGACCGACACCCGGGACACCCGGTGACGATGTACGCGACGCGACCGCCTGCGCATCCTGTCGTGTCCCCGCCACCCCGACGCGGTGTCCGGGACGTCGTCGGCGGGGTGCTGAGGCCCTGGGCGGCAGCAGGTCTCGCCGTGGTGGTGGCCGCCGGCGCGTTCGTCGGCCGCGCCGGCTGGTCGGGGGAGCTGTCGTTCGACGCCGTCGTGACGCTGCTCGTCTTCCTGATCGCGGTGTGGGCGTGGATCTTCTCGCCCCTCGATGACACCTACGTCGCCCTGGGCGGTGGCATCGCATTGGTGGTCTTCGGGATCATCGACGCCGACACCTTTGCGGGAACTCTTGGCTCGGGAGTGATCTGGCTTCTGATCGGGGCCTTCGTGATCGCGGCTGCGGTCACGGCGTCGGGACTGTCGGCCCGGGTGTCGGCGCGGGTCGTTCGCCGGGCCCGGACACCACGTCAGCTGGTGCACCTCATCACCGCTGCGCTCCTGCTGACCACCTTCGCAGTCCCGGCGACGTCCGGGCGTGCGGCACTGGCACTCCCGATCTTCCTCGCTCTGGCCGCGGTCCTGCGTGATCGGCCGCGACTCGTGCTGTGTCTTGCACTGGTCTTCCCGTTCGTCATCCTGTTCTCGGCGGTCGGATCACTCCTGGGTGCCGGCGCGCACCTCATCACTGCTGAGATCGTCTCGGCGGCAACAGGAACGGGCATCGGATTCCTACAGTGGGCGGTACTGGGCGTGCCGCTGGCCGTCGTGTGGTCGCACCTCGCGGCGGAGGCGGCGCTGTGGCTGATGACCGATCACGGCGAGCGGTCCCGTCCGCTGTCCGTGCCGCCGAACGCATTCGAGACGGCCGGGATGGCGACCTCCGGTCCGTTCACGCCCGCGCAACGCCGCGTGTCGGTCATCCTCGGACTCGTGATGGTGCTCTGGTGTTCGGAACCGCTGCACGGCGTCGACCCGGCGATCGTCGCGGTGCTCGGCGCGCTGGCCGCGTCCGCCCCGGCGGTCGGCGCGACTACGCTCGGTGCGGCGCTGAAGACCATTCCGTGGACGCTCCTGCTGTTCATGGCCGCCACGCTCGCCCTCGGGATGGCTCTCAACTCCAGTGGCGCCGCGCAATGGCTGGCGGATCGGGCATTCGGTTCCATCGCCGAGACCGGCCCGGCTGCTGCGATGGTGTTCGTCGTCGTATCGGCTGTTGTCTCGCTGCTCGCACACCTCGTGATCCAATCCCGTTCTGCCCGTTCCGCGGTGCTGGTCCCGATCATCGTGGTGACCGCGCCGGTCGTCGGGGTGGACCCGGTTGCCGCAGCCTTCCTGTCCACCGCGGCCGCCGGATTCTGCATCACCCTCACGAGTTCGGCGAAACCGGTCGCCATGTTCGCCGCGAGCGCCGACGTACCGGGTTATCAACCGCGCCATCTGCTCACGATGTCGGCATTGCTCGCACCGGTGTCGCTGGTGGTGCTCCTCATCTTCGCGTGCTGGGTCTGGCCCTACCTCGGCCTGCCCCTGCTCTCGTCCTGACCGTCGCGCCGCGACTGTCCCGACAGTGCCTGGGGCACCTGTCCCGCCCCATCGTCAAGACCTCGTCCGATCGATCAACAGGAGTGCCGATGTCCGTCCGAGTTCCGCAACGAATCCTGGTCGCCCCGAGTGGTTTCAAGGAGAGCCTCGACGCCGTGTCGGTGGCCGGTGCCATCGCCGCGGGGGTCCGGCGCACGCTCCCCGGGGTGCGGGTCGACATCGCGCCCATCGCCGACGGCGGCGAGGGAACGGCGCGCATCCTGGCCGCCGCGGGCAACGGGCGGCTCCACGAGCTGACCGTCTGCGGCCCCACCGGCGATCCCGTGCAGTCGCACTGGGCCGAGGTGGGCGTCGGCCGGAATCGCATCGGTGTCGTCGAGATGGCCGCCGCCGCGGGACTGGCGCTCGTTCCGGCCGGACAGCGCGACCCGGGCGCCACCACCACCTACGGTGTCGGCCAGCTGATCGCTGCGGCGCTCGACGCCGGGGTGTCGGCGATCCTCGTCGGGTGCGGCGATTCGGGCACCTGCGACGGCGGTGCCGGCGCGCTCCAGGCCCTCGGCGCGCGCGTTCTGGATGATGCCGGGCACGAGATCGGCCGCGGTGGTGGTGAACTCGCACGCGCGGCGTCGCTGGATCTGACCGGTCTGCATCCCCGCCTCCGTGAGACCGAGATGGTGATCGCGGGCAATCCGCACAACGTCCTCACGGGGCCGAACGGTGTCGCGCGAGTCTTCGGACCGCAGAAGGGGGCGACGCCGGCGCAGGTCGACTCGCTGGCAGCTGCGCTCGACGTCTGGGCGGACGTCCTGCAGCGGGACGGGCTGCCCGACATCGACTATCGCCACGGGGCCGGTTCCGGCGCCTCGGGCGGCCTCGGCGCGGGACTCGCCGCGATCGGCGGAATCCTGCGATCACGGTTCGACGCCCTGCTCGATTCCGGCCTGTCGGGTATCGATCTCGATCATCGGATCGGCAAGGCCGACCTCGTGATCACGGCCGAGGGTTCCATCGACTTCCAGACCCCGCACGGGAAGGTGCCCGCCGAGGTGGCCCGCCGCGCGCAGCTTCGAGGCGTTCCGGTGGTCGCGCTGGCCGGGTCTCTCGGTCACGGCGCGCCGTCGGTCCACGATGTCGGGATCGGGGCGATCGCATCGATCATCGCGGTACCCATGCCGCTGTCGGAGGCCGTCGCCAACGGCGAACAACTTCTCGCCGACGCCGCCGAGCGCACGATGCGGATGATCCTCCTCGGCGCCGCGGTCTCGGCCCGCGCAGGACAGCGGAAGCGCAGGAAGGCGGTCTGACCGGTTTGCATCTACGGGACCAAATCCCCCGATCGGTCGAATGAGCTCCCGTTTGCTGTCCCTACTTCTCGATTCACCGCACGCCGATAACGGGTAAGCCAATATGTTTGTCGAGGTGGAGCCTCGAGAGCTGTCCAAGGGTGGAAATGTATCCGTCGACGAGGTGGCCGGCGAGGCCTCACCACGACTGGTGTTCGTCATCCAGACGGAAACCGTCGCGGGTAGGGAGATCGGACTCGATGCCGGAATCCTCATCCTCGGCGAGGACGGGCGAGTGCGTTCCAACGATGATCTGATCTTCTACAACCAACCCAGCGGAGTGGGCGGTGCCGTGCGATTGGTCTCGGCCGACGCACACGCACAGGACGCTGACGATGAGTCGTTCAGGCAGCGTGATGCCGTGGAGGTCGATCTCGCACGGATCCCCGACTCGGTTGCACGAATTGTCGTCACGGCCAGCACAGACCCTCGGACGGAACTGAGCTTCGGAGACGCAGGACTCGTCACCATGTCCGTTGCGCACGCCGACCAGCCCGACGCTCCCTTCGTCGTGCATGCGATGGAGGGGTTGTCATCCGAACGCGCGCTGATCTTCGGCGAGATATACCGCCGGAACGATGCCTGGAAAGTACGAGCCGTCGGTCAGGGATACGACGGAGGACTCGAAGCTCTGGTGTCCGATCACGGTATCGAAGTCGACGACGCAGCGACAGTCGATGATCTACCTGATGCGTCTGATCACACCGAAAAGTCAGACACGGAAGTAGCCGACTTACCAGCTGACGTGAGCTCGGCCGAGGCCGCTCTGACCGCCGACGCAGCGGTGGCGCGTGCTGACGACGTCAAGCAAGACATCGGACCCGCACTCGGTGACCCGGGCGCCAAAGTCACGATCGCACGTAAACGACGACCGGCAGCTCTGCCGAAGGACTGGGCGTCGCGATCCTTGGCATATCTGCCGCCGCGCGAAGATGAATCGGAGTGGAAACGGGCGCGGCTGTTTCCATCTGCGGGCATCAAGTCGGCCGTCGAACAGGAGATTCGGACGACCTCGATCTTGTTGGCGACGATGGAGACGGTCCCAGAGTTCGGGCGTGCGGTTCTCGGTCAGACCGGAGCACCGCGAGGGCGTATCGAGACCTTCACCGAGGTTCGGTTCACGGTGGCGGGCGAGGAAGTCCGGCCGGACGGGTTGATCAGGGTCAGCCGAGGCAGCAAGGTGTGGCGAGCGTTGGTCGAAGTGAAGACCGGTCGTGCGGAGCTGACCGGCGATCAGATCGGGACCTACCTGAAACTGGCGAAGACCAAGTCGCTGGACGCGGTGATCACGATCAGCGGCGATCTGATGGCGTCTCCCGACCTGCATCCTTTCGTCGTCGAGGCACGGCCGTCGAAGAACATCGTCTTGAAACATCTTTCGTGGGAGGAGATCCTTGCCGAGGCGATGATCGTGCATGAGCATGTCGGCGTCGACGACAGGGTGCGCGCTCGCCTGCTGGAAGAGATGCTCTGGTACGCCGCCGACAACCAGTCCGGCATGCGGACCTTCGACGACATGGGTAAGCAGTGGGTCAAGATCCGGGAAGCAGTGAAGAACAAGACCGTCGGCGCTTCGGACGACTCGACTTCAGACGTGTGCGATCGATTTGATCGTCTGGCTCGGCATGTGGCACTCCGGCTGAGTGCACTGACCGGTCAGCGGGTGACCGCGCAGCCGCCGGCAAGCCGGGTGGACACAGTCAGTCGTGCACGGCAATTGGCAGACTCGGGAGAACTTTTCGCGTTGTTGCGCGTGTCTGGAGCAGCTGGTCCGGTGGCAATGCACGCCGATCTCGGCCGTGGGCGTATCGGCTGCTCGTTGAAGACCGCCGCACCGCGGACAGGGCGAACGCAGACCAAGATCAATTGGCTGGTTCGTCAACTTGCCGACGCATCAGACGATCTGCGTATCACCGCCCATCATTCGGGGAGTCGGGTTGAGTCGACTGCTGCGTTGCTGAAGGACATTCGCACCGACCCCTCCACTGTCATGCCGTCCGACGGTCGCGACATCCGCGAGTTCACAGTGACCATGGAGTCGTCGATGGGCTCGAAGCGCTCCGGAAGCGAGGGCGGATTCGTGACCGCCATGGTCCTTCTGGCCACCGCGTTCTATGCGGACGTGGTGGAGCGCGTCCGGTCTGGACGCGACGTCTGAACAGCGGAGCTGATCTACCGGACCCGCAGGAATCCCGTCGGGCCAGCAAATCCAACAGTGGATGCGGCGATCCGCGATCGCGAGGTTCGGGATAGTCTTCGCGGCGTGACCAATTCGCCATATCAGTCGGGGGAACCGCGATTCGGACCACAACCCCCGCCAGGGCAGTACCCTCCGCACCCGGGTTTTCAACCGCCGACTCAGCCGTACGGGGCTCCGCCTCCATACGGAGTTCCGATTCCCGGAGGCATGTACCCGCTAGGACCGCCGTTCCCGCCGCCGCGGAAAAAGAAGCGCACAGGGCTATGGCTCCTGCTCGGCGCTGTCGTGGGATTGGTCGTGTTCGCAGTCGGGGGACTCGGCCTCCACCGACTTGGTGACTCCATTCCGCCCAGCACAGTGGTGGTCAGCAGCGATGACGTCTCCGTCGGCGAGTGCGTCCAGGTAGAAGCACGGCAGGCATCGCTTGTCGTCAAACGAGCCTCGTGCTCCGGCTCCGGGTTCCGGTATGTCGTTGCGTCGGTGTCCGTCGGCAAAGATACCTGCGGTCCCGAGTACGCGAAGTTCTGGTTTTCGAGCAAGTACCCGTCTGCCAACGGTGCGCTGTGTCTCGCGGAGGTCTTGCACCCTGGCAGCTGCTACTACATTTCGGCCGCCACCGAAGGTCTCGCCATAGCCGAGACTCGCGAGATCGACTGTGCGAAACCAGTTGTGATACCTGGCGCAACCAATATTCGGGTCAATTCGAAAACGGCGGGCAAACCGACCTGCCCCGAAGGTCAGTCCGAGTACTTCATCCCAAGACCGACCCCCACCGGTTACTGCCTCACCTTCCTCGAGTAACACCTCGCCGACCAAAGAACCTCACTTCGACTACTGGACTTCGATCGAAGTGCATGAGTCGAGTCGAGGTTCGCCGGTGTGCCGGACGTACCGGTGGGGGCCGGTAGTCTTCGCGGCGTGACGAACTCGCCATATCAACCGGGGGACCCGCGATACGGGCCACAACCACAGCCCGGGCACTATCCACCACAGGGCGGGTACCCGCCACCGAATCAGCACTACGGTGCTCCGCCACCGAACCAGGTGCCCTATGGCACGCCGCCGCCCTATCAGGGTGGCCCGATGCCGGGTGGGATGTACCCGCCCGGCCCGCCGTTCCCGCCGCCGCCGAAGAAGAAGCGCACCGGATTGTGGGTCGTGCTGGGCGTCGTGGGCGTACTGCTGCTCATCGTGATCGCCGGCGGCGTGGCGAGGGTGTTGTTGTCCGCGTCGCAGGGTGGTGGGATCTCGGACGTCAGTGACGTCGAGGCGGGCGAGTGCATCGTCGTGACCGCGGAACCGGACACGCTCAAGGCCAAGGAAGTGTCGTGCGGCGACACCGACTTCCACTATGTCGTCGCGGAGAAGTCCATCACGCAGGGACTGTGCGGCGCCAACTACTCGCGCTACTGGGTGGCGGGCCAGGATGGTGCCCTGTGCCTTGCGCCGGTGTACCAGGAGGGGCGTTGCTACTACCTGCCGGCCGCGACCACCGGCACTGCCCTCGCCGAGATCCGTGAGATCGAATGCGGTGCACCGGTTTCCGGCGGAACAAACATCCGCGTCGACACCAAGGCTTCGGGTGAGACCGAGTGCCCCGACGCAGATGGCAGCTATTTCGCGGACAAGCCGCGGCCGGTCGGATATTGCTTCAGCGTCATCGAGTGATCTGCGTTTCGACGCAAAGAAGAACTCCCACCGGCGGATTCGCCGGTGGGAGTTCTTGGTTAAGGCGTCAGCAGCTCAGAAGGCCGCTTCGTCGAGCTCCATGATGTCCCTCGGCGGGCGGCCTTCCGTCTGACTCCTTTTGCCTCAGAAGGCCGCTTCGTCGAGCTCCATGATGTCGTTGTCGATGTTCTCGACGGTGACGCGGACCGCGGTGAGCAGCGGCAGCATGTTCTTCGCGAAGAAGCTCGCCACGGCGACCTTGCCCTCGTAGAAGGACTTGTCGGCGTCGGAGGCCCCGTTGTCGAGGGCCGCGAGAGCCACCTCGGACTGTCGGAGGAGCAGCCAGCCGATGAGCAGGTCGCCGACCGCCATCAGGAAGCGGACCGAACCGAGTCCGACCTTGTACAGCTCGGCCGAGTTCTCCTGTGCCGCCATCAGATCGTTGGTCAGCGAGGCGGCCATCGCCTGCACGTCGTCGAGTGCGGTCTTCAGCAGTGCCCGCTCGGTCTTCAGCCGGCCGTTGCCCGCCTCGGAGTCGATGAAGGTCTGGATCTGTCCGGCGACGTGTGCGAGGGCCTGGCCCTTGTCGCGGATGATCTTGCGGAAGAAGAAGTCCTGGGCCTGGATGGCCGTGGTGCCCTCGTAGAGCGAGTCGATCTTCGAGTCACGGATGTACTGCTCGATCGGGTAGTCCTGAAGGAAGCCCGAACCGCCCAGTGTCTGCAGCGACTCGTGACCGAGGGTGCCGTAGGCGCGCTCGGAGCCGACGCCCTTGACGATCGGGAGCAGCAGATCGTTGACGCGGTGGGCCATCTCGGGATCGGCGCCGGAGACGATCTTCGCGGCGGCGGTGTCCTGATGCGACGCGGTGTAGAGGTAGATCGCGCGCAGACCCTCGGCGTAGGCCTTCTGGGTCATCAGCGAACGACGCACGTCGGGATGATGGGTGATCGACACGCGCGGTGCGGCCTTGTCGGTCATCTGCGTCATGTCCGCACCCTGGATGCGCTCCTTGGCGTACTCGAGCGCGTTCAGGTAACCGGTCGACAGCGTCGAGATGGCCTTGGTGCCCACCATCATTCGCGCGTGCTCGATGACCTCGAACATCTGCGCGATGCCCTTGTGCACGTCGCCGACGAGCCAGCCCTTGGCGGGGGTGCCGTGCTGACCGAAGGTGACCTCACAGGTGGCCGACGCCTTGATTCCCATCTTGTGCTCGACGTTGGTGACGTAGACGCCGTTGCGCTCGCCGAGTTCGCCGGTCTCGAAGTCGAAGTGGAACTTGGGCACGAAGAACAGCGACAGGCCCTTGGTGCCCGGCCCGGCGCCCTCGGGGCGGGCGAGCACGAGGTGGAAGATGTTCTCGGTCATGTCCTGATCGGCCGAGGTGATGAACCGCTTCACGCCGTCGATGTGCCAGGAGCCGTCCTCCTGCTCCACGGCCTTGGTGCGTCCGGCGCCCACGTCGGAGCCGGCGTCGGGCTCGGTCAGCACCATGGTGGCGCCCCAGCCGCGCTCGGAACAGATGGCGGCCCACTTCTTCTGCTCATCGGTGCCGTTGTTGTAGAAGATGTTGGCGAAGCCGGCGCCGGCGGCGTACATGAACACGGGCGGGTTCGCGCCGAGGATCATCTCGCCGATCGCCCAGTACAGCGACCGGGGAGCGGGGAGTCCGCCCAGTTCCTCGGCGATGCCGATCTTGTCCCAGCCGCCTTCGACCAGGGCGTTGTAGGACTTCTTGAAGGACTCGGGGATCGTGACGCTGTGCTCGTCGGGATCGAAGACCGGGGGATTGCGATCGGCGTCGACGAAGGACTCGGCGATCGGACCCTCGGCCAGCGCGCGGACCTCGCGCAGCATGTCGACGGCGGTCTCGCGGTCGAGGTCACCGAAGTCGCCGGACTCCAGTACCTTGTCGAGCTCGAACAGTTCGAAGAGGTTGAACTGCAGGTCGCGCATGTTGCTCTTGTAATGGCCCATGGTGGTTCCTTGTCTGGTGTGGCCGTCTGCGTTGGCATCCTCGACCCGGTCCGATCGCTCACGGATGTGCGCGTACCGGCCGGGTGAGGGGCCTGGTCGGTCCGAGCTATGTTACTCGCCGGTAACCATAGAATAGCCCCATCTTCTCGCCGGATCAATCGGAAGATGTGTGATCTGCGCCCGCGGGTACGACGACGAGAATCGCCCAACGCCGACGCGCCGCCCGGATCTGCGCTGCAATGGGTGAATGCGCAGATCTCCCATCGCCGGACGCCGAAATATGGTGGTCGTTCCGGCGAGCATCGTGACCGTGATCCTCGCCCTGGCCGCCGGGTTGCTGGTGAGCGTCGCTCCCGCCGACGCGGCGCCCAAGCCGACCTGGGACGGCGTGTACTCGCTGAAGCGGTTCGCGGCTTCCAAGACCGGGACCAGCCTGGCGGCACGGCAACGCGAACCCGACTTCTCCGACGACTACACCTTCGACACCGATTGTGTGCGCACCCGATGCGTCGCGACCGTCGTCGGCGGACCCAAGCCGGCCAATCCGACGCTGCCGCAACCGCCGCGATACACCTGGCAGAACGGTTCCTGGGTGCATCGCTACAGCTGGCAGTGGGATTGCTGGCAGGGGGTCGGCGTGCCCAAGGTGTGGCGTCCGGCGCGGTCGGTCGCCACCTACAAGCCGCAGAGCGACGGATCCCTGAAGGGCGTGTGGCGGACCACGATCTACGGCGGGCCCTGCCGGGGGACGGTCGTCATGAACGTCGCCGCCTACCCGGTCCGGTGACGCGACGAACTACAGCGACTCGCGCAGATAGGCGAGGTCGTCGGGGATGCCGTCGCCCGGCGTCTCCAGGATGACCGGCGCGCCCGCCGCCTCGGCGACCGCGACGAGGACCTCCGGGTCGATGTGGCCCGACGCGAGGTTGGCGTGCCGGTCGCGGCCGGAGTCGAACTCGTCGCGAGAGTTGTTGAGATGCACCAGATCTATCCGGCCGGTGATCTGGCGGACCCGCTCGACGAGCCCGACGAGGTCTTCGCCGCCGGCCCAGGCGTGGCACGTGTCGAGACAGAAGCCCGCCTGATCGAAGTCGCCGACGGCCTCCCACAGCCGGTCGATGGACTCCAGCGTGCGCGCCATCGCGTGGTCGCCGCCCGCGGTGTTCTCGATGAGAATCGGGACGCCGAAGCCGCCTTTGTCGACCTGACGGTCGAAGAGCTTGCGCCAGTTGGCGAAACCCTCGGCGCTGTCCTCGCCGTCGCGCAGATGGCCGCCGTGGACGACGAGTCCGAAGGCGCCCAGCTCGGCGGCAGCGGCCGCCTGCTGTTCGACGGCCTTGCGCGACGGCATCCGCAACCGGTTGTTCAGGCTCGCGACGTTGATCTGGTAGCTGGAGTGCACGACGACGTCGATGTCGGACTCACGGAACTCCGCCGCCCGAGGGTTGGGCTGCGGCTTCTTCCAGCTCTGAGGGTCTGTGACGAACATCTGGAAGACGTCGATCCCGAGTTCGGCGGCCGTGGCCAGTGGGTCGGCGTCCTCGCGAAGATGTGCTCCGATGCGCATGCGACAACGATAGTTGCCCTCACCGACGGGCCGACGCCCCCGTCGACGCCGATACGCGGACACGCCCGAAGAGGGGCGACGTTCGTCCGGCCGCGTCTCGACCCCGGACCCGCGCGTCACTCACCCAGGCACGGCTCGGTCTCGATGGTAATCGGCACCCCGGGGGCGATGAGGAGCCGACAGGGTGCCGCGCTGTCGTGATAGAGGTTCAGCCACTCGTGTCCGCGGGTTCCGTCGGCGTAGACCGCGTCGAGGGTGCGGTTCAGTCGGGCCTCCGCCTCCTTGTTGATGATGTAGCGCTGGTCGCCGTAGCGCAGGTAGCGATTGGGCACCGAGACCTCCTTCAGGGGATCGACGCCTCCAGTGTGATCCACAACACCCCGCCGGGCGAGGCGTCCGAGAAAACCGCTGAAGGCGCGGGTCGGGTGCGTGCCGCCTCGCCGAAAGCGCTCGAATCCGACATGCCTCGCCGTCGGGGTGGCTCGCCAACGGGAGATGGCCATTACACTGACGGCAGGTTAAGTGGGTGGTTGCCCTGCGGGGTGTGACAGGCGGGGTTGTGTCGGGTGAGTGTCGACGAGTCGGTGGGCGTCCCGCAGCCGGGCAGATCTTCCAAGCGCGATGAGCGCGAGAGTGCCGAGACGACCACCGCCACATCGGATTCCTCCGTGGACACCGAACGCGACGACGCCGACGGCGACGACGCCGGCCCGGCGGGAGTGTTCCCGGTCCTCGACGATCTGGCCGCCGCGGCCGAGATGGAGGCCGACCCGGAGAGCCGTCGTGATCTGACGATGGTCCGACGCATCGCGATCGGCGCCTGGATCGTGCTGATGGCGGTGCACGTCGCGCTCTACGGCCTGGCCTTCGACCGCACGCGCCTGATCGTCCTGATGTGCCTGGGACTCGCGGCCGCCTGCATCGGCCGGCGCAAGTTCATCACGATCCTCATCGACTGGGCGCCGTTCGCGCTGATCCTGATCCTCTACGACTGGACGCGCGACGTCGCGCGCATCGTCGACATGCCCACCCACTGGCATCTGGCGATCGATTTCGACGCCTGGCTGACCGGTGGGGTCAATCCCACCGCGTGGCTGCAGGAGCACCTCAAGCAGGCGAGCCCGCCCTGGTGGGAGGTCATCGTCAGCGTCGTCTACATGTCGTACTTCATCATTCCGTACGCCGTCGCGGCGGTGTTGTGGCTGAAGGATCGGGCCGCGTGGCGTCGCTACGCGGCGTGCTTCGTGGCGACGACGTTCCTCGCCCTCGTCGGGTACACGCTCGTCCCGGGCGCGCCGCCGTGGGCCGCCGCGCGCTGCACCGCCGCCGAGGTCCAGGACTTCCCACGCGACCCCATCTGCATGTACTCGCCGGAGGCGAAGGAACCGGGCGGGCTGCTCGGCCCGCTCGACAACGAGTACCCCGACGCCAATCCGTACGTCGAACGGATCTCCGCGCGCGGTTGGGGCTTCCTCAACATCCACGCGGCGTCAAACCTGGTGGAGGTCGGGCAGGGCAAGTCCAACCTGGTGGCCGCGATCCCGTCGCTGCACGCCGGTCTGACGATGCTCCTCGCGCTCTTCATGTGGCCACGCGTGAAGGCATTGGGCAAAACACTGTTCATGGGCTACGCGCTCGCGATGGCGTTCGCCCTGGTGTACACGGCCGAGCACTACATCTTCGACATCGTGCTCGGATGGGCGCTGGCCGCGGCGGTGGTGGCGACCTATCAGATCATCGACCGCAAGATACTGATCCCACGTCAACGCCGGCGAGCCGCCGAGGAGGCGGCCGAATCGGGGGACGATCCCGTTCCCGATGACGCCAGGGCGTCGACGTCGGCATCGTGACCTCGTAACCTGGCCACCGTGAGTCGCCGCCGAGAAACCGGTCGCGGCGCCGAGGTCCGGCGCCGCGGGTTCATCCTCGCGCTCGCAGTCGCCGTGATGCTGATGCACACGGTGGTGTCGGGCCATCCCGGCGCCGGCGCCGGGAGCGAAGCGAGCGAGCCGGGACGATCTGACCGCGGTATGTCGCACCACGCGGACCATTCGGCGTTCACCTCGTCGTCGACGATGACCGCCGCACCCGAG
The DNA here is from genome assembly GCF_040547295.1 of Gordonia sp. PvP123. NCBI lineage: Bacteria > Bacillati > Actinomycetota > Actinomycetes > Mycobacteriales > Gordoniaceae > Gordonia > Gordonia sp. PvP123. The sequence goes on along the minus strand of NZ_JBEPPN010000006.1, from coordinate 154,609 downwards.
ATGACCGGGACCGACGACTGCGGCGAACACTCCCATGACTGCGTCTTCATCCGCGCCTCGGGTGTCGACCTCCCGGCCGTGGTGCTCGTGTTGCTCGTCTGGTCGCTCGCCGTTCTGCCACGAATCTCCGACACCGCGCGACGACGTACGACGGTCCTGGGCCGACCGCCGCCGTGGGCCGTGTATTCCCATCTGCAACTACAGGTGATCCGCTGCTGAGGTGACCCCCGCGGACCGCTCGGTCCGTCATGCCGTCATCTCTTCTCGCCCTGGCCGGCCGTCGCGCCCGCCGGGTGTTCAACAAGCAGCAAGGAACTCACTCATGCACGCACACAACACCTCTCGACGCCGAATCCGCGCGGCAGCAGCAATCGGCCTGACCGCGGCGGGACTCATCGCGATCGCCGGTTGTTCGCCCGACGAATCGCCGAGTGGCACTCCGTCCGCGTCCACCTCGGTGTCGGAGTCGGCCACGGCGTCCGCGTCGGCGTCGGCTGCCCACAACGAGGCCGACGTCGAATTCACCTCCACGATGATCGGACATCACCGGCAGGCCGTCGCGATGGCCGAACTCGTCGAGGGCCGTACCGACAATGCGGAGCTGATCGCCCTCGCATCGACGATCGAGAAGGCGCAGGATGCCGAGATCGAGCAGATGGAGGACCGGCTCGAGAGTTGGGGCGTCGGTAAAGACGATCCCGACGACAGCCACGAGAACATGGGGCATGGCGGTCACTCCGCGATGCCCGGCATGCTCAGCCCGGACCAGATAACCGCCCTGCGGGACGCGCGCGGCACGGAGTTCGACCGGTTGTGGCTCGAGGGCATGATCCGACACCACGAGGGCGCCATCGCGATGGCCGATGCGGTATCCGCCGACGGCGTCGACCCGGCGACGAAAGCTCTTGCCCAGGAGGTCAAGAGGACTCAGCAGGCCGAGATCGATCAGATGAAGGGCATGCTCGGCCAGAGCTGATCGTCCCGGGAGACGGCGTCGGGGCGGTTGTGTCCGGAATCGGACGTCAACCGCCCCGACGTGTCGGTGGGTCACCTCCCGACAGGCGGCAGGACGAGTTTCAGTTAGGACCGTGACTGTCCTAACTCGACGACACACTCGGATCATGAGTGAGACCGAATCGACTGCAGGACAGCCCGATCAGACCATCATCACCGACTACGACGATCCGAACGCGCCGTGGAACCAGGCGTGGGACCAAGAGGGCGGCATCGGCAACTGGAACGACGATGTGATCAAGGAGTTTCGGGAGAACGCGGGCAAGGTGGCCGGCGCTTACGCGGGCACCGACCTCATCCTGCTCACCACCATCGGGGCAAAGAGCGGAAGACCACACACGACTCCACTGGGGCCCTGTTACCGCGACGACACCATGTACGTGAGCTCGTTCATCGAGGACAAGTACCCGGCATGGTGGTACAACATCAAGGCGAATCCACAGGTCGGGATCGAGTTGAGGGACAAAACCCGCCAGGGGACCGGCAAGGTGCTCGAAGGCGTGGAGTATGACGAGTTCGCGGCCTGGGTGCTGGCCAACAACCCACTGCTGGCGGACTTCCAGTCCAAGGTCGACCGCCCCATCCCATTGGTCGTGCTCACCATCGCCGGCGAGGGCTGAGCGCTGGCCACGTGACCTGAGCGCGGAGAGTTCGCCGTGTGCACGTGGCAATCGGATCTGGCGCGCTTGGGTCGACCACAGCCACGACGGTTCGGACGCCGAGGGAGGTGTCTCAGGAGGTGAGTCGGACGGCGCCGAGGCCGGAGCATTCCATGTAGGGCACGGTGGTGCCGCCTTGGTAGCAGCCCCAATTCTGTCCGGCGACGGTGACTGTGATGGGGAATTGGGCGCCGGCGGCGCGTTGAGCGCCCAGGGCCGATGACACCGATTGGGCGGTGGCGCAGTCGGGGCCGAAGGCCCATACGGCCAGTCCGTTGTACCCGGCCCCGCAGTAGGTGCCTCCGGCGGAGGGTTCGTTGGGATCGGTCGGGCGTTCGGCGGCCGGGGGTGCTGCCTGGTCGGGTGCGGGACCGGTCGCCTCGGTGGGCTGCGGTTGATCCGGGGCGTCGACGCCGGGGTCGATGCCGGTTTCGGCGCTCGGGGCACCGCCGGGAGCTGCGGTGGGTTCACCGGTCGCCGATGTGTTGGTGGTGCCCGTGGCTGCGCTGCTCGGCGCTGACGGTGACTGGGTTGGGGTGTCGGTGGGGTCGCTGGTACAGCCGGCCAGTGCGAGTGCCGTGGCGGCGGCCGCGACGGCGGTGAGTGTGCGGATATGCCTCATCGGTTGTGCCCCTTGTCTGTCTGTGTGGTGGGTCGTAGGGGTTAGGGCACGAGGAGTGCGTTGAGGCCGGGAATGATGTTGTTGGCCACGGTGCCGCTGTACTGCTCGCGCAGCACGGTCACGGTCGCTACGACGGGTCCTGCTCCGGTCGGTGCTGATGCTGTGGTGGGCAGGGTGGAGGGGTATCCCGTGAGGGGGATGGTGCCGGGGGCGAAGTTCGGTCGCTGCCAGTGCCTCAGGTTCACCGTGCCGGTGGCACCGGTGGTGAGGTTGCGCCACGCCACTTGCACGTACTGGTAGGCGTAGAAGGTGTTGTAGTGCGCCAGGTTGGCGACCGCGAACGACACTGACGATCCGGCCGCGGGTCGGGCGGTCACGAGGGTCTGGCGAAACAATCCGCCTCCTACATAGCCCGGGCCGACATTCGGGCCGCTGATCGCCGGGAGGGCGAACGTCAATTCCGGTGCGGCGACCGGGGTTGCAGGGTCTGGGGTCGCTGATGCAGTCGGAGCGATGGCGATCGATACTGCTGCGGCGCCGACTAGGGCGATCCCGGCAACGGTTGCTCGGATGCGGTGGAGCATGGGTGGGTCCTCACTGTTGAAGAAGCAAAGATGGAAGGAAGTGCAGCAAGACTTTGCTACATCGAACCTCTGAGATGATGGTCGCCCCCGCCTCGCTGGGTGTTACCGCGTCCGATGATCGAACGACGAGCTGAACAGTCTCCATGGCGTCCGCTGGAACATGTGTTACACGGTGGGGGGTTGAGCGAGTTCTCACTCATGGACACCGAACTGCCGCGGCCGCACTACCTCACCGTCGACGGAATACGTGTTGCGACGTACGTTTTCGAGCCAACGCACCAGGCCGTTGGAGAGGTTGTGATGTGTCACGGCACCCCCTGGTCTGCGCGTGTATGGGCTGAGGTAGCCCGCCATGTCGGTCGCGACCGCCGCGTGTTCCTGTGGGACATGCCGGGGTACGGCCAATCGATCACCCCCGATGCGCCACTCGACCTGGCAACCCAGATGTCGAGATTCGCCCAGGTGCAGTCGTTGTGGGGCGTTACCCGGCCGCATGTCGTTGCTCATGACATCGGCGGTGCGGTCGCGTTGGGTGCCCATCTACTCCGCGATTGCGCGTATGCATCGTTGTTTCTCTGGGACATCGTGACCCTCGATCCATGGGGATCACCGTTCTTCCGCCTGGTCGCTGACCATCCAGAGGTGTTTGCTCAACTTCCCGACGCGCTGCACGCCGCCCTGGTACGCGAGTACATCGCCGGAGCCATACCCCATGGACTGCCCGCAGAGCAGCTCGATGCGCTCGTCCAGCCTTGGCTCGGCGGGAACGGCCAAGCCGGCTTCTATCGGCAGATCGCGGCCCTGCGACCAGAGCACACCAGGCCTGTCGTGGAACGACTGTCACAGGTACGGTGTCCCACCCGCATCGGTTGGGGCGCCGACGATCCATGGATTCCCATCGAGCAAGCCACCCGGTTACAACAACTACTACCCGGCCGTCCCGACCTGGTCACGCTCGACGGGATCGGTCATCTCGCCCCGGTGGAATCCGCGGCGCAAGTCGCACAAGCCATCGACGACTGGCTTGGAGAATTCGCGTGAACCGACCGGATCACGGGATGGTGATGTCATCTCCCGACTCGTCGGTGGCAGGGATCGAGCTCAGCCGCGTCGGAGCGGGAGCCGCATCAGATAGACCTGGTACCCGATCGAGATCGAGTAGGTGAAGTAGAGCGTGCTGCCCTTCGACCACGGATGGATGTAGGGCGCGTAACCCGTGTACGGGTCCACCGACGGTGCGACGATCTCGCCGGAAGTCCATGGGCCCCAGGGGTTGTCGGCGGTCCGCAGAGTGACGCCGACGTCCTGGCTGGCCAGTGAGATGTACTTGCCGAGGTAGTCGTTCCACTGCACCGACAGTTCGCCGGTCGGCGCGCCCATCACCGGGGTGGCGGCATCGGGGTTGCCCGGAACCCACCGGCCATAGGAGAAGTACTGCCACTTGCCGAGATTCTCGATGTCCTTCTCGTCCACGCGCGCGAGATAGACGCCGCCCCAGCGTCCGTCGGGAGTGCCGTAGTAGTAGACGGTCTTGCCGACCTTGAGGAAGGCGCCCATCTGGAACTTCTTGTTGCCGCCGCCGTTGGGGCGGAAGGCGTTCACCGCTCGCCAGTTCTCGCCGTTGTCCGAGGAGGAGACGAGGCCGGCCCAGTTGGTGGTCCAGATGCCCGGCGAGTCCCAGCGTTTCACCGACATCACGGTCATGTACTGCTTGCCGTTGGCGGCCACGCCGGCGGTCGGGATGATGGTGACCTCGCGCCGGACGTTCGGCTTCAGCAACCGCTTGGCATGTCCGGGGCGGCCCGCGTGTGAGGTGAATGTCATGCCGTCGTTGAGATGCCGGTCGGTGCTCCGGAGCAGGACGTTCGACCGCCAGTAGAAGAGCTCGCCGTACAGCAGGGACCATCCGTTGAACGACTGGGTGTCGCCGAAGGCCGTGAGGATCTCGCCCCGTCCGTTGTCCCACATGACACCGAGATCGGTGCCGACGATGTTGAACCGTCCGATCGTGTCGTTCATGGCGAACGGGCCGGTCAGCCGGTTGACGATGGTCGCCGGGCCGTTGGCGTAGCGGGCGGCGTGAGCGGGTGAGGCGGCCAGGGTGGTCGTCAAGGCAACAGCCAGTACAGAGACGACAAGACCCAGGAAAAGCCGTGAGAGGCGCCGTGTCATGGCCGTGACCTTATCAAGACCTGAGAGAGATGTGTAAGGTGCACTACGGTGCTTTGCACGGCTAAATGTCGTGTGGCCTCAGGCTTCCCGATAGCGCTCCGAGGTGTCCACGGTGGTGAAGTCGATCTGCGCCGCGGCGTTGTTCACCGCGGTCACCAGCGCGGTCCCGAACATCCCGTCCGCGTCGAAGAGGCCCGCGTTGCTGACCGAGACGCCGTCGTCCTCGATGTGGACGTCGGCCTCGACGCCGATCCGCTCACCCGACGGCAGCCGGCTCAGGGCAACGGTGAGGTCGCAGTTGATGAAGCCGATGCCGGTGGTGCCCCAGTTCGACACGAGGCTCGCGGACTCGGCGCTGATGACCGCACGCTGGAACGGGGTGAGTTTCTCACCCGCCACGATGGGTGCGGCGCGAGACCACATCCGTTTGCGATGGCCGTTCTGGTGGTTCGCCATGTCCCGCTCCCACTCGCCGACGGTGTCGTCCGCGGCGTCGGAGGCGAACCGGGGCGACAGATCGTCGTCGGAGGCGATCTCCGGTGGATGGAAGGTGACTGCGTCCGCGGGGCGATGCCACCGCCGGCCGGGGGGATTGGTCGAGGTGCGCAGGAACACCGTCGTGGCGCGGGCGACGACCACCTCGTCGGCGTCGTCGGGATGCTGCACCACATCGACGTCGAGGACTCGGATGCGGCCGCCGGATCGGACGACGCGGACTCGCGTCGACGTCACGATGTCCCGCGCGGCCTTGAACAGATCGATCGTGCATCGGGCCGGTACGAACTCGTCGCCGCCCGACTCGTGACGGCCGAACTCGGCCTCGACTGCTCGCGCGGCGAGGCCGCACACCGCGGGGCCGTTCAGGGTCCCGGGTGCCCACAGGCTGGCGGCGAAGGTGGTCGGCCGGTACCGGATTCCCTCGTCGGGCCGGCCGTCTCCGCTGATCGGCTCGAAGAACGCGATGTTGGTCATCGTTACTCTTTACCCCCTGTTCATCCGAGGCCGACGACGACGGTCGGGTTTGTGCCACTCCTGCGCGAATAGCGCGCCGGATCCTCCACTGCCCGATAACCTCCGACCATGACTTTCGCCACGGTCTACACCAAACACTTCCCCGACGAACTGGTCGGTGCCGTGCGCACGGCACTCATCATCACGTCGATCGTCGGCATCGTGATCGGGGTCATCGCGATCCTGTGGCCCGGACCGACCATCGTCGTTCTCGCGATCCTGTTCGCGATCTCGTTGATCATCGCCGGCATCTTCCGTATCTACCAGGCGTTCGCGGCGTCGTTCCTCGGCACCGGGGTCCGGGTGATGCTGGGCATCGTGGGCGCAATCGTGCTGCTGGCCGGGGTGATCGCGCTGTTCAGCCCGGGCGACGCGGTCTGGCTGCTCGCGGTGTTCATCGGCATCGGCTGGATCTTCCAGGGCGTCGCCGACCTGTACGCGGCGATCACCAAGTCCGGTCACGCCCCCATCTGGTTCTCGATCGTCTCGGGCATCATCGCGATCATCGCGGGCATCGTGATGATGGTGCTGCCCGCCTTCTCGCTCGAGGTGCTCGCCTGGGTCGGCGGCATCATGCTCGTCGCACTGTCGATCGCCACACTGCTCACGCTGCCGAAGAAGGTCGAGCAGCCGGTCGCCGGCGAGTCGACGGTCTGAGCCGGAACTACGAAAGAGCCCGGTGCGCCCGGAGTGAGCCCTCTAACTGCTCCCTGAGGAGGCCGGAGCTTGCGGAGGCCGTCACGAAGGGTCTTGGTGAGGTGTGTCGCCAACCCTTCGTGGCTCGTCGCTTTCGCTCCTCGCACCTCAGGGAGCAGGGGCTGTGAACTGCGGTTATGCGGTCCCTTCGGATCAGCGAGGCCAGGGAGCGATGGGGTTTCCCTGCCAGCGGGTGTGAGCCGGGACCACATCTCCGCGCATGACCAGCGACGCCGGCCCCACGGTCGCCGAGTCGCCGAGTCCGGATGCGGGCAGCGCGACGCAGTGCGGGCCGAGGGTCGCCCCGGCCCCGAGCGTGACGCGGTCGATGGCCATCACACGGTCGTGGAACAGATGCGTCTGGACCACGCAGCCGCGTTGCACGGTCGCGCCGTCGCCGAGCGTGACGAGGTCGGCTTCGGGCAGCCAGTAGGTCTCACACCAGACGCCCCGGCCGATCTTCGCGCCGAGCATCCGCAGCCACAGGTTGAGGATCGGCGTGCCGGTCGCGGCGTTGGCGAACCAGGGTGCCGCAACGGTCTCGACGAACGCGTCGGACAGTTCGTTGCGCCAGACGAACGAGCTCCACAGCGGGTGCTCGCTCACCGTGATGCGGCCGACGACCAGCCATTTGGCCGCGGCGGCGGTGATGCAGGCGATCGCGCCGACGACGAGCAGGAGCAGGCCGCTCACCAGGGCCGCGACCCCGTAGTGCACGTGTACCGCGACGTACTGCAGCGCGAGCAGCAGCCCGACGCCCAGCCCGAACGACACCATGACGGGCACCAGGCGCAGCGTCTCGATGAGTGAGCGGGCGATCTTCAGGGTGGCCGGCGGGTCGAAGGTGCGCGAGGTGTCGATCTGGGCCGCGGTCCGGCGCAGGCGCACCGGCGGGCTGCCGAGCCAGCTCGACCCCGACTTCGCCCGATCGGGCGTTGCCGACAACACCGCCACCAGCCCGTTCTTGGGGACCTTGCGGCCGGGACCGGTCATTCCGGAGTTGCCGAGGAAGGACCTCTTGCCGATCTTCGCCTCGTCGATGTGCAGCCAGCCGCCGCCGAGTTCGTACGACGCGACCATCGTGTCGTCGGCGAGGAACGCGCCGTCACCGATGGTGGTGAACCGGGGGAGCACGAGCGCGGTGGAGATCTCGGTCCCCACACCGACCTTCGCGCCGAGGACACGGAACCAGGTCGGGGTCAGCAGACTCGCGTACAGCGGGAACAGGTACGTGCGCGCGGCGTCGAGGAGGCGCTCGGTGATCCAGACCTGCCAGCCGACACGCGAACGAACCGGGTGGTACCCGGTGTGCAGGCCGATCGAGGCGAGCCGGACCAGGCCCGCGGTGATGGCCGCGAACACGAAGAGGCTCGTGATGGTGGCCGCAGGCAGCAGGATCAGCGCGCGAATCCCGGCGTCGCGCAACCGGTCCGCGGTCAGTGCCCAGGCCCCGATCACCGCCAGGCCAGACGCGAGGGAGATGAGCGGGATCGCGGCCAGCCCCAGCGACGACAGCCCGTAGATCGGTACCCACCAGGTCGCCCGCGGGGGCCGGTGGTCGGGCCACGGATGCTCGGCCTTCCCGATCTTGACCGCGGGGGAACCGGCCCAGTGCTGGCGGGCCTTGACCCGGCCGAACACCGCTGATCCGGGGGCGACGACGGCGTCGCGTCCGACGACCGCGCCCGGGGTGAGCGTCGACCGAGCGCCGATCGACGCGCCGCGTTTGATGGCGATCTCCCCGATGTGGACGTCGTCGCCGTCGATCCACCAGCCGGATATGTCGACCTCGGGTTCGACGGACGCGCCGTCGCCGACCGTGAGCAATCCGGTCACCGGCGGGATGGTGTGCAGGTCGACGCCGCGCCCGATCGTCGCTCCGAGAGCCCGCGCGAGATAGATCATCCACGGTGCCCCGGACAGGTTGGCGGCGCCGCTGGCGTCGAGGAGTCGTTCGGCGACCCACAACCGCACGTGGACGCTGCCGCCGCGCGGGTACACGCCCGGCGAGACGCCGGCGAGGAGCACCCGGGCGCCGAGAGCCGCGATGCACATGCGTCCGGGCGGGGTGATGAAGATCAGGAACGCCGCCAGCAGGACCCACCAGTTGATCTCGACCAGCCACTCGACGGTGCGGTCCATCCGCTCGGCGGCGAGCACCGCGAGGTTGTTGACCACGCCGAGCCAGGTGGCCCACTGCAGTCCGGTGAGCGTCGTCAGCGGGACGGTCAGCGCGAGCTGTGCCAGCCCGGCCGAGCGCGGGGTCGGTGCGATGTGGCGTTCGTCGATGCTCGTCGTCGGGCGGCGGGCGTCGAGCATCTCGGCCATCGACCCCAGGCGTGGATGGTCGTAGAGGTCGGCGACCGAGATGTCGGGGTATCGTTCGCGCACTGCGGTGACGAGCTGCGCCGCGGCCAGCGAGCCGCCGCCCTCGGCGAAGAAGTCGACGTCCGGGCTGGAGACGGTCATCCCGAGGACATCGGTCCACAGTTGCGCCAGCCAGAGCTCGGTCTCGCTCAGTTCGACGTCGTCATCCACTGGTCTGCTGCTGCCCGGCAGGGGCCAGGGCAGCGCATCACGATCAACCTTCCCCGAAGTGCGCGTGGGCAATTCGTCGACAAGGGCAAGGGTGGGCACCATCGCGGCGGGCAGTTGGCGGCGCAACTCGGCGTGCGCGTCGGCGACGTCGAAGCCGGGATCGGCCGACACGAGGTAGCCGACGAGCAGGCTGTTGCCCGCCGCGGACTTGCGAACGGCGGCCGCGGCGCCGCTCACCCCGGGCAGGTTCTGCAGTGCATTGTCGATCTCGCCGAGCTCGATACGCCGGCCGCCGACCTTGACCTGGTCGTCGGCGCGGCCCATGAACAGCAGGCCTGCGGTGTCCAGGCGCACCAGATCGCCACTGCGATAAGCACGTTCCCAGCCGAGGGTCGGCATCGGCGCGTACTTTTCCGCGTCCTTGGCCGGGTCGAGGTAACGGGCCAGACCGACGCCGCCGATCACGAGCTCGCCGACCTCGCCCTCGGCGACCGGTTGTCCCTGGGCGTCGACGACCGCGAGATCCCAACCACGCAAGGGCAATCCGATGCGTACCGGGCCGTCCCCGCCCAGTGGTGCGGCGCAGGCCACGACCGTCGCCTCGGTGGGGCCGTAGGTGTTCCACACCTCGCGGCCCGGGACGGCCAGCCGGTCGGCGAGCTCGGGCGGGCAGGCCTCGCCGCCGAAGATCAACAGCCGCACCGCTTCCAGGGCCTCCGGCGGCCACAGAGAGGCCAGCGTGGGCACCGTCGACACGACGGTGATGTCCCGTGCCACCAGCCACGGTCCGAGGTCCATGCCGCTGCGAACCAGCGAGCGCGGCGCGGGCACCAGGCAGGCGCCGTTGCGCCACGCGAGCCACATCTCCTCACACGACGCGTCGAACGCGACCGACAGCCCGGCCAGGACCCGGTCGTGTGGGCCGATGGGGGCGTCCGGGAGGAACATGGCCGCCTCGGCGTCGACGAAGGCCGCGGCGTTGCGATGGGTGACCGCGACGCCCTTGGGCTTTCCGGTGGACCCGGACGTGAAGATGATCCATGCGTCGTCGTCGGGCGTGGGGCGGGCGGGGGGTTCCGCGGGTGTCGACGTCGTCGTGGTCGACCGCGGTCCGTCGGCGTCGACGATGGCGTCGACACCGGCCTCGCCGAAGACGAGTTCGGCGCGTTCGTCCGGGTCGTCGGCGTCGACCGGCACGTACGCGGCGCCCGCGTAGAGGGTCGCCAGGATCGCGACATAGAGGTCTCGCGAGCCCGAGGGCATCCGGATTCCGACCCGGCTGCCCCGCCCGACGCCGACCTCGCCGAGGCGCGTGACGGTACGACGGACCACGGCCAGCAACTGGCCGTAGGTGAGGGTCATCTCACCGTCGTCGATGGCCGCCGCGTCCGGGTGCGCCCGCGCGGTGGCGGTGAGTACATCGCAGAGGGTGCGAGGGGGGTCTGCCTGCGCAGACAACAGGAACTGGGGAGGGATCGGCACCTAAACGGCACCTGCCGGGCACATCCGCGATCTGGTCACGAGTCCGAGAATATAGCCGACCAAGGTGACCGAACGACCTCGACACAGTGAACGGCGACCCCGACGAACGTACTGAAACGGACGGCCACGGGGTGTAGCTTCGGGCCAGGAGGATCTGATGCCCATCGTTCACCACCGTCGCCCGAGCCTTCGGTCTTTCCCCATGTGGTTCGGCGCACGAGTGTTCCTGAAGCCGGCGCTGGCGTTGTGGCCGGTCAACACGCCGGGGCTGGCGGGCCTGTTCCTCATCGACCGGATCATGGCGGTCGGACCCAAGCCCCGCGGCGTGGTCCGCGAACAGCTTGTCCTGGCCGGTCGGCCGGCCGAGCTGATCATGCCGGTCGGTCCCTCACGCCGGGACAGCGACACGGCCATGCTCTATCTGCACGGTGGTGCGTTCGTGGTCTGCGGACTCGGTACGCACCGATCGATCGCGGCGCGGATGGCGCGAGCGTGTGAGGTGCCGGTCTTCTCGCTGGAGTACCGCCAACTACCGAAGGCGGGGGTCGGGACCTCCGTCGTCGACGCCGTCGACGCATATGCCGAACTGATCAACGAGCGGGGCTTCCGCCGTGTCATCGTCGCCGGCGACTCGGCCGGGGGGTTCTTGGCGGCGAAGGTCGTCGAGGCGGCCGTCACCCGCGGGTTGCCGACGCCGGCGGCGCTGATCGGGTTCTCCCCGCTGCTCGACATGGATCTCGGCGTTCACCCGGACCGGTCCAGCCGATCCGACGCCTACCTGCCCAAGTCCAAGATGGCCCGGCTGGCGCCCCAGTTCGACAAGGGGCCCGTCGAGCTCACCGGGGTCCGGCGCATCGCCGACGCCGACCTCACCTCGTTCCCGCCGACCGTGCTCGTCGCGGCCGAGGGTGAGATGCTCGAGCCGGACGTCATCGACCTCGTCGAGTCACTCGACGAGCTGGGCGTCACCGCGGTGGCGCACACTTACGCATGGCAGGTACACGCCTTTCCGGTGTTGAGCGCCCACCACCCCGAGACCCTGGACGCGGTCGAGGTGACCGCGGCCTTCGCCACCGAAGCGATTCGAGAGGGCAAGAGCACTGACGAACGAACGGGTAAGCGGGCCGGCTGACGGTGTGAGTGCTCCGGCGGCGCCGGGCCCGTCGTACGACGACGACCTGGAGATCAGGCCGCCCGGCGCGGTGGACGCCCGGTTCACCCTCGCCGCCGAACGCACCCTGCTCGCGTGGGTCCGGACCGCCCTCGGCTTCATCGCGGCCGGGATCGCCGTCGTCTACCTGTCGCCCGACGAGGCCACCCCGCTCCTCGACATCGTGCTGGGCGTCCTCATGGTCGCGCTGGGCGCCTCGCTGGCGGTTCTCGGGGCCTGGCGGTGGCGGCGGACGTCGCGGGCCCTGGTCACCGGCGGCGAGATGCCGGGGCCGCAGCAGGTCATGCTCGTGGTCGCTGCGATAGTGGTGGTGGCTGTCCTCGTCGCGGTCGTCATGGTGATCCAGTCCTGACCTGCGCCCACCACGACATCGTTTCCGCCGGGGCGGCCGTGCCAACAGTTGTCCCCGAATGCAGGAGATCATCGTGACCACCGGCCCCGACTTCTCGCGGAGCGCGCAGACGTTCTCGATGACACTGACCATCGTCGGCGCGACGATCCTCATCTTCTGCATCGGCTGGCTGACCGTCGGCTGGTGGCGGGAAGGCCGTTGGTTCTGGGTGGCCGTCGGGATCGCCGTGGTGGTCGTCAACATCGTGCTGATCGCCATGCAGCTCCGGCGCCGCCTCGGTGAGCGGGTCAAGGACACCGACGATCGTCCCCGGCGCCGCGGGCTGATCGACAACTTCGACGACCTCGACGACTGATCTCACCTCTGCCTCCCGAAGAAGCGTGAGGGCGACCACCCCTGCTCCCTGAGGAGCGGCCGGAGCTTGCGGGGTCGGCGACCATCCCTGCTCCCTGAGGAGCGGCCGGAGCTTGCGGAGGCCGCGTCTCGAAGGGTCACGCCGTCAGCGAATCCGAGTCCTCGGGGTCGTCGTCGGCGAACTGGGTGCGGTAGAGCTCGGCGTAGCGCCCGTTGCGGGCGAGGAGCGTCGGGTGATCACCGCGTTCGACGACGCGCCCACCCTCGAGCACGACGATCTCGTCGGCGGCCCGGATCGTCGAGAGCCGGTGGGCGATGACGATCGAGGTCCGTCCCTCGAGAGCCTCGCCGAGCGCCTCCTGAACCGCCGCCTCCGACGTCGAGTCGAGATGTGCGGTCGCCTCGTCCAGGATGACGACCGACGGCTGGGCCAGGAGCAGACGGGCGATCGTCATCCGTTGCCGCTCACCGCCGGACAGGCGATAGCCGCGTTCGCCGACAACCGTGTCGAGCCCCTCGGGCAGCGAGCCGACCAGGTCGTCCAGCCGAGCGCGTCGGAGTGCGTCCCAGATCTGGTCGTCGGAGGTGTTCGGCTGCGCGAGAACGAGGTTGGCGCGGATGGTGTCGTGGAAGAGGTGGCCGTCCTGGGTGACGAGGCCGACTGTCCGGTGGACCGACGCGGTCTGCAACTTCCGGATGTCCACCCCGGCCAGCTCGATCGACCCCTCATCGACGTCGTAGAGGCGGGTCGCGAGACTCGCGATCGTCGACTTGCCGGCACCCGAACTGCCCACCAGGGCAACCATGCTGCCGGCCGGGACATCCAGGTCGACGTGGTGCAGCACCGTCGTCCCGGCTCGGTTGTCCAGCTGGGCAACCTCTTCCAGTGAGGCCAGCGACACCTTGTCGGCCGCGGGATAGGCGAACGAGACGTCGTCGAACCGGACGGACACCGGTACGGGCCGCCCACTCTCGGTGCCGGGCACCGCTATCGCGTCCGGGGCGTCGGTGATGAGGGGCCGGAGATCGAGCACCTCGAAGACGCGCTCGAAACTGACCAGCGCACTCATGATCTCGACCCGGGCATTCGCCAGGGCGGTCAGTGGCGCGTACATCCGGGTCAGCAGCAGTGCCAGTGAGACGACCGCGCCCGCGGACAGATGATCCTGCACCGCAAGCCATCCGCCGAGCCCATAGACCAGCGCGAGGGCGAGCGCCGAGACCAGCATCAGGGTCGTCATGAAATACGCCTGCAGCATCGACCGGCGCACGCCGATGTCGCGGACGCGGTCGGCGCGCTCGGCGAACTCGCGCGACTCGAGGTCGGGCCGCCCGAAGAGTTTCACCAGCGTGGCGCCGGGGGCGGAGAACCGCTCGGTCATCTGTGTCGACATCCGGGCGTTGTGCTCGGCGGCCTCGCGGGACAGCGCGGCCATCCGCCGGCCCATCCGCCGCGCCGGTACGACGAAGACCGGCAGCAGGATCAGCGCGAGCAGCGTGATCTGCCAGCTGATCGCGATCATCACGGCGAGGGTCAGGGTGAGCGTGACGATGTTGGAGACGACGCCCGACAGGGTGTCGCTGAATGCGCGCTGAGCGCCGATGACGTCGTTGTTGAGCCTGCTCACCAGGGCTCCGGTGCGGGTGCGGGTGAAGAACGCGACCGGCATCTGTTGCACGTGGTCGAAGACGGCTCGACGCAGGTCCAGGATGAGACCCTCGCCGATGTTCGCCGACAGCCAGCGGACCCCGATCCCCGCGGCGGCCTCGGCGACGGCGATCAGCGCGATGGCGACCGCGAGTCCGACGATCATCGTCTCCGAGCCGCTCTCGGTGATCAGGTTGACGACCCGGCCGGCCAGCAGCGGGGTCACCACCGTCAGCACCGCGGTGAAGATCGACAGCACGAGGAACAGGGCGATACGACGCCGGTGGGGTCGGGCGAATGCGCCGATCCGGCGGAGGGTCGCCCGGCGGTCGCCCCGCAACCGCTTGCTGTTGGGCTGGGTGGAGGACTTGTACATCATGTCCCAGGCCACGGACTGCATGCTCATGCCAACCACGGTAGAACTTCAACCGAGCTTCAAGTCCAGTGTGTTCGCCACCAGAGGAATCGCCCGCCGCGAACACGCCCCTCACCAGGGGTGCAGGTGCTACACGGCGATATCGACGCCCGCTCCCGGGGCGATCACGGCGAGGAGATCCGACGACGCGGCGACGGCGCCGAACACGCCACCCTGCATCGTGACCATGTTCAGGGCGGCCTCGTGATTGGCGGGATCGGTCGCGCCCGTGCAGTCGGAGAGGATGAGGCATTCGTAACCGCGGTCGTTGGCCTCGCGCATCGTGGTGTGAACACAGACATCGGTCGTGATCCCGGTCAGGATGAGGTGCGTGATCCCGTTGGTGCGCAGCACGAGGTCGAGGTCGGTGGCATAGAAGGCGCCTTTACCCGGCTTGTCGATGACGATCTCGCCGTCGCGGGGAGCGACCTCCGGCACAATCTGCCATCCGGGTTCGTCGCGGATCAGGATGCGACCGCAGGGACCGGCGGAGCCGATCTCGGCTCCGATCCGTCCCGACCGCCAGCGTTTGTTGGCCGGGAGATCGGACAGATCGGCGCGGTGGCCCTCTCGGGTGTGGATGATCGTGAGGCCGGCGTCGCGCGCCGCGGCCAGGACCCGGGCGGTCGGTCCGAGTGGCGCCCGCGTCAACGACAGGTCGTAGCCCATCGAGTCGACGTACCCGCCCGGGCCGCAGAAGTCGGTCTGCCAGTCGATGCAGAGGAGTGCGGTGGCGGTGGGGTCGAAACCGCCGTCGTAGGGCCAGGCGTACGGCCGGGCCTCACCGATCGTCGAAAAGCGATGTGATGCAGAGGATGTCATGGATGGTTCCTGCTTCGGTGGGTGGGGGCTGCTGCTCCGTGATCCGAGAGCCACAGGATGCTCCCTGAGGTGCGAGGAGCGTTGGCAACGAGATGCCGTTTCTGCTCCCTGAGGTGTGAGGAGCGTTAGCGACGAGATGCCGTTTCTGCTCCCTGAGGTGTGAGGAGCGTTAGCGACGAGCCTCGAAGGGCCGGCGTCAGACCGTCGCCGATTCGACACCCTCGGTGGCTGCGGGTGCCGTCGCCGCCGGAACGGATGACCGCCGACTCAGGAGCGCGGCAAGGACTCCCGACACGAGGATCCCCACCGCGATCGACGCACAGAACGGGGGCGATGTAGTGCGTGACGAGGGCTGCGACCGCGCCGCCGCCCCACGCGACGAACGACGTCGCGCGCCAGGCGACCGGGGAATCGGCCGGTGCGGCCCGCTTCGTCCGTGGGAGCACCTGGTCGACGATGAGGACCGCACCGAGCGGCGGGACGACGACGCCGAGCAGGTTGAGCCAATCCTCGAAGTGCTGCCAGATTCCGGCGACGGCGAGCGCGACACCGACGGCCCCGAGAGCGACGGTCAGGACGCGCATCTTGATGCCGGTCAGTTCGCTCCAGCCGACGGCGCCGTTGTAGAGGCAATGCGTGCACACCGATCCGAGGTTGATGAACACGAAGGCGATCGCGATCGGGACCAGCACGCCGCCGTTGTCGATCAGGATGCCGAGGAATCCGCCACCGTTGGTCGCCGGATCGTCGCCGGCGCCCATCGCGACGATGATGCCGCCGATGGTCAGCGCGATCGTGTTGCCGACCGGGAAGGCGCTGAAGGCGGCGAGGAACGCCTGCTTGCCGTTGACCGACCAGCGGGTGAAATCGGCTGTCATGGTTCCGGAATCGGCGAACAGGGCGACCACGAGTGTGACCGCGGCACCAAAGGTGAGCGCGGTGGCGCCGGCGCCACCGGCGTACGAGGTGAATTCGCCGGCGCCGGGCGCGGACGAGGCGTCGACGATGGCGAGGACACCGAGGACGAGATAGAGCGGTGCCGCGATGACGCCGATCACGGTCAGCGCCCGGATACCCAGCAGCGTCGCCGCCACGTACCCGACGCCGGCGATCAGCGCGATCACTGTGGCGTTCCACCCCATGCTCGCCTCGAGCGTCGAGCCGGTGAGGCCGGTCTGGAAGGCGAACCAGCCGATCACGACAGTGGTGAGGAAGGCCGCGGGGATGCGATAACCCGTCGCGCCGAACGTCCGGGCCGCCATCAGCGCGAAGTTCTCGCCGGTGCGTCCCGCCTGATAGCTGAGCAGGCCGACGTAGGCCATCAGGATCAGGTTGCCGACCGCAATCGCGGCCATGCCCGGCCAGAAGCCGAGCGAGTAGACGATCATGCCGCCGAAGACCGCGCAGGTGAGGATCATCGGGAACCCGAGCCACACCGATGACACCGCGAAGAGTGACTTGCGCGCCGACGCCGGGACGGGCCGGTCCTCGTACTCGTCGAAGGTCGCCGCCGCGTCGGGGGCGGTGTTGCCGGGTCCCGTCCCGGCGACGGGTATGTCTGAGGTAGAGCTCATGGGTTCCTCCCGAACCTCGATGCAAGTTCCTATAGGAAACGCTCGAGTCGTCGCGCTCTCGTTGCCGCGTCGTTAACAACCGATTAACCACGACAGGAGGTCATTCGCGGCGAACTCTCGTCACGATGGTGGCCGGCGTCGAGCGCGTAGAACGAGAATCGAGAATTCATATAGGATCTCGCCATGAGTGAGAGCGCCGTGGGCGTCACCCCGGCCCCGGCGGACCGGATTCGCGCCGAGGTGGAGGAGGGCATCCTGTCCGGACGACTCGCGCCCGGTACGCGCATCAACGCCGACGAGCTCGCCCGGGAGTCGGGGGTCAGTCACATCCCTGTGCGCGAGGCCCTCCGTTCCCTGGAAGCCGAGGGGTGGGTCGTCCGTCGTCACAATCGCGGCACCTACGTCCGGGACCGGGATGCCGCCGAACTGTCGGACCTGTTCGAGGCACGGCTCATCGTCGAGCGGAAAGCGGCGTGGCTGGCGGCGCAACGACGCACCGCCGCGCAACTCGACGAGTTGGTGCAGGTCGTCGAACGTCAGGATGCGACGACAGATGACGCGGCGCTGTCCGCGATCAATTGCGACTTCCACGTCGGACTGGCGAGTTGTGCGCACAACCGAGTCCTCGAGTCGATGGTCGCCGACGTGAACAAGCGGGTGCGTTTCTACTATCTGCCGACCGCGGGCCGGCGGCACGACGTGTCGGTGGCCGAGCATCGGGCGATCCTCGACGCCGTGCGCGACCGCGACTCCGAGCGTGCGGCCGACCTGCTGGAGCGGCACATCGCCGACACACGGGCCGGAGCGTCACGGACGTTGACCGTTGGCGAGTCCGGCGAGGCGTCTGCGGCCGGCAGCAGGGCCGGCTGACGGGGCGACAGGCTGGCGACGCCGCTGTCTGCGCACATGCTCTACGTTGGTATGCGAGGTCACAACACGATTCGGCCGACTCCGCAGACCGGCCCGCGCCGGCGGTGAGGCCGGTGGCAGAGGAGCGATGGACATGGCAGAACTCAAGCTCGGTTTCAAGGCATCGGCGGAGCAGTTCGATCCGCGCGAGCTGGTGGAGATCGCGGTCGCGGCCGAAGAGCACGGCATGGATTCGGTTGCGGTGAGCGATCACTTCCAGCCCTGGCGGCACAACGGCGGTCACGCGCCCTTCTCGTTGGCCTGGATGGCGGCGGTCGGTGAGCGCACCAAGCGGGTGCAGATCGGCACCTCGGTGATGACCCCGACCTTCCGCTACAACCCCGCGGTCATCGCGCAGGCCTTCGCCACGATGGGCTGCCTGTACCCCGGACGCATCATGCTCGGCGTCGGAACCGGCGAAGCGCTCAACGAGTACGCGACCGGATTCCAGGGGGAGTGGCCGGAGTTCAAGGAACGCTTCGCACGACTGCGCGAGTCCATCGCGCTCATGCGCGAGCTGTGGACCGGCGAGGAGATCAACTTCGACGGCGAGTACTACCACACGCAGGGCGCGTACATGTACGACATTCCCGAGCAACCGATCCCGGTGTATGTCGCCGCCGGCGGCCCGGTCGTGGCCCGGTATGCCGGTCGCGCCGGTGACGGTTTCATCTGTACCTCGGGCAAGGGGCCCGAGCTCTACACCGAGAAGCTGCTGCCCGCGGTCGCCGAAGGTGCGCAGAAGGCCGAACGCAACGTCGACGACATCGACAAGATGATCGAGATCAAGATCTCCTACGATCCCGATCCCGAACTGGCGCTGGAGAACACCCGGTTCTGGGCCCCGCTGTCGCTGACCCCGGAACAGAAGCACAGCGTCAACAGCTCCACCGAGATGGAGCGCCTGGCCGACGAGCTGCCGATCGAGCAGGTCGCCAAGCGGTGGATCGTGTCCTCCGACCCCGACGAGGCCGTCGAGAAGGTCAAGTTCTACACCGACGCCGGGCTCAATCACCTGGTCTTCCACGCCCCCGGACACGACCAGCAGCGGTTCCTCGACAACTTCGAACGCGACCTCGCCCCGCGGTTGCGCAAGCTCGGCTGACGCGGGAGTGGCTTCGACTCGGGGCGTCGCTTCGCTCCGGCCCGGCTCAACCAGCGGTGAGGCTTGTTCCGCTGGGCTGACGCGGGAGTGGCTTCGACTCGGGGCGTCGCTTCGCTCCGGCCCTGCCCAACCAGCGGTGAGGCTGAGCTTGTCGAAGCTCCTACGAAAAGCTGTGCGCCACAGCGGAGTCGAGCATGTCGAGGACTTTTCGCACCGGCGGTAGGTCGAGTCCGGCCTGGCGCACCCGGACCCGCACCTCGCGCGCGGGCGTGGGATCGACGATCGGGATCGCCACGACGCCCGGCGGCAGGTCGGTCAGGGCCAGTCTGGGGACGACGGTGAGTCCGACCCCGGCCGCGACGAACCGGATCGCGGTCGGGTAGTCCTGTGTCTCCACGCTGAAATCGGGTACGAATCCGACCGACGTGCACGCGTCCAGCAGTGCCTGTCGGCACGGGCCGCGCGCCACGTCGTTGTCGACCCACGGGACCTGGGACAGCTCACGGAGGGTCACCGACTCGAGCGCCGCCCACGGTGAATCCTCCGGTACGACAGCGTGATAGGGGTCGGTGGCCAGTCGGCGATCGTCGAAGCCGCCGACCTCGGCAGAGGGGCGTCGACTGTCCGCCACGTAGATCTCGATGTCGGGTGACGTCGACGAGGGGCCCATCAGTTCGATGAGGCGCAGATCGAGTCGCAGTCCGGGGAATTCGCGGGAGATCGCCGCGACGATGGGCGGGATCCAGGTGGCGCCGGCGGAGGCGAAATAGTTGATCCGCAACTGGCCGAGTCGTCCGTCGCGCAGCTCCGAGATCAGGCCGTCGACGCGGGCGATCTGCTCGAAGACCGTGTCGGACTCGCGCGCCAGGATGGTGCCGGCCTCGGTCGGCACGATGCCACGACCGTCACGCTCCACCAGCGACAGTCCGGTCTCGCGCTGGAGCGTGGCGATGTGCTGACTGACCGCCGACGGTGTGTACCCGAGCGCGGCCGCGGCCCCGCCGATGGACTGCTCGCCGATGACCGAACGCAGGACGCGGAGTCGGTGGATGTCGACCATGCGGCGAGTATAACGCGGTCATTTCAGTGTCACTGAAGTGTTGGATTCAAGTATCCACTTGTCCTGAAGTGCCGGATGGGCGACTCTGGACCGTATGTCCCCGCGCCTGCCGGCATCTGCTGCGTCCGCCTCCGCATCGCTGCCCGCGCTGGCAGCGATCGTCACCGTCGTGTTGTGGGCGTCGGCCTTCGTCGGGATCCGTGCGCTGGGAGACACGTTCTCGCCGGGCGCCATGGCTTTTCTGCGGTTGCTCGCCGCGGTCATCCCGCTGACGGTCCTCATGGCGGTGGTGCGTCTGCGCGCGCGGACCACCGGAACGCCGACACGTCCGCTGTTCCCGCGGGGTCGCGCACTGGGAATGGTCATCGCCTACGGCGTCGCGTGGTTCGCGGGCTACACGATCCTGCTGAACTGGGCCGAGCGTCACCTCGACGCCGGGACCGCGGCGCTGCTGGTGAATCTGGCGCCGATCCTCGTCGCCGTTGCCGCGGGACTGTTTCTGGGAGAGGGATTTCCGCGCCATCTGGTGATCGGCATGACGATCGCCTTCGCCGGCGTGGTGCTGATAGCGCTCGGCGGATCCGCGACCGCGGACGCGCACGCCGACTGGCTGGGCATCGTCCTCGGGGTCGCCGCGGCAGTCCTGTACGCGACCGGCGTGTTGATCCAGAAGTCCGCACTGCGCACCGTCGACGCGCTGACCGCCACCTGGCTGGGTGCGGTCGCGGGTCTCGTGGCGACCGCGCCGTTCGCCCCGGTCGCCGTCGGCGAGTTGGCCGGCGCCGAGCCGGGGGCGATCTGGGCGGTCATCTACCTCGGTGTGGGGCCGACCGCGATTGCCTTCTCCACGTGGGCGTATGCGTTGGCGCGCACCGATGCGAGCGCGATGGCGGCCACGACGCTCGTGGTCCCCGCGATCGTCATCGTCCTGTCGTGGGTGCTGCTCGACGAGTTGCCGACCGGCGTCGGCATCGTCGGTGGACTGCTCTGCCTCGCCGGGGTCGCCATCGCGCGCCGATTGCTGCCGAGAAGGCCGCGCATGGCCCGCCCTGCGCGTAGCCTGGACGCATCGTCGCCGGCGATGGCGCCTCCACACCTACAACGGGGTCCCGGCACGACCGCAACCGAGGGGACACCGTCATGCGCAAGCTCGTCGCCGGTCTCGCGATCGGCGGATCGTTGACCCTGGGCGCGGCGGTGACGCTTCTGACCGTCGACTCGGAATCGCCTGCGGCGCCGCCGAATGTGAGCTGTCCGCCGTTCGCCGGGTCGGGGCCCGTCCCCGGGTGTTCGGTACACGTCGACGGGGCTCGCATCCAGATCGATCTGTACAACAACGCGACGCGCAACCCGGCCGTGGTGTGCACCCTCACGCCGAGCGGTGCGCTGCGGCCCACCGACTCGACGGCGATGGGGCCCGGTTCGCGTGGTTCTCTCGGGGCCACGGTGTTCCCGAACGTGTCGAGAACCTTCGTCGTCGAGTGCCGGGGCGGCGGTTCGGGTACCGACCGCGTGGAGCGTCAGACCACGATCAGCGCGCGGGCCGAGGCACCGGTGCCCGAGCGGACGACGCCGTCGTTCCGACGACCGTCACCTCCGCCGGCCCCGTCCGCGCCGTCGCAGTCACGGGAGTCCGATCGGCCCGCCGACGACCCGGCACCGCAGACGAGCACCCGAGATGCCGTCCCGGACGAGACCACGACCACGGCGCCGACCGTCACGACGACCACCACGACGGTTCCCGCCTCAGGCTGATTCGCTACGGTTTTCGCATGGATCGTGACCGCATGGTGGATGTCGGAGTCGGGCTCGTCTCCCGATTCGGGGCCAAGACGCTGAGTCTGACGTCGGTGGCACGGCACGCCGGGGTCGCGCGCGCCACCGCCTACCGGATGTTCGGCGGGCGCGAAGCGCTGGTCACGGCGATCGTGGAGCGCGAGGTCTCGCTGCTGCGGGTGAAGCTGGTCGAGTGGTCGGCCAGTGCGCCCGACGCGGCGGGCAAGATCCACGCGCAGGTGGTGAACGTCCTGCCGTACATCCGCAACCACGACGCGCTGCAGTACGTGCTGCGCAAGGAGCCCGAGGAGGTCGTCCGCGCGCTGGTCGCCACCAGCGATCCGGCCGGGCCGACGCTCATCCACCAGATCGTGGCGGAGACCCTTCCCGACCTCGAACCCGAGATCGGGGACCAGTTGTTCCCGAATCCGCGGGGGGCCGCGGAATTCCTCGTGCGGACCATCTACTCCCTCATGCTCATCCCCGACAGCTTCCTGAGCGACGAGCAGATCGCCGAACTGGTCGTCCGGGCGGTCGTCCGAGACGACGCCGGGGGCGCGGCGCCGACCGGCGGTACCGGGCCGGGCACGGCGCGATGAGCGGCGGCGATCCGATGTCCGACGAAACCGCGATCCCCGTCGTCGAGATGCACCGGCCGCGATGGGGAGACCCGGCGCGCACCGCCGAACTGCCCGGTGCGGCGGCTGCTCTCGCCGGCGACCGCCCGGCCGATGCCGGTGTCGACCCGGCGACGATCACGCTCGCCCGACCGGTCGTCGATGCCGCTGTGCGAGATCAGATCTCGGAGATCGTCGGTGCCGACAACGTCTCCGATGCGGATGCCGCCCGGGTTCAGCACACGCGCGGTTACTCCACCCCGGACATCCTGCGGTTGCGTGCGGGCGACGCCGACGACGCACCCGATCTGGTGGTGTACCCGGGCGACCACGACGAGGTGGTCGCGATCCTGCGACTGTGTTCGGAGCGGCGGATCGCGGTGGTGCCGTTCACCGGCGGGACGTCGGTGGTGGGCGGTCTGACGCCGGACCGCGCCGGGGTCGCCGGTGTGATCAGCCTCGACCTGCGACGCCTCGACCGCGTGGTCGAGATCGACGAGATCTCCCGCATGGCGACGCTGGAGGCAGGCCTGCGGGGGCCGGCGGCCGAAGCGCTCCTCCGCGAGAAGGGCTGGACCATCGGACATTTCCCGCAGTCCTACGAGGGCGCGGGGATCGGTGGGTATGCGGCCACCCGGTCGGCCGGTCAGTCGTCGGCGGGCTACGGGCGGTTCGACGAGATGGTTGAAGGGCTGGTGCTGGCCACTCCGCGCGGCACGATCGAACTCGGTACCGCGCCCCGCTCGGCGGCCGGACCCGATCTACGTCAGCTGGTCCTCGGCTCGGAGGGCGTGTTCGGCGTCATCACCAGCGTCCAGCTGCGCATCCGGCCCGTCCCGACGACCCGCGTCTTCGACGCCTGGCGGTTCGCGTCGTTCGCCGACGGCGCCACCGCGCTCCGTCGGCTCGCCCAGGACGGTCCGCTACCCACCGTGCTCCGGCTGTCGGATGAGGTGGAGACGGCGCTGAATCTCGCCGATCCGGCCGGCGCCGGGAGCGAAGCGAGCGGGCCGAATGATTCCGGCGCCGGCGCCGGGAGCGAAGCGAGCGGGCCGAATGATTCCGGCGCCGAGAGCGAAGCGGATGGCGGGTCCGGGTGTCTGGTCGTCGCCGGGTACGAGGGTGCGGCCGACGAGGTGGCGCGGCGGCGGGACGCGGCGTCGGCGGTGCTGACCGATGTCGGGGGCAACGCTCTGGGTGACGGTCCCGGGGAGGCCTGGCGTACAGGCCGTTTCGCGGGGCCGTATCTGCGCGATCCATTGCTCGACGCCGGGGTGCTCGTCGAGACGCTCGAGACCGTCGCCTTCTGGTCGCGGCTGCACGAGGTGCGCGCCGCGGTGACGGCCGCCGTGACGGACTCGCTCACGGCGTCGGGCACGCCACCGCTGGTGATGTGTCACATCAGCCACGTCTACGAGTCGGGGGCGTCGCTGTACTTCACGGTCGTCGCGCCGTTCGGCGAGGACCCGCTGGCGCAATGGGCGGCGGCGAAATCCGCGGCCAATACCGCGATCCGGGCGTCCGGCGCGAGTATCACCCACCATCACGCGGTCGGGCGGGATCACCGGGACGCCTACCATGACGAGATCGGACCGCTGGCCCTCGACGCGTTGCGGGCGGTGAAGGCGTCGCTCGACCCGACCGGGGTGTGCAATCCCGGGATTCTGATCTGACGCTCCATCCGGCGGCCCGGCGCCCGGCGCGACCGCCACTATGCTGGGGCGCATGGCCACGGATGCAGTCCAGACCGCGAACGCCGACGGACCCGCGAGTGCGGAACAGGTCGTCACCGACACCACGACGAGTATCTACATCGCCTCGGCCGAGGGCGAGACCGGCAAGTCCATCGTCGCGCTGGGACTGCTGGCGTTGCTGTCGGCCACCGGCGGACGCGTCGGCGTGTTCCGACCGATCTCGCGGACGGCCACCGATGACCGTGATCCGATCCTCGACCTTCTCCTGGACTACGACTCGGCCGACATCCCGTATGAGGACTGTCTCGGCGTCACCTACGAACAGGTCCACGACGATCCCGAGGGCGCGATCGCGGAGATCGTCGCCCGCTTTCACGCCATCCAGTCCCGGTGCGACCGCGTCGTCATCGTGGGCTCGGACTACACCGACGTCGGAACCCCGTCGGAGCTGAGCTACAACGCCCGGATCGCCGCCAACCTCGCTGCTCCGATGGTGTTGGCGATCAGGGCGATCGACCGGTCGCCGGCAGAACTGCATGGTCTGGCCGAGGGTCTGATCGCCGAGGTGACGGCCGCACATGCGACCCCGATCGCGCTGGTTGCGAACCGGTGCGATCCCGACCGTCTGGACGAGATCCGGGACCAGTTGCGCAGCACCGGTGTTCCCGCACTGTGTCTGCCCGAGGAGCCGGTGCTGTTCGCTCCCACGATGGGCGAGCTGAAAGAAGCGCTCGGCGCGACCATGTACAGCGGCGACGAGGAGTTGCTCGATCGTGAGGCGCTGCGGGTGATGGTCGGGGGCATGACCGTCGAGCACATCCTCGAGCGACTCACCGACGGCACGGTGGTCATCACGCCCGCCGATCGGTCGGATGTCCTTCTCGCCCTGGTGAACGCCAACACCGCACAGGGGTTTCCGCGCCTGGCGGGCATCATCCTCAACGGCGGCCTCAAGCCGCATCCGATGATCGAGGCGCTGGTGAGCGGCTTGAAGCCGACCCTCCCGATCATCAGCTGTCCACAGGGCACCTACGACACCGCGCGCACCGCCGCCCACACGCGCGGCCGGCTCGGGGTGGGCTCGGCGCGCAAGATCGAGGCTGCGCTGTCGCTCATGGAGACCCACGTCGACCCCGAGAAGGTCATGCTCAACCTCAACGTGTCGACGCCGACCGTGGTGACGCCGCAGATGTTCGAGTACCGCCTGATCTCGCGCGCGCGTGCCGACCGGAAGCACATCGTGCTGCCGGAGGGGGATGACGATCGGATCCTGCGCGCGGCCAACCGGCTTGCCCGGCGCGGGGTCGCCGACCTCACCCTGCTCGGTGATCCCGACGCGGTGCGCGAGCGCTCCATCGAACTCGGACTCGACCTGACCGACGTGACGGTCATCGACCCGGCCGAGTCGGAGTACCTCGACGAGTTCGCCCGGATCTACACCGATCTGCGCAAGCACAAGGGCATGGATTTCGAACGGGCGCAGGAGAAGATGCGGGACGTGTCCTACTTCGGCACGATGATGGTGCACACCGGGCGCGCCGACGGGATGGTGTCGGGGGCGTCGCACACCACCGCGCACACCATTCGACCGGCCTTCGAGATCATCAAGACCAAACCCGGGGTGTCCACCGTCTCGAGTGTGTTCTTCATGTGTCTGGCCGACAAGGTCCTCGCGTACGGGGACTGCGCCATCGTCCCCGACCCGTCCGACGAGCAGCTCGCCGACATCGCCATCTCGTCTGCGCAGACCTCGGCGGCCTTCGGTATCGACCCCCGGGTCGCGATGCTGTCCTACTCCACGGGAACGTCCGGATCGGGCGCCGACGTCGAGAAGGTGAAGACCGCAACCGAACTCGTGCGGGAGCGGGAACCCGAGCTGCTGGTCGAGGGGCCGATCCAGTACGACGCCGCGGTGGAACCCTCGGTGGCGAAGACCAAGATGCCCGACTCGCCGGTCGCCGGTCGCGCGACCGTGCTGATCTTCCCCGACCTGAACACCGGCAACAACACGTACAAGGCGGTCCAGCGCAGCGCGGGGGCGATCGCCATCGGACCGGTGCTGCAGGGTCTGAACAAGCCGATCAACGATCTGAGTCGCGGAGCTCTCGTCTCCGACATCGTGAACACCGTGGCGATCACCGCGATCCAAGCCCAGCAGGAGGGTGTGGACCCGATCGCCGAGAACGCCGGCGCCGCCGACGAGGAGGATCGTCGATGAGCGCGGCGTCCGGTGCGGTGCTGGTGTTCAACGCCGGCTCGTCGTCGTTGAAATATCAACTGGTGCAACCGGCTGACGGCACGGTGCTCGCGGAGGGCATCGCGGAGCGGATCGGCGACACCGGCTCGTCGATGACGCATGAACAGAACGGCGAGACGGTCACCGAGACGCTGGAACTCGACGACCATCTCGCCGCGGTCCGGCGTGCGGAGCGGTTCTTCGCCGACAACGGAACCGATCTGGCGGACGCGGGACTGAGCGCGGTCGGGCATCGGGTTGTCCACGGCGGCAGGTCGTTCTACGAGCCGACTGTCGTCACCCCCGAGGTGATCTCGGAGATCGAGCGCATCTCTCCGCTGGCACCGTTGCACAATCCCGCGAATCTGGTCGGAATCCTGGCCGCGCAGGAGTTGCTGCCGGACGTCCCGTCGGTCGCGGTCTTCGACACCGCCTTCTTCCATGGACTCCCGGATGCGTCCGCGACGTACGCGATCGACCGTGCGGTCGCCGACGAGCATGCGATCCGCCGCTACGGGTTTCACGGCACCAGCCATGAGTACGTGTCCGGGCGGGTGGCCGAGTTCCTGGACCGCGACCCGGCGTCGCTGAACCAGATCGTGCTGCATCTCGGCAACGGCGCGTCGGCGTCGGCCATCGCGGGCGGGCAGCCCATCGACACCTCCATGGGTATGACGCCGCTCGAGGGGCTGGTGATGGGAACCCGCAGCGGCGATCTCGATCCCGGGCTCGTGCTGCACCTGAACCGGGTGGCGAACCTGTCCGTCGGCGAGATCGACACGCTGCTCAACAAACGGTCGGGACTTCGAGGCCTGTGCGGGGAGAACGACTTCCGCGCCATCACGGAGCTGATGGATTCCGGCGACGACGCCGCCCGACGCGCCTTCGACGTCTACATCCACCGCCTGCGCCGCTATGTCGGCGCCTACGCCTTCGCCCTCGGCCGCGTCGATGCCATCACCTTCACGGCGGGGGTGGGGGAGAACTCGGCAGTCGTTCGCTCTCGTGCGCTGGCGGGCTTGGAAGGGTTCGGGATCGTCGTCGACGAGGAGCGGAACGCCGTGCGCGGCAGGGCTGCTCGTCGGATCTCGGCGGATGACAGTGCTGTGGAGGTGCTCGTCGTGCCGACCAACGAAGAGCTCGCCATCGCGCGGCAATCGGCGGCGGTGGTTGGGGTCTGACCCTGGTCGCTCAGTCCAGCGCTAGGTCAGATCTACCTCAGATCTCCTCAGGCGGAACGCATGTGGCCAGTGTTTTACTCAGGTCTCTGTGCCACGTCGCGGACTCAATCCTTGTCTAGCGGAGGGTGCTGCCTTCCGCGCGCTTCAGCACGATCACGCAATCTTCCGCCTATCCGCTTCGCCTGATTATTCGAGATGCTTGTGAAGTCGATGGACGTGTGTCCTTTAAGGCACGGCTTGGGTGTCGACGGAGAGTTCTCGTCGTAGATGGCTCGGATCCCCTGCTCGTGCACCTCACCGACTGAGACCGCCCACACGCCGCCTGAGTCGAACTCGAACTCTAGGGTGTACTCTTTAAAGTTCGCCTCTGCTGAAACCTTCACCTCGCGTGCTGTCGACAGCTTTTGCTGGTCCTTCGGCGTAGGTCGGAAAGCTTGCGAGGTCAACGCGCCGTCCACTATCCATGCCGGGTGGGCGTTGCGCCACAACAGTTCTTCCTGCTCGCCGAGGATGTCTTCGCCTGCGCCGAGTTTGTCTTCGTCACTCACTGATCGCATCCTTCACGAAGTCGGCAACACCGTCTGGATCGTCGACTAGGAAGGTAACGTCCTCGCCGTCGTCATCATTGGCCCGCCCATACCAAGAGGCCTCAATCCCACCAGAATTGGCGACCTCTACCTCTACCGCGCGAGAAGATGTTCGCCATTCGAGTTGGATACCACCGTCGCCAGACGGGTAGATCGCCGGCGCTGCCACCTCGGCGTCGAGTGTTGCAAGGAGGATTCGTTCAACTCTCTCAATTGTGTCGATCGACGGAGGTTTCGACCCCGGATGTAGCCAGTCGTCTGAGAGTCCGGCGAGCTCTCGCAAGCGTTCGGACCATGCGGGTGGCAGGGCCGGTTCGACATGCAATACATCGGTGATCTTCACAATGAGGCCCTCGCGGTTCTGCACCGCAATGACGCTAAGCGCAACCGGCGGTGCGGTTTCACCGAAGCCTAGGTAGCTGTGTAGTGAATCGAACACGGACGGATCGGAGAATGTTGCGCCGATCTTCCGTTGTGAGAGTTCCTCGGGAACAGCTACATCGACATGCGGTGGGGTAGAGGACAACCCGGTCACCTGGCCGACGACAACCGTCTCAATCTCCAGCTCATCCAACTTCGCGAGTTGCTGGATACGCCTACGAGTGTCGACTGTGAGGACAGCGCGTATCGGATCATCCTCGTTGTCTGCCAGTTCAATCCGCTCGTTTGCACGCAAGCTACGGCCGAACTGGGCCAAAGGCTTAATGGCCGCAGGCGGAAAGGATGTGGGAACTCGGTCGCGAGTGCCTATGTCGCCCAGCGCACTGTTTATCAGGCGCCGTGCGTTCTCGTGCCAGTCCGTGTTCTGGAACAGCGCGCCGTCGTTGATCGTCGGTCGCACGAGCACGGGAATTTGGCTGCCTCTGCCGACGCGGGTCAACCGCAGATCGAAAGCGCCGTCGAATCCTCGGGGAACCCGTTGGCGCTTGGGGTGTGCCCGTAGGTAGAGCTCACGGGCTACTGCGCTGACGAGCAAGGCGTACCGCTCCAGCTCGGCAGCAGAGACCACCGGCAGCCCTTCCGCGACGTCAAAGCGTCCGCCAGCGAGTCGCAGATACCCAAAGGCCGCCACGTCTTCGCTGGTCATGTGAGTAGTGTAACCATCCCGGCAACTTGGCGTCATCGCTCCCGTCGCCTTCGAAAAGTGGATTGGAGATTTAGTAGGCCGCTCGGCTGTGTTGAGAACGCAGGCCAAAGGGTGAAGCTCAGGGCGGGAATTACCCTGCCGCCGCCAGTGCGGTCCACCACGGCATTGGCTTCAGCCGCCCGCATCGATAGACACCCAGGCGACGGTTCTGTGATGGGAGCGCAGGATCAGTCAACGACCGCGGAGCAGGATGGTTTGCCACCGACCCACTCCTACCACGCACCACCGACAGGTTCCTTCCTGCGGTACGACACTCAAAAGCATTGCGCACCAGCAAAATAGCCGCTACACTCGAACATGCATTCGCGCAATCGTCCCCGGGGGGAGGGTGACCATGTCCGACGAATCCGCTTCACTGCAACCGCGTGCCGTCGAGTTGGTGGCCGAGCTGCATGCGATCCTCGACGAACTGCAGACGGTCGACCTGTCTCCGTGCACCGACGACGAGCTGATCGACGTCGCATCGGCGACCGAACGCGCCATCGCGCGACTGACCTTTGCCGGTGACCGGCAAATCGATCAGGCCGAGGCCCGCGACCTCCCCCGCAAGACGGGCTGCCGCACGCTCATGCAGTTCATGACCCACCGGCTGCGGGTCTCCAACCCGGTGCGGCGTCGTAAGCAGATGGACGCCACCGCCACCCGCACCAGCCTCAGCGGCGAGGTCCTACCGCCCGAACACCCGTGCCTCGCCGAGGCTTTCGCCCAAGGAACGGTCGGCACCGCACACGTACACGCCGCACTCGACGTCCTCGACCGCATCCCAGGCACTATCGACCACGACATCAGAGTCGCCGCCGAGCGGCAGATGGCCGAGATCGCCATCGACCACACACCGGCCGACATCACCCAACTCGGCGCACGCCTAATCGCCCACCTCGATCCGGACGGCACCCTCACGGACGACACCGATCAGCAACGACGACGAGGCCTGTGGATCGGTCGGCAACGCGCCGATGGCACCGCGAAGATCTCGGGCACGCTGACTCCCACACTCGCCGCCCGGTTGACGATGATGTTCGCGGTATGGGGCAAGCCCGGACTCAACAACCCCGACGACCCCGCCTCACCCAGCGGACCCGCCGACACCGCCGACCCCGACGCCCTCGCGCTCGCAGCCGATCGTGACGGCCGCACCCTCGCCCAGACGAATCACGACGCGCTCGACGCCGCACTCACCGCTGGCTTTTCAGACGGGATTCTCGGAACGTCGCACCGCGGCCTGCCCGCCCATCTGATCATCAAAGCCGATCTGGGCGACCTGATCCGCGAAGCCGGGCTCGCGACCACCGCCACCGGCACCCTG
Organism: Gordonia sp. PvP123; assembly: GCF_040547295.1. Lineage (NCBI taxonomy): Bacteria > Bacillati > Actinomycetota > Actinomycetes > Mycobacteriales > Gordoniaceae > Gordonia > Gordonia sp. PvP123. The sequence continues at coordinate 123,877 of NZ_JBEPPN010000006.1, read as the reverse complement.
CTGCCCATCCCCGACCTGCTCGCGATGGCCGGCGACGTGCAACCGTGGTTGGCGATCTTCAAAGACGCCACCGCGGTGCCGCTGTACTTCGGTAGGGGCAAGCGTCTGGCCACCCGCGAACAACGCCTCGTTTCCTTCGCCCGCCCCGACGGTGAAGTGTGCTCGGCACCCGGATGCGATCAACCCGCCACCCAGGTCGAACTCCATCACGCCCACAAGGATTGGGCCAAGGGTGGTCTCACCGACATCGACGACCTCGCCCCGGCCTGCCCGCGGCACAACCGGATGGTCGGCGACCAGCCCGGCCAGTACACCACCCACATCGAACGGTCCGGACCCGACGAAGGCCGCTGCGTCTGGCGACTCAACGCCGAACCCGGCGCACCACCCAATCCCGACCGCCTCAACCGCCGACCCGACATACCCCGGCGGTTCGCAGAACTTCTACGCGACATACGCGCCGAGATCCACGGACCGACCACCCGGCCCGGCGATCAAGCACGCCCGGAGACGCCACACCGCCAAGACGCGCGCCGCTCATGGTTGACGATCAGCCACGTCATCGACGTCCGACCACCACGGCGCGTGCGTCGCCGACGTCCAACGTCGGTCGAGGCGCACCTCGAGGATCTCCTCAGGCAAGAACCGCTCGTGTGCAACGCAACCGGGACGCCTTTCGAAACGCCCTAGAACAACGTGTTCGGTCGGACATAGTTGGCGAGGTCGACCAGCATGAACCGGTGTGCTCGGTTGGTGCGGGTCAGACGGGCCAGCTGACGTAGCGAGCGCTCGGTGCCGGTGCGAATCCCGTACTCGGTGAACGGGAATCCGAGCAACGTGGAGGGTTCTTTGTCCTGTGCGGCATCCTCGGGGTTGTCGTGGATCCAGCCCAGCGCGGTACCCAACACGATCAGCAGCATCCGGGCCTTGCGTGGTTCGGTGTCCGGGATCTGCTCGAGACGTCGGGCCGCCTCGACGATCTGCTCACGGGTCACCTGCGAGGTGGGCCGGCCGTGGACGAGCGCGATGATCGCCGTCGCGCGTGCGGTGTTGAAGTGGCGACTGGTGGCCGGCACCTCGTCGAGCGGTTGGATGGCGGCGTCGATGTCACCGGCGGCCACCGCGAGCCGGGCCAGTCCGAAGGCGGCGGTGACGATGCTGTGGTCCGTGAGCCACAGATCGTGATAGTGGTGCTGCGCAACGTCATACAGCTTGGCTATCTTGTCCGCGGACTTCGCGGGGCCCTTCTCGTCGGCCAGCCAGCGGCCGATGAGCTCGGCCGTTCCGGCGACGGCGAGCTTGGGTGCCACCTCGCCGGGCATCGCGCCGAGGACCTCGTCGAAGCGCTCGTAGGCGAGTTCGGGCTCGTCGTTCATCAGCGCGCAGATGCCCATGTACCACTCGACCCGCCACGAATCGCCGTGGTGGGCCCGGACTTCCTGCAGAAGGGCGAGCGCGGTGTCGACGTCATCGAGTTGCAGGTGAGCGCGTGCCTCGGCGAGATCGATCTCCCGAGAGGGGTGGGCGTTCTTGACCGGTCGGCCGCCGAAGAGCGACGCGAAACCCTCTGCGCGGGCGGTGTTGATGGAGTCGAGGGTCTGGCGCGGATCCGACAGCGCCGCCGAGGTGAGCAGGCTCGCGGCCGGGTCGAGCGGGTTGACCAGTGGGACGGGCAGCGCGTTGGCGATGTCCACCGGGTCGTAGAACGCCGCCTGATCGGGGTCGAAGAAGCCGTCGACGGGCGCGAGCATGAGGTCGGTGCCGAAGGTCGAACGTTGCGGGGTGAACACCGTGGACAGCGCTGGACGCGGAACGCCGGTGTGCACGGCGACGGTCTCGCGCAACACGTTCAGCACCTGCGTGCTCATCTCCTCCGCGGAGACGAAGCGGTCGGCCGGATCGGGCGCCGTGGCGCGCTGCAAGAGGCGGTAATACGACGGATTGTTCCGGAACAGCGGCGTTTTCGACGCGGTGGGCAGGCCATCGACGTAGCGCCCGTGACGCATCTCCATCGGCACGGTGAGGACAGCGAGGGTACGTCCGATGCTGTAGATGTCGGTCGCGATCTGCGGTCCGGTCTTGACGATCTCCGGCGCCTGGAACCCGGGCGTGCCGTAGAGGTGCCCGTAACCGTTGATCGGGGAGACGGCACCGAGATCGATCAGCTTCACCTCGTCACTGCCGACCATGATGTTCTCGGGCTTGACGTCGTTGTAGACCAGGCCGACCGAGTGTAGGTAGCCCACGGCGAGAAGCACTTCCAGGATGTAGGCCAGACCCTGTTCGACCGAGAGCAACGAGTTGTCCGGGTCGCCTGCGGTGATCTGCTTGAGCGTCTGACCGCCGATGTACTCCATCACGATGTAGCCGAAGCGGTCATCGTCGTCGACGTGCTCGACGAAGTTGTAGATCTTGACGATCCCGGGATGGTTCACCGAGGCCAGGAACTGTCGCTCGGCGACCGCGACGCGTTGTGCCTCCGAATCCGAGGAGTTCAGCAGGCCTTTGAGGACGACGGGCCGATCGCTCACATTGCGGTCGATGGCCAGGTAGATCCAGCCCAGGCCGCCGTGGGCGATCGCACCGGCGATCTCGTACTGGTCGGCGACCAGTGTGCCGGGAGCGAGACCGGGAACGAACGAGTATCGGGCGCCGCAGTTCCCGCAATCACCGGTCGGCGGTCCGGCGCCCTCGCCCTCGACGCGGCCGACCGGTTTGCCGCAGCGCCAGCAGAACCGCTTGTTGTCGGCGATCACCGGGTCGTCGATGACGGCGTCCTCGGGTTCGATGTCGGTGATCTTCGGCATCTCGACCAGGCCGCTGCCGAGCCGGCGTTCGTGCACCGGAGGACGGCGGCGCGGCACGAGTCGCCGGCCGAGCGGACCCGAGTCGGGCTCCGGATGGGGTACGGCCGGACGGGACCGCACGACGCGGTCGGTCCGATCGTCGGGGTCCACCCCGACGGTGAACACCGGTGCGACAGCCTGTGTTCCGACATCGGGGTCGGTGCGCCGACCGGGCCGCGGGTCGGTGGTGTCGTCGGAGCCGGCGGTCAGCGCCGCGAGGTCGGCCTTCTGGGTGCCGACCTCGCCGACCTCGTCCTGCCCGACCTCGTCCTGCCCCACTTCGCCGGCCTCGTCCTGCCCGACCTCGTCCTCGCCGAGAAGCGCGTCGAGCGAGACGCGCTGGGTGCCGAGGTCCCCGCCCCGATCGTCGCCCGCCTGATCGTCGCCGCCTCGATCGTCGCCGCCCCGATCGTCGCCCGCCGGATCGTGGCGGACATCGTCGGTGTCGTGATCGTTGCGCGCTGCGCCGTCCATGGGCATCAGTCCCGGTAGTACGGCTGGGGCGCGCCGTACCCGCTGTCGAGGATGGACAACCACCGGTCGCGGATCTCCTGCCAGCGACCGGTCACGCGGATGCGCTCCAGGACCCCGTTGACGAACCGGATCATGTCGTCCTGGCCCTTCGGGATTCCGACGCCGTAGAACTCCTCCCCGAGGCTGGGGCCGACGACCCGCAACCACGGGTCCTGTGCGGCCAGACCCGCGAGGATGGCGTCGTCGGTGGTCGCCGCGTCGATCTGCCCCTGTTGCATCAGCACCAGGCAGTCGGCCCAGGTCGTCGTGCTGACGATGGTGGCGCGGGGCTGGATGGCCTGGATGCGGCCGATCGAGGTCGTCCCGCGCGCCGCGCAGACACGCTTGTCGGCCAGTTGCGCCGGGCCGGTGACATTCGAATTCCGGAACGACAGAATGCGCTGCGAGGCAACGTAATAGGGAGCCGAGAAGCTGATGTCGCGCAACCGGTCGCACGTGATGCTCATCGTCTTGATCACCACGTCGACCGTCATGTCCCGCAGGGCGTCGATCCGCTGGGCGGAGCTCAGGACCTGGAACTCGACGCGACGGTCGTCGCCGAAGATGGCGCCGGCGATCTCGTGCGCGATGTCGACGTCGAAGCCCTGGATGTCGCCGGTGATCGGGTCGCGGAAGCTGAACAGGTTGGAGCCGATGTCGAGGCCGACGATGAGCCGGCCGCGTTCCAGGATCCCGGCCATCGTCGAGTTCGGCGGCATCTGGCGCGGGAGCGGCATCTGGGCGGGCGGCCGAAGGGTCAGGGTCGCATTGCAGGCCTCGGAACTCGGCAGTGGTTCGACCGGCACGTCGACCTGGACGCCGGGCAGCACCGGTGGTCCGGCGGTGGCGGTGGGCGGGGGCGATTCGGGTGCGGGAAACCGCACGCACCCCGTGGCGACGAGGCCGGTGAGCGCGAGCAGGACCACGAAGGTCAGCAGGCGATGACGTGACGGGGTATGAGGTGCGGGCATGGTCGTCATCGGTACTCCCGGATCCGGGGGATGAGACCGCCCACGATCGCGACACCGGCGAAGACGGTGAGCAGCAGGATGCCGGTGCCGGTGAACCCGAGGACGCGCTGCGCGGTGTTGATGTCGTCGCGGAACGAGTTCCGGGCGGTGGTGATCGCATCGACCAGCGCGGTGTCGACCGCGGTGTAGGCGCGCGCGGAGCTGTCCGGTCCGTCACCGACGGTGTGCAGGCGGGCGAGACCGAAGTTCCCGGTCTGGATGTAGCGGCGGACGGCGGCGTCGGTGCGCTTCCACTCCGTCAGCGCCGCGGTCACCGTGTCCAGCTGCTCGGCGGTGACCGCACTGTCGCCGTCCTCGGTTCCGCCGCGCACGTCGTCGACGATGTTGCCGATCTCGCTGGTCGCCGCGGAGAAGCTGCGTTCGAGTCCGCCCTGGTCGCCGCGGCGGATCAGCGACAGCGTCTCCGCCGACCGGGCCTGTTGGGTGAGGATGCGGGCAGCGGTCAGGTCGCGGAGCGGGTCGGCGCCCTCGGTGCGGGCGTCGCTGGTCGCCGCCACCGACATCAGGCCGGAGGCGAGCAGCCACAGCGTCCCGATGCTGAGGGCGAAGACGGCCGCGACGATCCCGAGGTTGAACCGGCGGCGGGTTCGGCGTGCGAGGTAGCGCGAGGTCAGCACCAGCGCGGCGAGCAGGAACAACAGTGGCGCGTACACGGTCCACGGCGGGCGGGTGAGCGTGTGTTGGGGATCGGCGATGGCCATCGAACGCCGCTCGTACAGGCGCTGTGCGGCCGGGAGGATCTCGTCCTGCATCATCGACGACGCCTGGCCGAGGTACGCCGAGCCGACCGGGTTGCCGAGTCGGTTGTTGGTTCGCGCCGTCTCGATGAGACCGCTGTACACCGGGATCGAGGTGGAGAGGGTCTCGAGGTCGGCGCTGACGGCCTGCTCCGCCCGGTCCGACGCCATGCCGGAACCGGGTTCGCTGGACGTACCGGTCGCCAGGATCAACGACGACGACGCCGTCGCCAGCGCGTCGGAGTAGCGCTGCCGCAACTCGGGGGTCTCGAGACCGCCCGAGATGAAGGCGGCGTTCGCGGAGGCGTCGGCGATCGACAGCGAGCTGTAGAGGACCTGTGCGGCCTCGGCGAGCGGTTCGGTCCGATCGATGAGGCGCTGCAGGGTCTGGGTGCGGTCCTCGAGAACCGTCGACGCGTACAGCCCGGTGCTCAGACAGCCGAGCGCCAGGATGCCGCAGATGATGATGAGTTTGCCGGGGGTGGTGACCGCGAAGTGCCGGAGGGTCTGGAAGGGCGACTGGGCGCGTTCCCGGGCCGTGGCGACGAGTTCGCGCCGGTCGGCGAGCACCTGTCGGATCGGGGGTGAGGATTGCGCCGGTCGGATCGTGCGACCGCCACGCGTCAGCGCCGTCCGCACGGAGGACGCGTCGCCGGTCACCTACCTGATCCCTTCTCGAACGCTGGATCGTCTCCGGTGCGGTCGTACGGTCACCGGTTCCCCGTTCCGGATTCGCGTGGCCGGGCGATCAACGCCAGGTGTTGTGTCATCTGGGTCATCGTTCACCGGGTCGTGCGTGTTTCACCCTATGCCATCGGGCGGGGTTCCTCCGGGCTCGACCGGCCCCGCGTCGCCGACCTCGACCGTTCGGCTCGCAGTGCGTGCAACCGGGTCGCCTCAGGGTTCGCCACCCGGGATCCGCAAGCGCTGCGCGGACTCCCTGGCAGGTGGCGCGCGTCTCACTTACGGTGGAGGCACCCGGTCGACGCGATCGGGTTGCGAGGAGGCGTGGTGCGCGGCGACGGCGACGGCTGGGTGATCGATCCCGACGGTTCACGATATTGGGGTGTCCACGGCGCGGCAGGTCTGCTGCTGCGGGCGCCGTTGCCGGAGGGATCGACCGGTGTGCTCCTCCAGCATCGCGCCGCCTGGTCGCACCAGGGCGGGACATGGGCGCTGCCCGGCGGCGCGCGCGACTCGCACGAAGGCGCCGTCGACACGGCGATTCGCGAAGCCGAGGAAGAAGCCGGCATCACCGGCGACGATCTGCGCGTCGTCGCGGCCGTCGTCACCCACGAGTCACCCGGCGGATGGACCTACACGACCGTGATCGCCGAGACCGATTCGCCGGTCCGCACGGTCGCCAACTTCGAATCCACCGAGCTGCGGTGGGTCGACGAGAAGCGCGTCGACCAGCTGCCGCTGCACCCGGCGTTCGGGCTCGCCTGGCCCACGCTTCGCGAGCGCATCGCGATGCTCGACCCCCAGAGCTGAGTCCCGCTCCCTACCCGTCAGACCCCGACACGATCGGCGTCCAGCAGACGGTTCGCGCCCGCGATCAGGGCGTGGACGTTCGCCTCGTCGCCGCTCGCACCCTCGCCGGCGGCCCACGCCTGGCGGCCGTCGTTCTCGCACAGCAGGAACGTCGTGACCACGCCGTCGACCACCCGCTGATGCAGGCGGACGATCTGAACCGGGGCGCCGACGTCGTGGAGGATCGAGGTCATCGCGCCGACCGGACCGGCGGCGACCGCGCTGCACGACCTGATGCGGTCGGCGATCGCGAGTGTCGCCCGGCACTCGACCAGGTCGCCCGGACACGACACGACCGACCATGATCCGAGCCGGATCGCGCCGCCGCGGGAGTATTCGTCGGTGAATTCCTGCCAGGTCATCCCGGTCGCCTCCTCGTGCATTCCAGGGGGAAGCGGACGTCCGTACCGCTCGGTGAACAGATCGTCACCGCGGCGGTCGCCGCACTCATGCCACGAACAGGATGGATGGGACAGATGAAGAGGGTGCATCTCATTAACCGATTTCGGTCGAAGAACGGATGACCGACTGGAGAGCGCAACCGACCCGCAGCGGGGGGTCGGTCAGAGTCAGACCCCGCTGCGGCGGGTTACGAGAACGCTCGTGATGCACAACATGATCGGTCCACCATAGACCCGAGGTATCGACCGGGCAAACGTGTTTGCCCGCGGCCGGCGGTGAGCCGCTACAGCATCCCGGCGAGGTCGCGGGCCGCGGCGGCCGGGTCGGCGGCCGCGGTGATGGCTCGGACGACGACGATCCGCCGGGCCCCGAGCGCGGTCACCTCGCCGACGCGGCCGGCGTCGATCCCGCCGATGGCGAACCACGGCTTCGGCGATTGTGTTGTCCCCGACAGCATTTCCGAAGTTGCGGAGACGAGGTCGAGGCCGGCGGCGGCGCGGCCGGGTTTGGTGGGCGTGGTCCAGCACGGGCCGACGCAGAAGTAGTCGACGTCCTCGTCGGCGATCGCGGCGGCGGCTTGGTCGGGGTCGTGGGTCGAGGCGCCGATGATCACCTCCGGGCCGACGATCCGGCGGGCCGCCGACGGCGCGAGGTCGCCCTGTCCCACGTGCAGGACATCGGCGCCGGAGAGCGCCGCGATGTCGGCGCGGTCGTTGACCGCCAGCAATGCGCCGTGCGCATCGGCGACGGCCCGCAAGCCGGCGAGGATCTCGAGTTCCTCCCGCGCCTCGAGGGTCCCGAACTCGCGTTCGCCCGGTGAGTTCTTGTCACGGAGCTGCACGATGTCGACGCCGCCCGCGAGCGCGGCATCGACGAAGTCGAGGAGGTCGCCGCGTTCGCGCCGGGCGTCGGTGCACAGGTAGAGGCGGGCCGCGGAGAGCCGACGACGACGGTCCGCCGCGCGGCCGGAGTCCGCGGACGCTGACGTGGTGGGGTTCGGGGTCGTCACGCCGACCAGGCTAACCGGACGCCCGAGGCCCGGGCGTAGGGTGGACCGCACGAACACACGGGAGTCCGGATCGGCCGGGCTGAGAGTGCGGACCCATCCGCTGACCGTCGAACCTGATCCGGGTCATTCCGGCGAAGGAAGGTGATTCCAGCGTGAATTCCCCTCAGCAGAAGCCTGCGCACCGCCTGCTCACGGTCGTGGGCGGCGGCGTCATCGGGTTGACGTGCGCGCTCGCCGCGGCCGACGCCGGGTGGCGGGTTCGCGTACTCGACGCCGGCACCGAGGAGCGCGCCTCGTGGGTCGCGGGCGGCATGCTCGGTTCGCTCGGCGAGGGGATCCCCGGCGAGGAGGCATCGCTCGCCCTGTCGGTCGAGTCGGTCCGCCGCTGGCCTGCGCTCGTGAAGCGACTCGACGATCCGGCCGTCGTCACCGCCACCGACTCGCTCTTCGTCGCGGCCTCGGCCACCGACCTCGAGTATCTGCGACACCTCGCCGACTTCGTCTGGTCCGGTCAGCCCGGCACCGATGCCGCGCTACAGCCGGTGACCGGCCGCGACATCCGAACACTGGAACCGTCACTGAGTTCTCGACTCGTCGGTGGCTACCGCGCGATCGGCGAATGGTCGGTGGACAACCGCCGACTGCTCGAGGCGCTGCGCGCCGCGGCCACCGGTGCCGGCGTGGAGCTCGTCTCCGCTCGCCTCGAGTCCCTGTCCGATGTCGACGACCTGCGCCCTGACGCGCAGGTCCTGCTCGCCGCCGGACTCGGCACCGCGGCACTGTGGCCGGACGTCGACCTGCACCCGGCCAAGGGGGAGATCCTGCGGCTTCGTCGCACGCGGTGGTCGGTGCCCCCGCCCGACCACGTCGTCCGGGCTCGCCTGCACGGCCGCGCCGTGTACGTGGTCCCGCGCGAGGACGGGGTCGTCGTCGGGGCCACCCAGTACGAGGCGGAGGGGATGGCCGACCGGACGCCCCAGGCCGGCGGGGTCGCCGACCTGCTGGCCGACGCGATCGAGGTGATGCCCGGGCTGCGGACGTATGAGCTGACCGAAGCGGCGGCCGGCCTGCGGCCGTGCACCGCCGACGGGTTACCGCTCGTCACCCGCGTGGACGCCCGCACGGTCGTGGCGACCGGGCACGGACGCAATGGGATCGTCCTCGCTCCCGGTACCGCGGAGCGGGTCCTGTCGATCCTGGAAGGAGTCGAGGAATGAGTATCACGGTGAACGGCGAGACAGTGGACGTCGATGCCGACGCCTCGGTGCGCGATGTGGTCGCCGGACTCGGGTTGCCGGATCGCGGGATCGCAGTCGCGGTGGACGGCGCGGTCGTCCCGCGCGGCCGCTGGGACCGGCACACCATGACCGACGGCGCCGTCGTCGAGATCGTCACGGCGGTGCAGGGTGGCTGACCAGTTGACACCCGACCCGTTGCGGATCGGCGGCCGCGAGTTCTCGTCTCGGCTCATCACCGGCACCGGGGGCGCGTCGAATCTCGCGACCCTGGAACGCGCACTCGTCGCGTCGGGCACCGAACTCACCACCGTCGCGGTCCGCCGCGTCGACGCCGCCTCGGGCACCGGGGTCTTCGACCTGCTGCGGAGGCTCGACATCGCGGTCCTGCCGAACACGGCGGGGTGCCACACCACCGCCGAGGCGGTGCTGACCGCGCAGTTGGCGCGCGAGGCGTTCGAGACCGACTGGGTCAAGCTCGAGGTGGTCGCCGACGAGCGCACCCTGATGCCCGACGCCATCGAGCTCGTCGACGCGGCGGCCGCCCTGGTCGCGGACGGATTCGTCGTCCTGGCCTACACGAATGACGACCCGGTCCTGGCCGCACGACTCGCCGATCTCGGCGTGGCCGCGGTGATGCCCCTCGGCTCGCCCATCGGGACCGGCCTCGGAATCCTCAACCCGCACAACATCGAGATGATCGTCGACGACTGCCGCACCCGCTTCGACGACCCGCTGCCGGTCATCCTCGACGCCGGCATCGGTACCGCGAGCGACGCGGCCCTGGCGATGGAACTCGGTTGCGACGGAGTGCTTCTGGCCACCGCGGTGACCCGCGCGGAGAACCCCGAACAGATGGCGACGGCGATGCGGCATGCGGTGATCGCGGGCCGGCTCGCCGCGCGGGCGGGCCGGATCCCCAAGCGCTTCTGGGCCCACGCGTCCTCGCCCGGCCGGGAGCAGAGCTGACGGTCGCCCGCGACAGGCCGTCCGAATGACGGACCGGGCCGCTCCGGGTTGGACGGCTATGGTCGAGGCGTGTTGCGGGTAGCGAATCTGACGAAGGACTTCGGCGGTCAACGCGCGGTCGACGACCTCACCTTCGAAGTCGGGCCGGGACGGGTGACCGGCTTCCTGGGGCCCAACGGTGCGGGCAAGTCGACCACGATGCGCATGATGCTCGGTCTCGATCGCCCGACCTCGGGTACGGCCACGATCAACGGTCAGCGCTACCGCGACCTCGACCATCCGCTGCGTCAGGTCGGCGCGCTGCTCGACGCCCGGTGGGTGCACCCGAACCGCAGTGCGCGTTCCCATCTGCGATGGCTGGCGGCAAGCAACCAGATCCCGGTCGCCCGGGTGGACGAGGTGCTCGAGACGGTCGGGCTCACGTCGGTGGCCAAGAAACGCGCGGGCGGCTTCTCGCTCGGCATGTCGCAGCGACTCGGGCTGGCGGGCGCCCTCATCGGCGACCCGCACACGCTGTTGTTCGACGAGCCGGTCAACGGCCTCGATCCGGAGGGGATCGTGTGGATCCGTGGGTTCATGCGCAAGCTCGCCGCCGAGGGTCGAACGGTGCTGGTGTCGAGCCACCTGCTCACCGAGATGTCGCTCACCGCAGATCATCTCGTCGTCATCGGGCGGGGGCGGCTGATCGCCGACTGCTCGGTGGGTGAGTTCACCGGACGGGCTCGGCAGTCCGTGCGGGTGCGCGGCCCGCAGCTGGAGCAGTTGCATGCCGCGCTCGCCGCGGCGGGGCTGAACCCCGCACCGGGAGACCCGGATGATCGCGGGCGTCCGGTGATGCGCATACCGGACACCACGACCGATCACGTCGGCGATCTCGCCGCCGCCGCGGGCATCACGTTGCACGAGCTCTCCGCCGAGTCGGCGTCGCTCGAAGAGGTGTTCATGTCGATGACGGCCCACGCTGTCGACTACACCGCCACCGACAACCAGGGGGGAGTGAGCCGGTGATCGCCGCGATCAACGCCGAACGGATCAAGCTCGCCAGCACGCGGTCGCCGTACTGGTGCCTCGGTGTCGTCGTCGTGCTGGGTCTGGGTATTGCGGTGCTGCTCGGTGCCGTCGCCGGAACCTCGTACGGAAGTCCCGGCGAGGCCGACACACTCACCGGCGACTTCCTGATCGGCGTCGACCAGTTCGGGGTCGCGGTCCTGGCGATCATGGCCATCCTGGGTGTCACCACCGAGTATCGTTTCGGCACCATCCGCCCGACCTTCGCCGCGATTCCGCGCCGCCCACGGATCCTCATCGCGAAGGCGGTCGTGTTCGGCGGACTCTCGTTCGCAGTGGTCGCGATCCTGTGCGTCGTCGCGGTCGTGGTCGCGCAGATGCTGTCCGGTGTCGGGGTCTCACTGACCGGGTCCGAGACCGTCCGACATCTCTGGGGCACGCCGGTTTTCGCGATGCTGTGCGCGCTGATCGGCCTCGCGGTGGGGGCGCTCGTGCGGCATTCGGCGGGCGCGGTGGCGATCATGCTCGTCTGGATGCTGGCCCTCGAGCGCATCGTGTCGGTGCTCCCGCGTGTGGGTGAGCACATCGTGTCATTCCTGCCGTTCCTCAACGGCTGGAACTTCCTCGCGGGTGGCAGCGACACCTTCCACTGGAACGCCTACGGATCGTTGCTGTACTTCGCGGCGTTCACTCTCGTGCTCCTGGCGGCGGCGGTGGCGGTCACGAACGCCCGGGATGCGTAGTTCGCGTACTTCGATCCGCTGATGTCGAATCCGGGATTCGCTGAGTGCTGGCCACTGCCATCCGGTTGGACCACATTGGTGCTTCGGCGCGGCCCATTGTAGGCACCGGCAGACTAAAATTCGCGGTTATGTCCACGAATTGGCCGCTTGTCGAGCGCGATCGGGAGTTCCGCACGATCCAGGCGGCACTCAGGGGTGAGACGACCGGTTGTGGCGTGGTCCTGACGGGCGACTCCGGCGTCGGCAAGACCACCCTTGCGCGGCATGTCACCGCCGAGTTGCCCACGGGGGTGCGGTGGGTCGCGGGTACCGAGTCCGCGCGGTCGATCCCGCTGGGCGTCTTCGCTCATCTCGTCGGCCCCGCGACGTCGAGCGATCCGGTCACCTACCTTGCGGCAGCGCGTGAATCACTGCTCGCCGACGGCGATGTCGTCATCGGTGTCGACGACGCCCACCTCCTGGACGAACTGTCGGCAACGCTCCTGCATCAACTCGCGATCGACCGTGCGGTGCACATCGTGGCGACCGTGCGCAGCGGCGAGACCGTCCCGGATGCGGTGACCTCGCTGTGGAAGGACAACCATCTCACACGGATCACGTTGTCGCCGTTCACCAAAGAACAGAGTGTCGAGCTCATCGAGTCCGTGCTCGGCGGCCAGCTCGAGGAGCACTCCGCGAATCTCATGTGGGAGGCCTCCGGTGGGAACGCACTGTTTGTCCGGCATCTCGTCGACGGCGCCCGGCAGGCCGACACCCTGCGGCAGGTCAACGGTGTGTGGCAACTCCGCGGGCGTGCCGCCATCACCTCGGAGCTCGCGTCGCTGCTCGAGGGCCGGATCGAGCAACTGGACGGTTCGGTCCTGGGCGCGCTGAAGTACTTGAGCCTGTGCGAGCCGCTCGACATCGACGTCCTCGCCGAACTCGCCGGTGAAGAGGCCGTCGAGGAGGCCGAGATCGCCGGCTTGGTGCGCATCACCCGCGACGGGCGGCGCCTCGATGTCGCGTTCCACCACCCGCTGTTCGGGGAGGTCATCCGACGCCGGCTGGGTCTGGTCTCGTCGCGACGGCTACGCGGCCGACTCGTCGAGGCGCTGCGGTCGCGTCCCACGAACACTCCGGCCGAACGCATTCGTCTCGCCGACCTCGCGATCGAGAGCGACGTGGAGATCGATCTGTCGTTGGTGCGGACAGCAGCCCGCGACGCACTGAATCTCGCGCAGACACCACTCGGCGAACGCTTTGCGCGCGCGGCACTCGACGAGGGCGGGGGACTCGAGGAGGCCGAGCTGCTCGCGCGGGCGGTCATGTGGCAGGGGCATCCGGATGAGGCGCGGGACATCCTGGCGCGGTTCTCACCGGATGACCTCGACGAGGGCCGGCTGGTGCTGTGGGGCAACTCGATCATCGGCAACACATTCTGGGCGCTCGGTGATGCCGAGCGGGCCGACGAGATACTGCAGCTGCTGACCGAGCGCGTCACCCACCCCGCACTCACGCCGATCGTCACCGGAATCGCCTCGGCATGTGCGCTTTTCGAGAATCGGATCGACGAGGCGATCTCGCTGTCCGACTCCGTCCTGGCCGAGTCCAAGGTGCTTCCCTGGGCGGTGGAATGGGCGGTGTTCGGCGGCAGCCTCGCCCGCGCGGTGGCCGGCCGGGGAGCGGAGGTCCGGGCGCTGGCCGAGCACTCACGGGAGGTCGAGGTCGACGGGTTGCTCCGGTTCCCCACCGGCTTCGGCGAGACCCTCGCGCTGACCCTCACCGGCCGGCTCGGCGACGCGGACGTCGCGGCGGGACGCTTCGTGTCCGCCGCTCAGACCGCGCAGTACCTGGGCTGGGCGATGTCGGGAATCCTGGTCGCGGCAGTCGAACTCGCGCGCGGATCGTGTGCGTCGGTGACCCGTCGGATGGAGCAGACACTCGCGATTCTCGACAGCGGCCGGTTCTCCGAGTCCTGGAACTTCCCCGCCCACATCTTCCTGGTGCAGGCCCTCAGCGCACTGGGGCAGGCAGACCGTGCCGGCGCCGCGCTGGCCAAGGCGCGGGAGAAGTCCGGCACGCACGTGGCGGTGTTCGGGCCGATGCTCGCCATCGCGGCGGCCTGGCAGGCGGCCGCGGCCGAAACCGTCACGCCCGCCGTCCAACTCGCCCATTCCGCGGCGGCGTCCGCGCGCGCCGCGGGTCAGTTCGCGGTGGAGGCCGAGGCATTGCACACCGCGGCACGCTTCGGTGACGGGGGCGTCGCCGATCGGCTCGCCGAACTGGCGGAGCGCGTCGACGGTCCGCTGTCGGACCTGTACGCGCGTCACGCAGCGGCGCTGCGTGACGGCGACGCGGTCGAACTCGATCTGTGTTCGGCGGCGTTCGAGGACGCCGGGGTGTGTCTGTCCGCCGCCGATGCGTCGGCGCAGGCCAGCGTCTTGCACGACGCGGCGGACAAGCGGTCGGCGACCGTGGCGTCGGCCGCGGTGGCGAACCGGCTGGCGTCGGCGTGCGGAGGCCTGCGGACACCGGCGCTGATCTCGGCCGCGCAGCCGTTGCCGCTGACCTCCCGCGAGCGCGAGATCGCCAACCTCGCGGCAGCGGGCCTGTCCAACAAGGACATCGCCGAACGGCTCACCGTGTCGGTCCGCACCGTCGAGGGGCACCTGTTCCGCGCGTACACCAAGCTCGATGTGGGCGACCGCGCCGAACTGGCCGAGCTCCTGCTCAAAGACGCTCGGCCGCAACCGCGCTGACATCCACCCGTAGAAAAAGACAGTCGACGGCATGTCGGCGGTGTCGCCCTGACGGGTTGTTTTCAGGGGGTGCGCCGGCGGCTCAGTCGCCCGGCCGGCGAAGGGCGGTGATCACCTCGTCGTCGTCGACCTGGGCGAAATCCTCGTAGGACAGGCCGACGGCGCGAAACGGTTCCGGCGTCACGAGAACGATCACCTCGTCGACTCCGCGGTCCCGTAGGCGGTGAACCGAATCCGACGGTGCGGTCGGTACGGCCACCACCACGCGGGCGGCCCCGACGGCCCGGACGGAGTCGACCGCCACGGCCATGGTCGATCCGGTGGCGAGTCCGTCGTCGACGAGAACGACTGTCCGGCCGAGGAGTTCGGCTTCCGGGCGGTCGCCGCGATAGCGTCGTTCGCGATCGTGCAGAAGACGGCGTTGCCGGTCGGCGGCCTCCTCGAACTCGGCGCGGGACACCCCGAGGTGACGGGGCATGTCGTCGTTGACCACCAGATGGCGCGCGGTGACCGCGCCCATCGCGAACTCCTCGTGACCCGGCGCCCCGATCTTGCGGACCACCAGGACATCCAGGTCGCAGGCTCCCGCCGTCCCTGCGATCGCGTCGGCCACCTCCCGCGCCACGGGGACCCCACCGCGGGCGAGGCCGAGGACAACGGGTGGCGCGAGGATGTTCGCCACCGTGACGACCCGCGCACCCAGCACGCGGCCCGCCTCGCGGCGGTCGGCGAAGGTGCGCGGGCCCATCGTCCGGCCTCAGACCCGCACTGCGGGACCGACCTTCAGTGCAAAGCTCGGCAGGTCCGCGAGACCGATGGTCGCCTCGTAGGTGCGGTCGTAGCCCGTGCTGCTGATGCGCCAACCGTCCGCGGTGCGACGGTAGGTGTCGTCGTAGAACGCGGCGCCGATGAGCATGAACGAGAACTCGGCGACGATGACCCGGTCCTGGAGGTACCAGCGACCGTGTGCGGTGTCGCCGTCGATCTCGATCTCCGGGTGCGCGACACGGTGTTCGGTGATCACCGCGGGTCCGACGTTCGTCTGCATGTACCCGACCAACTCGTCCCGGTCGGAGAAGCTCAGTCCCTCACCGTAATTGCCGGTGACGTCGTCGGTGAGGGTCGATGCGAACGTCACCCAGTCCTTGGTGTCGAGTGACCTCAGATACCGGTATTTGAGGTTTTCGATCGCCCGGAGGTCCTCGAGTCGACCGTCGGATGCACTCACTTCGTCCTCGTTCCCGGCAGGATGCCCGCGTCGATGACGGCCTTCACGACCGGCCTGGTCCGCGCCAGCAGATCGTCGGTGCCGGCCCAGATGGACTCTCCCGCAGCATCGGTGGTGGCCTCGATGTCGTCGTAGGTCGCCGCACCGGAGGCGGTGAGTCGGTGCCCGTCGTCGACGCGTTCGGCCAGCCCGGCGACGGCGAGACGATCGACGCTGTCCTCCCAGTCCTGCTCGGACCACCCGCGGGTCATCAGCACGATGCGTTTGCCGAGTGTGCGCCGTCGGACGGTGGGGTCGGGCAGCTGTGCCTCGTGGAAGACGGCCGCGTCGAATCCGTTGAGTCCATGGAGCGCGAGGGCGGCGATGTGGTTGTCGCCGCGCCATTCTCGGAGTACCGCGATGGCGTGCCACAGGCGCAGTCGTGCGGTGTCGGGCGTCGGAGCCGTCGACCACGCGGCGGCCAGCGGGCGACCGCCGAGCGGCAGGCCGGCCGCGAGATCGTAATAGGCAGAAGCGAGTTCATCGAGCTCTGCATCGTCGATGGAGTCGTCGAGGATGTCGCGCAGCGAATCGTCGAGCATCTGGTTGCGCCGGTCGTGGACCCGCTCGAGCCCGGCGTCGATGGCGGCCGTCCAACTCTTCGCGATCAGTTCGGGGTTGAAGTTGTAGAAGGCGGAGGCGACGACCGAGGCCGTGCACGGGCCGAACGGCGCACCCCGCGCACCGACGTAGAAGGCGTACGGATCGAGCCCGGTGTCTTCCTGTGCGCCTTTCAGTCCGGGGTTGAAGTAGGCCAGGATATGGAAGGGCTCGAGGGTCTCGTAGGCGAGCCGGGCCGCGGAGCCCGTGCTGGTCGATGTCATCAACCCACCCTCTCCATCTGCGGGGCGGGTGTCAACCATCTGCGGAGCAGGCGCAGCGGTCAGTTACGGCGGGAGTCCCGGCCGCCGTAGACGGAGTCGTCGTCGACCGACCAGAAGCCGGGATCGGGTGACGGGTCGCTCGGGGGCGGGTCGTCGTCCGGCGCGCGGAACCCGTCGGTCAGCGCCGCCCCGTCGGTCCCCGCAGGTGTGTCGGCGGACGCCTCGTCGGATTCGGGCTCCTCGCGGCCACGGCGCCAGCCGCCCTTCATCGGCGGCGCCTCGCCAAGGTGGTCCGGGTCGACCGAGCCGTACCACGCGACCAGCACGGCGCCGATGACCGCGCCGACGAAGCCGAGGATCGCCAGCCAGCCGAGTCCGGGTTTGGCCGTGTCCTCGAGGAACACGACCCCCACGAGACTCGGACCGGCCGTCTCGCCGACCACGAGGACAGCGGTCACCCCGTTCACCGCGCCGAGTTGCAGTGCGACCGTCTGGACGTAGAAGCCGACCGCGCCCGCCGCGGCGATGGTCCATGCGGCCGGATCGCTCAGCAGGGCGACGGGGTCGAACGGTTGCACTCCGTCGAGGATGCGGACCGCGATGGCGATGATTCCGAACAGCAAGCCGGCCGACGCCCCGCCGACGATCGCACCGGCCGGGCCGAGGTTGTAGACGCCCACCAGGGCCAGGGCGCACAGGGCGAGGGTCGCGACGAACAGGCCCCAGTGGAATCCGACCTCCTCGCCACCGCCGGTGTGGTGGGACGACGCCACGCCGAGCAGGCAGAGCGACATCACGACCAGCCAGATGGCGACCCATTCGCGGGTGTGCAGCGCGATGTTGAGGATGATCGTGCCGAGCAGTGCGGTGATGACGAGGTTCGCCGACACGATGGTCTGGGAGAGGAACAGGGGCAGGAACCGGGCGGCGAGCGCACCACCGGCGAACCCGAGGACGACCAGCGTCGTGCCGAGGATGAATGCGGGATCGACCAGCGTCGACATGGTCGACGAGAGGGTCGGTGCGCCGTTCTCGTTGGTGATGCCCTCGCCCTCGTCGGCGGCGGCTTCGGCGACGCGGCGCGCACCGAGCGCGCGCAGGACCGTCGACATCCCGTAGGCGACTGCGGCGAGACAGGCGGCGATCACGCCGATGACGAACAGCTGCATGCCTCCTCCAACTCGGCCTGGATGAGCCTCTGGTGAAGCCCGGACCGCCGACCACCCCGACTACGAACTCACGCGATCGGCCGAGGTGACACCGGCTCCGCGCTGGTGCTGGTCGCGATACCGCAGGTGCGACGTGCCGGCCGATCGTGGAGAAACTAACAGCACGAACCGACAGGACGGTATCGAATATTCCCTCGCGCACAGAATTGTGGGCGGGATCCCCTCGACGATCGGCCGCCCGTACGTCGCGCGCCGGCGGCACTAGACTCGCTCGGGTGAACAGCGCCGGAAAAGCCCATGTACTGATCACATTCGGCAGGTCGTTCCTGACCCTGGAACTCGCGCGGCTCATGGCCGCGGCCGGGCACCGTGTCAGCATCGTCGATTCCATCCCGGTCGGGATCGGCCGGTTCTCCAACGCGGTGAGCGACTTTCACCGGGTGCCGCCACCGAAGTTCGAGCCGCTCGCGTACTGCCACGCGCTCGCGCGGATCGTGAGCGAGAACGACGTCGACATGGTGATCCCGGTGCACGAGGAGACCGACATCATCGCGATGCTCGCCGATCTGTTCCCACCCGAATGCCGCCTGTTCCTCTCCGATTTCACCACCGAGAACCGGCTGCACAACAAATACGATTTCCAAGAACTCCTCGTCGAACTGGGCATCCCGACGCGCAAATTCGCGCGGGTCACCGGTCCCGAAGACGTCGGAGCGCTCGACTTCTCCCAGCCGTTCGCGCTCAAGCGCTGTTATTCGCGCGGGTCGCAGAAGGTCCACAAGGTGACCCCCGGCGATCCGCTCACGTGGCTGGAGCACGACGAGCAGAACCCGTGGATCGCGCAGGAGTGGGCGTCGGGGAACAACTACTGCACCTATTCGGTCTGCCACGAGGGCCGCGTCTACGCGCACGCCACCTACCCCGTCGACTACGCCATCGACGGCAGCTCGTGCCTCAACTTCCGATCGGTGGACCATCCGCAGATCGCCGGCTGGGTCCGTGACTTCGTCCGCCGGGTGAACTTCACCGGCCAGATCGGATTCGACTTCATCGAGGACCGGAACGGTTCGGGGGACGCCGCCGATCTGTTCTGCATCGAATGCAACCCGCGCGCGACGAGCGGGATCATGATGTTCACGCCCGAGGACGGAGTCGACCGCGCGTTCCTCGGGACCTGGGACCCCGACGACGGGCCGATCACCCCCGGCTCGGGCGTCGACAAGATGATCGGGCTGGGCATGCTGCTCTACGGGTGGCGCTCCTCGTCGCGCAAGGACCGGACCCTGCGCGACTTCGTCCGTGACTTTCGCGGCGCGTCCGACGTGGTCACGTCTCCCGGCGACCAGAAGCCGGCGTTGATGCTCCCGTTCGCGTATGCCGGAATCCTCCGCAGCTGCCTCAAGTACCGCGTCGGACTCGCCGAGGGTTTCATGCACGACCACGAGTGGGACGGTCTCCGCATCAGCCTGTGACCCGTCCTGGGATTCGACCTCCGGGACGGGTACGACGCGGGCGCCGAGGCGTAGACTCTGCAGTCACCATCACCTGCGTGTTGACCCCATCCGCAGGGTTGTCCGGGGGGACTCGAGCTCGAGGGGAGCTGCTCATGAGCATGTCCAGGATCATGCGTCGTACGTCTGTCGGGGTGGCCGCCGCCGGTGCCGCCTGCGCGATCGGTCTGGCCACCGCGCCGACGGCCTCGGCCGCGCCGGCAGTGCAACCGGTGCAGCCCGTCCAGGCTGTCGGTTCGGTCGCGATCTGCTTCGGCATCCCGATCGGGCCGGTCACCATCAGCGTCTGTCTCTGATCGGACTCACTGAGATCCCATTGCTGTTCGTCCCGGCCTCCGGGACGAACAGCAACGTGATCGCGTGACCGGTTTGTGCCCGGTCCGCTGAGATCCCGGGCCCAATGGTCCTCGCGCACGTACGATTCCCCGATGACGTCGACAACGGCCGTGGTCGAGGCGGGTACGGCCCCGAAGCGGGCGAAAGCGATCCTGGTCGCGCTGATCCTGGTGGCCGGGGTGGCCAACATCAATCTCGCGGTGGCGAATGTCGCGCTGCCCGACATCGGGAAGGCGCTCGACGCGAGTTCGACGCAGCTGAACCTGGTCGCGGTCGGCTACTCGCTCGGCCTCGCGGCGTCGGTGCTCTACTTCGGCGCGCTGGGAGACCGGCACGGCCGCAAGCGAATGCTCGTCATCGGTATGTGCCTGTCGATCCCGGCGTCGCTCGTCGCCGGGTTCGCGCCCAACGTCGAGGTCCTGTTCGGCGCCCGCCTGGTCGGTGGCATCGCGGCGGGCCTGGCCTTCCCGACCACCCTCGCGGTGATCACCGCCCTGTGGTCGGGACCGAAACGCGTCCGCGCGATCGCCGCGTGGTCGGCGTTCGGCGGTGCGATCTCGGCGTTGGGGCCCGTGCTGTCCGGGGCTCTGCTCGAGGTCCTGTCGTGGCACTCGGTGTTCCTCGTGACCCTGCCGCTGGCCGTCGTCGCGCTGCTCGCCGCATGGCGGCTGGTGCCCGCCGACAACGGTGACGAGGCCGCGGTCGTCGACAACCTGGGCGGCGTCGTGTCCATCGTGATGGTGGGGTCGCTCGTGCTCGCGATCAACTTCGCCCCCAACTCCGATCAGCGACTCCAGGTCTACATCCTGGCCGCGATCGCGTTGCTCACCGGCGCGGGCTTCGTCTGGCGGCAGCTGCGGGTGCGGGTTCCGTTGTTCGACCTCCGCATCGCGTCCCGACGGACCTTCTGGGTCGCGGCGGTGGGCGGGCTGATCGTGTTCGGCACGCTCATGGGAGCGATGTTCATCGGGCAGCAGTACATGCAGAACGTGCTCGGATACTCCACCCTCGCGGCCGGCGCCACGATCCTCCCCGCGGCGGCCGCCATGATCGTCGTGGCACCACGGTCGGCAAAGCTGGTGCAGAACATGGGTTCGCGCTTCACCTTGCTGTCGGGCTACGCGTTCATCGTCGTCGGCCTGGTGCTCGCGATGCTCACCTGGGACGAGCACGCCCACTTCTGGCATGTGGGCCTGGTCTACGTCCTCGTCGGGGTGGGCGTCGGTCTCGCCGGCACCCCGGCGTCGCAGTCGCTGACCGGCTCGGTGCCGGTGCAGCGCGCCGGGATGGCGTCGAGCATGTCCGATCTGCAACGCGACCTCGGCGGCGCGATCCTGCAGTCCACCCTCGGCGCGATCCTGACGGCGGGTTACGCAAACCAGTTGCAGCAGAGCATCTCCGATTCACCGCAGGCCGACCAGGTGACCGAACAGACCGAAGCCGCGCTCACGAAGTCGTTCTCGAGTGCCGAGGTCATGGCCGAGCGTTACCCGCAGTATGCCGATCAGATCATCGGTGCGGCCCGCGACGCGTTCGTCCAGGGTGACAAGAACGCCTACGGCGCGGCGGCCGGCATCGTCCTGCTCGGTGCGGCCGTGGTGTTCTTCTTCTACCCCAAACACGAGGCGGAGCGAACGGCTATGGCGGAGTACGCAAAACAGCGCAGCCTCTGAGACCCGGACCTCAACCGGCAGCATCGGCCGGTGGCGAATCGAAAGCCGCCAGCAGCATTCGCGCCGCCATCGCGACGAGCGACGCCCGGTCGGCGTCCCGCGGCCGCTGCAACGCGATGCGCAGGCACAGGCTGGCGGTCGCGCCCATGGTGAGGAACACCAGTTCGTCGATGGCCCGGTCGTCGAGGTCGGGCCGCAGACGCGACGGCAGAATCCGCGCGAGCGGGAGGAGGGGTCCCTCGACCTCCGCCCAGGCGTCGCCGAAGCCGTGCTCGCCGATCTCGAGTGAGGCACGCAGTACCGGCGCGTGCGACTCGAACGACGACACCAGGGTCTCGACCACCGTGACCATCGCGATGTCCGGTTGCTGGTCCATCGCCCGGCCGATACCGCTCGCGAGGGTCGCGGTGATGTCGTGGACGGCGGCGAGGCGCAGCTCCTCGACGATCGCGTCCATGTCGGCGAAGTAGCGGTACACCGTCCCGATGCTCACGTGCGCGTGGCCGGCGAGTTCGGCGGTCGTCGGCCGGCGGCCGGGGCGACGCTCCAAAAGAGTGAGGGTGGATGTGAGCAGCCGCTGGCGCATCTCCCGGCTGCGTTGCTGTTTCGGCGCACTGCGTCGTTGCAGTGCTGTACTTTTCGAGTTCGTCGACGATGCCATCAAAAGTGAATGGTAAGTGAGGATTGCTCGTGTTCTCATGGATTGATGGAACGGACCGCGCCCGCCGACCTCGTGAACACCGACCTCGCCGTACAGCGGTTCGGGACGGCCGGCCGTGACTGGCTCGACCAGATGTGGCTCGCGGACCCACTCGCCGACGCCGTGGCCGCCGACCGGCAGCCCGGCGGCCCCACGACGACCGTGCTGCGGGCGGCGCTGGAGAGCGGCATCGACTCGGTCGACGACGCCACCGACTCGCTGCGCGCATTGTTCGGGTTCCTCGACGACGAGCCCGACTGGGTCGATCACGACCGGATGAGCCGCGCGGCTGATGCGCTGGTCGTCAACACCGCTCCATTGGGCATCGTGCTCGGCGCGGCCTCGCTGGTCCGCGGGGCGGGCAACACGATCGCGGGCAAGCCGCTCGCGGTCACCGGACGGTATGTGTCACAGCCGGCGGTGCGCTCGGTCGAGGTCGGTGAATGGCTGGGTCAGGTGCTCACGCCCGGCGGGATGCGTCGTGACGGAGCCGGTTTCGCGTACACGGTACGGGTCCGGATGATCCACGCGCACGTCCGCCACATGCTGCTCACACGCGGGGACTGGGACGAGAAGGCCTGGGGCGTGCCGATCCCGCAGCCGTACATGGCGTTCACGATCGCCGAGTTCGGGCACATCGCGATCGACGCGATGCACAAGCTCGGGGTGCGGTTCACCGACCGCGAACTCGACGACATCTACCACCTGTGGCGATACGTCGGGCACGTCGTCGGCATGAGTCCCGAGCTCAACCCGGTGTGCGAGGCCGACCACGTCCGCATCGAAGACCTCTACCGGTTGACCTCACCGGGGCCGGGCCCCGATGACCGGGACTTCGTCGTCGCGCTGACCGACGACTACCTGGTACCGGAATTGGCCGCGGTCTTCCCCGGACCGGCGGCGCTCCGACACCGGCTTGCGGCGACGACGATGCACGGCCTGCAGCGGGTCTTCATCGGCGACGCCGACGCGGATGCGCTCCGGATTCCCGACGGCCGGCTCAAGCATGTCCTGAGCCGGGTCGGGCCGGTCCTCGCGGCGGCCGGGTCGGTGCAGCGGGTCGGGGGAGCCCGACGCGCGCGGACTCGGCTCGAGAAAGCCTATCGCGCACGGGACGTCGCGATGGCGCGGATGCGCACGGACTACCGCGTCACCCACGACCTGGTCGACGCCGCGCTCGGACCCCAGAGCGCCGATCAGCCCTCGAAGCGGCTGGCGGCGGTGACGTCCTCGGTCAGGCAGTAGCCGACCGAGACAGGCTGCGCGAACGACCATTTCGTCTCGTCCTCGGTGCAGGTGAGGGAATCCCCGCCCCGGCTGACGGTCTTGGCGAGGATGGTGCTGTCCGCGGGGGAGGCGCTGCACTCGACCTCGCGGTAGTCGGCGAGCTTGCCGCCGTTGACCGGGATCTGGTAGCACGCGTCGACCGCGAAGTTGGGTGTGAGGCAGAGCTTCTGGTCGCCCTCACCGAACGTGAGCGCAGAGGTGTTGGGGGTGCCGCACTCCGCCGAGGTGTTGACCTTGTCGGCGGCGTAGAAGGTCAGCCCCTCGGTTCCTTCGCAGTCGGCCTTCGTCGCCTCGACCTTGCCCTCGCCGGCCTCCGAGCCGATCTGCAGGCACTCGCCCACGTCGATGTCGGAGGCCTCCTCGATCGACTGCGTGCCGACGCTGACACTGCAGGCCGCCAGCGCCGAGAAGCCCACGCAGGCCGCGATCACCGCGGCACGCCGACCCAACTGCCAGAAGGGCCTGGCCACGGGCGGCACGTCGTCGCCGGGTCCGGCAATCCGATCGGCGGAGGCTTGCGAATAGCTGGGGATGCTGCGCGACATCGTCGTTCCTATCGTCTGGAGTGGGCGGATGCCCGGTCTCGGCTGCTCATCGTGGTGATCGGGTGATGGACAACAGGATGTCGCCAGGCGCTTGGTGCGAACTTGGGGTCGACTTGTCCGGTCCTTGAGGGGCGCGTCCAAGTCGGGAGTGGAGGGTGCGTCGGAGTGGTTTCGACAAGCTCAACCAGCTGGGGGCGCTCGACCAGCGGAGGCAGAGAGGAGAGCCGATGTCCGTTCCGTCCGGCGGTGTGGTCCGGGTGGTGCTCCCGCATCAGTTGTTCGAATCACACCTCGACGCGGAGCCCGGCACCCGCTTCGTTCTCGTCGAACACGATCTCATGTTCCGGCAGTACCGGTTCCACGTACAGAAGCTCGTCCTGCACCGGGCGAGTATGCGCAGGTTCGCCGATCGGTTGCGGGACCGGGGCTTCGACGTCGACATCCTGGAGACCGACGCCCAGCAGTCCAGTCACGACAAACTCGTCGCCCACCTGTCGCGTCGGAAGCCGTCGTCCATCCACCTCTATGACGTCGTCGACGACTGGCTGTCCGGGGATCTGCTGGCGGCCTTCGACCATGCCGGGTGCCCGCTCGCGGCCGACGACATCGCCGAGAGCCCGAACTTCCTGACCACCCGTCGCCAGCTCCGGGAGTTCTTCGGCGGCAGCCGGCCGCGGATGCAGCAGTTCTACACCTGGCAGCGCCGGCGGCTCGGCATCCTCGTCGACGACGACGGCAAGCCGGAGGGCGGCCGGTGGAGCTACGACTCCGAGAACCGGAAGAAGCTGCCGAAGGGCCACGAGGTTCCGCAACCGACACCGCCCGCGCGACATCCGGAGGTCGACGCCGCGATCGCCTGGGTGTCGGATGCGTTCCCCGACAACCCGGGCGACGCGGACGCCTTCGGGTGGCCGACGGCTCACGACGAGGCGCGGGCGATGCTCGAACAGTTCCTCGCCGACCGGTTCGCGGAGTTCGGTCCGTACGAGGATGCGATCAGCGCCGAGCACCCCTTCGTCTTCCATTCGCTGCTGACGCCCGGCCTCAACATCGGGCTGTTGAGTCCGCGCACGGTGCTGACCAGGGCGCTGGAGGTCGGCGCTCGAAACCGCGTCCCGCTGGCCGGCCTCGAGGGTTTCGTGCGGCAGCTGATCGGCTGGCGGGAGTACATGCGGGCCTCGTATGAGATCCGCGGACGTGGCCTCCGCAGCCGGAACCACCTCGGTCACGATCGCCGGCTGCCGGACGGGTGGTGGACCGCGGAGACCGGCCTCGAACCGGTGGATCTCGTGATCCGGCGGGTCCTCGAACACGGGTATGCCCACCACACCGAGAGATTGATGGTCCTCGGCAATGCGATGTGCCTGCTCCGTATCGACCCCGAGGAGATCTACGAGTGGTTCATGGAGATGTTCGTCGACGCCTACGACTGGGTGATGGTCCCGAACGTGTACGCGATGAGTCAGTTCGCGGCGGGCGAGGCGATCACCACCAAGCCCTACGTCTCGGGTAGCAACTACCTGAAGAAGATGTCGGACATCCCGGCCGGGGACTGGACCGAGGACTGGGACGGGCTCTACTGGACGTTCGTGCGCGACCACCGGGACGTCTTCGAGGCCAACGCGCGCTCCAACTTCCTCGCGCGGGCCTACGATCGGCTGCCGTCGGGCACGAAGGCGGCGCACAGCCGCCGGGCGGGACGATGGCTGGGGTGATCGATCCGGTCGTCAGCGCCCGCCGAGTGACTCGTCGAGCGCCCGCAGCTGTTCCGGGCGCACGTCGCGGAGGACGGCGAGGGTCGCGGTGATCGCGAGGTCGCAGGCCTCGTCGACGCCGGCGCCGTCGACGATGAGCGCGCGGTGCGCGACGTCGAGGCTCATGCCCAGCAGGAGCGAGGCGAGGGTGTCCGCACTGGCGGCGATCCGCGCCCCGCGTTCGGCGTAGTTGTCACGCAGGCGTGCGGCGATCCGGGGTTCGAGCGCGGCATAGAGCCGGCGGTCGCTGCCGCCCTCCCGATGACCGATGAGGACGCGCAGGCCTTCCGGGTGGCGTCGGGCGTAGTCGAACAAGGCGAGCACCGAATGGCGGGCACGGGCCCCGTAGGGCATGTTCTCACTCGCGTCGTACACCTCGAACATGAACGAGGTGAAGGTGTCGAGTTCGCGGGTCATCACGCGATTGACCAGCTCGTCGCGGGAGTCGAAGTGCGCGTACAGGGTCACCCGGGTGGTGCCGCCGCGTTCGGCGATGGCGGTCATCGTGGCGCGTTCGGCACCGACCTCGGCGATGACCGCGCACGCGGCGTCGAGCAATTCGTCGTCGGTGGGCCGGTTGCGTGTGTTCCGTGGGGGTCGTGCGGTGTCGGCATCCGTCCGCACCGGATCGTTCTCGTCTCCGACGGCCACGTCGTCCGGTCCCCGTTCGTCTCGTCCTGCGCCTCTGCTCGTCGTGCGGCCTAGGAGGCGAGATCGTCGACGGTGCGGCCGAAGTAGGCCGCCTCGACCATGTCTCGGCGACTGCGGAGTTCGCCTGCGGGCGCCGAGAGTGCGACACGACCGTGGTGGAGCACGATCGCGGCGTCGGCGATGCCGAGCGCCAGGTCGATGTGCTGCTCGACGAGGACGACCGCCATCTGGTGTTCGTCGGCGATCGACCGCAAGCGGGGCAGCAGGTCCTGGACCGCGACCGGGGACAGACCGAGGCTCAGTTCGTCGATGAGCAGCACTCTCGGATTCGCGAGCAGCGCCTTGGCGAGCGCCAGCATCTGCTGTTCGCCACCGGACAGATTGCCGCAGCGCCGCCCCCGCATCGTCTTGAGTTTGGGAAAGTACTGGTAGGCGGTGTCGAGGTCGGGTCCGTTGCGACGTCTGGCGAGACGGAGGTTGTCCGACACCGACAGCCGGTGGAACACCCCGCGCGTGTCGGGTACCAGAGTCACCCCGCGACGCGCATTGCGTTCGATCCGGCGGTCGATCGGATCGCCCAGGGCGGTGACCGTGCCCGACATCAGGCCGAGCGCACCGACCGCGGCGAGGAGGCTCGTCGTCTTGCCGGCCCCGTTCGGGCCGAGCAGAGCCAGGATCTCGCCCGGCCGGACGGACGCGCTGAGACCGCGGACGGCAGGGACCCCGCCGTAGCCGACGGTGATCTGGTCGATCTCCAGCACCGGTGCGGCCGGGTCGGGTGTCGTCGATCCCGGTCCGTTCGGCGTGGACGACGACTCGGCGTGCGTGCTCATGGCGTCTCCTTCGGGGCGTGCCCGGTCGGGCCGATGTCTGACGGTCGTTCGGTGTCGATGCCCCCACCGGACGGGCCGGCCGGCGGAACAGGTGGATCGACGACCGCATCCGGGTCCACCTCGGGGCTGCCGAGGTAGGCCGAGATCACCGCGGGATCGTCCTGGATGGCGGCCGGTGGTCCGCTGGCGATGACACGACCGAAGTCGAGCACGTACAGACGGTCGCAGACGTCGAGCACCAGCGACATGTCGTGGTCGATGAGCAGGATGCCGATGCCGGTCGCGGCGATCCGACGGAGTTCGATGCCGAAGTCGCGGCTCTCGTGGGTGTCGAGCCCGGCGGCCGGTTCGTCGAGCAGGACGAGCTGGGTCCCGCCGACCAGCGCGCGGGCCACGCCCACGAGTTTCTGCTGCCCGAGGGTCAGCTCGCCGGGGAGTTGATCGGCGGCATCGGCCAGGCCGACGAGTTCGAGCGCCGAGGAGATGACGTCGGCCGGGGGTCGGGACCCGTTGACGACGTCGGCGAGCATGGCCCGCAGGCCGACGGGTTGTACTGCCACGGCAAGGTTCTGGGCGACGGTCAGATCGGTGAACAGTTCGCCTGCCTGCCATGTCCGGGCCATACCCGCCCGGCGTCGGCGATGCGGGCTCGCCTTGTCGAGTCGCTCCCCGCGCAGTGACACCGTGCCGGTGGCCTTCGTGAACCCGGTGACCGCGTCGACGAACGTGGTCTTGCCTGCGCCGTTGGGGCCGATCAGCCCGACGATCTCGCCTGCTGCGACCGAGATGTCGATGTCGGAATTGGCGCTGACGCCGCCGTACCGGACCGACAGTCCACCGGTCTCGAGAAGTGTCGGCGCCGTGGCCGGCTTGTCGAGTGTCGACTCAGACATGTGCGCCCTCCGGTGCGTTCTGGGCCGCCCCCGGGGCTTCCGGATGGGGCGGCGGTCGGTGGCGGTGTGCGCGTATCCGCTCGCCGAACTCCGACATCGCACCGGCGACGCCGACCGGGTTCAGCACGGCCATCAGCAGCAGGCTGCCGGCCGCGAAGAGCTCGTAGTACTCACCGAGACTGAGGGTTTGGTTGAGGAACACGTAGCCCACGCCCAGCGGTCCGATGATGCCGGCGAGAACCGCGCCGGCGAACGAGGTGATGCCACCGACGTAGGTCATCGCGAGCAGGGTGAGCCCGATCATGACCGTGAACGAGCCGGCCGACAGCTGGCCCCGGCTGTAACCGATGAGACAGCCACCGATGCCGGCGAGGAACGCCGACAGCGCGAAACCGAGCAACTTGGTCGCGGCCACATTGATCCCGACCGACGACGCCGCGCGCTCGTTGGACCGTACGGCCAGGAAGGCACGGCCGGTGGAGCCACCCATGAAGCGCAGCACCACCAGGGTCGCGATCGCGACGACGATGAGGACCATCAGCGAGAACCGGATCGTGACGAGGTTGGTGCCGTCGCGGACACCGAGGTCGATGCCGAAGATCGTCGGGTCCGCGATGAGGTTGCCCTCGAAGGAGGTGATGGCCGGGTTGTTGAAGACGAAGCTCTGGATCGCCAGTGCTGCCGCCAATGTCACGACGGCGAGCTGGGCGCCTCGGATCCGCAGTGCGGGTACGCCCACCAGTACGCCGAGACCGGTCGCGATCAGCGCCGCGAAGATCATGCTGAACGGAAAGGGCACATCCCAGTTGGTGGTCAGCTTCGAGAGCGCGAAACCGGCCGCACCGGCAAACGCCATGCTGGCCAGCGAGATCTGGCCGAGATAACCGGTGAGCAGCACCAGGGACAGGGCGATGAGGCTGAGGATCACCGAGGTGACGACGCCGAAACGCCAGCTGCCGGAGGTGACCAGGATGGCCGCGACGACGACGGCGATGCAGACGACCGTCGGGATCACCCGGATGCGTGGGATGCGGACCGCGGGCATCCGCACCTCGCCGAGCGAACCGCGGGAGGGGATACGACCGCCGAGGAGGAAGAGGGCGACGACGACGATGATGAACGGGAGGGCGTCGCCGAGGCCGGCCTGCGCCCATTCGGGCCACCAGTCCTTGGTGGTGAGCCAGGTGATCACCGACTGGAAAGCGCCCAGCACGAGGCCTGCGGCGCAGGCGATTCCGAAGGAGGTGAGCCGGCCGACGAGCGCGACTGCCAGCGCCGGGATGACGAAGAAGGTGTAGCTGGTCTCGGTGAGTCCGATCGTGTACGACGCGAGCACGACGATGAGTCCGGTGGCCGCTCCCGTCAATGCCCACACGATGCCCGCGAGGCGGTCGGGGGAGTAGCCCGAGAGTCGCGCCGCCAGTTCGTCTTCGGACCCGGCGCGAGTCGCGACGCCCAGGGTGGTGAGGCGGAAGTAGGCCCAGAGGACGAGGGAGATCACGATGGCGACACCGGCCAGGATCAGATCCGAGACGTTCACGACCGCACCGGCGATGTCGATGGTGTTCTCCGGCAGGATCGCCTCCGCGAAGAGGTTCTCGGTCTCGAAACGTAGATGCACCAGGGCCTGGATGAAGAGCATGAGGCCCACGGAGGCGACCACCTGTGCGAGCACCGGAGCCGAGCGTAGCGGCCGGAAGATGAGCACATGCGCGAGCAGCGCCCAGACCACCGCGCTGAGTACACCGAGCACCAGCGCGAGTTCCATTGACGTGGGCTCGGATTCACTGCCGAGTTGCAGGGTGCCGATTGGCAGGACGAGGCTGCCGTCGGTGCGTAGCGCCGCGACGAGGTAGACCGAGTACAGGCCGATGGCGCCCTGCGCGAAGTTGATGATGCCGGTGGCGGCATAGATGCCCACGAGGGACGACGCGAGCACCGAGTAGATGGCACCGGCGGATAGTCCGAGGAAGACGAACTGGAGGAACTGGCCCATGTGGCGTACTCATTCGTTCGGCGCGGACGGATCTCACGCGCGTGAGGGGTGCGGGATTCGGGGGGTCGAGGCTTCAGGACGGGGGGCAGAGCCGGGTGTGGCGGGGTGGGTGTCCACCCCGCCACGTCACGACCTGTCTCAGTAGGCGCCCGGGATGCGTTGCAGCGCAGCCGGGAGCGGGGTGATGAAACCGCCGGTGGCGGGTTCGGTCTTCTTCTCGGCGACGACGTCGAACAGCAGCATCTCGGTGGTGCAGTTCGGCGTGGTCGGCTTACCGCAGTTGAGCTTCGGGCCGATGAAGGACTGGTAGTCCGTGACTGCCTTCAACGCACCGAGCACGTTGGGTCCGGTGTAATCGGTCACCTTGGCGTTGTTGAGCGTGATCGCGAAGTCGGCGAGGGTCGCGAACGTGCCGTAGGCGTAGAAGCCCCCGGTGCCGCCCTGCTCGTCGATGAACTTCTGGGCGATCTCGAGGTTCGCCTTGGCCGGCTCCGGTGCGGAGTCGATGGCCGGGGGTTGCCAGATCGGTGAGTACGTCTGTGCGCCAACGGCTTGCGCACCCATGGTGTCGATGAAGTCGGTGCAGGCCGCCATGAACATGGTGCCCTCGTAGTTCACCGAGCGCAACGACTGGGCGAGCTTGGTGCACACGTTGTCGTTCTGGGAGGTCATCAGACCGGCCGCGGCGGGATTGCCCTCGGCCAGGGTGGTGGCCAACGAGGTGAAATTCGGGCCGGTCGGCGGGTAGTAGACCGACTTGACGTCGATGCCGAGCTGGGCGCCGAGCGGCTTCATCAAGCCGTCGAACACCTGATGTGCTTGTGGGAGGTCGGCATTCGCCAGCGTCAGCGAGTTCTTGTTCGCGGCCTTGAGCTGCTGCATGAAGCCGACGAGGAAGGCGGCGGGTGGCGGACCGAAGTACACGCGGTTCTCCGCCGAGGCGCCGGTGGAGGTGTTGAACGGGATCTGACCGACCAGTGGGATGCCGGCCGAGGTGAGAATGGGTACAGCGGAGGCGGATTCGGCGTTGTACCCGTCGATGGCGGCGACCACGCCTGCCTCGACGAACTGGTTGGCGCACGACACCGTCGATTCCGGTGCGGTCTGGTCGATCCCGCAGTCGACGATCTCGACGGGCCGGCCGCCGATGCCGCCGATCTGGTTGTTGATGTAGTCCAGGGCGGCGTCCTTGCCGGTGGTCACGCCACCCTGGGTGGCGGGTCCCTTGGTGGGGTTGAACAACCCCACCTTGATCGTCTCGCCCGACGCCTTGGTGCCACTGGCATCCGCGGCTGAGCCGTCCGACGATCCGCCGTCGTCGCTGCTGCACGACACGACCGAGAAGATGCACGCCGCGGCGACGGCCACTGCCGCCAACCGTCCGGCTCTCCTGCGTGAATTCGACCAACGCATGTTTCGACTGCCTTTCCCGATGATCTCCGGGCACGACGGAACCGCCCCGGAAAGGGGCATGGCGACATCGCCCCGGCGGGGCTTAGAAGGAATGAGTTCATCGACCCAGCGCTGTATCTGGGTCCGCGATTCCGGCACCGTCCGCGCAGGTCACGGCGGTGAGTCCACGTCGGATGTGATGTGGGCCACTCGAAAAGTAGCCACATCCTTACTTCGGTGTCAAGCTGTTGACGCAAACTGGACACACTCTGGATCAGATGGTGACGACACTGCCCGTCGCGATGAGTTCGCAACGGGCAGTGGGACAAACGATTAGGTTACCGCCGGGTCGGCGGGTCCTGGCGAACGGTCACGCGGCCGTCGGGGCCGACGCTGACGTCGGCGGTGTAAGCCCGCACGAGGTCGAGGCGCTGCCAGGAGGAGCGTCCGGGGCGCTGATCGTCGAGCGGATATCCGGCGGGGGCCGAGGTCTGGGCCAGTACCTGGCGTCGCTGCTCGTCGGTGAGCCGCGGATACGCCGAGGCGATCAGGTCGACGGCTTGCGGCGGCACCGTCATCGGGTGGGTCGACGATGCGACGCGACCGAACCCGTAGGTCATGCGTTGCGCGTAGATCGCCTGGGCTTCGGCGTCGGTGGCATAGGGCGTATCACGCGCGATGCACACCGAGAGGGCTGCGCCGCAGCGCCATTCGAGTTCCTTGCGGATCTCGGTGGCGGACGCGGTCAGGAGCCGCCGGAACTCGGGGTCGTTCCAGCGGTCGGCGGCGGCGGCCTGGCCGACCATCGCACCACCGATCACGTCGAGCGGGTAGTGCACACCCAGCACGATGCGGTGGAATCCGCCCTCGGAGGCGCGGGCGAGGAACTGCGGCGCGAGCTCGGGCAGCATCGAGGCGAACAACGTGCCCCGCCAGAAGAACAGGCTGGTGTGACCGGAGGGGAACGACGGATTGCTGCCCAGCGCGTCGTACTCGCTCGCGCCGGCGCGCATGTACTTGCGGATCCGCTCCGGCGCCACGATGAACGGCCGCTCGTAGCCGAACACGTACTTCTCGACGAGCGTCGCGTTCGCGAGTCCGCCCGCGCGGGCGAGGTAGTCGCTGAACAGAGCTGTGGTCTTCGGTAGCCGGCCGGCGGCGAGGGCGTCGCGGAAGTGGCGTCCGAGGCGGGCGCCGAAGGCGTCGGACATCGTCTGGAGCGGATCGTCATGGGCATCGGCGAGCGCGCGACGCTGCAGGCCCGGGTTGTCGACCGCGGACTGGTTGATCGCGACCGCGGTCTCGAGATTGCGGGTCATCACCTCGGGGTGGTCCCGCCGCAACGCGGTGAAGGTCTCGACGGGCTGGAGGTAGACGCCGCCCGGATACGACGAGATGTCCGACGCATACAGCCGTGCGATGTCGGTGACCGGGAACGGGGTCGGCGTCGGTCGGGCGGGCGCGGCCTGGGCCGGCGCCGCGAGCGAGACGGTGGCCGCGAGTGCCGCTGCGGTACCGACCAGAGACGTGGCCAACCGTGACCGGCGGGACCTCTCCCCTGCTGCGGAGCCGAGTCGACGGCCGGTCGTTCCAGGTCGGGCGGCGCTGTCCGAGATCACGGTCCAGATCCTAGTCGGAATGTTCGCCGGGCGAACGGTCAGACGGGTCCGTCGACCCGACCGGCAACCCCTGCTCGAGCAGGTCGATGGCGCGCAGGGTGGTCTCGAGCTGTGGCACCTCGCGGTTGTCGTCGAGTTCGGTGGCGAGATGAAAGGTCACCCCGGCCACGGCGTCGAGGAAGACCTTCAACCGGAAGTCGTCGGGTGCGACCCCGAGGTAGTCGGCGATCAGCTGCGTCATGTCGGAGATCATCCGTTCGGCCTCGACCTGAAAGGTCTTCTGCAGCAACGGTTCGGTGCGGATGAGCTGCATGCGTAGGGGATTGCCCACCCAGGGGTCGTCGACGGTGAGGCGGTGCAGTTCGGTCATCAGTCGCCGGATGAGGTCGAAGTGGCTGAGCCCGGGCGGCATCGCTTCGACGATCGCGTGCGCCTCGGCGTGCAGATGCTCGTCACCGATGACCACCTGTTCCTTCGACGGGAAATAGCGGAAGAACGTCGTGTGCGACACCCCGGCCGCCTCGGCGATCTGCTCGACGGTCGTCTTCGCATATCCCTGCTCGGCGATCAGCGTGATCGCGGCCTGCCGGATCGCGTTGCGGGTGCGCATTTTGTTCTTCTCGCGCAGGCCGATCCGACGCCCCGGGATCGGTCCCGGGGCGTCGGAGGTGGCGTGCACCGTCAGGCGGTCGCCCATGTGTGCTCACTCTTCATCAAAAGGGTTGTGCAGCTGCTCAGTTCGCGGGGACCGGGGTCTTGGTGTCGTCCGGTTCCTCGAGCCCGCGGTGGCGGACGGCTTCGCCTTCGATGTCGAAGTTGATGACGAAACGGTCGAGCCAGCGCGGCAGTCCCCATGCGCGGTCACCGAGAAGTGCGATGACCGCGGGTACGACCAGCATGCGAATCACGAAGGCGTCGAAGAACACTGCTGCGGCCAAGGCGAAACCCATCATCTTGGCGGTCGTCTCCGGGGAGAGCATGAATGCGGCGAAGACGCTGATCATGATGATCGCCGCCGAGGTCACCACTCGTGCGCCGTGCCGGTAACCGGCCACGATCGCCTCCTTGGCCGACAAGCCGTGCATGAACTCCTCACGCATTCGTGTCACCAGGAACACCTGATAGTCCATCGCGAGCC
This sequence comes from Gordonia sp. PvP123, assembly GCF_040547295.1. Lineage (NCBI taxonomy): Bacteria > Bacillati > Actinomycetota > Actinomycetes > Mycobacteriales > Gordoniaceae > Gordonia > Gordonia sp. PvP123. Next base: position 89,525 of record NZ_JBEPPN010000006.1, on the reverse strand, counting down.
CGAACACCACACCGATGAGGAAGATCGGCAGGAAGGAGATGATCGGCTGCGTGTGGGTGATCAGTCCCAGCCAGCCCTCCTGGAAGATCGCCACGGTGACGCCGAAGGTCGCCAGGACCGAGAAGACGAATCCGAGGGTGCCGATGAGTGGGACCCAGAGCGACCGGAAGACGCCGATCATGATCAGGAAGGCGAGACCGACGACCACGACCAGGTACGGGATGAGTGCATCGTCGAGCTTCTGGGAGAGATCGGACATGATGGCTGTCTGACCGCCGACATGCAGTTCGGCGCCACGATTCTCGACCGTCGGTGCGAAGGCGCGGATCTGCTCCATCAGGTCGTGTGTGGCGGCTGACGACGGCGCGCTCTCCGGAGTGACCATGATGAGCGCGGTGTCGCCGGCCCGATTGCCCGTCCAGGTGAGCCCCTCGGGGTTGGCGACATCACCCAGTGTCGCGATGTGCCGGACGGTGTCCTCGGCCGCGGCGTTGATCGCGCCGTCCTCGTCGTGCACGACGACGAGCAAGGGGCCGTTGATGCCCTCACCGAACCCTCGGCTCAGCAGTTCCTGCGCGGGTGCCTCGGCTTCGCTGGACAGCGACAGACCGAGCTCCAGCTTGGTGGCCGGGATGGCCGCGCCCGCGAGCGCCAGCAGGCCGATCACGATGAACGGGATGGGCCACTTGACGACAGTGCGCCCGACCTTGACACCCAGGGTGTCGTCCTCGGATTCCACTTCGTGCTTGATCCAGGGGATTCGAGGTAGGAAGGCGAACCGCCCGAACGCACCGAGAATGGCCGGAATGAGGGTGAGAGCAGCCAGAACCGCGATGAACACGGCGACGCCGGCGCCCGCGCCCATCTGGGTGATGATCGGGATGCCGATCACCATGAGGGCCACCACCGCGACGATCACGGTCAGGCCGGCGAACACCACCGCCGACCCGGCGGTGCCGACGGCTCGGCCGATGGCATCTGACGGCGCGCCGCCGCGGAGGAGTTCCGCGCGGTACCGGGACACGATGAACAGGGCGTAGTCGATGGAGACGGCGATGCCGAGCATCGTGACGATGGCGGTGGCGGACTCGTTGATCGACAGCGCCTCGGCCGACAGCGTGAGCAGCAGGATGGTGATGCCGACACTGACGATGGCGGTGACGAGAGGTATGAAGGCGGCGATGAGAGCTCCGAACGCCACGATCATCACGACGAAGGCGACGGCGAAACCGAGCAGTTCGGCCGTGCCGCCTGCTTCCATCACCTGCATCAGCGACCCGGTTGCCGCCACCTGGAGGCCGTCGACGGAGAACTCGTCCACGATCGAGACCAGTTCGTCCTTGTTCTCGACGGTCAGGTCGAGGATCGGGATGTCCTGGCGAACCTGGATGAGGCCGACGCGACCGTTGTCGCCGACGACCTGCGCAGCCAGTGCTGGATCAGCGGCCGCAACGGTCAGCGGGTTGACGACGGTCTGCGGCTCGATCACGTCGGGGAGTCCGCGGAGGGCCGCGGCGAGTTCGTTCAGCTGCGCGGTGTGGTTCTGCAGCCCGTCCTCGGCGGCGACGAGGATGCTCGTGGACGCCTGTTCCTGCTGGGCCATGACCTGCGGGAAGTATTGCTCCACCTGTTCGGTGGCAATTCCCGAGTCGGTGCCGGGGAGGCTGAAGTCCTGCGCGAACTTGGGCTGGAGTGCGCCGACCAGGCCGGCGACCGCGATGAGCGCGGCCAGCCAGGCTGCGATCACCGACCATTTGTGGCGGAAGCAGAAGCTCCCGAGCTTGAACAGAAACGACGCCATGGCGTGGGAACCTTCCGGTCTTCGTGGAACCGGCCCCCGACGGGCGCGGCGAGTGATCAACAAAATGGTAGCCACTCACACTCGGTACTGAGTACCACTTTTCTGAAGAGCTCGGTCACACTTCCATGTCGACGTGAGCCAGGTCGCACGTCACGCGCATGTCGAAGGGACTCGTCAGCGAGCGTTCGGTGGGGTCTGGTCTCCGCGGGGGTCTGCGCCGGGGCGGTGGCGCGGATCGATCGGGTTGTTCGACGGCTGGCCGGAGTGACGACCTGCGCTGGTCGAGTCGTCCCGTGCGTCGGAATTCCGTCCGTAGGTGTTCGGTCCGTCAGTGTTCCGTCCGTCGGCGTTCCGTCCGTCGGCGTTTCGTCGAACGTCCGGGTCGAGTCGGTCCGCGCGAGCGAACTCGCTCTCGACCTCCTGCCGCGACTCCGCGGCATGCCCCTGGTGGTGGCGCGCCTGCTCTTGGAGGCGCTTGGCTTCGGCTGCTTTCGCATCCGCCTCGGCCTTGGCCTGGCGGGCCCGGGCGTCGGCCTCCTCGGCGACGGCCTCACGATGGCGAACCGACGAGACCTGCTGGGCGGCGTTCTGCCTGATCTCCTCGGCCTGTACCCGGCGGCGCGCCTTCTGCTGACGTATCAGCAACAGCACGAGCGCAAGGATGATGATCACGACGACGACGGCGATGATGATCCAGATGGCGGTGTCCACGACTCACTCCTCGATCGGACGATGGTGCACATCGGGTACCCCGTGGTGCGGATGCCTAACCCACCTCGGATGGTGGTCCGACCTGCGGGGGAGGGCCCGTCACCGCGGTGCGTCGACGCTCGGCTGTGCGACCCGCCGGTCGGTGGAACCGGTGATGCGGTCATAGCCGCGGTGCCACAACCATTCGAGGGGACCTCGCTCGAATCGGCTGAGCCAGACGCGGGAGAACAGCATGAGCATCGCGGCGATCGCGAGGTAGAGGGCGACGGTGGCCGGGACCAGCGTCGTGCCGTCGAGGTGCTGCGCGAGGCCCACTCCCCAGCCATAACAGACCGCACCCGCGATCGCGTTCTGGAGAACGTAGCAGGACAACGCCATTCGTCCGACAGGTGTCAACGCACGGCCGAACCGCCCGGGCGCGTGACCGTCGGCGTAGTACCCGGCCACCCAGGCGAGCAGCCCCAGTGCGACGACCGGCGCCAGCCCGTACCGTCCGACGACGAGTCCGGCGTCGCCACCGGCAAGCCCGACGGCGAGGTCGAGGGGAAGCGCGACCCCCAGCCCGGCGGCCATCAGGCGTCGCCGGAGCCGGGCGCCGTGCGGTTCCAGGACGCCGGCGCGTAGCAGGGCGGCGCCGACGAGGAACAGCGCGATCGACATCGGCAGGATGAAGACGACCTCGGCACGGAACATCAGCAGATTCTCGGCGCGGAAGGCGATGAGGTCGACGAAACTGCCGTCCGCATAGGGATTCGGGGACAGTTCGGTGCGGGCGCCCGACCCGGCCGGGGCGGCGAGGAGGGCCCACGTCACCAGGCCCAGCAGGGCGACATGTGTCGAGGCCGCGACCGCGATGGCGACGTACTGGCGCCGGAGGCGCATCGACAACAGGTAGGCGACGATGAGTCCGGTGACCGCGTATCCCATGAGGACGTCGAACTCGGTGAACAGGAAGTAGTTGATCACGCCGTCGACGAACAGCAAGGCGGCTCGCCAGTAGTAGCTACCGGGCCAGGGTCGGCCTCGTCGAACGGCCGACCGCTGCTGGATGGCCAGTCCGATTCCGAACATGATCGTCAGCAGGCCCAAGAACTTTCCCTGGGCGAGTTGCTGCAGGAGGTCCTCGACCATCGACCAGGAGCCGGTCGCGTGATTCGCGCCCTGGATGTATCCCACCAACCCCTCTGGGTTGGTGAAGATCCAGATGTTGGTGGCGAGGGTGCCCAGGATCGCGATGCCGCGCAGGACGTCGAGTGCCGCGTGTCGGGTCGCCATCGTGTCTCCGTTCTTTGTTGACACAACCGTGCTATCAAAACTCGGGTCAACGTAGCACGGGTGTACTACCATGAGTCAATGCCCAAGTTGATCGACCGGGACGGGCGACGTGCCGAGATAGCCGAGGCCCTGTGGCGGATCGTGTTGCGTGACGGTGCGTCCGGAGTGTCGGTCCGCGAGGTGGCGGCCGAGGCGGGGATCTCGGTGGGTTCGCTCCGGCACGTCTTCGCCGACAAAGAGGAGTTGCTCGAGTTCTCGATGCGGCTGATCTACGAGCGCGTCGCCGTTCGACTACGACGCCACGACCGGATCCGCAATCCGCTGCGCTGGGCCGAGGCCGTGTTGTCGGAGGTCCTGCCGCTCGACGACGACCGGCGCGTCGAGATGCACGTGAACATCGCGATGGTGACCGAGTCGGTGGCCCATCCGGGGCTCGCGGCTGCGGCGCGTGAGGCCCACGACGGCCTGCGCTCGCTCTGCCGCACGGTGCTGACGGTCCTCGACGAGCACGAGATGGTCAGCGCGGACCTCGATCTCGACTCGCAGGCGATGGCGTTGCACGCTCTCGTCGACGGCCTGGCGATGCACCTGCTCCTCGCCGGCACCGAATCGCCGGACCGGGCTCGACGCGTACTCCGGGACCATCTGGCGGGGTTGCGCGTCGAGTCCTGAGCGCGGCTCGTCAGCTCAGCGGCACGGGTGCCGCGGCGCCGACGAAGGCGATGACATGTAATCCGCCGGGGTTCGTCTGCAGCGGAACCTCTTTCCAGTTGTTCGTCGCCCAGAGATTGCCCGACGGGTCGACGATGACCGCCGTGCTGCGGGTGAGGCCGTCGAAGAAGTAGCCGGTCACGTCCGGCGAGATCGCGTCACCGGTGCGCTTGCCGGGCGGGCAGGTCGAGGCGTCGGCGCCACAGAACTTCGACACGCGCTTGCCGGCGAAGTTGGCCACCCAGACGTTCCCGTCGCCGTCGGTGGTGATGCCCCAGGGGATGGTGATCCCGCCGCCGCGGAGCGGTCCGGCAAGGGTGCGCCCATCGGGTGCGAAGGCCGTGACGGAACCGTAGGACGGCGTCTGGGTGGGGCGGTCCGGGCACGGCAGGGTGATCACGCCCGAATTGGCCACCCACACAGTGCCCCTGGCGTCGGTTGCCAGGCCGAGGGGATTGTCGACCTGTGGGCCGGTGATCGGAGCGCGCAGTGCGCGTCCGTTGCGGTCGAGCACGGCGATCGAGCTGCTCTGCAGACCGCTGACGAACAGGGCGCGACCGTTGTCGACGATGTCGAAGGGCTGCTGGACGCCCGGGTCGATGTTCCGTGCGCGCCGCGGATCTCCGGCGGGGTAGACGGTGAGGGAGTCCGTGGCGCAGTTCGCGGTCCAGATGGACCCGTTGCGGTCGGTGGCCATGCCCTGCGGCCAGCTGATCGCGCCCTCGGTGTAGCCGGTCGCGGGCGAGAGCGCCCGGCCGTCGGCGCTGAACTCCGACATCGAATTGTGCGGCGGCTGACGGTCGGTGGGGCAGCCCGGGGCCGGTGCCGCGAAACCGAAGTTGCTGACCCAGATGTCGCCGTCGTGGTCGCGGGTGATGCCGTAGCCCGCTCCGCTGAGCCCGCCGCCCGTGAGGGGTCGGCCGCCGACCAGTGTGCCGTTCGGCGCGAAGCGGAACAGGTATTTGCCGTCGCAGACCGGGGTTCGGGGGTCGGGAGCGAATTGGTAGTTGGCATTCACCCAGACGTCGCCGCCCTCGCCGATCGCGAAGTTGCCGGGGCCCGCGAGGAGTCCGCCGCCGCCGTCGAAGCGGAGGGCGAGGGTCCATGCCGGCGGCGGCAGCGGAAGCCCGCCGGGACGTACCTGGTCGCGCAGCGACACCGCGAACAGGCCGGCGGGGTTGATGGAGGGGCTCTTGGCCATGTTGGCCATGGCGTCGAGCAGCGTCGAGGGGCGGCCGTCGAGTGGGGTGGTGGTCGTCGAACGAAGGGCCGCGCATCCGTCGGCGGACGCGGTGCATGCCGACACGGCGTTCGACAGCGATGTGAACGCGGCCATCGTCGACGTCTGCGAGCCGTTGGGTGCGCTCCGCAGAGTGGCGCCGAGCCGGCCGGTGGACGGGTCGGCGAGGTTGGCCGCCATCGACGCCGCGTTGCGCACGCCGGGCGCCGCGCCGCTGACGTCGGTGCTGTTGACGCCGGCGCTGTTGACGAACTGCGCCAGCGCGTAACCCGCTGCGACCGTTGTCGGTTCGTTGATGACGACCCGGGTGGGAACGGTGGGGGACACGGTGGCGAGCATCGTGAACGCGTCTCTACGTCCGACCGGTGCGGCCGTCAGGTAAAAGGCCTGGCGTGCGTCGGGGTGAGACGTCGGCTCGAGTCGGAAATTGCCCGCGCGGTCCGTGCGCGCGGAGCCCGCCTTTCGTGCGGGAGCCCCGTCGATGCCGGACACCCACGCCTGGACGTCCCATGCACGGGCAGGGCCCGCGGCGCTGACCGACCCGGCGACAGGTGTGGGCGATGGTGCAGCAGAGGCTGTCTGGACCCCTGTGACCGCCGACGATGCGGCCACACACGCGACGGCCGCCAGTGTGAATCGAACCCATCGGCCCGGGATGCGGTGCTGCACACGAACTCCTAGCGGAAGGTGCGGGCAGGCCGCAAACCGGCGAATCGGACGTAGTATACCCAGATCTCGCCGGTATCAGGAGTCGTTGTGCAGGGTCGGTCAGCCCTCGGGGTCGGCGTCGGCCTCGTCGCGAGCACGCCGCGTGTCGGCGTGGAGGGACTTGACGCGCCGCTCCTCGCGCCGGACTTCGATCTGGGTGGCGCGTTCGGCGGCCAGCCAATCCGGCATCTCGCTGAGGAGGTCGTCGATCTGGGCCGTCGTGAGGGCCTCGGTGATGCCGCCGCGGACGAGGCCCGAATTGGAGATCCCCAGCCTGGCGGCGACGAGGTTCTTCGGATGGGGCCCGTTGGCACGAAGCGTGCGGAGCCACTCCGGCGGGTCGGCCTGGAGGGCGGCGAGTTCGGCCCGGGTGATCGGGCCCTGCTGGAATTCCGCAGGAGTGGCCGGCAGGTACACGTCCAGTTTCTTGGCGGCGGTGGCCGGCTTCATCGACTGCGAGCTCATTCGTCGAGGGTATCGGGCGGTAGCCTGTGGACGTGACCACACCCGACGTTCACGCTGCCGGCGAGGCCCCCGCGTTCCGGCTGGCGTACGTCCCGGGCGTCACACCGAGCAAATGGGTCGGGATCTGGGCGGAGCGTCGTCCCGATGTGCCGTTGGAACTCGTCGCGCTCGATGTCGCGGACTGCGCGGAGGCGGTCGCGGAGGGGCGTGTGGACATGGCGATCACGCGGTTGCCGGAGGCCCTCCGGTACGGCGATGCACGGCAGCACCACACCATCGAGCTGTACGAGGAGAGCACCGTCGTCGTCGTGCCGAAAGACCATGTCCTGACGGCGGGTGAGGAGATGACGCTGGCCGATCTCGCCGACGAACAGCTCCTCTGGCCGCTGGACGAGCCGTTGACGGTGCCGGACCGCCCGGGTGCGGCGGTGGAGCACCGGCCCGAGACCGCCGGTGACGCAGTCGAACTCGTCGCAGCCGGCGTCGGTGTGCTGCTCGTACCGCAGTCGCTGGCGCGTCTGCATCACCGCAAGGACCTCGTCTACCGTCCGGTGATCGACGCGCCGACGAGTGCCGTGGGGCTCCTGTGGCCTGCTCCCACAACAGAATCGGCGGACGAGTTCATCGGCATCGTGCGTGGCCGCAAGCCGACGTCCTCGCGCGGACGCACCGGCGAGGCGCCGAAGCGATCGGCCAAGGAGAAAGCGGCGGCGAAGAGGGCGGCACGCGAGGCGGCCGGGAAGGTCCCCGGCAAGAGTGCGCGGCGCGGGTCGGGACGTCCGAAGCGTCGGTGATCTCACGCCGTGACGTGCCGCCCCCTTGGCGAGGGTGCGTCAGGCGCGCCATTCCGCGGTGCGTTCGGGCGATGCCTCGGCGAGAGCCTTGATCGTGTCGTCGACACCGAAGTCCTTGCCGTACACCGGAGTCCCCGGCTGCTGACGCCACGACTCGGCGAGCGGACCGGCATCGACCGGGTCGAACCCGAGTTCGTCGACGACGCGGAACACGATCTCCTTGCCGGCGGGGTCGTCGCCGGCGATCGGCAGCGCGATACGGCCCTCTGTGCCCGCCGGTACGCCCTTGTTCAGCAGGTGCTTCCAGTAGATGCCATTGAACACCTTGTACACCGGCACGCCGAGCAGTTCCGACACCCAGACGCTCTCGGGTGTGCCGTTCTCGATCGCCTCGATCTTCCCGTCGCGCTGCTGCGGGTAGTAGTTGTTGGTCTCGATGACCGGCGCGTCGGCCTTGCGGGCGTCGAGGATGCCCGGCGCGAGGTCGGGGGTGTTCTTCTGCGGGATGCTGACGATCACCAAATCGGCGTCCTGCGCGGCGTCGGCCGCCCACACCGCCGTGGCACCCGTCTCGGACGCCAGTTCGGCCAGCGTCTCCGGGTCGCGCGAGTTCGCCACCCGCACCTCGTGTCCCAGCGATGTCAGACGACGCGTGAGCGTCCCGCCGATGAATCCCGCACCGATGATCCCGATCTTCACAACTGCACCTCATTGTTCGACGATCTTGATGACCATTCGCGCAACGAGGGCTCGTGCCGGGTCATTCCCAGGCGCGGCGAAGGGTGACGATCGCCTCCTCGGTCCCGCCGCCTACGAGGTCGCCGACCAGCTGTGCCATGTCAGGGACTCCACGACGATCACCGGTCCCTCGGGCCGTCGTTGTCGATACTGCGGGTACTTCGCGGCCAGCGTGTCGATGCCGTGACTGCCGACGGGGTCACCGGCGTCGACGACGTGTGCCCGGCCGTCGACCCGCACCCACCAGAGTTCATCCCAGTTGTCGGAGTACTGGTCAGCCAAGAGCGACACCGCGGGATTGTTCGCGATGTTGGCGAGACGACGGAGTGCGGTGGTGCGTTTCGGCTTGTGATCCACGCACGTGTAGATGACGTCGTCATCGATTGCGCATACGACGGGGACCAGGTGCGGTGTGTCGGAGGGCGACACCGTGGCGAGCGTGACCGACCGCGCGGCGGCGAAACGTTCGCGAGTCAGGCGCAGGTCCATCTCACGAGGATGACATGCGTTCGGGTGTCGAGCCGGGCTACGGAGACGTCCGGAACGTCGCGGAGAGATGAGGCTCGAGTCACCGATGAGTGTCGATGCCGGTTCGGGTCAACCCCTGTGTCCACGCCCCGATCCGGGGAACCCGACCAGAAAGGGTCAGCAGCATGACTCACGACAGCGTTGCCGTCAGCCTCACGATCTCCGCCACACCCGACCAGGTGTTCGCGACGCTCGCCGACCCGCGCACCCACCAGGCCATCGACGGCACCGGCTGGGTTCGGGACGCAGTCGACACGACACCGCTGCGGGAGGTGGGTCAGCTCTTCCGGATGAACATGTACCACTCGAACCATCCGGACGGTGACTACCTGATGGAGAACCGGGTCGAGGTGATCGAACCGGTGTCGGCGATAGCGTGGCAACCAGGACAGCGCAACGACTCGGGGGAGCTCGAGTTCGGCGGCTGGACCTGGCGGTACGACCTGGCGCCGGTTGGGGAGTCGTGCACCGAGCTCACCTTGACCTACGACTGGTCGGCCGTACCCACCTACATCCGCGAGTACATCGAGTTCCCGCCGTTCGCCGACGACCATCTGCGTAACTCGTTGAACCACATCGCCGAGCTCGTCGGCTGATCGGCCCGGCCTCGAGGCGGCCTACATGTGCGCGACGGACAATGGCACGACGATCTCGGTGAGCAGGCTGTCCGGGTCGGCGTCGGGAGTCGGCGGGGTCACGTAAACCTCCCACGCGAACTCGCCAGGCGTGAGGCCCTGTTCGTCTATCCACGAGAAGACCGCCGCATACAACTCGGGCAGCAGGTCGTAGCTGCCCTGGTGTAGATGGCGGGCGATCTGCCCGCCCGGAGTCCGCATCCCGAACACCTGATCTGTGTCGGGGAACGGCGCATCGACGGGGAACGCGGCCCCCATGTCCATGACCATGCCGTCGGGAGTCTCCGACGGCATGGAGAAGGTCAAGCCGTACGCCGGTCCGGCGATCGTGCGCCCCGACTGCTCGATGCTCGACACCAGAAGCGGGAACGCCGAGTCGTAGAAGGCCTCTATCTCGTCCATGGCCACGGTCTTTCGTACCACCGCGAGTTCGACCGGGTCGACGTCGACGATCTCGGGAACGATCTGCATGGACCGAGCCTACTGCCCATTCGCGGCGGCGCGAGCTGACTGGGCGAGACCCGAAGCCCCACTTGGCTAGTGCCCGACGAGCGGGTCAGCCGACGAGGTCCGGATCCGGGTCGCGGTGCGCCGACGCAGCCGACGTGGGTGACAGATCGGCGGTGAGCAGGTCCACGCTCGGGCTGCGCGTGATCACCTTGTGGCCCCACCACAGCGCGAGGAACACGAACAGCGCACCGTAGGCGGTGAGCCACAGTTCGAGATTTCCCGCGGAGCCGTCGCGGATCGCCGGGAGATTCTGGCCGGCGATGACTGCAACGCACATGAGCAACGCGATGATCGGTCCGGCCGGATAGAGCCAGGCCTTGTAGGGGAGTCTGCCGAGGTCCAGACCTTGCGCGTGCCACGCCCGCCGGAACCGATAGTGGGCCCAGGCGATACCCATCCACGTGATGAAACCGGCCACCGACGAGGCGGTGACGAGCCAGACGTAGGCGCGACCGTCGCCCACCCGACTCGCCAGGAAGCAGAGGGCACCGATGGCCGTCGTCGCGGCCACGGCGAGGAGTGGCACACCTGATCGCGTGACCCACGAGAACACACGCGGCGCGTTGCCCTGAACCGACAGGCCGTACAACGCGCGGGTTGCCGCGAACAGGCTCGCATTGCCCGCCGACAGGATCGCGATCAGGATCACGGCGTTCATGATCGATGCCGCCACCGCGATCCCCGCTTCGGAGAACACGAGGGTGAACGGGGCGACCGCGATGTTCTCCTCGGAGGCATTCAGCAGATTGGGGTCGGTGTAGGGGATCAGGAACGCGATGATGGTGAGGGTGCCGATGTAGAACAGCAGGATGCGCACGAAAACGGTGCGCACCGCACGAGGAATCGCGGTCTTCGGTTCGACTGCCTCGCCGGCGGCGACCGCGATCATCTCGGTGCCCTGGAATGCGAAGCCGGCGATGAGGAAGACCGACAACATGCCGAGCGGGAAGTCCACGAACGGAGCGTCGTCGATCGTCCAATTGCTGAACCCCGGCGACGGGCGGTCGCCGACGACCCCGAGGATCAGCAGCACGCCGACGATGAGGAAGACGACCACCGCGATGACCTTGATCGCCGCGAACCAGAACTCGGCCTCGCCGAACGCCTTGACCGCGAACAGGTTCAGGGCCAGCAGACCCGCCAGGAAGACGATCGACCAGATCCACGACGGCACGTCAGGGGCCCAGTACTTCATGATCAGCCCGGCGGCCACCAACTCGGCGGCCAGGGTGACCGACCAGTTGAGCCAGTAGTTCCACCCGGCGGCGAAACCGAAGGACTTGCTCACGAAGCGTTTGCCGTACTCCTCGAATGGGTTGCTGCACGGGATGTATGCCGACATCTCGCCGAGGCTCTGCATGAGGAAGAAGACCATGCAGCCCATCAGCAGATACGCCAGGATGGCGCCACCCGGGCCCGCGTCGGAGATGGTGGCGCCCGACGCGACGAACAAGCCGGTGCCGATGGCGCCGCCGAGCGCGAGCATGCTGATGTGGCGACTCTGAAGTCCCTTGCGCAGAGACTCGTCGGGGGTGATCCCCAGGGGACTGGACACCGGCAGAGTCTAACGGCCGGTCGGCCCGTCGGCCGGGCGTTGCGCTGTTGCCTGGGTGCCGGGCCTCAATCGAGACGGGTCAGTTCGGCGACCAGGTCGTGCACCGGGTCGCCGGGACCGATGTCGTAAGTGCACTGGTCGTCCCGCGGGTCCGGGACGAACGCCCAGAACAGTGCGGTTGCCGTCCCGGCCGCCCGCTGACCGGCGACCTTGGTCCGGAAGTCGTTGACGCGCCCGGACCTCGAACCGCACGAACCGGCGAACTGGCCGATCTCGTTCACGGCGAGAGGTTTTCCGACTGCGCGCGCCTGTCGTAGACGTTCGGCCAGCCCGTTCCACTGATCCCCGGGGAGCGCGACTCCGTCCGCACCGTAGTCGTGGTAGTCCAGGACATCCAGATACGGGGAGCCCGCGACGTACTGATAGTCGGGTCCGGCGGTGCCGCACTGGCCACCGCCGGTGAAGCCGGACCAGATCACCGCCCCGCCGTGCAGTCGGGTGACCATGGCACCTGCACTGCCGAAAAAGGACCGCAGTACGCGCGCGGCGTCGACCGGGCACGACCGCTGTTGCCAGGCACACGTCTGATCGCCACAGACGGACGGCTCGGGTTCACCCACCAATTCCCATCCCGCCAGCGCCGGGCTGGCCTTCCAGCGTCTCACTGCCGTCCGCGCCCATTCCTCGAACGTGAGTCCGCCCGCTCCGGCGGCCGTTCGCCAGCCCGATCGGTACCAGTCGCGTTCCTTGAAAACTCCGCTCTCGCAGGCGCCGTCGGCGGCGGCCAGGACCGGTAGGACCATCTGATCGTGCCGCGCCGCGGCGTCGAAGACGGCGTCCATCGGCCCGAAATCCAACTGCTGGGTGTACTTGTTCACCGCCAGTCGAGCGAACAGATTGAAGCGGGTGAGCGAATGCGGGGGTAGGACAGCGAAATAGTCGTCGAGATCCACCATCGCTCCGCACCCGGCGTTCACCGACCAGTCGGTGGCCAGCTGGTACGCGTCGAACCCGGATGGCCACCACTGGCGTCCGTCGAGGGTTAATCCGGTCGACGTGGCCTTCACCCGGTTGGGAGCCGCCTGTGCGGGCGGAGGCATCATCCAGCTCACGAGCAGGCCGATGCACAGCACCAGAATCGGAATTCTCACCGCGGGCAGATGCATGTGTGCGTCCTGGGATGACGAGGGCCGACAGTGGCGCCGGCCCGGTTCGTCTGATGATTGCACGTGGCCGCTCGGTTGTGGATCGCGTCCGAGAATGGTGGAGCCGATGACGGGAATCGAACCCGCGTATTCAGCTTGGGAAGCTGATGTTCTGCCATTGAACTACATCGGCGTGCGAGTGCTGGACTCGCGATCGACAGCCTAGCAAACCGGTGGCCGGGACGGTCGTCGGGACGCGCAGATGTCGCGGATCGTCGCGCTGGGCGCTACGAAGTGCTACATCTGGCCGGCGATGGGACGGACTGACCCGATGCGATTCGGTTGCGACGCAGAACAACTCATGAACAAGGGTTGCGCTACCGGCGGCCGCCCGGTAGGCTCGAACACAGTTTCGAGTTAAGCCATGATGATGGGGGATGAAATCATGGCTTCAACCGAGCCATCTGCACCACAACCACTTCTGCTCGACCAGTACGAGCGCCTGCATGCGCTGCTGGACGAGATCGCCGAGACGACGTCCACGGACTGCTCGGAGACCGAGCTACTCCAGGTCGCGATCCAGCACGAGCGCGCCGAACGGCGCATGCTGTCGGCGTTCACCGACCACATCGTCGACATCGACGAGCGGTCGGCCTACCGGAAGATGGGCTGTCAGACAGTCTCCAATTTCCTGTGCCACGCGTTGAACCGGCGCGGCGAGGCGACCCGCCTGATGAACCGCGTGTGGGCACTGGGCAAGTTCCCCGACATGCAGGGCGTCCCGCTCGAGCCACGTTTCCTCGAGACAGCGAAAGGTGTTGCCGACGGCGAGATCTCGGGTCGGCACGTCGACGTCGTCATCGAGGTGATGCGCAAGATCCCCGCCGACGTCGACCCCGCCGAGAAGGACGCTGCCGAAGCGACTCTCGCGCACTACGCCCGCGACTACGACCCGTCGGCGCTCCGCGACCTCGGTGCCCGCATCCTGGCCCATCTCGACCCGGACGGAACCATCACCGACGACCGAGATCGTGCGCGCAACCGTGGGCTCAAGCTCGGGCCGCAGGACGCCCAACTCATGTCCCGCCTGACCGCCACCCTCGACCCGACGACGCGTGCGATGCTCGACGTCGTCCTGGCGGTGTGGGCGGCGCCCGGGATGAACAACCCCGCCGACCCCGAATCGCCCACGGGGAGCCCCGAAGCCGCGCACCCCGATGCCCTCGCCGCAGCGGCCGGACGCGACGAGCGTTCGGCCGAGAAGCGCAACCATGACGCGTTCCGCGCCATGCTGCGTTTCGTGCTCGACGCCGGCGCCCTCGGGGGTTCGCACCACGGGCTGCCGCCACACCTTGTCGTCTCCATCACCGAATCGGCGCTGCGCGACGCGGCCGGCGACCCGGCACGGACCGCGACCGGAACCCTCCTACCCGTCAAGGACGCCATCAACCTTGCCGCCGACGCGCAGCATCATCTCGCGGTGTTCCGGGACCACTCCAGTGAGGTGCTCTATCTCGGACGGTCCAGACGATTGGCCTCACGCGCACAACGAATCGCCGCGGTCGCCCGCGACGGCGGCTGCACCTTCCCGGGATGCACGCGGCCGTCGTTCGACTGCGAGATCCATCATGTAGTCGAGTGGGACGCCCACCACGGCTCCACCGACCTCGACACCCTCGCGACCGCCTGCCCACCACACAACCGAGTGGTCGGCACCGGGGTGGATCAGTGGGCCACCACCATCGCCACCGAAGGGGTCGACGCCGGCCGCGCCGTCTGGCACCCGCCCCGCTCGCATCCGTCGTTGACGCCGCGGACCAACCATGCCCATCGCACCAACGCGATCCTCGACCGGATGCGCGCCGACGTCCGCCAGCGCCGGACGGCCGCACCCGACGACCGGGGATCATCGGCGCCGACCGACACCGGCGCAGACCCTCCCTGACCATTCGATAACCTCGACACCGTGCTGCTCTCCGACCGCGACATCCGCGCCGAGATCGCTGACGGGCGCCTCGCCATCGATCCGTTCGATCCCGCCCTCGTCCAGCCCTCCAGCGTCGACGTCCGGCTCGACGGTCTGTTCCGGGTGTTCAACAACACCCGCTACACCCACATCGACCCCGCGCAGCGCCAAGACGAACTCACCTCGCTGGTCGAACCGGCCGACGGCGAGCCCTTTGTGCTGCACCCGGGCGAATTCGTGCTGGGGTCGACCCTCGAGGTGTGCTCACTGCCCGACGACCTCGCCGGCCGGCTGGAAGGCAAGTCGTCGCTCGGCCGGCTCGGCTTGCTCACGCATTCGACGGCGGGCTTCATCGACCCCGGCTTCTCCGGCCACATCACCCTCGAACTCTCCAATGTGGCCAACCTGCCGATCACGCTCTGGCCCGGGATGAAGATCGGCCAGCTCTGCCTCATCCGCCTCAGCAGCCCGGCCGAGGAGCCGTACGGCAGTGCGTCGGTGGGTTCGAAATACCAGGGGCAACGCGGTCCGACACCGTCGAAGGCGTACCTCAACTTCCAGAAGAACGACTAGGGCCGACCGGAAGTTCACCTACCGGATCACCCTCCGCCACGGCGGAGATGGTTACCGGCCGCACCGCGTGGGTAACCGTAGCCTTCATGAAGCTCACGGTGATCGGATGCGGCTACCTCGGTGCCACACACGCGGCCTGCATGGCCGAACTCGGGCACGACGTCGTCGGCATCGACGTCGACGCGCTCAAGATCGAGCGTCTCCAGGCCGGTGAGGTCCCGTTCTTCGAACCCGGTCTCTCCGACATCCTCCGGCGGAACATCGACGCCGGACGGCTGCGCTTCACCACCGACCATCTCGCCGCCGCCGACCACGCCTCGGTCCACTTTCTCGGGGTGGGTACCCCGCAGGAGCCGCGCGGGCATCGCGCCGACCTGTCGCATGTGTACGCCGCCGTCGACTCACTCGTGCCCACACTGCGCGGCAAGCACCTGATCATCGGGAAGTCCACCGTACCCGTCGGCACGTGTGCCGAACTGTCGCAGCGTATCTCGGTCTTGACGCACTCCGGTGCCGACATCGAGCTGTCATGGAGTCCGGAATTCCTGCGGGAGGGGTTCGCCGTCGAGGACACCCTCGAACCGGACCGCCTGGTGCTGGGTCTGGGGTCGCTCGACGATCCGTCCTACGACCCCGCCGCCGAATCGTCGGCGGGCGAGGTCATCCGCGAGATCTACCGTGAGATCCTCGAAACCGGCGTTCCGCTCATCGAAACCGATTGGGCCACGGCCGAACTCGTCAAGGTCTCGGCAAACGCGTTCCTCGCCACCAAGATCTCGTTCATCAACGCGATCAGCGAACTGGCCGAGATCGCCGGCGCCGACATCAACACGCTCGCCGACGCGATCGGGTATGACCCCCGTATCGGACGCCGATTCCTCAACGCCGGACTCGGTTTCGGCGGGGGATGCCTGCCCAAGGACATCCGCGCGCTGACCGCCCGCGCCGACGACATGGGTGCGCCACGCGCCGTGGGGTTCCTGCGCGAGGTCGACGCCATCAACATGCGTCGCCGGGGCGCGGCCGTCGAATTGGTCTACGAGGCGTTGGGCGGCGAGGTGTTGGGCCGCAACGTCGCCGTCCTCGGTGCCGCGTTCAAACCCGAGAGCGACGACGTCCGGGATTCGCCGGCCCTCGCCGTCGCGAGCAGGCTGGCTCTCGAAGGCGCGTCGGTCACCGTCTTCGATCCCAAGGCGATGGACAATTGCCGACGCATGCAGCCGAGTCTCCAGTACGCCGCCACCGCGCGCGACGCATGCGACCGGGCCGACGTCGTCGTCATCGCCACCGAATGGGCGGAGTTCGTCCACATGGCGCCCGAGGAACTCGATGGCGTGGTCCGCGCCAGACGAATCGTCGACGGCCGGCGCTGCCTCGACCCGCAGATGTGGCGCGACGCCGGCTGGGACTACCGCGCGCTGGGCGGTCCGGCACCCACCCGCCCCGCACCGCGAAACAGCCCGTCCGAGCAGGTGAACGGATTCGCGCCGGGGGCCTCGATCCGCTGAGTCGTGCTAGGTTGAGTCTCGCGACTGTCCAGGGGGCACCTTCTCGCCGGTGGGGGCTTGAGGCGAGGTGCACGTGAGGTGCAGGAACTGACCAGATGACCGACACGGTGGCCGACCCGGCCGTGACACCGACGTCTGCCCAGGCAGAGGTCACGGTCAGCGCTGTCGTCGCCGACTCCGTGCGCGCCCAGCTGGCTGACCGCGGAATCCCCGACACAGCCGAGATCGTCCTGTTCGATCTCGATCCGTGCGCAGGTGTCTCGGTGGGACGCATGGACCCGGCCCGCGGGACCGTCGCCGATTCCTACTCCGATTCCGGTCTCACCCTGGACGCCCTCGATCACGTGATCGCCGAGCACCTCATCCGCGTCGGGCGCGTGGCCGCGCCGACCTCGCGCGACTGGCACGAGGAGGTCCTCGACCTCGTCACGCGCGGTCGCGAACGGCTCCGCGAGTCCGACGGCACGTTCCTGATGGGCCGTGACCACATCAGGCTGTTCCGGATGGCGCGTCGCGACGTCGCCGAAGCCGGCGCCCCACTCACCGCGCGGGCCGAAGAACTCGCCCGCGCGGCCGTGGCCGGCGCGGCTGCCCCCGCAGTCGTCATCACCGGTCGCGTGAGTGCCTGGCCGGGACTGCGGGACGCCGTTGCGCGAGCGGTCCCGGTGCCCGTTGTCGACGCCGAACCCGCGGGGAGCGCGATCCGGCCCGTGGCGACCGGCGGGCACGCAGCCGAACCCGACGAGGTCGCCGGCGACGATGTCCACGTCTGGCCTGCACCGACCATCACGTCCGAGCACGCGACCGACTCGCATACGCCGAACCCGTCGCCGGGCGAAACGGTTCGCCCGGACAAGGGCGACGATCCACCCCACGACCCCCCGATCTTCGAGGCGGTGAAGCGCGCGCCGCCGCCGATGGCCACGGCGTTCGGGGCGCTGGCGACGTATGGTGCAGTCGGACAACCGATTCGCGAGGACCCGCCGAATGGCGGTCCGGCGTACGGCGGGGGCGCGTCACACGACGGGACGGACACCGCGTCGGAATCATCGTCGGCGACCCGCTCGCCTTCGGTGGCTGCGCCTTCCATCGGACGGGATGTCGATACCGTTCCCGCATCGGGTTCGCCGCCGGACGATTCGGCGCCGACCGGGCCGCTTCAACTCGTCGACGTTCCCACGACGGGCCCGCAAGCTGTCGGTGCCGGGCGGAGGCGTGGGGGCAAGCGTGTGCTCGCGGGGATCGCTCTGCTGTGCGCGGTGGCCGTCGTGGGTGTGGCCACGGCATTGGCGGTCGCACACGATGAGCCGGCCCCGGCCGTCGCCGCGCCGCTTCCCCAGCGCACGATCGTGACCCCCGAACCCGAATTCGCCGACCCCGCAATCCTTGCCGAGGCCCGGCAACCCGCGCGTCGGTACACGACACCTCCGCCGCCCGAGACGACGACGCCCTCCTCAGAGTCGGCGCCCCGACCTCGTCCCCGGTCGCGGACCCCGCGTGCGCCAGGCGGTGTGACGATCCCGATCCCCGGTCTGCCGCCGATCGTCCTGCCCTGACGTCAGCCCGGGTGCGGGGACAGCCCGCGCGCCACGAAGGTCAGGACCTTCTCGTAACCCGCCGTCGCGTCGATCTGGGGCGGGTGGGTGCTCGCGAGTTCGAGTCCCACCGCGCCGTGCACGGCCGACCAGGCCAGCATCGCCAGGTCGGCCGGGTCCCCGGCCATGATCACCCCGGCCACCTGGCCGTATCGGATGACGTCGACGAGGACGGCGAACGCGTCCAGCGCGACGTCCGGTTCCGGCGCGCACTGTGCGGAGAACATCAACCGGTAGATCACCGGATTGGCGATCGCGAACGCCCGGTAGGAGCGACCGGAGTTGATGAGGCGGGCGACGGGGTCGTCGTCGGTCGCTGCGATGGCCCGGCCGAACTCGACGAACCCGTCGGTGACCAGCGCGTCGAGTAGGCCGTCGCGGCCGTCGAAGTGGTTGTAGACCCCCATCGGGGCCACCTGTGCCTCGGCCGCGACGGCACGGACCGTCAGCCCGGCCTCGCCGTCCCGCTCGAGGATTGTTCGTCCGGCCCGGAGCAGGGCGGAACGGACCTCGGCGGCCGAGGTGCGGGTGCGGGGCTTCGCGGGGGACATGTTGACAACCTACTAGAACAGTGTTCTTCTTGATTAGAACAGTGTCCTACAACAATGGAACAATGTTCTAAACGATCTCGTCCGGCTGACAGCACGATCGCCCGAGTGGCCCTGATCAGGAGAATCCGATGCGAACAGAACGCGCACACATCCGCTGGTGGGCGCTCGGCGCCCTCAGCTTCGCCGAACTACTCGTCATGATCGACAACACGATCGTCAACGTGGCCCTCCCGACGCTCGCCCGCGACCTCGGCGCCGGGATCTCGGGCCTGCAGTGGATCGTCGACGCCTACACCCTCGTCTTCGCAGGTCTGCTGCTGACCGGAGGCTACCTCGGTGACCGGTTCGGGCACCGACGGATGCTCCTCGCCGGCATCGTGGGGTTCATGGGGGTGTCGGTGCTGGCGGCGTCGTCGCAGGACATCGGGCAGCTCATCGCGAGCCGAGCCGGGCTCGGAGTCTTTGCGGCGCTGGTCTTCCCGGCCACGCTCGCGATCATCACCACCATTTTCGTCGACGCCCGGGAACGCGCGATGGCGGTGGGGATCTGGGCGGCCGTGTCCGGGGTGGCGGTGGCCATCGGGCCGGTCCTCGGCGGATGGCTGCTCGAACACTTCTCGTGGACTTCGGTGTTCTGGGTGAACATTCCGTTCGGTGTGCTGGCCCTGGTGCTGATCCTAGCCGTCGTTCCCGGCACCCGTCCGCTGGCGGTGCCACGCTTCGACGCCGTCGGCGTCGTGCTGTCTGTCGCCGGACTGGGCCTGCTCACCTTCACTCTGATCGAGGCACCGCATGTCGGCTGGGTCGAAGTGCGCACGGTCCTCGGAGTCGTTGTCGCGCTGGCGATCCTCGCCGTGTTCGTCACGACGCAGCTCCGGATCGCGCATCCGATCCTCGATGTGCGACTCTTCGCCAACCGGCGTTTCGCGACCGCGGCCGGGATGATCAGCGTGGCGTTCTTCGCGCTGTTCGGCTTCATCTTCCTGATCACCCAGTTCTTCCAGGCGGTGAAGGGTTACGGGCCGCTGGCCGCCGGGATCCGTACCCTGCCGTTCGCGATCGTGATGGCGGCGCTGTCGCCGGTCGCGATGGCGCTGTCGCAACGTTTCGGGCCGAGGGTCGTCTCGGTGATCGGTGCGTTCCTGATGTCGGGTGGATTCGCACTCGTCGAGATCTCTTCGCGCGCTTCCGGTTACTGGGAACTCATCGTGTGGTCGATGGCACTGATGGCGGCGGGTCTCGCGTTCATCTCCGGTCCGTGCACCCAGCTCATCATGGACGCGCTGCGTCCGGAGCAGGCCGGCGCGGGCAGTGCGGTCAACGACACGACGCGGGAGATCGGCGGAACGCTCGGTGTGGCCGTTCTCGGTTCGATCCTGACGTCGGCCTACGTAGCCGGTGTCGGGGAACGACTGTCGGGTGGCGGCGTGCCGGCCGAAGCGGTCGACGCGGCGAAGCAGTCCGTGATGGCCGGTGTCGAGGTGGCGGACCGCCTGCCGGGCGCGATGGGCGATGCGGTTCAGGTCGCGGTTCAACAGGTCTTCATGGACGGCTTACACAACGCGGTCTGGGCGGCGGTCGCCATCACCGCGACGGCAGGCATCGCGGCAGCATTCCTGTTGCGCGGCAGTGGGACCGGGTTGCAGGCTGCTGTCGACGAGGTCGGCGACGGGGCCCTTCGTGGCTCGTCGCTAACGCTCCTCGCACCTCAGGGAGCAGAAGGGGGTCACATCCTTGGGATTGATGAGCAGAAGGGCTCAGAGGTCGAGGGTGAGGTTCCCGCCGGGACTGCGTGAGACGCAGGTGAGCATGGTCCCGGCCTCGCGTTCGGGCTCGGTCAGGATGTTGTCGCGGTGGTCGATCTCGCCCGACAGCGTCCTGACCTTGCAGGTGCCGCAGAATCCCTGCTGGCACGAGTACGGAACCGACGGCACCACCCGGCGGATCGCGGCGAGCGCGGATTCGTCTGCGGCGACCGGGATCTGCCGGCCGGTCGAGGCCAGGGTCACGGTGAAGTCGGTCCCGTTCTCCACCGGGGGAGGGCTGAAACGCTCGTAGTGCAACTCGATGTCGGACCGGGCCGCGAGCCGGCGCCTGAGCCCCTCCAGCATCGGAACCGGCCCGCAGCAGTAGACGGCGAGGTCGGCCGGATCGTCCACGGGACCGACGAGTTCGGCCATGCTCGGCAGACCGTGTACGTCATCGGTACGGATCGTGACGCGGTCGCCGAAGGCGGCCACCTCGTCGAGGAACGGGATGGACTCGGCGGTACGGCCGGTGTATATCATCGACCAGTCCAGCCCGAATCGTTCGGCGGTGGCGAGCATCGGCAGGATCGGGGTGATGCCGATTCCCGCCGCGACGAACCGGAGGCGGCGGGCGGACGACCCGTGACCGGGAACGGCGAACGGAAAAGCGTTGCGCGGTCCCTTGATCGAGAACACGTCACCGACCCGCAGCGAGTCGTGGACCTCGACCGAACCGCCACCGCCGTCGGGAATTCGGCGCACCGCGATCCGATAGTGGTTGCGGTCAGCGGTGTCGCCGCACAGGGAGTACTCCCGCATGCGTCCGGAGGGCAGCAGCAGATCGATGTGCGCGCCGGCACGCCATGTCGGCAGCATGCCACCGTCGGCGGCGGCGAGGGTGAGTGCGATGACGTTCTCGTCCCGCGCGACCACCTCGCGGCCGACGATCCGGACCTTGGTGGTCCCGTCGCTCACCGCACCGGGTTGCAACGGTGACAGCGGTCGCCAGACCGGCCACCACGCCCGGGCCACCATCGTCCCGACCGTGAGCAGAGGATCGTGTCGCCACCGGCCGTGCAGGTGCGGCGGGGGCTGGGTCAGCGTCGTCGAATGTGGATGTGCGCGTTGGTTCATGACAGTGCCCCCTCGCCCCCGATCACGCCGCGTTGCGCGCGGCCGGAGAGCTCGCGAGGTAGGCGACGGCCTGCGCGGTGCTGCCGATGTCCTCGGGTCGGAATCCGGGCCGGAAGTAGCTGAAGGTGGCGAACACGATCGTCCGCATCTTCGGCAGCACACCGGCACGTACCCCGCGGTGGTAATGCCACGTCTTCTGGAAGTAGTTGTAGGACAGTGACGTGTCCTGGCTCATGATGAAGCGGTAACCCCGCTGGATGAGGATCAGCAGGATCGGCAGCACCACGAACATGGCACGGCCGCGGCGGAGATACCCGTCGCCGAAGTACGCGGCGACATCGTGCGCCACCGCCCGATGCTCCACCTCTTCGGCCCCGTGCCACATGAACAGGTCGGCCATCGTGGGGTGCGCCCCGAGCCGGGTCCAGGTGTTGTTCAGCGCGAAGTCGCCGAGGATCGCGGTGTAGTGCTCCAGGGCCGCGATGAGCCACAGGCGTTCGACGAGGTGTTTGTCCCGGGCTTCCTGGGTGCCACCCTCCAACGGCCCGAGGACCTTGCGGAAGATCCACTCCATCTGTAACTGATAGGGCCGTGGGTCGATGCCGTGGTGATCGAGGAACTCCCACAGGACATGATCGTGCGCCTCGGCGTGCATCGCCTCCTGACCGATGAACCCTCGCATCCGGGCGGCGAGTTCGTCGTCGGCGACCAGGGGCAGGGCCTCGTTGTAGGTCTGCACGAACCAGCGCTCACCCTCGGGCAGAAGGAGGTTGAGCACGCTGACGAAGTTCGACGCGACCGGGTGACCCGGAATCCAGTGGAGCGGGACGTCGTCCCAGTCGAACGCCACATTGCGGGCGTGCAGCTCGACGGGCCCCGGATCGGCCGATGCATCGTCCCGGTGCGCGGGAGTGTCGATGTGCGTCATATCCGTTCACCCCGCGACTTTCTGGCGGGCCCCGATTCGCGAGAGCCAGGGCGCGAAGCGGTAGATCCGGTATCCCACCTTGGCTTCCACGGTCACCGGCACCACCGCCTTGTCGTGCTCGATGGCCGCGACGATCTCGCTCGCCACCCGGTCGGGGGTGAATCCCCGGCGCCGGTAGAACCGATCCAGCCGATCTCGTTGTGAGTGCTCGGTTTCGGCGTCGAGCCCGGCGATCGGCGTCGAGGAGACGATGTTGGTGTCGACGAGTCCGGGGCAGATCGCGCTCACACCGATACGGTGCTCGGCGAGCTCGGCGCGCAGCGACTCGGAGAACAGCAGCACCCCCGCCTTCGACGCCGAGTACAGACCGAGGCTGCGCGACGGCGTGAACGCCGCGGCCGACGCGATGTTGACGATGTGCCCGCCCACGCCGCGCTCGACCATCTGGCGGCCGAATTCGCGACTGCCGGTGACGACGCCGCGGAGGTTGACGTCCAGCAGCCGGTCCACCTGCTCGTCGGTGGCGGCCAACACCCCACCGGCCAAACCGATTCCCGCATTGTTGACCACGATGTCGGGAACCCCGTGGACATCTCGGATGCGTGCGGCGAAGGCGACGAAATCCGCGGTGTCCGACACGTCGAGGAGGTACGCATGCGCCGCCGACCCCGCGACCTTGCAGGCCCGGGCGGTCTCGTCGGCGGACGTGAGGTCGAGGTCGGCCAGCACGAGTTCGCAACCGCGTTCGGCCAGGGCGAGGGCCGTCTCACGTCCGATACCGCTGCCCGCACCGGTGATCACGACGAGTTTGCCCGCCAGCGGCTTCGGTTCGGTGAACAACCGCGCGCGCTCGATCGCCGGTGCCGGCTCTCCGCTGTTGGTTTGCAGCGCAAGGAAATCCAGGACGAGCCCGGTCAGATAGTCGGGGTGGGTGTACGGCAGCCAATGGCCGGTCGGGGTGTCGCGTCGCCAGAGTTTCGCGGCGTAGGTCGGCGTGTTGTCGTAGATGGCGGGCCGCAGCGCGATGTCGCGTTCGTTGACCACCTGGAGCACCGGCACCGTGGTGGGCCGCGGATCGGGCCGCAGGAGTTTCGCGCGGATGTTCGCGCGGTACAGGGCGAGGCCGGTCACCATGTCGCGACGCAACGAGTCGGCGACGTCGACGTTCTCCGGTGGTGTGCCCTCGACCGCACGCAGGAACTGCTTCCACACCGTCGGGTTGCCCAGTGCGCGCAACAGCACGCCAGGGAGCACCGGGAGCTGGAAGAGCCCGGTGTAGGCCGAGGACATCGACTGCGCGAGAACATTTCGCAGATGACGAGGCGTGGGGCTGGCGACCTGATCGCGCACGAACTGGCCGAGGTGGTCGAGGTTCGGGCCGGAGACCGAGACGAACGAGGCGATGCGGGCGTTCGCGCGCGGGCGACTCACGGCCTCCCATGTCTGCACCGACCCCCAGTCGTGGGCGACGACGTGGACGGCGTCGTCCGGACTCACCGACTCGGCGACCGCGTACAGGTCGTCGGCGAGCTCGTCGAGTCGGTAGGCGGCGACCCGCCGGGGGCGGTCACTCGCGCCGAAGCCGCGGCAGTCATAAGCGACCACGTGATACTTCTCCGCCAGGCGCGGGGCGATGTGGGTCCACAGATGGTGGGTGTCCGGCCAGCCGTGCACCAGCAGCACCGTCGGATTCAACGTATCGCCCAGTTCATAGGTGGCCAGCCGAATCCCGCTGTTGGTGACGGTTCCCCGTCGCCAGTCCGGCTGGTGGTGTACTGCCGTCTCGGACATGTGTGTCACCTCGTTGTGTTGCCGCGCCGATGGAGGTACACGTTACCAACGGTTACACAAATGTCCAGACCCCTGGAAAACAGTGCGGGCCCGGTCCGAAGACCGGGCCCTCACCAGGGGCTATCCGCAGGAGTCTACGAAGTCACTGCCGGTACGACGACAAGAAGTTACCGATACGCTCCACGGCCTCTTTCAGATCGCGCGACCACGGCAGGGTGACGATGCGGAAGTGGTTGTGGTCGTCGAGATTGAATCCGGTGCCCTGCACGACCAGGATCTTCTCCTGCAGCAGCAGGTCCTGGACGAACAGCTCGTCGTTGTGGATCTCGTACACCTCGGGGTCGAGACGGGGGAAGGCGTACAGCGCGCCCTTGGGCTTCACACAGCTGACCCCGGGGATCTCGTTGAGCTTCTCCCAGGTGACGTTGCGCTGTTCGTACAGCCGGCCGCCGGGGGAGACGAGGGCCTCGATGGATTGGTAGCCGCCCAGCGCCACCTGGATCGCGTGCTGGCCCGGCACATTCGCGCACAGACGCGTCGACGCCAGGATGCCCATGCCCTCGATGAAGCCGCGGGCGTGATCCTTCGGTCCGGTCATCACGACCCACCCGGCGCGATAACCGCAGACGCGGTAGGCCTTCGACAGGCCGTTGAAGGTGAGGCACAACAGATCCGGCGCCAGCGACGCCACGTTCACGTGCTCGGCCTCGTCGTAGATGATCTTGTCGTAGATCTCGTCGGCGAGGATCAGCAGCGAGTGCTCGCGGGCCAGTTCGACGAGCTGCTCGAGGACCTCGCGTGAGTAGACCGCGCCCGTCGGATTGTTGGGGTTGATGATGACGATCGCCTTGGTGCGGTCGGTGATCTTCGCGGCGATGTCGGCGACGTCGGGGTTCCACCCGTTCTCCTCGTCGCAGCGGTAGTGCACGGGCTGCCCGCCGGACAGCGAGGTCATCGCGGTCCACAGCGGGTAGTCGGGCGCCGGGATCAGGACCTCGTCGCCGTCGTTCAACAGCGCCTGCATCGTCATGGTGATGAGCTCGGAGACGCCGTTGCCCAGGATGACGTCGTCGACGTCGAAGTACGGGAAGTCGGGGATGAGCTCGTAGCGGGTCACCACGGCACGCCGCGCGGACAGGACGCCGGCGGACTCGGAGTAGCCCTGCGCGTAGGGGAGCGCGTGGATCATGTCGCGCATGATCACGTCGGGGGCCTCGAAACCGAACAGCGCCGGGTTGCCGATGTTCAGCTTGAGGATTCGGTGGCCCTCCGCCTCGAGCCGCTGCGCGTGCGCGTGGACGGGACCACGGATCTCGTAGCACACGTTCTGCAGCTTGAGCGACTGCTCCAGCGGCTTGAGGTTCTGGTTCAGGTGCGAAACATGGGGCCTACTCACGGGTACATTGTCGCAGCCGATGGCAAATGCGTTTCTGGCGCGTGTCGAAGCGGAGGTCACCCCAAACGACAGATGTCGTCTTTCGTGGCGGTGGGCGCCACGAAAGACGACATCTGTCTGCTTTGCTGAGCGATCTACTTGTGGCCGGGCCGCTTCTTGCCGGCCGCGATGCCGAAGCCCTTGGCCTTCGACGCCCCGGTCTCGGCGACGGTACGAGCCGCGGACGAGCCGTTGCTCGACGCCGCGGGTGCCTCGTCGGCCGGGGCTTCATCGGACGGTGCCTCGGCTGCCGGGGCTTCATCGGCCGGTGCCTCGGCTGCCGGGGCTTCATCTGTCGGTGTCTCATCGACCGGTGCCTCGGCTTCAGGTGCCTCGGGTTCCGGCGCCTCGGCTTCGAGAGCGGTCTCCGGCTCGGGGTCCGATTCCGGTTCCGGCACAGCGGCCGCCGGAGCAGCCTTGCTCGCGCCACCCGGCCGCTTCTTGCCCGCGGCCATGCCGAAGCCCTTGGCCTTGGCCGGCTTCTCCTCGGTCAGCGCGGCGGCCGAGCCACCGTCGCTCGCCGTCGCCTCCGATGAAGGGGCCTCGGCTGCTGCCGGGGCCTCGGCGGTCTCCGACTGCGTGGGCTCGGCCTCGGGTTGTGCCGCCTCCGGTTCGGGTGCACTCTCAGCCGGTGCGGCGGCCGGCTTGGCCGCGGCCTTGCCGATCCCGCCCGGCCGCTTCTTGCCCGCGGACATCCCGAAGCCCTTGGCCTTGCCCGGCTTTTCTTCCGTTGCGGCAGCGACAGGTGTGTCCGTTGCGGCAGCGACAGATGTGTCCGGTGCTTCCGCAGTCGCCGACGATTCCGTGTCGACGGTGGGCGCGGCGTCCGGTGCCGATTCGCTCTCGTCGACCTTGCTCTCGGCGGGGGCGGTCACTCCGGCGTCGGGTGCGGCTGCGTTGGTCGCCTTCTGACCCGGCCGCTTCGCCTTGCCCATGCCGAAGCCCTTCGACGCGGGCTTCTTCTCGGCGGTCTCGGTGGCGGCCTCGGCGACCTCCTCCTTGACCGCGTCCGACGACTCGGTCTCGGCGGGCACCGGTTCGGCGGTCCCCCCGGCGGGCTTGCCTGCCGCACCGGGACGCTTGGCGCCGCCCTTCATGCCGAATCCCTTGGCGGCGGGCTTCTTCTCGGCCGGTGCCTGGGCGGGGGCCTCGGCGGGTGCGGAATCCGTGGCCGGAGCGGCGGCGGATGCCGCGGCACCGGGCTTCTTGCCGCCCTTCATGCCGAAGCCCTTGGACGCCGGCTTCTTCTCGGCGGGCGCCGTCTCGGCGGGTGCCTCCGGCGCTGCGGTCTTGGCCGCCGCACCCGGCTTCTTGCCGCCCTTCATGCCCAGGCCGACCTTCGGCTTCGGGGCCGCCTCGGTCGTCGCCGACGCGGATGCTGCCGCCGCGGCGGGGACCTTCTCGGGCTCGGGTTCGGGCTCCGGCTCGGCAGCGCTCGGACGCGGTCCGAGGAACCGGCCGCCGAGCTTCACCTCGGTGGGGCCGCCGCGCTTGACCGAGTCGAGCAGCAGCTGCGCGACGTCGACGACCTCGACCTTGCCCTCGGACTCGGTGCCGCTGGTCCGGGCCGTGACACCGTCGGTGAGCATGACGCGGCAGAACGGGCAGCCGGTCGCGACCTTCTTGACCTGATCGCCGGTCGTGTCGCCGAGGGTGTTCAGCGCCTCGTCGACCCGGTCGATGTTGATCCGCTTGCCGATCTGCTCTTCCATCCACATGCGCGCGCCACCGGCACCACAGCACATGGACCGCTCGCCGTGACGCGGCATCTCGGTGAGCGTCGAACCGGCGGCGCCCATGAGTTCACGCGGTGCGTCGTAGACCTTGTTGTGGCGGCCCAGGTAGCACGGGTCGTGGTAGGTGACGTCCTCGCTGATGGGGGCGACGGGGACGAGCCGCTTCTCGCGCACGAGGCGGTTCAGCAGCTGCGTGTGGTGGACGACTTCGTACTTCGCTCCCAGCTGCGGGTACTCGTTGCCCAGTGCGTTGAAGCAGTGTGCACAGGTGACGACGACCTTCTTGCGCTGCTCGGGTGCGGTCGCGAAGACCTCGCCGAGCATCTCGATGTTCTGCTGCGCGAGCATCTGGAAGAGGAACTCGTTGCCGGCGCGTCGTGCCGAGTCACCGGTACAGGTCTCGCCCTCGCCGAGAACCATGAAGTTCACCGCGGCCATGTCGAGCAGTTCGGCGACGGCCTTGGTGGTCTTCTTCGCGCGGTCCTCGTAAGCACCGGCACAGCCGACCCAGAACAGGTACTCGAAGCCCTCGAACGACTCGACGTCCTTGCCGAAGACCGGGATCTCGATGTCCATCTCGTCGATCCAGGCGGTGCGCGCGAAGGCGTTCTGGCCCCACGGGTTGCCCTTGTTCTCGAGGTTCTTGAACATGCCGGCCAGCTCGGTCGGGAAGTCCGACTCGATCAGGACCTGGTAGCGACGCATGTCGAGGATGTGGTCGACGTGCTCGATGTCGACCGGGCACTGCTCGACGCACGCGCCGCAGGTGGTGCAGCTCCACAGGGTCTCGGTGTCGATGACCGCACCGAGTGCCTCGGGGTCGAACTCGCCGTCCACCGACTCGACACCCAGTCCGCCACCGAGGTCGCCCTTCGACTCGCCGACGAGCTTGCGTGCCGCTTCGGCGCGCGCCGCCTCGGGGATAGCGTTGAGCTTGTCCTCGAGCACGTTGCCGTCGGCGTCGACCAGTCCGACCTCGTCACCGCCCATGTCCTTGCGGCCACCGGCCAGCAGATAGGGCGCCTTGGCGTTGCCGTGATCGCGCAGCGACATGATGAGCAGCTTGGGGCTCAGCGGCTTGCCGGTGTTCCATGCGGGACACTGCGACTGGCAGCGACCGCACTCGGTGCAGGTGGTGAAGTCCAGCCAGCCCTTCCACGAGAAGTCCTCGATCTTGCCTGCGCCGAACGCATCGACATCGGGGTCGGCGGTCTCCATGTCGAGGACCTTGCCCTGGCTCATCATCGGCTTCGCGGCACCGAGGGCGACGCCGCCGTCCTGCTCGCGCTTGAAGTAGATGTTGAAGAAGGCCGAGAAGCGGTGCCAGGCAACGCCCCAGCTGATGTTCATGCCGACCATGGCCAGCCAGACCATGCCGCTCATCAGCTTGATGACGGCGAAGATCGACACCAGGGTCGGCGACGCGGGGAGGATCTTCGCGACCTGCATGGTGAAGAAGTCGGAGTAGGCGTTCGCGTGACCGTAGGTCGCGATCTTCGAGGCCTTCACCAGGATCATGCCCAGGCCCTCGAGGAGCACGACGGCCTCGACGAAGTACGCCGGGGCGAAGCGTGATCCGCCGAATCGGGACAGCCGCTCGGGGACGCGCGGGTGGTTGAGCTGACGGATCACGATCAGCACGATGATGCCGACCACGGTCGCGATGCCGAGGAGCTCGTCCCACAGGTGCCAGGCGAACGTGTCACCGAAGACCGGCCAGTGGAACTCGGGGTTGATGGACTGGCCGTAGGCCTCGAACCACAGCAGGAAGCCGCCGAGGAAGCCGACCATCACGAGCCAGTGTGCCCAGCCGACGGTGCGGAACTTCACCATGCGCGTGTGGACGATGAATTCCTTCATCATCGTCAGGAACCGCGGCAGGATGGGCCAGAAGCGGGCGCTGTCCACCTTGTGCCCGAGCTTGATGGTGCGGTAGATCCGCACCACGCCGCCGAGGAACAGGTACCAGCAGAACAGGCTGACCACGGCAGCGGTGGTGCCGAGGGCAATCGTCGTGGCTGTCACGGGCTCGTACCGGCCTTTCGTCTAGGTCGTCCGCCGCCGGGTCGCGGAACGCGAGGCTGGGTACCACGGGGCGGTGTACTACAGGTAACCGTAATTCGTTGCGCCACCGAAGCGCTGCCAAGGCTGGCCTAATTACGCTGGTCTACCTCATGAGTGATGATACTCGCGAGTAACTTACTGTCGAGTCAGGGTGCTCGACGCCACCTCCGGCGACGGGGTGCTCGACGGTGTCACCGCGTGCGCGCGACCTTCTCGAGCTCTTCGAGGGCCGTGTCGAGGTGCGTGAGCAGGCGTTGCAGGCTCGGGAGCTGGGCCCGCGCGCCGATCAGGCCGAAATTGATGTGCTCGGCGGTGCTGGTCACCGTGATGTTGAGGGCCAGGCCCTGCGTCGGGATGGAGACGGGATACACGCCGTCGAGGCGGGCGCCGTTCCAGTAGAGGTGCTTGGACGGCCCGGGCACGTTGCTGATGATGATGTTGAACTGCGGCGGGACGTACTGCACGAAGCCGGGGACGGTGGCGAACGCCAGCGGTGCGAAGTTGGCCGCGCCCAGCGCGAGGGCCTGCAGCGGGCGCAGTCCGCGGACCACCGACTTGCTGTGCCGGGCCGACTCCACGAGCTTGTCCAGGCGACGTTCGGGATCCGGCTCGTCGGTCGCCAGGCTGACCAGTATGGCGGTGACCGCGTTGCCGTCGTCGTCCCCGTCTGTGTGCATCGACACCGGCACCGCGGCTATCAGCGGCGCGTCGGGGAGCGCGTCCTGATCGATGAGGTATGACCGCAGGGCTCCCGAACACATGGCGACGATGACGTCGTTGAGGGTGATGCTGCGGGCGTCGGCCACCGCCCGGAGACGAGTCAGTTCCCACTGCTGCGAGGCGAACCGGCGGGCGCTCCCGATCGCGACGTCGAGAATGGTCCGCGGTGCGCGGCCGAGCGGCGCCACGAATTCGGGATCCCGCACCCCGGAGACCGCGACCTTCGCCGCCGCCGGCCCCATACCCGCGACCTGACCCGCCACATTGGCGAGCCCGGACACCCGGCTGCGCAGGCTCGGCGCGGGGCGCGGCCGGCGCCGCTCGGCCAGTGCCGGGTCCCAGGGTGCGGTGCCCGACCGGTCGTCGGGATCGGTGGACAGCGTGCGTTCGAGCAACCGCAGCGCGGAGACGCCGTCGACCAGGGAATGGTGGATCTTGGTGTACAGCGCGACCCGATCGTCGTCGAGGCCCTCGATGACGTGTACCTCCCACATCGGTCGGAACCGGTCCATCAGGGCCCCGTGGTTGAGGGAAACGTATCGCAGCAGTTCACGAATGCGTCCCGGGCGGGGCAGGACCGCGCGCCGGACGTGGTAGTCGAAGTCGATGTCGTCGTCGTAGGACCAGGCCACGTTGCCCAGCAGCGTGACCGGCGAGGCCGGCCGCTTGCGGAAGAGTGGATGGACATCGGTACACCCGCAGAACGCCTCGATGATCTCCTCGGCGAGCTCACTCGACGACTGGCCCGCACGTGGGACGAACAGCTGGAGTCCCCCGACATGCATGGGTTGCTCGCGCGTCTCCGCCAGCAGGAACATCGACGAGGTGACCGGCATGTACGGCATTCGCACCATCACTTTCACACCGCGGAGTGGTGCGCACAGGCTGAACGCGACCGAGTCCTCCAAGTATCGCGGGGTGACCGCCGGGCCCGGGCTGGAATGGGCATGTTCACCGCCGGGCGCCCTACGTTGTAGGGGTGAGATCAGGTGTTCGTCTGGTGCTGCCCGTACTGCTGGTGTCGATCGAACTCTGGATCACGCTGGCGGCCACCTGGATGTACGTCGCGTCGGTGGGCAGGATCGACGATGCGATGGCTCCCGCGTCCCGGTCGACGCTGCTGGTGCTGGGTTCGCTCGTCTACGACGACGGGTCGCCCGGTGACTACGTGCGCGGCCGCCTCGACACTGCGCTGGAGCTGTACCGGGCCGGCGGGGTCGATCGGATCATCAACTCGGGCAACGGTTCCGAGGAGGCCGGAAACGAACCGGCGGTGATGCGGCGCTATCTCGAGGAGCGCGGGGTGGCGTCGCGGGTGATCACCGACGACCCGGCCGGTCTCGACACGGCGGCGAGTTGCCGTCGCGCGCGGGAGGTGTTCGGCGTCGACGACGTGGTGATCGTGACGCAGGGCTTCCACCTACGCCGCGCCATCGCGTTGTGTCGGGATCAGGGTGTCGATGCCCGCGGTGTCGCGGCCCGATGTGACTGCCCCGCCTTGACTCTCGTTCGCAATCACGTCCGCGAGACGGTCTTCGCCGGGCCGCGTGCGCTGCTGACCGCGGTCACATCTCTCGCTCCCTGAGGAGCGAGCTTGCGAGCGTCCCCCTGCTCCCTGAGGTGCGAGCGAAGCGAGCCTCGAAGGGTCACCACCAGCGCAGCGACCGCTGGAGATCGGCTTCGACGGCGGGGATGAGGCTGCGCACGAAGGTCGCCGAGAGGTGGTGGAAGTCGTGCCACACCAGGATGTTCCCGACCACCGCGGGGCAGTACCGGTCGTCGCACATGGCGTCGGTGTAGTCGAGGAAACTCATGTTGGGGAACTCGCCGGCAAGCGCGGCGGCGGGGTCGGTCGGTGCCATCGCCTGATCGCGCGGGACGCCGCACACCTCGGGTTTGCGGCCGCTCGCGAGACACTCCGGCGGCTTGAGTTGGCCCGTGGCCCAGGGGTTGTCGCGGACCGCGACGACCCGCTGCCCGCGGTCGCGGAACTGGGCGAAGATCTCCTCGTAGTCCTTGGGGACGTAATCGCCGTCGCCCGACTCGACCGGGCGCGTGCTGTTGGTGAACACCACGTCGGGTTTGTCGACGGCCAGCCGCTCCATGACGCGACGCGACCAGTCGTTGCATTGGTAGTACTTCTGGCCGAACCAGGTGAAGACGTGCTCGGTGGTGAGGGCGCAACCGACCTTGAGGTAGGTGGTCACGCGGAAATGGTGGCGCTTGCCGATGTCGTTGAGCGCGGTGATCCATTGCTCGGCATGCGATCCGCCGACGAGGGCGACGGTCCGGGTGGCGTCGACATCCCCGTAGTACCCGACCTTGATCGACGGGTCCTTCCACCCGCTGATGATCGAGTCATAGGAGGTGATCGGCCAGTCCATGTCGACGACGTTCGGGCTCGGCTGCGCCGTGACGTTGGGGACGGGCGCGCCGTCGAGGAACGCGCGCGCTCCGGGGTAGAGCCGCGGGTCGAGATTCTGCGTGTCCAGAGTGGCGTTGGCGGCGTCGCGCTGCCAGGTCACCGCCGCGGCACCGGCCGCGACGCTGATGACGACGAGGACCGCGACGAGCGAGCGACGGTAGCCTCTGGTCTTCTCGAACGGCGACCGCGCGACCGGGCCATCGGCTTCGGGCGGTACCGGGGACTTCGTCCGCTTCGGCGATCCCGCACGCAGCGGCGCCTCGACGTACTTCGTCGTCAGCCAGGCCAGCAGGACCGACACGGCCAGGATGGCGGTGCCCTCGAACCACGACACGTCGTCCTGATAGCGCCACGCCAGGTAGAAGATGAGCAGCGGCCAGTGCCACAGGTACAGCGCGTACGCGATCGAGCCCAGCCACACGAGTCGCGGATGCGCGAGGCCGCGGCTGACCCCGGAACGGATCGAGGTCTGGCTCTTCCCCGTCGTCTGATCGATGGGGGCGGTCTGCGACGAGCCGACCCAGATGAGGAGCAGCGTCGCACCGACCGGGACGAGGGCCCAGGCCGCGGGGTACTCCTGGACGCCGGCGATCCACCAGCCGCACGTGATGATGAGGCCGAGGGCGACCACGCCGAGCAGGTCGCGCACCCGTTGCGACAGTGCGATCCGCGGCATCCACACCGCGAGGAGGCCACCCACGAGCGGTTCCCACAGACGGGCGACGGTGTCGTAGTAGGTGAACGGCTGGTTGATCCCGTGGCGGTAATTGGCCCATGCGAACGAACCCAGGGCGACGACGCCGAGCGCGATCCCGACGACCCCGCGGACCACCTTGGGATCGGCGAAGAACGCGGACCGTCGGCCCAGGGCACGCAGCACCGCGCCCAGCGCCAGCGCGCACACGAGGGTGAGGACGAAGAACTGGCCCTGCATCGACATCGACCAGAGATGCTGCATCGGGCTGTTCGCGGAGTCGGCGGCCGCGTAGTCCTGCGACAAGAACGCGAGGTGCCAGTTCTGGTAGTACAGCGCGCTGGCCTGCAGTTCGGCGCCGAGCGGTCCCCAGCGCGTCGTCGGCATGATCAGCGCGATCAGTCCGGCGGTGACCGCGAGCACCAGCAGCAGTGCGGGCAGCAGCCGGCGGAGCAGTCGAGAGAACCGTGGCCACGGATTGATCGCCGCGCCCCAGGAACTCGTCGCGGGCTGCGTCGCGAGGACGTGCTTGAGCAGGGAGGCGACGAAGAAGTAGCCCGACAGGGTGAGAAAGACGTCGACGCCGCCGGACACCCTGCCGAACCAGACGTGGAAGATCGCCACGAGCGCGATCGCGATACCGCGTAGCCCGTCGAGGTCCAGCCGGTACCCGGAGGTGTTGCCGGTCGCGGCGTCCTCGTTCGGGGTCGCGACAGGTGTCGCATCGGTCAGGGGCGTACGCACAGAGGGCGATGGTACTTGGCCGCACCTGAGCGCAGCCTGGCACGAGCGGGGTGTCGCCGGACCTCACAGCAGACTCTTCGGTTCGCCGATCCGCTCGGAGTCGGTGCCTGGGTCGGCAGGGCGTCGTACCATCCCCCGCATGCTGCTCTTGTCGATGGGTGTGTCGGTCGATGGCTTCATCTCCGACCGTGACGGGAATTTCAACTGGTCGGTTCCATCCGACGACCTGTTCGCGTTCCACACCGAGCGGGTCGGCGAGCTCGGTGCCTTCGTGTGCGGCCGTCGGCTATACGAGACGATGCTGGTCTGGGAGACGGACCCGCGGATGCGCGAGAACGAGGCTGATGCCGCGTTCGCCGACATCTGGTCGGCGCTGCCCAAGGTGGTCTTCAGCCGCACCCTCACGACAGTCGAGGGCAACGCCCGCCTGGCGCAGGGGTCCCTGGCCGACGAGCTCACCGCGGTACTGGATTCCACGGACGCCGACGTGGAGATCGGTGGCGCCGACTTGGCATGGCAGGCAATCGAACTCGGCTTCGTCGACGAATTCCGCATCTTCCGGTACCCGGTCATCGTCGGTGGCGGTACACCGCTGCTCCCGCCGGTCACCGACGCTGTCCGACTGGAGCTCGCCGAGACCCGGACCTACGGCGGACAGGTGATCTACGAGCGCTACCTCCGCGTGCGCGACGACACGTAGGCTCTCCGCTTTCCCGGTACGACGCACGCCATTCGTTCTCGGTGCGTCTAACCCTTCAGCCACAGCACTCGCCCCGGCACCCTGTCGAGCAGCCATTCCACGCCGACAACCAGGGGAGATCCACTCATGACAGCACGACGAACGGTCGCGATCATCGGGGCCGGGCTGGCCGGGACCAGCGCGGCACTCGGATTCGTCGACGCCGGATTCGACGTCACGCTCTACAGCGACCGAGACCGCGAGTCGCTGCGCGACAAGGTGCCGCCGACCGGGGTCGGGGTGCTCTTCGGAAAGCCGCGCGAGTGGGACGCCGAGATCATCGACGACCTGTACGAGGTCGGCAACACGACGGGTATCAGCGCTCGTCTGTACTCGGGCACGGGCGACGAGCGCGCCGCGGTCCTCGAGTTCAATCCGGACTACGGCTACGTCGCACAGGCTGTCGACCTGCGCCTGCGTGCCGACGACCGCCTGGCCCGGTTCCTGGACCGCGGTGGACGATTCGAGGTCGGGCAGATCGGGCTCGACCGCCTCGACGCGATCGCCGCCGACGCCGACATCACCCTCGTCGCGACCGGCAAGGGCGGTTTGTCGACGCTCTTCCCGGTCGACGAATCACGTAGTCACTACCGCGAACCGCAGCGTCGTCTGCTGCAGGTCACCCTGACCGGCGTCGACCACGGCCCCGAGTCCTTCGCCTACCGCAGCAGCGCGGGCGGCGACCACTCGCTGTTCAACCTCGATGCCCAGAACGGAGAGATCTTCGTCGGACCGTTCCTGCACAAAGATGCCGGGCCGACGTGGTCGTTCATCGTCTTCGCCAAGCCCGACGGAGCGTGGGCGGCCCGGCTCGACGACGTCCACGACGCGGTGTCCGCCCGGCAGACGATCTCCGGCATCTTCGCGGAGTACTTCCCGGAGGACGCACCGGTCATCGACCAGCTCGAGGTCATCGAGTCCGATCCGGTGTCGTGGCTCAAGGGCGCGGTCACCCCGACTGTCCGGCAGGCCGTCGCGACCACCGCGGGCGGACACCCGGTGGCGGCGATCGGCGACACCGCGATCGCCGTCGACCCGGTCGCGGGCCAGGGGGCAGCCAACACGCTGTTCCAGGTCGCCGAGCTCGTCAAGGCCGCACGGGATCACGAGGGTGAGTTCACCGCCGAGTGGCTGTCGGCGGAGTTCGAGAAGCACTGGGAGCGACGCGGACGGGCCGCGGTCGAGGTCACCCGGCTCTACCTGGGCGACCCCGACTACGCGACCCACCTGGAGTTGTCGTTTCCGGCTGCCGCCGTCAGTCCCGCCATCGCGTCGGCGTTGTTCGGTCTGCTCTCCGAACCGAATCCGCTGCTCGGTCTGCGGACCCGCGAGGACGTGGAGGGTTTCATCGCCGCGGTGGCCGGAGAGCCGCACGAGGAGGTCCTCGCCCGCTTCGCGCCGGCCGGACAGTTCAGCAGCGCCACCCCGGCGGCCGTGAGCGCCTGACGCCCGCCCTCCGGCGTCGATGTGATACGAACGACATCGTCGTTCGAGTCGACGCCGGAGGGGGCAGATGTGAAGTCGGGGTGGACGTTGGCCGACGCGCCACCGCAGACCGGTCGGGTCGCGGTGGTGACCGGCGCGAATTCGGGGATCGGACGCGAGATCGCGCTCGGGCTGGCGACGCTGGGCGCGTGTGTCGTGCTCGCGTGCCGCAATCCCCAGACCTCGGCGGAGGCCCGCGACGACATCGTGGGCAAGGTCCCCGGGGCAGAGCTGGAGCTCGTCGATCTCGACCTCGCGAGTCTGGATTCCGTCCATGACGCCGCCGCCGAGATCCGGCGGCGTCATCCACGGATCGATCTGCTGGTCAACAACGCCGGGGTCATGCGGGCGCGGCGCGAACTGACGCCCGACGGTTTCGAGATGGACTTCGGCACAAATTATCTCGGTCACTACGCACTCACCGGGCTCCTGGCCGATCGCCTGCTCGCCGCGGACTCGGCACGCGTGGTCACCGTGGGCAGTCATGCCCACCGCGCCGGCGCCATCGACTTCTCCGATCTGCCGATGGACCGGACCTTCAGCAGTGCGGGTGCGTACTCGCGAGCGAAACTCGCCCAGATGCTGTTCGCGATGGAACTCGACCGTCGGATGAGAGATGCCGAGGTGTCGGCGATCTCGCTGGCGGCCCACCCCGGTGGCACCCGGACCGGGGTGATGCGTGAGCAGAGCCGGTTCCTCCAGTGGGCCTACCACGCACCGTCGCTGCGCTGGCTGACCGACCGGTTCATCATGGACCCGCCCGACGGTGCCCTGCCCGTCCTTCGTGCGGCCACCGATCCGAAGGCGCAGGGCGGCGAATACTACGGTCCCGTCGGCAGTCTCGGGCTCGCCGGTCCGCCCGTACTGGCCGAGCCGTCGGTGAAGGCCAAGGACCGCGACGTCGCCGCACGGCTGTGGGACACCGGTGCCGAACTCACCGGGGTGACCATCGACCTCGGTTGACCCCCGCTCCCTGAGGTGCGAGGAGCGCAAGCGACGAGCCACGAAGGGCCCCGTCAGAGCTTGAACCGACCCCCATTGCTCCCTGAGGTGCGAGGAGCGTTGGCGACGAGCCACGAAGGGCCGCAACATGTTCCGTCAGATCGCGAACCGCCCGGCGAATGATCGCAGCGGGAGGTCGGCACTCGTCACGATTCCCGGCGGTGCCGCCACGACGGACCGGATCGAGTTGAGGGCCGGGAGTCCGGTGACGGTCATGCCGATGGACGCGAAGTTCTCCGGGTTGGAGAGGTCGAAACCCTTGCGCGGGAAGATCATGTGCTTGGAGTAGATGTTCGGGTCGCCGGTCACCTGGGTGATGTAGCAGGCCTGGATGTTCCAGGACGGGTCGGTGTGCGGCGTCATCTGCCATTCGAGATGCGATTCGACGCGCGCCACGCCGTCGACCATGCCCTGGTACTTGATGTAACTGCCACCGAGTGAACCCTGCGGCAGCTGATACCAGCCGAGGTCGACGTCCTTGGTGCAGGCGCCCAGTTCGTAGGAGAAGGTCACCTCGTCGAGTTCGAGATCGAAGGCGTCGGCCATCAGGTAGACCGAGTCCGCGAACACCGCGGTGTACTTGTACAGCGAATCGGGGATGCTGGGGTCGTCGACGGGCAGGCCGTATCCGACCGCCTTCCAGGTGTCGACGGAATGGTGGCAGGAGACGTCGACGGATTCGATCACCGTGACGTTCTCGATGTCGGCGACGTCGGCGGTGTGCACGATCCCGAGGATCTGTGCCAGGCCGGGATTCATGCCGGTGCCGTAGAAGGTGGCTCCACCGCGCTCGCAGGCCTCGGCGATGACCTCGCTGACCTTGCGCCCGGAATGGTGTGGGTGGTTGGTGTCGCGGTGGAACCCGGTGATCCAGTCCGCGGTGGTGACGACGTCGATCCCGGCCTCGAGAACCTCGACGTAGAGATCCTCGTCGGGAAAGACGCCGTGGAACGTGAGCACATCCGGACGGGCGGCGAGGATCTCCTCGACCGTGCCGGTCGCGGTCACACCGACCGGATCGAGGCCGACGATCTCGCCGGCGTCGCGACCGATCTTGTCGGGCGTATAGCAGTGCAGGCCAACCAGTTCGAGATCTGGATGCGACTGGATGCGTCCGATCATCTCGGTGCCGAGATTGCCGGTGGCGACTTGGAAGACCCGGATACGTGGGGAGGCGGTCATGGCGGATCCTTTCGGCGGAAGCGGTTCCGGTCAGGGCTGCGCTGCGGCGCGCAGCGCGTCGAGCTCGGATCGGCGGACGCGGACGAACTCTTCCGAGGAGGGCACCGCGCCGCTCGGTGCGGACGGGTCGGCGGTGTCGGGTCCGCCGTCGGGGTAGAACTGACGCGCCCACTTCCGAAGTGCGGTGAAGCCCTCGAACTCCCTGCGGGACAACGCGGGCGGGTCGGAGTAGCGCTGGTGCGCCCAGATGTCGATGTCGGCGGCGAACTGCTCGATGACGAGGTCGGCCATGACGGTGCCGTAGCGGGTGATCTCGCCGGTCTCCTCGCCCGGTTTGCGGCCGATCCACACGGTGAACCGGACGTCGGAGGTGTGCTCGTCGACCGGGGTGACCGCCGGCATGGTGCGATTGTCGACCATGCCCCAGCTCTTGGTCACCGAACACCCGAGCCCGGCGTTGATGGATTCGACTCCACTGGTGGCGTTCTCGAGTGTCGCGCCGTCCTCGAATGCGATCGTGAAGTCGACGTGGGACACCGGACCGGCGAAGTCGTGCCGGGTGAACTCCGGCATGAACGGGGTCTTGTGGACGAACTTGAAGTGGGCGAAGTCGACGCCGTTCTCCATGATGTACTGCGGATGGATCTCGAGTCCCGGCCGGAACAGGGTGGCCGCGGGGACCGGCGGGTAGTAGTCGGTGGCGGTGCGGTCGTCGCCGAAGTCGCCGAAGATGTCGGGTACGTCGAAATGTGGTGGGCGGCCGTCGATGTCGTGCCAGATCCAGACAGCCTCGTTGCGTTCGACGACGGGATAGCTGCGGATGCGGCGTCCCCGGTTGGGGTGTTTCTCGTACGGGATGCACACGTTGCGCCCCTCGCGATTCCACTCCCAGCCGTGGAACGGGCACACCAGGTTCTCGCCGTCGACGTGGCCGCCGTGACCGAGATGGGCGCCGAGGTGTTCGCAATAGGCATCGAAGACGGAGACCGCGCCCGAGCGGGACCGCCAGGCGACCATCTCGCGGCCGAAGTACTTCATCGTGTGTACGGCCCCGACGGCGATCTCCGAGCACCAGGCGACCTGGAACCAGCCGGTGGGTGTCATCGACAGGGGCGTTCTCGCCATGGGGCAACGGTAGGTCCCGCCGACGCAGAATGCAAGAGGGTTCTGTGAAAGTTGTCCCTCCTGGTCAGCTGGCGGTTTCGACCAACTCCGGAGTCGACGACGCCGCATGCATGACCCGGTGGATCTCGGCCGTGAAGTCCTCGGCGGCCTCGATGTTCGACGCGTGCCCGGTGTCGAGGACCACGAGGCGGTCGAGCTGGCCGCGGATCGACAGGGCGTGTGCGATGCGCTGGGTCATCGCATGCGGGAGAAGGAGGTCGTGCCGCCCGCCGATCACCGTCGTCGGCACCGAGATCGCCTCCGCGCCGGTGGGTCCCATCGCCAATTGAAGGAGGGCCACTGCGGCCTTGGCTCGCGAGCTCGGGGTGCACGAGCGGGTCATCGCGAGGACGAATGCGGCGTGGTCGACGGTCGCGGACCGGCCGTTGAGGACGCGATGGCGGATCACGCTCCTCGTGAACCGGTCACCGGGGAACGGGATCGGTACAGACAGTGCCATCTGCAGGAGCCACAGCGGCGCCTTGATCGGACCGTTCACGAGCGGCAGTACGCGGCTCTCCGTGGCGATGCCGCCCCAGGTGGTGTTGGCGAGGATCATTGCCGCTGCTCGAGCCTCGGCCTGGCCGCGATGTCGGTGCGCCCACGCCTGCAGGGTGATGCCGCCCATGCTGTGGCCGACGAAGACCGCCTTGGAAGTGTCGGGGATCGTCTGGGACACCACGGTGGACAGATCGTCCGCCAGCACGTCGGCGTCGAATTTCCGTTTGCCCCAGGTGCTCTCGCCGTGTCCGCGCTGATCGTAGGCGATCACGTGGTAGCGCTCGGCAAGGGCGTTGACCTGCGGATTCCAGTACTCCACGCAACATGACCAGCCGTGCACGAGGACCAGGACGGGTGCGTCTGCGGGGCCGTGGTGAACCACACGCAGCCGTGCGCCGTCGTCAGTGACCGCCCATGAGGTTCGTTCGGGTTCCCGGCTGTTGAAGAGGGCGTCCACGTACTCACGGTTGCGCAGTCGCCGACGCGCCTCGGCCGGCGAGAAACCGGCCAGGGTGTGTCGGGCCGAACCCAGTACACCGGTGGAAATCATGTCGTCCTCCTCGCCCCCGCCTCGTGACAGGTGTCACAGGAGACCTTGATGATACAAATCCGTGCGATGTGTTCCTAGTGTTTCGGAATCACGGTTTGTGCCATATGTCGGGTTGTGTCGAACCGGCCGAGCGCCGGCTCATCCATCGGTCGTCAACAGTTCGTCGCCATCGGGTGATCGGACGGGTAGCCGAGCGAACGATCGCCAAACATCTCGCCGGTCAGGGCGTCGGTGGAGCGTCGTGGCCGTGAACGGTCCGACTACGATCGGCAGCCATGGTCTCCGGTGACTCCCGCTTCTCCGACACACGGTCCGCGGACGCCGGTATCCCCGACAGCGGTACTGCCGACGTCCCGAGGCGGGCGAACAAGCGCGGCCAGGCGACGCGCGACGCGATGCTCGACGCCGCGCTCGTCTCGCTGGCGACCGGTGACCCCGCGTCGGTGTCGGGCAACCGGATCGCCAAGGACATCGGTGCGACGTGGGGCGCGATCAAGTATCAGTTCGACGACATCGACGGTCTATGGGCGGCAGTGCTGCATCGGACCGCGGAACATCGCGGCGACCTGCCGGTGAGCGTGAAACCCGAAGCGCCACTGGCGGAACGGGTCGCGGCCATCGTCGACCTCATGTACGACGGACTGACCGCACCCGAGTCGCGGGCGATCGAGACACTGCGGGCCGCGCTGCCGCGGGATCCGGACGAGCTGCGTCGCCTGTTCCCCAAGACCGCGGCCGAATTCGCTTCCTGGGGACCGTCCTGGATCGACTCATGCCAGCGCGCGTTCGCCGACCTCGACGTCGATCCGGAGCGTGTGCGCGAGGTGGCGGCGTTCCTCCCGGGGGCCATGCGCGGGCTGGTGTCGGAGAAACAGCTCGGCACCTTTCAGGACCAGCAACTCGCCCGCCGCGGCCTGGCCAGGGCCATCGTCGCGCTTCTCGCGGGCTGAGCGTCGGGGGTCACGGCGGTCAGGAACCTTCAGTCGTCGTCGAGCTTCGCTGTGCGTTCAATTCCGCAGGATTGACGAAAGTGCGTGGTGGGTAAGAACAGCGAACCGATCAGCGGTTGACGTCGGACCCCCGGACGCCGAGACCAGGACAGGGCGGTCCACGGACCGCGATGCCCAATGGTGGGTTTCGGTGCGGCACGAAGGAGACGACCGATGGGGTCTCATTGCAAGACGACGCGTGATCACGACGAGATCCGAGAGTGGGTGACCACCCACCAGGGTGTTCCGGCGCGCGTACGTGATATCCGAAGCGTCGGCGGAACGGGACTGCTCCGCATCGACTTCTCCGGCCGGACGGCCGACGAGTGCCTCGAGCACATCAGTTGGGACGAGTGGTTCCGCAACTTCGAGCGCGCCGAACTCGCTCTCGTCTACCAAGCGACGAAGTCCGACGCCGGCCGGACCTTCGCGAAGGTCGTGCCGGCGCCGGACTTCTGAGCCGTGTGAGCTTCTCCGTTCAGACGCGCCGGGCCGCGTACCGGGCGCCCTCGAGGGTCATGCCGTTCACCGAGTAGAGCACGTGCAGGGCGTTGGGACCGCCGACCGGAGAACCGTTGCAGATGGTGTCACCGGGGACGCAGTAGCGAACCGTGCGGCTGCGGTAGGGCGCGGCCACCTTCACCGGGGGAGCGCCGATGTCGTCGATGAAGCGATCCGACGGCGCGCCGTAGAGCACGATCGCGGCGACGTTGCGCGCCATGTTCGCCGGCAGCGGCGGCGGCACGAACCGGTCGTAAGTCGCGTATCGCGCCGGCAGATCCAGTTCGGCCTGGACGGAGTAGGCCGCGACGACGGCGCCCTGGGAGTATCCGCCGAGGATGACCTTGGTGCCCGGGCACTTCGCGGCCAGGGACTTGATGCGGTTCTGGGTGGTCCGGACACCGTCGGCCACCGTCTGGGCGAACTTCAGGCGGTTGTTGAACTGGTCGCTCGCGGGATACGGAACACCGTAGGAGCTGACGGTCTTGCCCGGCAGCTGCGAACGAACGGCCTCGACGAAGGAGAGGCCGGTGAGACCGAGCGGCGGCGCCGTCTCGACGGTGCCGCGCGCGAACACCACCTCGACGTCGGAGCACGATGGCGCGGCCTGGGCGGTCGGTGTGCCGACGGCCACCGCCCCCGTGATCGCAGCGATGACACAGAGGACGGAGACACTCAACCGTTTGATCACCTG
Source organism: Gordonia sp. PvP123 (assembly GCF_040547295.1). NCBI lineage: Bacteria > Bacillati > Actinomycetota > Actinomycetes > Mycobacteriales > Gordoniaceae > Gordonia > Gordonia sp. PvP123. The sequence continues at coordinate 46,290 of NZ_JBEPPN010000006.1, read as the reverse complement.
GCTCATGGTAGAGATCACGTACGGCTGAGTTAAGGGGCTCATCGTCCCAAAGAATGAGCCGATCCGGGGCCATCCGCGAGATGGTCCGGTACGAACAACCAGGTTGAGCTGATACGGAAGTACGATCACGAGAATCGTCGGGCACGCCGACGGTACCGATTGAGGATGAGTGCCGGTGGACACAGATGTTCATTTCAAGATCGCCGAGCTGGCGCGGCAGATGCACGCGGTGCCGGAGAGCACCCAGGACTCCACCGGTCAGGTTCTGGACTCGATCACCGCCGGGGCCGTCGAGTACGTCCCCGGCGCTCAGTACGCCGGCGTCCTGCTCGTCGATCAGAAGAAGAACTTCGACACCCTCGCGCCGACCGACCCGCTGATGAACGAGGCCGACCGGCTCCAGAAGGAGACCGGTGAGGGTCCGTGCCTGCAGGCCGCGTGGGATCACCACACTGTGCTGATGAACGACATCCGGCGCGACGAGCGGTTCCCCGCCTTCTCCGCTCGCGTCATCGACGAGACTCCGCTCCGGTCGAGCCTGTCGTTCCAACTCTTCACCGACAAGGGAACCATCGGCGCGCTCAACGTCTTCGCCGACGAGACCGACGTGTTCGGGGAGGAATCGGTGGAGGTCGGGCTGCTGTTCGCGACGCACGCCGCGCTGGCGCTGCGAGCGGCCCGTCAGCAGCAGCACTTCCAGAGCGCCCTGGCGAGCCGAGACGTGATCGGCCAGGCCAAAGGCATGATCATGTACCGGTTCCGCATTGATGCGGTAGCCGCTTTCGCTCTGCTCCGACGACTGTCCCAGGACACCAACACGCCGCTGGCCAAGGTCGCCGAGCAGCTCATCGAGCGGGAGCTCAGCGAATCCGGCGAGGCGGGAACCGAGTCGATGTCCTGACCCGGCACACCCGCGCGTGCGGTTGGTAGGTTCTCGAGGTGAACCTCGACCAGCTGGGGCCGCGGGCCCGTCGCCGTCTGGGCTATGCCGGTTTCGCCGGGATCGTCGTTGTGTACCTGGCCATCATCCAGCTCGGCGGCCTGGCGATCGCGCACTTCGCGGACGAGACCGAGCCGGTCACCACGGCCGGTGTCGTGTTCGGCATGATCATCCCGCTCGGCGCGGCGCTGTTGTTCACGATCCTCGTCGTCGTGGCGCTCGGCTGGCAGAAGCCGGTGCTGCGCGATGATCGCCCCGTCCGGCGCTGGGTGTGGATCGTGCCCGCGGTCTTCGTCGTGGCCATCCTGGTCGGGATCGACTACAGCTCGCTGGCCCAGAAAGATCTCCTCTTCATCGTGACCCTGCTCATCGCGACGCAGTTCGTCGGCTGGGGTGAGGAGGCGATGTTCCGCGGTATCGGCGTCACCACGCTGCGCGATCACGGTCTCTCCGAGGGCAAGGTGGCGCTGTGGTCCAGCGTCATCTTCGGTGCCGTTCATCTGTCGAACGCCATCAGCCACGGGGTCACCGCGATCCCACAGGCGATCGCGGTGAGCCTGGCCGGGTACTTCTTCTATCTGATACGCCGGGTGTCCGGAGGCAACGTCCTCAACTCGGTCATCCACGGACTGTTCGACTTCACGATCATCTCCGGCACGATGATCCTGGTCGACCAGAAGGGCTACGTCGGAGCGTTCGCACCGATCCTGGTCTACGTCGTCCTCGGCATCGGCCTGTTCCTGGCCCGCCACCACATCGAGCCGGTGGACACGTCTGCCACCGCCCGCGACTAGGTTGGCCACATGCGCAGCCGACACGTGAGTGTGGTCATCAACGCCGAACCCGGAAACGTCTACGACTTCGCGGCCGAACCCGACAACCTGCCGCGCTGGGCTGCGGGGCTGGCGAAGTCGGAGGTGGTCCGGCGGGGTGACGAGTTGCTCGTGGAGTCGCCGATGGGCACCGTCACGGTCCGGTTCGTCCCGCGCAACCCACTGGGCGTCGTCGACCACGAGGTCGTGCTCCCCACCGGTGACACCGTGCTCAATCCACTTCGGGTCCTGCCGCATCCAGAAGGCGCCGAAGTCGTCTTCACCATCCGGCAGCTGGCCATGTCCGACGACGAATTCGATCGCGACACCCAGATGGTGGAAAAGGATCTCGCACAGCTGAAGTCGCTGCTCGAGACGGGCAGTCCGGCCTAGGCCCGCCGCACCGAACCTCGAACATCACTTGTGCGTCAGCGTGTATTCCGCAGAGTCCGCTCTCCCCAGGGCATCCCACTCGGCCGAGCTGACGCCGAGTGCGTCGAGCAGATAGTCGGCGACCGCGTCGGCGACCAGGGCGACTCTGGCCGGATCCTCATCCGTGGTCTCGCGTACCGCCTCACCGGCGATGCCGCCGAGAGTGTGCTCGCCGTCCGGAATCCACATCAGATCCGTCGCGCCGGGGGACAGGTGAAAGGCGTCGGTCAGCCACTCCGGGCCGCGTGTCGACAGGGCCGAGTCGTCCTTGCCGCCGGCGACGACGAGTGCCGGGGTGGACATCGTCGAGAAGTCCGGCCGCATGAACGGCAGGTGTTCGCGCGCATACTCGCTCAGGCTGTCGCCGGTCCCGGCCGTCGCGATCAGTGCGCCCGCTCGTACGGCGGGATGTGCGAGATCCGGGCCGACGGCCCCGTCCGGCCCGATCACACGCGCGCCGAGGAGAGTGCCGACGGTCTGACCGCCCCACGAGTGGCCGGCCGCGGCGAGCAGATCTATGGCGACGCGGGAGCGAAGGTCCCCACCGGCCGCGATGAGGATCTCGTCGAGGTGATCGATCACCGCGTGGGCGTCGTCCACTCGCGTGCGCCAGATCGACGCGAACCGCGGGTCGTCGAATCCGATCCCGTAGTGCCGGGAATCAAGGTGCGTCGGCTGTGCGACGACGAAACCCGAAGCGGCCCACCGATCGACGAGCGGTGCGTAACCGTCCATCGACCAGGCGTTGCCGTGGGAGAACACGATGACCGGGAGATGGCCGCCGGTGACCGGCGCGGTGACCTTCACCGTCAGCGGGAACGGACGGTCCGAGGTGGGGACGGGAATGGGCTTGACGGCGACGATCTGACGGGTGGGCGATTCCGGGGACATGAGGGTTCCTTCGGCAGGAGGTCGGTACGGGGTATCGTGGCGGAACGATGTTCCGCCAAACTAGCGGAACAATGTTCCGCGAGCAAGGGGTGGACGGTGTCCGCGAGAAGAACCGCACGTCAAGTGCAGGCAGAACGGAGTCGCACGGCCCTCCTCGAGGCGGCCGCCGCGGCCTTCGTGGACGCGGGCGTGCAGGCTCCGGTGCGCGACATCGCCGCGCGCGCCGGGGTCGGCGTCGGCACCGTGTACCGGCACTTCCCGACCCGGGCGGATCTGGTCACCGCGGTGTACCGGCACCAGGTCGACGAGTGTGCTGCACTGGCCGAACAGTTGCTGGCCCAACAGGTCCCGCCGCGTGCGGCGCTGTGCCGGTGGACGTCGGCGTTCATTGACTTCCTCGTCACCAAACACGGCTTGAGCGACGCGCTCAGCTCCGACGATCCGAGCCTGGTCGACCTGCACGCGCTCATCTTCGACACCCTCGTGCCCGCGTTCGCCTCGCTGCTCGAGCCGGCCCAGGCCACGGGGGCGGTCAGCGCAGACATCACCGCGCTGACCTTCCTGCGCGCCATCGGCAACTTGTGCATCGTCGGACCCGGATACACCGACGCCGACGCCCGGGCGATGGTCGGTCTGCTGCTGATCGGTTCCGGTGCATCGCCTGCAGAACTCGAGAACGCGGGGCGATGAGAACAGGCGCGCGTCGAAGTCAGCCTCGATGACGACACGCGACTTCGAGGAGACCCCATGACGCAGCGCCGACTCTTCTTCGTCCACGGTGCGGGCGGCTACGTCGACGACGGCCCGCTCGCCGAGGCGCTGTCCGCGTCGCTCGGCGCGACCCTGGTCATGCCGGTGTTCTCCGACGACGACATGTCGATCGAGGCGTGGGCGCGGCCGGTCCGAGAGCACCTCGCCGGGCTGGGCGCCGACGACCTCGTCGTCGCGCACTCCTTCGGGGCGACGGTGCTGGTGCACGTCCTCGCCGAGGCCGCGGTGCCCGCACCCAGACCTGCTGTGCTGCTGGCGATGCCGAATTGGGGTCCCGACGGATGGGACGTCCCGCAGTACGCGTTCACCGACACAGACGCCGATGCCCCGCTCCCTGAGGGCGTTGCCCTCCACCACTGCGTCGACGATGACGTGGTACCCGTCGAGCATCTGGACCTGAACACGGCGCTCCTGCCGTCGGCGACGGTGCATCGACACCCGACCGGCGGTCACCAGTTCGACGGACTCGCCGAGCTGATCGCCGCCGATGCCCTCGGTGCGCGCGCGCTTGCGCGCGGAAGGTCCGCCCCCGACCCTGGGTAGGACACGACCCGCGGTCCGGAAGGCCCACATGGACGAGAACAGATGACCGACCCCAGCCCGGCCGCTGCCGAGTCCCGTGGGGTGCCGGCCGCGTCACGGGCGGGCCGGTGGCTGATCGTCGCCGCGGTTCTCGGTTCGGGCGTCGCCTTCATCGACGGCACCGTGGTCAACGTCGCGTTACCCGCGATCGCGCGCGACCTCGACACGGGTCTGCGCGGCCAGCAGTGGGTGCTCGACGGGTACCTGCTCACCTTGAGTGCGCTGTTGCTGATCGGTGGCGTCGCCGGCGATCGGTACGGGCGTCGACTGGTGTTCGCCGGTGGTCTGGCGGTGTTCGCGGTGGCGACCGTCGCGTGCGGGCTGGCGCCGACCGTCGAGCTCCTCGTCGCCGCGCGGATCGTGCAGGGGATCGCCGCGGCCGCGGTGGTGCCGGGCAGTCTGGCGCTGATCAACGCCGAGATCCAGCCCGCCGATCGAGGTGCCGCGGTCGGACTGTGGGCCGGCATGTCCGGCGCGACCACCGCGCTCGGACCGTTCCTCGGCGGCTGGCTCGTCGACGCTGCGTCGTGGCGGTGGACGTTCCTGCTGAGCGTTCCGCTCGCGCTGGGCGCGTTGTGGATCGTGATCCGGCACGTGCCCGAATCGCGCGGCACGCCGTCGAGCGCCCGGTTGGATGTGGCGGGTGCGCTGGCGATGACCGTCGGGCTGGCGGGCGTGATCTACGCGCTGATCGAGGGGCCGTCGAACGGGTGGAGTGGCGAGACGGTCGCCGCCGGGATCGTCGGTGTCGTGTCGCTCGCGGGTTTCGTGGTGATCGAGTCACGGGTGGCCGCGCCGCTGCTGCCGCTCAGACTGTTCCGCTCATCGCAGTTCACCGGCGCCAACCTGACGACGCTGCTGGTCTATGCGGCGTTGGGCGGTGCGCTGTTCCTGCTGGCCCTGCAACTGCAGCAGAGTCTGGGGTACTCGGCGTTCGAGGCCGGCGCGGCGATGTTCCCGAGCACGTTCATCATGCTGTTCGGGTCGCCGTTGGTCGGCACGCTGGCCCAGCGCACCGGCCCGCGATTGCCGATGACGGTCGGTCCGCTCATCGCGGCCGGCGGGTTCGCGCTGATGTCCCGGGTGGAGCCCGACTCGGGGTATGTCGACGCCGTACTACCGGGCGTGCTGCTGTTCGGTCTGGGGATGACGGTGACCGTCGCGCCGCTCACCTCGGCCGCGCTCGCCGCCGTCGACGACGCGCTCGCCGGCACGGCGTCGGGCGTGAACAACGCGGTGGCGCGTCTCGCGGGACTGCTCGCGGTGGCGGTGCTGCCGGCCGTGGCCGGGATCGACGCGGGTCCCGGCGATCCTCTCGGCGACGGCTTTCGGGCAGCGATGTACATCTGCGCGGCGTGTTGCGCGGTCGGCGGCATCGTGGCGGCGTGCACGATCCGCTCGAGCACCGAGGTGCAGCCGCAGATACGTGCCGGCGTGGACGCCGCGTGCCAGGACGCGGCGACCCGGGCGGGTTAGGTCCGGCGTTCCCCGGTGCCGGCCGCGATGGCCCAGATCACGAGGAGCGGCTGAAAGAACAGTCGCGTCAGGCGCTTCTGGTCGGTGTCGAGGCCGAAGGCGTCGATGTGCTCGACGTACTGGTTGATGTTGCCGGGGAAGATGGCGACGAAGAATGCCGCGACGATCCACGACACCACCTTGCGGTGGCGGGGCAGCGCGATCAGGGCTGCGCCCAGGGCGATCTCGACGCCGCCCGAGGCCAGCACCACGAAGTCCTTGCTGAACGGCACCCAGTCGGGGACCTGCGCCTGGAACTCCTCACGCTGTGCGGTCAAATGACCCACACCGGCGATCGCCAGGATGGCGCCGAGCGCGATGCGGGCGATGGCCCGGCCCAGCGGCTGGCGAGTGGTCGTGGGGGTCAGGATCGACATGCAGGCTCCTCGGATGGGCGTCGGCTCGGTTCTACCGCACTTCGTGGCGAGCCGGGTTTCGGACGGCCGACGGCGCCGAGTTCGCGTCGGCGTGAGTCTTGGCGTCGATTTCTGGCACAGAAGTACTTACTTGTGATTGAGTGTTGTGACTCCGACCACTTGGCCGGGATTGCTCTTCAGTACGCAGGGGACAGCCATGACACTCGACACCGCACCGTCACACCACTTTTCCGCGTCGTGGGTCGACTCCGTGTCCGGCGCGCTCAAGGGTGCTGCGGGAGTCGTCGTGACCACTGCGGCATTTCTCGTCGCCGTCGCGGTCCTGGTGATCGCCCAGGTCGTCGTGGTCGCCACCCGCGCCGCGGCCGATCTCACCTGAGGTTCGCGACCGGTCAGGAATCGAGAAGCCTCCGGGCGGGTCGGCGTCTTAGCGTCGAAGCATGACGAACATCAACGCACTTACACTCGAAGTTCCCGACATTGCAACGGCGCAGACGTTCTACGACAAAGCTTTCGGACTCGGCGACCGGCTGCGCTTCCGCACCGGAGACTCACCGACGTCGGGCTTCCGCGGCTTCGTGGTCTCCCTGGTGGTCACCGACCCGACGGTCGCCGACTCCTTCCTGCAACCGGCGATCGAGGCCGGCGCCACTGTGCTCAAACCCGCCAAGAAGTCCTTCTGGGGGTACGGCGGCGTGGTTCAGGCGCCCGACGGCACGATCTGGAAGGTCGCCAGTTCCTCGAAGAAGCCGAGCGGCGCACCCGAGCGCAAGGTCGACGATCTGGTCCTGCTGCTCGGCGTCGACGACGTCGCGGCGACGAAGGAGTTCTACGGGAGCCGCGGATTCACCGTGGCGAAGAGCTTCGGCCGGAAGTACGTGGAGTTCGAGAGTGAGCAGAACTCGCTCAAGCTGGCGCTCTACGGGCGGAAGGCCGCGGCCAAGGACGCGGGCGTCCGGCCGGACGGTTCGGGTTCCCATCGGCTGGTGATCGGCGGCGACGCCGGGGAGCTGACCGATCCGGATGGGTTCGAATGGGTCGCTGCAACCCGTTCGCTCCTGGCATAAATCGCTCGGGAACAAGATTCCTGCCACCTGGGTTGAGTCGGTCAGACTTAACTCTGGAGGTTTCATGTCGCAGACATATTCACTGCCGGTTCTCTTCGTTCCCGACGTCGTCGTGCTGCCCGGCATGGTCGTGCCCATCCCGCTCGACGATGCCGCGCAGGCCACGGTCGACGCCGCCCGGGCGAGCGAGTCCGGGAAACTGCTGGTCGCGCCGCGTCTGGACGACCGGTATCCCACCTACGGTGTCATCGCGTCGATCGTTCAGGTCGGCCGCATCCCGGGCGGCGGCATCGCAGCCGTCGTCAAGGGTGAGCAGCGCGCGCAGATCGGGACCGGGACACCTGGTCACGGTGCGGCGCTGTGGGTCGAGGTGACCGAGGTCGACGTCGTCGACGTCACCGACGAAGACCGTGAACTCGCCGGCGAGTACAAGAAGCTCGTACTGGCAATGCTGCAGCGCCGCGAGGCCTGGCAGCTCATCGATGCCGTCAACAAGATGTCCGATCCGGCGGATCTCGCCGACACGTCGGGCTACGCGTCGTGGCTGTCCGACGAACAGAAGCGCGAGTTGCTCGAGACGCCGGTGACCGCGGCGCGGTTGCGCCTGCTCATCGAGTGGACGGGCGATCATCTCGCCGAGTCCGAGGTGACCGAGAAGATCGCCGAGGACGTCCGCGCGGGGATGGACAAGCAGCAGAAGGAATTCCTGCTGCGCCAGCAACTCGCCGCAATCCGCAAGGAGCTCGGCGAGGACGAGCCCGAGGGCGCCGACGACTACCGCGGCCGTGTCGAACAGGCCGACCTGCCCGAGAAGGTGCGCGAGGCCGCACTCCGCGAGGTGGGCAAGCTCGAACGCGCCAGCGACCAATCGCCGGAGACCGGATGGATCCGTACCTGGCTCGACACCGTCCTCGACCTGCCGTGGAACACTCGCACCGAGGACTCCACGGACGTCAAGGGCGCGCGCGAGATCCTCGACGCCGACCACCACGGCCTCGACGACGTGAAAGACCGCATCGTCGAATACCTGGCGGTGCGGGCCCGTCGCGCCGAACGTGGCCTGCAGGTCGTCGGCGGACGCGGGTCGGGTGCCGTCATGGTGCTCGCCGGTCCTCCCGGCGTCGGCAAGACGTCGCTCGGTGAGAGCGTCGCCCGGGCGCTGGGCCGCAAGTTCGTGCGCGTCGCCCTGGGCGGTGTGCGCGACGAGTCGGAGATCCGTGGTCACCGGCGTACCTACGTCGGCGCGCTGCCGGGCCGGATCGTGCGGGCCATCGGCGAAGCGGGATCGATGAATCCCGTTGTGCTGCTGGACGAGATCGACAAGGTGGGCTCGGACTACCGGGGCGACCCGGCCGCCGCGCTGCTCGAGGTCCTCGACCCCGCGCAGAATCACACCTTCCGCGATCACTACCTCGATCTCGACCTCGACCTGTCGGACGTGCTGTTCCTCGCGACCGCCAACGTCATCGAGAACATCCCGTCGGCCCTGCTCGACCGCATGGAACTGGTCACGCTCGACGGGTACACCGAGGACGACAAGGTCGCCATCGCCCGCGACTACCTGCTGCCCCGGCAGGCCGAGCGCGCGGCGCTGACCCCCGACGAGGTGACCGTCACCGATGCGGCACTACGTGAGATCGCGGCAAACTACACCCGTGAACCCGGTGTGCGACAGTTCGAACGGCTCCTGGCCAAGGCGCTCCGCAAGGCGGCGACCAATCTCGCGGTCGCAGCGGGGGACGGGGGCGAGAGCGAACCCGTCACCATCGACGAGCCCGACCTGCGCGACTACCTGGGCCGGCCCAGGTTCACCCCGGAGTCGGCGGAACGCACTGCGGTCCCCGGCGTGGCAACGGGTCTCGCGGTCACGGGCATGGGCGGCGATGTGCTCTTCATCGAGGTCAACGCGACCGAGGGCGAGCCGGGTCTGAAGCTGACCGGCCAGCTCGGCGACGTGATGAAGGAGTCGGCGCAGATCGCGCTGTCGTACGTGCGGGCACACGCCGAGCAACTCGGCGTCGACCCGAAGGCGCTCGACAAGACCATCCACGTGCACGTTCCGGCCGGAGCGGTGCCCAAGGACGGTCCGAGTGCCGGCGTCACCATGGTCACCGCGCTGGTGTCGATGGCGACGGGACGTCAGGTGCGCAGCGATGTCGGGATGACCGGCGAGGTCACGCTCAACGGGCGCGTCCTGCCGATCGGTGGGGTCAAGCAGAAACTGCTTGCCGCGCAACGCAACGGGCTGAAGACCATCTTCATCCCGCAGCGCAACGAGCCCGACCTCGACGATGTGCCGGCCGAGGTGCTCGACGCTCTCGACGTGCGGCCGATGACCGACGTCGCCGAGATCGTTGCGCAGGCGCAGGCGCTGGAGCCGGCCGTCGGCGAGCAGGTCAGCGCGGCCTGACCACAGGCACTATCAGTCAACACCCCGGCGGGTGCGTGGACCACCACGTTCCGCCGGGGTGTCGGCCTTGTCAGAACGGTGGCGGGTCGTCGTCTCCTGTTGGCGGTTGATGGTGGGCTGCTTCGGTCCGGGCCCGTCGATTCTTGTCGCGCTGTGTCTTGTTGCGGGCACGCTCTTCTCGCCGCTTCGCGTGTTTCGCGGCGGTTCGTTCGGTGATCGTGCGTGGTGGTCGGCCGTGGTGGTCGGGCACGATGATCCGCGGTGTCGGTGGGGCTTTCGCGGCTTGCTCGAATCGGATGCGACGTAGGTTCGGGAAGAGATCCTCGAGGGTTTCGGCCACGCCGGGGATCACGAAACCTTCCGGCGTCACGAATTCGGTGACCAGACGGCCCTCGTCGTCGCGGTACTGCACATCGGTCCAATCCCCGTGCGTCTTGTGCAGATGACCGGCGCGGCATTTGGCGTTGAGGTTCTCACTCGAGGTCGCGCCGCCGCGGGCAGGCCGGGCGTGGTCGTACTCGGCGACGTGATCGACGTCGGCGGTGAACGCCGAACGCGTGCACCCGGGTTCGGTGCAGTAGCCGTCCCGTACCCGCACGAACTCGGCACACGCACTCGTCGGCCGGTACGGGTCACCCGGCAGGGCACCTGGATAGACCATTAGGATCTCCGACGACGTCGACGGTGTGGCCGGAGCCGGGGGTGTCGACGCATCGCCACTACGGCCGGTGGCGGTGTCCTCGGTACCCTGCGGTGGCGCGGTGATGTTCGCGCTTCGCCCGGTGTCGTCGTCGAATCCGCCCTCACCGCTCCCGGCTGGTCCGCCGGCGACGACATGCGACGGTGGTGTCCGCACCGGGGTGACCGGTCTGGTCGTCGCGTCAGGCCGGGCGGCGAGATCGCGCACATGCTCATCGCAGATCACCCCGTGCCCATCGACCCAGCCGGGCCCGGACCCGCCGGCCAGGGTGGCGGCGTCGGTCACGACATGGATCACGACCTCGGTACCAGCTGTCGCACCGGCGGGGGCGGCAGGATTGAACGGTGGTGCGGTGCAGTCGGAGTGATCGCACGCGCACGCGAACGCCGTTCGGGTGAGCAACGCGTATGTGGCGTCGGACTTTCGTTGCCCGAGGGTGCGTCCATCCCTGTCACAGACCGACGCCGCGAGCGCGCGCACCGACGCCTGGGACGCGCGGATGTTCTCGGCGGCCATCACCGCGGTGATCTCACCGGTCCCGTCACCGTGGTTCTCGGTCCACACGCCACGGTTGTCCAGCGCCTCGCGGCGCCGTTCGCGGACCGCGTCGGCGTCATGGCCGAAGACCAGACGGTCGATCATGTCGCGCAAACCTGACGTCGACCACGACCCGGACCGAAAGCGCAGCAACTCGGCGATCGATTCGTCGAGCACCTCGATGATCCGACGACTGTCAGGGTCGGCGGGGTCGAGCAGGTGGTCATCGGCCACCAGGTGGGTACGGCCGATGATCTCGCGGATCTGGTGCGGCCCGATGATGCCGTCGCGCAACGTCTCCAACACCCGCGGCAACCGGTCACGCAGACACAACGCCTCGTCGACCAGCACCCCGGCGCGGTAGCGGCTGATCCCGGCCTCCCGCGAGACCCGGGCCACGATGTCACCGAAACCATCAGAGATGTAGCTGTTGCCAACCGAATTCAACAACCGGCCGCATAGCACCAGGATGGTCTGATAGCGGCACCACGCCAGATACGACTCCCCGGCACGGATCGATCCCAAACGTTGCATGTGGGTGGCGGTGTCGGCATCGGCCGGGCGGGCAGGATCGACCCCGGCGAGGAACTCGCCCGGCAGATCGGTCCATGGCCCCAACAGTGACTCCCCCAAGACGCTGCAACCCGATCGAAACGACCGGCCCAACTGATGAGTCCAAGGTAAACCCGACCACCGACAAGAACCGATCAGGCGCTGCCCTGCAATGCGTCCGCAGAGACCGGGATGGCCCACGACGGCAGGTCGGCGTATCGGCTCCGGAGCGGCGCCTTGTCGATCTTCATCCCGGCTGTTCGCGGAAGCGGGTCCGCGACGAATTCGACGTACCGGGGGGCCTTGAACCGGGCGAGGCGGGATCGGCAATGTGTGACGACGTCCTGTGCTGACAGCCCTCCGCCGGCGCGGAGCAAGACCGCCGGGGCCTCCCCGAACTGCGCGTCGGCGACGCCGATGACCGCGACCTCGAGGACGCCGTCGAGTTCGAGGATGACGCGTTCGAGTTCGGCCGCATAGATGTTGATACCGCCGGAGATGATCACGTCCTTGATGCGGCCGACGATGCGCAGCAGACCATCCTCGTCTCGTTCGGCGACGTCACCGGTGCGCAGCCAGCCGTCGACGAAGTTGGCGCTCGTCTGCTGCTCGTCACGCCAGTACCCGGCTGCGAGCCCGGGCCCGGAGATCCAGATCTCACCGGCTTCGCCTGCGGCGCACTCATTCCCATCAGCGGTTCGTACTGTGAAGGTGTTGAGGATACCGCCGAGTCCCACGCTGTCGGGGTGATGGATCGCCATCTCGACCGTTGGCACGGTGGCGTTCGATTGAGACTCGGTGAGGCCGTACACCTGGCGGAGTCCGATCCCCTTCGCTGCCCACGCGCGGATCAGTTCGGTGGTGACCGGGTTGCCGCCGGTGAATGCCACGGTCAGCGAGCTCAGATCGGCATCGGTGAACTCCGGGTCCGACGCCATCTGTTCGTAGAAGATGGTGGTGGCGCCCAGGTGGGTGATACCGCTGTCGCGGATGAGCGAGAGGGCCACCCGAGGATTCCAGTCAGGGAGAAAGACGGCGCTGCCACCGAGCACGAGTGGGGCCAGGAATCCGTTGAGCAGGCCGGCGCCGAAGGCCATCGAGCTCACGTTGAGCGACCTGACACGCATGAATCCGGGCTCTTGGAGGCACCATTCGAAGAACGCGTTCGTCAGCGAATCATGGGTGAACACGACACCTTTCGGTGATCCGGTGGAACCGGAGGTGGACAAGATCGCAACCGGGGCGTCGCCGGCGACCGTCAGGTTCTCCCGAGTCACCGGCGTCGACGGTGCGGTGTCGAGGGCCACCGCCTCGAGATCGGTGACCGGAGTCGCGATGTCGCGGTCCGCGACCACCGCATCGACTGCCGGCCGGAAAGCCTCCGCGGCCACGATCAGACTGGGTTCCAGTGCGGCGATGGCCTGGGAGAGTTCGACCGGACCGTTGCGCTCGTTCAGCGGGCACAACACCGCGCGGGTCTTGATGATCCCCACGGCGACCACCGCCCAGTCGGCGGAGGGCCGACCGATGATCGCGACCCGATCCCCGGCCTGAATCCCCTGGGCGGCAAGGGACTCCGCGACTCGCTCGGAGCGATCGTGCAGTTCACGTCTGGTGAGCGCCGACCCGTCGCATTCGATGACCGGAGAGTCGGGTTGCCGGATGACCCAGGCCGACAGGGGGCGCAGGATGTCGTGGTTCATGGTGAGTCCTTCACTTGTGGGGTGTGACGAGGTCGGGTGCTATGTGCAGAGCAAACGCAACATCGGTGCGGTCGTGGTGAAAGCCGGCGTATCTGAGCGCTTCCAGCAGAGGTCGGTGATCGGTCGCGGCGGTGACCTCGATCTGAGCGGGATCGCGGTCGCGTACCAGTGGAGCTGCTGCGCCGATGATGTCGTCGAGCGTGGCGGCGAGAGGTTCGGCACCGGGGCGTACGCCGAGGATCGTCAAACGGGTTGTCTCGGAACCCTGTTCCACAGTGAAGTATCCGGCGGTCGTGCCCGCACCACGTGTGGCCGCATAGACGGCGGGTGCCGGCCCGGTGTCGAAGTGCTGCCACACCGAGTGGGTGTCGCCACCGCCGATCTCAGTGCCGCAGGGGACCGGGCGGATGCCATCGGCACCGATTGCGGGCGGCGGCCTCAACGGCGAGTGGGGCACCAGCACATCTCTTTGGGCGACAGTCCTCGCGCCGAATCGGGCTGCGGCCCGCAGCGCGGCGGGATGTGACCCGAAGGCGCAGGCGACGATATCGGCGTCGAGTCCCGAAGTGCAGTGGCGACTGTGTCTCAGCGCCTCGAAAGCCGCAGTGATGACGCCGGTGGAACGGAAGTCCGGGTCGACGACGGCGCTCATGACGATCGGACCGCCGGCAGCGGTCGGAGTGAAGGTGAGGACGGCGGCGAGGGCGGCGTGGTCCGTCCGCGGCGCTGTCCACCGGCGCAACCGCGTGCGGACCTCGACGGTGCGGGATGACACCGGGTGTCGTCGTGTCTCGCTGGTGGTCGTGGCAAAGCTCATCTCCGCATCGACGCGGCGCGCACGGTCCAGCAGCTCTCGCGCATCTTCGACCGGAGGGCCGTCACGCCAGTTCAGCTCCACCAGATCGGAGACGTCGGTGTCGGGACAGCCTACGTCGACGGCCATCGGGTGTCCTCGGTGTCGCTGATCAACCGGTCCACTTCACGTCGAAACAGATGGCTCGCAATCTCATTGCGGCCCAGAAGCATGGTCCCGGCATCGAGACTCGAGAGCGCAGCTTGCGAACTGTCCAGGATGGGAAAGTCCTCGTCGTGCAGGATGGACACGAGGAGGCCCCAGTTCTTGTCCCATCGACGCTGCCAGTGTTCGGGTTCGAGCCCGCTGTCCTCGATGCTGGGTGCCAGGATGCGCATCTCCATGATCGAGCGGTTCGGATCCCCGCCGACGGGTCGGAATGTCAACAGCTCGAAGTGGGTGGCGTGCTTGAGCAGCATCGTGTTCGGCGCCAGGAAGCAACTCTCGATGGTGTGCGCTTCCATCGCCGGGCTCCATTCCACCTCGGCGCCGATGAACTGGTCGATGGTCTTGCGTGCGGTCAGGAACCAGAACGACCGTCCGAAGTCCTCGAGGGTGACGGCGTTGGTGTGCAGCATCTTTCCGGCGGTATTGGGATGCGCGTATTTCACGTGATAGTTGTCGAGGAAGCCGTCTTGCATGATCTTCCAATTGACCGGGCGCTCATAGGGATGCGGGTCGACACTGACGAGATCGGCGATTCGGTACTCGGACATCAGTGCATCCATCTCGGGTCCGAGCCAGGCTGCGACGTCGATGTCGCGGTTCGCGTTGTCGACCACCCAGACGAATCCATGCCGCTCTTCGACCGGAAGCTCCACCAAACCCGACTTCGAACGGTCGAATTCGCCGAAGGTGCTGTCCAATGTGACGGTCCGAAGAGTGCCGTCCGGGCTGTACGACCACCGGTGGTACGGACACGAGAACAGGCGACATGTCCCCGACTTCTCGGTCACCAACTGGGCGCCTCGGTGACGGCAGGCGTTGATGAAGGCCTTCACGCCTCCGTCGCGCTGACGTACCACGACGATCTTGTTGCGCGGCAGATCGATCGAGAGGAAATCGTTGCGGCGTGGAATCTCGGACGAGTGCGCGACGATGAACGGGACCTCGCCGAAGATCCGATCGCGTTCGAGTTCGGCCCGCACGGGATCGTGATAATCGATCGCGTCGAAACGCTGGATCTCGGCGACCTGATCGGTTGCTTTTCCATCGAGATGGCCGAGCAGGGCCCGTAGGGCACGAGTTCGCCGGTCCTGGATCGTCTGTAGTTGAGCATCGACGACTGCCACTGCCCACTCCTCTTCTAGGTGATTGCGATGTCGCTCCGGGTGATGGCGCGACGGACGGTTCAAGGTGGCTGTGAGCTGCCTCACTCGTTAAATAAACTAGTGCCGTTAGTATAAATCGTCAAGAGGGTGTCCGCGTACACTCTCGGTGTCGAGGCAAAGGAAGTAGGAGTCCATGGGCCGGAAGCCGATGATCCAGCGCGAGAACGCTGTTCGAGCCGCCCTGGACATCATCGACGCCGATGGGCCCGGGGCGTTGAGTCTGGAGAAGATGGCTGCGAGGTTGGGCGTCCGCTCGCCGTC
Organism: Gordonia sp. PvP123; assembly: GCF_040547295.1. Taxonomy (NCBI): domain Bacteria; kingdom Bacillati; phylum Actinomycetota; class Actinomycetes; order Mycobacteriales; family Gordoniaceae; genus Gordonia; species Gordonia sp. PvP123. The sequence continues at coordinate 30,556 of NZ_JBEPPN010000006.1, read as the reverse complement.
GCTGTACAACCACTTCAGCGACAAGGCGGAGATCCTGTCAGCTGTCGCTCGCCTCGTCGTGTCGGAGACGCCGCGGCAGCCCGACCCCGATGACGGCGAGGACTGGCAGCAGTGGCTCGTGAGTGCGAGCGTGCTGTTCCGTCAGGCCTTGCTCGCCCATCAGCGGGCGGTGCCGATCGTCGTCGAATACTTCCCCCGGGGGCTCCTGGAACGGCTGTATGCCGAACATTGCCGAATCCTGGGACTGTCTGGCGTGCCGCTCGACTCGCAGATGTTCATCCTGGAATCAGTCCATCGGATGACGATCGGCTCTGCGATGTGTGTCGCCACCGGGCGGCCGGCGATGGCCCCGTTCGAGAACCCGGAGCAGTTCGATCCTGATCTGGCCGGTTCGATGGAGGGTGCCCGCTGGACCGATGAACGTCTGTTCGTCGAGATGGTGACGGTTTTCCTCGCCGGAGTCGCTCGTCGGTTCGCCGACCCCGACGAGGCTTCCGTGGGCTGATGTGGCGCGATCGGGGCTGCGCCGGTCACCGAAGCCCGACGGTGCGAGCGACATTCTCCGACAACAGATACAGCGCATAGGCGAAGTACGCCACGATCGCCGCGGGGAGAACCCACAGGGCGGCCACGGCCGCAATGAGACTCGCCGCCCACTGCCGTCCCCACAGCGGCGCGGCGACGAAGATCATCAGCAGAGCGAGCGCGAGCGAGATCGACGGCGACGACGTCGGCGATGACCAAGCGGAGAGCAGTGCCCCGCTCGAACCGACCGCCGTGCCGATGCCGACGACACTCAGCAACAACCACACGACCACACTGAGGCGTCGCCATCCGCCGGCGACCCACCGCGTACGGAGCGCCACCGCCGACCACATGATCCACCGCTTGAGCCACGGAACCCCGGACGTTCGCATCATCTCGCGGAAGAAGCGGTCGGACAGGGTGTCGCTACCGAGCGCGCCGGAATTGGGGGTGCCCGTGATGAGTTCGTCGTGAATCAGGGCCGCCAGGGAATGCAGACCGTAAGGGTTCTCGAACCAGCGCAGGAACTGGGGGATCGAGGCGAGGTCGGTCGGGTTGTCCTCGCGGGGGAGGAACGTGCGGGCGGTGTCGACGGCCCTGAGCGCCTCGGCCTTCGTCGTGCCCCGATCGACCAGTTGTCCGACGAGGTACTCCTCGACGGCGGGTTCGTGGTATCGAAAGGCATTGCGCACGAAGAACTGCCGTTCATCGATCTGCACGATGTCGACATCACCCTGCCCGGTCGGATCGTCGACGACGAACCCCGACTCGGGAGCCACCCGCCACGGCACCCATCGCGGATCGCTCGGTGTGGCTGCGTTCATCACCACCTCCGCGTCGACGGGATGCATCGACGGTAGCCCTGATGTCCCCCGCCAGGGTGGGGAACGCCGGGCTCACCCGATGGTGCGGTCGAGCAACGCCTCCACCAACTGCTTCCCGGTCTCGATGGGAGCGGTGGAGCGTGCCATCTTCGACCCCGAGAGCGCACCGTCGTAGACCACCTGGATCTGTCGCGCGGTCGTGTCGGGCTCCGGGTCGCCGAGTGTGCCCAGGTTGTCGCCGAGGGTGTCGAGCAGCCACGCACGATGCGCCGTGATGGGAGGCAGATCGGTGTCGGGGAACTCGGTCGCGGCATTGGCGTACTGACAGCCGCGGAAATTGCGAGTCGGGGCCCCGGCGATGGCCAGGTCGAAGAAGGCCAGGATGCGCTCGCGAGGATCGCTCATGGCCTTCGTCGCCTCGAACCACCGGTTTTGATCAGCCTGATCCAAACGTTCCAGATAGGCCACGACCAACCCGTCCTTCGAGCCGTAGGCGTTGTACAAACTCGCCTTGGCCACGCCGGAGGCACGCAGCAGCAGATCGATGCCGACCGACCGTATGCCCTGTGCGGCAAAGAGTTCGGTCGCGGTGGCGAGCAGTCGGTCGGCCGGGCTGCCGGGCCCGGCAGCAGCGGTCGCGCGGCCGGTGCTCGCCTGTGCGGGTTTGCTCACATCGCCAAGCGTAAACCACGAGAGCCCATAGACAGACCGGTCTGTCTATGCCAGGGTCGGTCCGGTCACCAGCGGGCACACCGACGCAGAAAGGCTCAGCCATGGCGCTCTTCCTCTACGAACTCGAACCTGCCGACAGTGATGCGGGCACAGTCGAGGAACTCATCAAAGGACTCGACGCGCATCTCCGGACCGCCGGCGGCGAACTGATCGAGACGCAGGTGACCGAAGGCGCCGCGAGGTTGTTCGCAATCGCGGAGTTCGAGGGGTGCCGGGCCGTGGGCCTCGACGAGGTCGAGGCCCTCCGGGGGATCGTCGCTGCCGGTCCGGACGAGGTCCGGCTCGTCGGCGCGGACCTGGACGAGCTGAAGAAGGCGCGCCCGACCGCCGGCTATCTCGTCGAGTGGGACATCCCCGAAGCCATCGACATGGAGACCTACCTGGCCCGCAAGAAGGCGAACTCGCCGAAGTACGCCGACGTCCCCGAGGTCAGCTTCCTGCGGACCTATGTCCGCGAGGACACCGACAAGTGCCTGTGTTTCTACGACGCCCCGGACGAGGCAGCCGTCCGTCACGCTCGCGAGGTCGTCTCGACCCCGGTGGATCGCCTCCACCGTCTGCAGGGCTGACCGGTATGGCGCCGACGTTGACCGATGAGCTCGGCGAGGTCGTCGCGTCCGTGGCCGATCGTGCCCGCGACCTCGACGCCGGCCACACCGACACCCGGGTCGACATCGCCGCGGCCGGTGCGGCCGGCCTCCTGGGCCGGGGCGTGGTCGACGGGTCGCTGGCGTCGATGATCGACGTCCTCGAACGTGTGTCGGCGGTGAGCCTGTCGGCCGGATTCTCGCTGTGGGCTCAGCGGATGGCGATCGAGTACGTCGCCCGATCGCCGGAGCCGTTGCGAGAGAGACACCTCGCGTCACTCCTCAGTGGCGAGCGGATCGGTGTGACGGCCATGGCGGCAGGTCTGAAACAGGTGGCCGGTCTCGGCGAGGTACCCATCACGGGGCGTCGCGGCCGGGCGGGCGTGGTGGCGACGGGGCCCATCCGCTGGGCGTCGAACGTCTACGACGAGTCGCTGATCGTCCTGCCGGTGCGCACCGGCGACACGACCCTCGTCGGTGTCGTCGACGCGGACGCGCCCGGTGTCGAGATCCGTTCCGCGCCGGACCTGATCGGTTTGGGATCCACAGCCTCGACGTCCCTCGAGCTCGTCGACGTGACGATCGCCGCGGAAAGCGTGATCTCCGATGACTTGACCGCGTTCGTCCGGGGGATACGACCGGTCTTCCTGCTGCTGCAGTCCGCATTCTGCAGCGGAGCCATCGGTGCCGCCCTCGACGGTGCCGTCGGGTCGCTGGCCGGGGTCAACGAGGTTTTCCGCGCCGAATTCGACGACCGGACTGCCGAATTCGAGTCGATACGGGCACGTCTTGCGACCTTCGCCGCCGATCCGACGACACCGTCGCCGGCCGATCTGATCCGATTGCGCCTCGACGCCGCCCGTACCGCGGTGGCGGCCTCCCGGCTCGAGGCGACCGTCCGCGGCGGTGCGGGTTATGCGACCGCGAGCGCCACCAACCGGCGGTTCCGGGAGACAGCTTTCATCCCCATCCAATCACCTTCGGAAGGACAACTGCGGTGGGAACTCGCGCAGTTCGAATAGTCGGTGGCCGCAAAGCCTTTCGCGGCACATCTGTGTTGACGGGCATCGACGTCACCGTCGAGGACGGGGAGTTCGTGGCCGTCCTCGGCCGCAGCGGCAGCGGAAAGACCACGCTCTTGCGTGTGCTCGCCGGTCTCGAGACCCTCGATGCCGGCAGCCTGGAGTGGCAGGACACCTCGGGCGGCGCGCGACCTCACACGGGGGTCGTCTTCCAGCGAGCGCTGCTGATGCCGTGGCTGACCGTGGCGGAGAACATCCGGTTCGGACGACGATTTGCCGCGCACCGTGCGTCGTTCGAGAACGACTACGCACTCGGTCTGCTGCGCCGCTTCGGGCTCGACGGTCTCGCCGACCGCTATCCCGATCAGCTGTCGGGCGGTCAGGCGCAACGCGTGGCGATCATCCGCGCGGCGGCGATCCGGCCCAGGTTGCTCCTGCTCGACGAACCGTTCAGCGCCCTCGATCCGGCCGTGCGCGGCGAATTGCGCAGTTGGCTGGCCGAATTGGCCGCCGAACTGGGAATCACCGTCGTCCTCGTCACGCACGACGTCGACGAGGCGCTCGAACTCGCCGACCGGATCGTCCTGCTGTCCGAGGCGGGTCGGATCGGTGGGGAATGGCGGCTCGAAGCCGGTCTCGGCCGCGCCGATCCCGACCGGCGCGCGGAGATCCTGACGCACTTCGGTCACCAGGTGGGGCAGCAGGTGTGAACGCGCCCATCTCACGCCGACTGCTTTTGGCCGGGGTCGGTGGTCTCACCGTGGCGGGCGGCATCGGCGGCGTCGTCGGTCTGGGCCGGGCCGCCACGGCAGCGCCACCGAGTGCGTCCGATGCGCTGCGGGTCGGCTACCTCCCGATCACAGATGCGGCACCGCTTCTCGTCGCACACGCCGCGGGGCTCTACGACCCGGCGGCGGTGAGTTCGACGAAACCCGTGCTGTTCCGGAGCTGGTCCTCGCTCGCAGAGGCCTTCGTGACGCGCAAGGTCGACGTCGTCCATCTGCTGATGCCGATGGCGGTGGCACTCCGCTACGCGATGAAAAGCCCTGTGCAGGTGTTGGGCTGGAATCACACCAACGGATCGGCGCTGACCGTGGCGCCCGACATCGTCGACCTCGAGCAACTCGCCGGCGCCCAGGTGGCCATCCCGGCGTGGTGGTCGATCCACAACATCATCCTGCAGCGGATGTTGCGGACCCACGGACTGCGGCCGGTCATCCGTACCGGGGCGTCCCGAGGTGACAAGACCGTCGAACTGATCGTGATGAGCCCCTCGGACATGGTGCCGGCGTTGGCGAACGGATCGATCGGCGGCTACGTCGTGGCCGATCCGTTCAACGCGATGGCCCAGGTACGCAAGATCGGCCGTATCCACACCTTTCTCGGCGACGTGTGGCGCCAGCACGCCTGCTGCGCGCTCCTCGTCCACCAGGCGGCCATCGACGAACGCCCCGCGGCGGTCCAATCCCTCGCTGACTCCGTGGTTGCGGCACAGCACCACATCGACCTCGATCGTCCCCGAGCCGCCGCGGAACTCGCCGGCGGGTATCTCCCGCAACCGAAACCGGCCATCGCCAAGGCGCTCACCTACGACCCGGCCGACTTCGCCGTGAGCAATGTCGATTGGCAGCCGCAGCGACTCGGATTCCAACCCTTCCCGTTCGCGAGTTTCACCGAGCGGCTCGTCACCGAGATGGACAACACCCTCGTCGACGGTGATCGGCGCTTCCTCGGGCGCCTGGATCCGGCCACCGTCCACGCCGACCTCGTCGACGACCGATTCATCCGTAGCGCCATCGGAACGCGCGGTGGTGCGGCCGCTCTCGGACTACCCGCCGATCTCACGAGAACCGAACAGGTGACGCCATGACGCTGCTGACCCAGGACGAGACCGCGGCGGCCCCGCGCCGGCGAACCGGCTCCTCCGTCGCCCCACCGCTGATCGCGATCGCGGTGCTCGTCGCGATCTGGTGGGCGACGACCACAGTCGTCCCCGCTGCGGACTCCCTCGCCCGCCAGTTCGCCCCGCAACAGGTGTTCCCGGCGATGCTGGAACTCCTCGATCGCGGGGTGTTGCTGCCCGACATCGGACTGAGCCTGTGGCGGTTGTCGATCGGACTGCTGATCGCCGTCGTGCTCGGGTTCCCGCTGGGCCTGCTGATCGGGCTGAGCCTGACCGCGGAGCGCGCCGCGAACCCCATCGTCGCCTTCCTGCGGATGATCTCGCCGCTGTCGTGGGCTCCGGTCGCGGTGATGGTGTTCGGGATCGGAAACGAACCGGTCATCTTCCTGATCGCCATCGCGGCGATCTGGCCGATCGTCATCAACACGGCGGCCGGCGTGAAGTCGATCGACCCCGGTTTCGTCGAGGTCGCGCGATCGTTCCATGCCACCCGAACCGAAGTCCTCACGGCCGTGGTGATCCCGGCGATCCGCGGCAACGTGCAGACCGGCATCCGCGTGGCGCTCGGCATCGCCTGGGTGGTTCTGGTACCCGCCGAGATGCTCGGCGTGCGTTCGGGTCTCGGCTACCAGATCCTCAACGCCCGCGATCAGCTCGCGTACGACCAGGTCGCCGCTCTGATCGTGGTGATCGGCATCCTCGGCTTCGTCCTCGATGCGGGTGCCCGGTTGGTGCTCACCCGACGACGCTGAACCTCTGGGGTTGTCACCGCTGGACGGTCAGGGCATCGGTGTAGAACGCCATCCGTTCACGGAGTGCGTCGGGGTCGATGCCGAACTCCTCGGGTGTGTACCGGTGTCGGCCCTTGCCGTGGCGGGGTTGCGCGGCTTCGTGTTCGGCGAGCAGTGTGGCGACGTCCGGCGGGTCGATCCCGGCCGCGGCGTAGACCCGGCCGACCGTGGTCGCGGGGCTCGCCACCAGGTCCCGGTAGTCGAGGTCCAGGATGGTCGCCGACGCGGCCGCGGGCGAGGACCGGAAGTCGAGTGCACGCCGGAACCACCGTTCGGACTGCTCGACCTGGAATCGTCCGACATCGTGGCCGTCCACCTCGTCGCTGTAGGTCGACCGGTAGGTCGCGAACAGGCTGGCCCCGGATGCCACGGTCTCCACGATGTCGCGGTGCAGGTGGACGATGCAGACACCCGGATACGTCGAGGCGAGGTGAGCGAGTTCGGGAGTGTGCGCGGGCGCCTTGAGCAACCAGCGACGGGCCGACCCGTCGTCGAGGATCTGCAACATCGTTCGATGGGCGTCGTACTCGGCGGCGAAGTCCTGGGTCGCGAGCCACGTGGCGTAACCATCGAGGCGCATCGTCGAGGCGAATCCCCAGTTGCGCATGGTCGTTCCCATGCCGAGGACGCACTCCTCGGGGAGGGCCGGGCCGGAGTCGTGCACCGCCGCCATCGACGGGTTGAGCACGTGCAGGGGATTCGGTTGACGTGCTTGGTCGTCGACGGAACGCTCGAGCTCTTCCGAGGTCATCCGGGCGGCCCGCCAGGGCGCGTACAGCTCCAGCGGACGCGGTGCCCGCAGCCGTGGGTCGCGGGCCAGGAGGCGGAACAGGAACGTCGTCCCGGTGCGCCACCCACCGATGATCACGATCGGTGGGGTGAGGGACCGTTGCGCCACAGCGGGATCGGCCCGCAGCGTCTTGTCGAAGATCGCTCGGGCGCGCAGCTTCCCGACAGCCGCGTCCTGGGCGTGGCGAATCCCGACCGCGTTCAGTCGACCGTCCGCGTCTGCCGACTCGAGATACCGCTCCAGGCCCGGTCGCCACTGAGAGGGATCGCCCAGCCCCTCGATGCCGTGCTCACCCGTTGCTCGTTCGACGAGCCGGTCCGCGATCTCGGCGCCGAGCCGGTAACGGTCGGGATCGGCCGCGCGGTCCGCCTCGGCCGCAGCGTAGATGTGCTGTGCTGTCTCGGTGCGCTCCGGCGGCACCCAGCGCGTCATCGAGGATCTCGCAGTTCATCGAGCCCGACGACCCGGGCTGAGGGAAGGGTGGGGGTGTCGACGGGCTGCAGAAATCGCATCACGACGATGCCGAATTCCCTGCCCTCCGTGTCGATCCAGTCCGCGGAACCCGGATCCTCGGGGTGTGGATTCTCGGCGGCGACGACGAAACGGTACCGACCGTCGGTGACGGTTGCGGTGCCGCCCGTGTAGGAGACAGGCCGGTAGCGGAAGTCGAGCGAGTTCAGGAATCGACTGTAGGCGAGGATGTTCCAGTATCGGCAGTCGACCACGTCCCCATCGATCACCAGCGCCTGCCCGGGTTCGAGCTGCCAGCCGCCCCGGAGGTAGTGGATGCCCGGTTCGGTGAACACCGCGCCGCCCGACATCTCCGACCAGTGCCGCATCGTGTTCGGTGGGTTGCGGTCGTCCTTGGTGGACACCTCGAAGATCGTCGGCAGCATCGACGTCATGGTGCCGAGCGTGCCCAACTGAGTGCAGAACTTCGTCGGGTCGAGCGGTGGCGGGGTCGGTGGATCGGCGAGTGGTTCGATGCTGCATCGTCCCGCCTCGCCGTGGGAGACGTCGTCGTGGAAGAAGCGCACCCAGATCACCGAGGACTTCTCGGGCAGATCCAGATGGTCTGCGCCGCAGTCCATCCCGGCATCACCGCCGACGAGGATCTCGAACGACCCGTCGTCGTCGAAGACGATCGTGTCGCTGTCGATCCGGGCGGTCGACTCCGAACTGATGCCGCCCGAACCGATACCTCCGGTGCGTCGGTAGGCGGTGATCGAAACGTAGACGGCGTCGCCGCGATTCCCGCGGATGCGATATGACCGATCGCTTCGCACGTCGGCGACCCAGTAGCGGAAATCCGGGTTGTCCATCAGGAACTTGTGACGCCACCCGTTGAACGACACCAGTTCGGGCCGTTCTCGGTCGACGTCGAAGCGGGACAACTGATTCGACAATCCGCGGATGAGGGCGCGATAACCATCGGCCTGTTCGAGCGGGCTGAGGCCGGCCGTGTCCGAGGCGAGCTTGTCGCCCGCGGTCCGGAGCGCATCGACGAGACCGTTCCACGCCTCGACCTCGGGTCGCGTCGAGTCGCTCACGAGAGCCGGACCCGGTCGTCGTGCTTGTAGTGCGGGCCGATGTCGTCGATGAGCACTCCCGGCTCGGCGGCCACGACCGCGGGAATCGAGTCGAGCACCGCTCGCACGGATGCCGTGGTGATCGGATTCGTGTGGCCCGCACCGACACCGAACTCCATCTGGGTGCGGATCTCGGCCGGCTCGCCGCTCACGACGAGCGTATAGGCGATCGGACTGGTGAACCCGCCGAAGGGGAGATCGTCGCCGCGGTAGACGACGTCTGCGGCGGCAAGGTACCAGCATTCCTCGTTGGTGAAGAAGTGGTGATCGCCGAGGTATCCGCGATGGGTCAGGTGCAGCGCAGCCGCGGTTCCCTTCTTGATGGTTGTCTTGCCGACCTGGGCGTCGGCGGCGGCGGGAAGAGCCCGCAGCGACGTCTCGACGCGGACCTCGGAGCTGTCCGAACCGTAGAGCGCATGTGCGACGTTGCCGGTGAGGTCGCCGTAGTAGAGATCGCCCCCGCGGGCGACCGGCGAATCCGGGCCCAGGGACTCGAGGTCGGCGCCGAAACCCAGTGCGCCGAGACCGCCCCACATCGAGCCCGCGCTGGTGAAGTCGACCGCCTCCACCGATCGGACGTGGCTGACCGACGACATCGCCGTGGCCATCGTCATCGCCAGCCGTTCGACGATGAACGTGGGATGGACGCCGGTCCCGTGCAGCGTCGAACCGCCCTTCTGGCATGCCTCGAGCAGCTGCTGCGGCGACTTGCGGAACGGGCTCATCCAGTTCGGCATCGACACGTTGTGATAGGCCGCGGTGGCGACCACGTTCTTCCCCGACGCGAGCAGGTCGACGACGTCGTCGTCGAGGCCCTTGAGCACCGCGGCCGGCGCAGGTGTGACCACGACACAGTCGACGTCGAGTGCCTTGATCGCGTCGCGGTCGGTGGTGGCCGGAACCCCGATGGGGTCGATGCGCACCAGCTCGCCGATGTCGCGGCCGTCCTTCTTCGGATTGTGGACGAGTGCGCCCGCGATGTCGAAGGCGGGATCGGCGACGGCGGCGCGGATGATCGCGCCCCCGACCTCACCCGGTCCCCACACGGCGATCCGTAGAGGACGTTCGGGCGAAGCGGCGTCGGGGAGTGGCGGGCGTGGCGTCATCGGCCGTCCTCGAGTCTTGTGGGGCGCCGCGTTGACGGCTGCTCCAAGTTGAATCACATGGTTCCTGTTGAAATCTGCCGTGCCGACCCCCGGGTGTCAAGGGTCGAGGCACGTGAGCGAACCCCGCTCAACTTTTTTGGCCGATCCGGGAACAATCCGGCGAGGGGGCCCGTTACACACTTCGAGAAACCTGAGTGATCCAGACTCAAGTAGGTTTGACTCGGACCCGCTTTTTCAGTAGGACATGAGTCGGACGCACTGAAGTCCGGTCCCGCAGAGTTTCACCACGACATCCCCGCGGTCTCGAGACCTCGGGACAAGGACTCGGGTGCACACCCGCAAACTAGGAGGAAGCCAAACATGTCTCGTGCTGTTGGAATCGACCTCGGTACCACCAACTCGGTGGTGGCCGTGCTCGAAGGCGGCGAAGCCGCCGTCATCGCCAACGCCGAAGGCGCACGGACCACCCCGTCGGTGGTCGCGTTCGCGCGTAACGGCGAGGTGCTGGTCGGCCAGCCCGCAAAGAACCAGGCGGTCACCAACGTCGACCGCACCATCCGCTCCGTCAAGCGCCACATGGGCGAAGGCGACTGGACCGTCGAGATCGACGACAAGAAGTACACCCCGCAGGAGATCAGCGCGCGCACGCTCATGAAGCTCAAGCGCGACGCCGAGTCGTACCTGGGTGAGGACGTGACCGACGCGGTCATCACCGTCCCGGCCTACTTCAACGACGCACAGCGTCAGGCCACCAAGGAAGCCGGTCAGATCGCCGGCCTCAACGTGCTCCGCATCGTCAACGAGCCGACCGCGGCCGCCCTGGCCTACGGCCTCGACAAGGGCGAGAAGGAGCAGACCATCCTGGTCTTCGACCTCGGTGGCGGTACCTTCGACGTCTCGCTGCTCGAGATCGGCGACGGCGTGGTCGAGGTTCGTGCGACCTCCGGTGACAACCACCTCGGTGGTGACGACTGGGATCAGCGCGTCGTCGACTGGCTCGTCGAGAAGTTCAAGAGCACTTCGGGCATCGACCTGACCAAGGACAAGATGGCCCTGCAGCGTCTGCGTGAGGCTGCCGAGAAGGCGAAGATCGAACTCTCGAGCTCGCAGAGCACCTCGATCAACCTGCCCTACATCACCGTCGACGCCGACAAGAACCCGCTGTTCCTCGACGAGCAGCTCTCGCGCAGCGAGTTCCAGAAGATCACCTCTGATCTGCTGGAGCGCACCCGCGCACCGTTCCAGGCCGTCATCAAGGATGCGGGCATCTCCGTCGGCGACATCGACCACGTCGTGCTCGTCGGTGGTTCGACCCGTATGCCGGCCGTCACCGATCTGGTGAAGGAACTGACCGGTGGCCGCGAGCCCAACAAGGGCGTCAACCCGGACGAGGTCGTCGCCGTCGGCGCCGCACTGCAGGCCGGTGTGCTCCGCGGTGAGGTCAAGGACGTGCTGCTGCTCGACGTCACCCCGCTGTCCCTCGGCATCGAGACCAAGGGCGGCGTGATGCACAAGCTGATCGAGCGCAACACCACCATCCCGACCAAGCGGTCGGAGACCTACACGACCGCCGAGGACAACCAGCCGTCGGTGCAGATCCAGGTCTATCAGGGTGAGCGCGAGATCGCGTCGCACAACAAGCTGCTCGGCAGCTTCGAGCTCGGTGGCATCGCCCCCGCACCGCAGGGTGTCCCGCAGATCGAGGTGACCTTCGACATCGACGCCAACGGCATCGTGCACGTCACCGCCAAGGACAAGGGCACCGGCAAGGAGAACTCGATCCGCATCCAGGACGGTTCCGGCCTGAGCAAGGACGAGATCGACCGCATGATCAAGGACGCGGAAGCTCACGCCGACGAGGACCGCAAGCGCCGCGAGGAGGCCGAGACCCGCAACCAGGCGGAGTCGCTGGTCCACCAGACCGAGAAGTTCCTCAAGGAGAACGAGGACAAGGTCCCGGCGGAGCTGAAGGAGAAGGTCGAAGCGGCCGTCGCCGGAGCGCAGGAAGCGCTCAAGGGCAACGACACCGCAGCGATCAAGTCCGCGATCGAGAAGCTGTCGGAGGAGTCGCAGGCCCTCGGCCAGGCGATCTACGCCAACGCCGCTGCCGAGTCCCCCAACGGTGAGGCCGCCGCGGCCGACAGTGACCCGGACGTCGTCGACGCCGAGGTCGTCGACGACGCGGACTCGAAGGAGAACAAGTGACCGCAGGAGCCCATTCGGCGAATGGGTCCGGCGAGGAGCCGGTGACGGTGACCGACCGTCGTCGCATCGACCCGGAAACGGGTGAGGTGCGCGACGAGCCGGCCGCCGGACCCGGCCCGGCCGACGCCGGACCGGTAGTCGACGAGCAGACCAGTGACGAGCAGCAGGAGGACGGGGCAGCGGGCGAACCGGATGCCCGGGTCGCCGAACTGACCGCCGACCTGCAGCGCGAGCGAGCCCAATTCGCCAACTTCCGGCGGCGTGCCGCCGAGGAGAAGCAGGGTTCGGTCGCCTACGGCAAGCAGATCCTGATCGACAAGCTGCTCCCGATCATCGACGACCTCGACCGTGCCCGCGAGCACGGCGACCTCGACAGCGGTCCGCTGCGCTCCGTCGCCGACAAGCTGACCGGGGTGCTGGCCGCCGAAGGTCTCGTGGCCTTCGGTGCGGCCGGTGACGAGTTCGACCCCGAACTCCACGAAGCCGTGCAGCACGACGGCACCGGGGCGCATCCGGTGATCGGATCGGTGTACCGATGCGGCTACCGCCTGGGCGAGAAGGTGATCCGCACCGCGATGGTGACGGTCACCGATCCTGCCCCTGCGGGCGACGCACCCGGTGCACAATAGAGCGACCGTCGCTCGATCCTGAGTGGGCGAACTCACCACTGATCCCTGAGGTGCGAGGAGCGCAAGCGACGAGCCACGAAGGGCGACGAACCCTTCGTGGCTCGCTTCGCTCGCACCTCAGGGAGCAGATGGTCGGCTCGCACCTCGGGGAGCGGGTGTCCCCAACTGAAAAAACCAACCCAGACAACAGAACTCAAAGGAGGTGACGTCTGGTGGCACCACAACGTGAGTGGTTAGAACACGACTTCTACAAGGACCTGGGCGTTGCTTCTGACGCTTCGGCTGAAGAGATCAAGAAGGCCTATCGCAAGCTCGCGCGCGAGCTGCACCCGGATGCCAACCCGGGTGACACCGCGGCCGAAGAGCGCTTCAAGCGGGTGTCCGAAGCCCACAGCGTGCTCGGCGACGCCGAGAAGCGCAAGGAATACGACGAGACGCGCGCCATGTTCGCCGGCGGACGATTCCGCGGCGGCGGCAACGGCTTCCCGGGCGGTTTCCCCGGCGGCGGAAACACCTACACCACCGGCGGCGGTAACGACTTCGACCTCGGCGACCTGTTCGGCGGGGCGCAGACCGGTGGCGGCGGAGGCGGTTTCGGCGACATCTTCGACGGACTGTTCAACCGCGGCGGCGGAACGCAACGTACTTCGACGGCGAGCCGCCCGCGTCGCGGCAAGGATCTCGAGACCGAGACGACGCTCTCGTTCTCCGATGCCGCGCTCGGCACGACCGTCCCACTCAGGGTGACCAGCCCGTCGCCCTGCACCACCTGCCACGGTTCGGGCGCCAAGCCCGGGACGAGTCCGCGGGTGTGCGCGAACTGCAACGGCTCCGGATTCGTGAGCCGCAATCAGGGCGCATTCGGTTTCAGTGAGCCGTGCCAGGACTGCCAGGGCACCGGTTCGCGGATCGACGATCCATGCACCGACTGCGACGGCAGCGGGGTGAAGGTCCGCGCGCGCACCATCAACGTGCGGATCCCCGCCGGCGTCGAGGACGGACAACGCATCCGGCTCGCCGGACAGGGCGAGGCCGGCCGGCGTGGCGCCCCATCGGGCGACCTCTACGTCGTCGTGCACGTGACCCCGCACAAGCAGTTCACCCGCAGCGGCAACGACCTTCGGGTGCAACTGCCGGTACGGATCTCCGAACTCGTTCTCGGAGCGACCGTCTCGGTGCCGACCCTGGAGGGATCGGTCGGGGTGAAGATCCCGCCGAACACCACCGACGGACGCACGCTGCGCGTGCGCGGTCGCGGAGTGCCCAAGCGCTCCGGCGGGGCAGGCGATCTGCTCGTCACCGTGAAGGTCGCGGTCCCGAACAAGCTGGACGAGGCCGCGGTCGAGGCGATGCGCGCCTACGACCAGGCCGAGCGGGCGAGTGGTTTCGATCCGCGGGCGGACTGGGGGCGATGAGCGATGGCCGGCCAGAAGAACTTCGACGCCGACGGCGCGACCTTTCTGATCTCGGTGGCCGCCGAACTCGCCGGTATGCACGCGCAGACCCTGCGCACCTATGACCGACTGGGTCTGGTCACCCCCCAGCGGACGAGTGGCGGCGGACGCCGCTACTCGTCCCGCGATGTCGAACTCCTGCGAGAGATCCAGCGTCTCTCGCAGGAGGAAGGCGTCAACCTCGCCGGTATCAAGCGCATCATCGACCTCAGCAATCAGGTCGAGGCGCTCCAGCACCGCGTCCGCGAACTCACCGACGAGGTGCAGGCGTCGCGGGCCCGGCGTGGTGGCGAACTCGTGCCCGTACCGCGCACCAACGCACTCGTCGTGTGGCAGCCGCGGCGCAAGCGCACCACCGACTGACCGCCCACCGGGCCCGGCGTCCTGGTGCCCGGCCGCGGTTTCGGCGCGGGCCCGCAGAGGTGCGTAACGTTGACCGCATGGCTTCTGAACCCGTCACCACCGTCGACGCCGGGCCGCACAAGGTCTCGCGTCGGGTCGTCGTGAACGCCCCGGCCGCCGATGTGTTCGCGCTCGTGTCCAACCCGCACAGGCATCCCGAGCTCGACGGCTCGGGCACGGTGCGCGACACCCCCGTGAGCGGGCCGGAGACGCTGACCCGCGGGGCGCGTTTCAGCGTCGGGATGAAGCAGTACGGCGTGCCGTACAAGATCACCTCCACCGTCACCGACTTCGAACCCGGCCGGGTCGTCGAGTGGCAGCATCCGATGGGTCACCGCTGGCGGTGGGAGCTCGAGTCCACCTCACCGACCACCACCGCCGTGACCGAGACCTTCGACTACTCGACGCTCCGGCTGCCGAAGATCATCGAACTCATGGGCTACGACAAGAAGAACGGCAAGGGGATCGAGAGCACCCTCCGCGCTCTCGCGGGCCGGTTCGCCTGAATCCGGAACCATCCATGGACTCTTCCGCCTGTCCGCCGCCCGGGCCGGATTCCCCGGATGAACCCGTCGTCGTCCTCGGCGTCGTCGCCGCGCCGGGGCAGGCCATCGGTCTCGCGCGCAAGCTCGTCGATGCCGGCCTGGCCGAACACGTCGAGACGACGTTCCCCGGTGCGCGTTGGCAGATCGACCTGGTCGAGGCCGGTCTCGTACAGCCGCCGGCCGGCGACGCCGAAATCGTCGATGCCACCAGAGACCTTCTGATCGAACGCGAATGGGATCTCGTCGTCTATCTGACCGACCTTCCGCTGCATGTCGGCAAACGCCCGGTCGTGGCGCATGCCAACGCCGTGCACGGCGTCGCGGTCCTCTCGGTGCCCGCGCTCGGCGCGACCGGCGTGCGGCAGCGGACCCGCGGGATCATCGCCGGCCTGATCGGGCAACTTCTCGGCGCCGACGCCGACGACCTCCGTGAGCACCAGAAGTCGCCGACGCGGTCGGCGCTGCGCCACCGTGTGCGTCAGCTCGGTACGGACGTCGACGACGAGGGCACCGCGTTCACCGCACGCGTGTTGACGGGCAACCTGCGCCTGCTCACCGGCATGGTGCGGGCCAATCGTCCGTGGCGTCTCGCGCTCGGTCTCAGCCGAGCGCTCACCGGGGCCATCGCGGCCGGGGTCTTCGCGCTGGTGACCGCCGACATCTGGTTGCTCGCAGACACTTTCGGCGCGATCCGGCTGACCGGGGTCGCACTCGGCTCGATCATCGCCATCACCGCGACACTCATCATCGGTGCCGACCTCTGGGAACGCGGCAGTTCGCGTCAGACGCGAGAACAGGTGGCGCTGTTCAACATCGTCACCGTCATCACGGTGGTGCTGGGCGTCGCCGCCTTCTACGCGGCGTTGTTCGTGCTGTCCGCGGTCGGGGCACTCTGCCTGGTGGTGCCGCAGGTCTTCGGTGCGACGCTCGGTCACCCGGCCGGCTTCACCGACTACCTGGAGGTGGCCTGGCTGACCTGTTCACTCGCGACGGTCGGCGGCGCGCTGGGCGCGGGCCTGGAAACCGACGAGGCGGTCCGCGACGCGGCCTACACCCAGCATCCCGCCGAGCCGATCTGAGCGGTACACCTCGCACAGCCGGGTGCACGGCGTCCGGCCCCCAGCCGCTAGGCTTGCGGGTCAGAACGCCACAGCAGGTCGGCGACGGGAGGTGAACCATGTCCGAGGTACCGGGGAACGGTCCGATGCCGGGGTTCGTGGTCCTGGGCATCTCCGTCGTCGACGATCAGATCAGCTCGGTGGTCCGCGATGCCGACGGGCACATCCTGGCGAGCAACCTGGTCGACCTCCCCGATGCGTCGGCCGCCGGTGCCGAAGCCGCGATCGTCGAACTCGTCGACTCCGTGCCCGTCGAGGTCGACCGGATCGGCATCTCGGCGTCCCGCGCCGACGTTCGCGATCATCTGGCTCGCGTCTTCGCGCCGGGCGCGGGCACCGGGCCGTCTTGGTCGGGCAAGGTCGTCGTCACCGGATACGCCGCCGCTCTCGCCGAGATCGCGTGTACCCACTCGACCCGCGGCGGGGTGGTGGCCGTCGTCGATCTGGATCGCAACGCCGCGCCCGCGGCCGGCACCACCCTCGCCACCGTCGACTCCGCGTCCGGCGCCGTTCTCGGCACCGCAGATTTCACGCCGGGCCAGGTCGCCTCGGTGACCGACCCGGAGGCGGCGTCACAGCTCGCGACGGCGGTCACCAGGCTGCCTCGCGGTCGCGACATCACCTCGGTGATCGTGGTCGGCCCCGGTGCTCAGCTCCCCGGGATCGCGCCGGCGTTCGAGTACGCGTCACAGCGTCCGGTGACGGTGGCGGACAATCCGTCGCTCGCCTCCGCACTCGGCGCCGCCGACGCCGCGGTGATCGCGCCGGCAACCACTGCCGTCGCCGCCCGGACGTCGACCGGTCGCCGATGGTGGTTCGTCGGTGCCGCGATCGGGGCCGCCGTCTTCCTCGGTGCCGTCGGGATCACGCTGATCCTCACCGCCGAGTCGACCATCGCCGAACCGGCCCCCGTCACGGTGACCGAGACCCCCGCGGCGGTCACCTCGACCGAGCAGGCGACGGTCACCGAAACCGAGACCGAGACCAGCGTCCGTACGACGACCGTCACGCGCACCCCCCGCCCCGTCACGCGGACGGAGACGGTCACCGAGTCGGCTCCGGAGACGTACACCGTGACCGAAACCGAGACGGTCACGTCCCCGGCCGCCGGTGAGCCTAGCCTCGAGGTCCCCTGAGCGGTCCTAGAACACGGGGTCGTGCTGGATGCGGCTGGCCCGCACACCGGCGATGATGAGGGTGCGCCGGGTGTTCTCGATCATCTGTGGCGACCCCGCGATCAGCACCTGGTGGTTCTCCCAGTTGCCTGCCCGGACCACCACGTCGGCCAGTGTGCCGATCTCGTGGTCGACGCCGAGTTCGGCGGGCGTGGCCACCGCGTTGATCCACCACGGATCGGTCCGCTCCTGGGACACGGCGGTGACGCGCAGCCACGGATTGGTCGACGCGATGCGTCGCAGCACCGTCAGGTCGTACAGCTCGCCCGGGTGGCGCATCCCGTAGAAGATGTGCGTCTCCGGCGAATCCACGCGCGAGGACATCTCGATCAACAGTGCCCGCAGCGGCGCGAGTCCGGTGCCGCCGGCGACCATCAGGACCTTGCTGTCGCGGTCGACATGCAAGGTGCCGTGGCCCTGGGCCAGCGTCCACACGTCGCCGATGCTGGTCTCGCTCACGATCGCGGTGCTGACCGTTCCCCGGGGCACCGCGCGGACGTGGAACTCCAGCTCTCCCGCCGGGTTGGGCGGGATGGCGGGCGAGAGATTGCGCCACTGCTTCGGCCACTGCGGGGTGTGCACCTCGAGGTATTGGCCCGCGTTGAAGGTCAGCGGCGAATGCGCGAGGAGCCGGACGACCGCCAGGTCGCGGGTGATCCGGTACTTCTCGACGACCTCGGCGGTCCAGCGCGCGGGATGGGTCGCACTCTCGGCCGCGCCGCGCATCACCCCGGTCACCAGCATCATCGCCTGCGAGATGGTCTGCTCGGTCTCGGCGTCCCAGTATCCGGTCATGAGGCTGCCGAACTCGCCCATCAGCGCCGCGTACATCACGTGGTAGTGCTCGGGTTCCACCCCGAACTTGCGATGGTCGCGTCCGAGTTGCGCGAGGAACTCCACGAGTTCGGCATGCCCGGACTCGGCCGGGATCGCTTCGAGGACATGGTCGATGACGCGATGGAAGGCGACCCGCTGGGCGGCCATCGACACACCGAACAGGTCACGCAGGTCCGGGTCGATCGCGAACATCCGGGTGTAGACGTTGGTGACGAACCGGTCGGGGTGCCGATTGACAGCCGTCCGCAGCTGATGCAGCGCATGGCGCGAATGTGTCGCCATATCGAAAAGATCACACCTCCGTCGCGGCTCGTGTCCCCACCCGGTTCAAGAGACCCACACTAGTCCTTCGACACGGCACAATTCAGGATCCGGCATCCCATGTCGGGCAGTGATGAGGTGTGGCAAGGTACGGGGATGACGTCCCTCGAAGGGGTCCTCACGGGCATCGTTGATGCCCATGTGCAGCACTGGAACCCGCGGCGTACCCCGTGGGCGGCCACGCGGGCGTCGAGGTTGTACGGATTCGTCCCCACCCTGGGCGACCGGGTGTTCCCCCTGGTGGTCTCGCGCGCCGACCGCGAGTACATCCTGACCCCGCGCACCGTCGCCCGGGCCTACGAGCCGCGGCAGTACGCCACCGACGCGGCGCTGGTCCCGACCGTGGTGGGGGTGCCGATCGACACCGTGGTCCACGTCGAGTCGCATTGGCGCCGCGAGGCCGCCGACGCCACCGAACCCCCGGTGGACAGCACCGCGGTGGAGGAGACGCGGTATCTGGAGAGTCTGCCGTTCGGTCAGGCCGGCACGCCGCGTCTCGGCGCCGTCATCTCGCACGGCGATCCGCGCACCCGGACGTTCGCGGACATGCTCGACGAGCAGTTCGCGGCGTCCCCGCGGTTCCGCGGCATCCGCATCGTCGCATCGCGGCATCCCGATCCGCGCGTGCGCGACGGCGGGGACACCGACAACCTGCTGTCCTCGACGGCGTTCCTGGAGGGGTTCGCCGAACTCGCGAGCCGCGATCTCGTCTTCGAAGCGTCGGTCTACTCACACCAGCTCTACGACGTCATCCTGCTGGCCCGGGAGTATCCGGACACGACGATCATCCTCGACCACTTCGGCATACCGGCCGGGGTCTTCGGTCCCGTGGGGGTGCGCACCGGTGCGACAGCGGCTGCGCGCGCGGACATCTGGCGGTTGTGGCGGGAGCGGATGACGACGCTGGCGACCTATCGCAACGTGGTGGTCAAGCTGTCCGGCCTGGCGATGCCGATCCTCGGTTACGGTCACGAACGCTGGGGCAACATCGGCGGCCAGGCCACCCTCGCCGAGATGATCGGTCCCTTCGTCGAGCATGTCATCACCCACTTCGGGTCCGACCGCATCATGTTCGGGTCCAACTACCCGATCGATCGGCCCAACGCCGCGGTCGACGTCCTCGTGGGCGCGCTCGTCGATTGCGTCTCCCAGTGGGGCTCGGAGGCCCTGCGAAAAGTTTTCCGCGACACAGCGTTCCGCGTGTATTCCATCGACGGTCCGACGCGCTGAGCGCTCAGCGGGTCCGAGTCCACCACGTCGAGCGCCGCGCCGGCTCCGGTACGGGCACGTCGCGCATGAGCCGGGTCAGGATCTCCACCAGCGCCGTGCACGAGGGGTACCGGTCCTCGGGATTCTTCGCCAGCGCCTTGGCGAAGATCGAGTTCGTCGCCGACGGCAACCAGGGGCGGCGCCGGGTGAGTTTCGGCGGGTCGTCGTTCAGGTGCGCATACGTGATCGCGAAGGCGGTGTTGCGCGGATACGGCGGTGTGCCGGTGATGAGTTCGACGAGGGTGCAGGCGAACGCGTAGAAATCGGTTGCCGGCGTGAGCTTCTGGGCCTGGAGGAGTTCCGGTGAGGCGTAGCCGATCGAACCCTGGACGCGTCCGTTGCGGGCGAGCGGCCGCGTGTCGTCGAGGAATTGGGCGATCCCGAAGTCCGAGAGGTAGGCATCGGGGGGATCGGC
Source organism: Gordonia sp. PvP123 (assembly GCF_040547295.1). Lineage (NCBI taxonomy): Bacteria > Bacillati > Actinomycetota > Actinomycetes > Mycobacteriales > Gordoniaceae > Gordonia > Gordonia sp. PvP123. The sequence continues at coordinate 10,317 of NZ_JBEPPN010000006.1, read as the reverse complement.
ACTGCGGGGTGCGCCGTCTCCCGATCGCGGGTCGGGGTCGCGGGAGAGCAGGATGTTGGCGGGCTTGACGTCGCGGTGCAGGATGTCCTGGGCATGCGCGTAGTCGAGCGCCCCGGCGATCTGCGTCGCCACGCGCAGGATGGTGCCCATGTCCGGTTCGTCGCCACGCTCCGGGACGAGTGCGGTCGCGGCGGGTCCGCCGATGTACTGCATGGTCAGCCACATCGACGGCAGGTGTCGTGGGCCGAGCGACCCACGCGGTGAGGCGATCTCGCCGTGCGCGAGCATGCGCACGATGTGCGCGTGGTCCAGCAGTGATGCGATCCCGAACTCGCGTTCGAAGCGCTCACGGACTCGTGCGTGATCGGACGCGTTCGGGTGCAGGACCTTCAGGGCAATCGGCCCATCGCACCGATCCTGCAGATCCCGAACCCGGAACACATCCGCGCTCGCCCCGCCACCGAGGAAGTCGTCGATGGTGAAGCCGGCGACGTTCTCACCAACCTCGAACACCCCTGACAGGGTAGTTGTGCCGATCCTCGTGCGACGGGAAGTCCGGTGTCAGCGAGCCGGTGTCAGCGAGTCGGTGTCAGCGAGTCGGGGTCAGGCGGAAGATCGGGAATCGGCGACCCTGTGCGGTCTCGGTGTACTTCAGGAACTGCTCGGACGCCTCGATGAACTTCTGCCACGCCGGTTCCCAGTCGTCGCCCTCGACTTCGCTCACCGCGGTGTCGAGGCGCTCGACGCCGTCCTCCGACGGTGCCTCCACAGCGACCGAATCGGGGTGGGCACGGAGATTGTGCACCCAGGCGGGGGCTTTCGGTGACCCTGCGAAGGACCCGATGATCAGCCAGCTGCCGCCGTCGGGAAGCGCGAAGAGGGGACTGATCCGCGGCTCGGCGGACTTGGCGCCCAGCGTGTGCAGCAGCACGAGATTCTTGCCGAAGCCGGCGGTCTCGACATGTCCGTTGTTGGATCGGAACTCGTTGATGACGGTCGCATTGAAATCGTTCACGACGCTCATTGTCCCGGCAGGGGTCGCGTCCGGCCATGTATCAAACTGAAACCGTGGTCGTCGGCGTGGCGAATACTCTGAACGGATGAGTGCCGACCCGAGTTCGCTGGCCGCTTCCCTCCCCGACGGCATGGTGGTCACCGACGCCGACATCCTCGCCGGCTACCGGCAGGACCGCGCCGCCGACCCGACGGCGGGCACTCCGCTCGCGCTGGTGCGGCCGACGACCACCGAGCAGGTGCAGAACACCGTGCGCTGGTGCGCGGCGAACGGCGTCCCGATCATCACGCGGGGCGCCGGTACGAGCCTGTCCGGGGGATCGACGGCGGTGGACGGCGCGATCATGCTCTCCACCGAGAAGATGCGCGACATCGAGGTCGATCCGGCGACGCGGACCGCCGTCGTGCAGCCCGGCCTGTTCAACGCGGAGGTCAAGGCGGCGGCCTCGGCTCACGGGCTCTGGTATCCGCCGGACCCGTCGTCGTTCGAGATCTGCTCGATCGGCGGGAACGTCGCCACCAACGCCGGCGGACTGTGCTGCGTCAAGTACGGCGTCACCACGGACTACGTCCTGGGTCTGGAGGTGGTGCTCGCCGACGGCCGCGCGGTCCGGGTCGGTGGCAAGCAGCTCAAGGATTCCGCGGGCCTGCCGCTCACCAAATTGTTCGTCGGCAGCGAGGGACTCCTCGGGATCATCACCGAGGTGACGCTGCGACTTCTGCCGCCGCAGGGGCCGGCCAGCACCGTCGTCGGAGTGTTCGGTTCGGTGCACGAGGCCAGCCGGGCCGTTCTGGCGGTGACCGCCGAGATCCGGCCGGCGATGCTCGAGTTCATGGATTCGGTGGCCATCAACGCTGTCGAGGACCTGATGCGGATGGGCCTCGACCGGGAGGCCGGTGCGCTCCTCGTCGCCCAGTCCGACGCTCCGGGGGCCGCCGGTGCGGCCGAGGTCGAGTTCATCCAGAAGGCGTTCGAGAGCAATGGGGCGGGGGAGGTCTTCGCGACGGACGACCCCACCGAGGGGGAGGCGTTCACCGCGGCCCGCCGCGCGGCGATCCCGGCCGTGGAGAAGCTGGGATCGTTGTTGCTCGAGGACGTCGGTGTTCCGCTGCCGTCCCTGCCCGAGCTCATCGACGGGGTCGCCGAGATCGCGGCCGGCAATCGGGTCATGATCTCGGTGATCGCCCACGCCGGCGACGGCAACACCCATCCGTTGATCGTCTTCGACCCCGCCGACCCCGACGAGGCGGAACGCGCGCAGGTCGCTTTCGGTCAGATCATGGATCTCGCGATCCGTTTGGGCGGCACCATCACCGGTGAGCACGGGGTGGGACGTCTGAAGAAGGGCTGGCTGCCCGATCAGGTCGGGGCCGACGTCATGGAACTGACGGCACGGATCAAGCGGGCTCTCGACCCCGACGGTCTGCTGAATCCGGGCGTGCTCCTGTAGGCGGTCCGGAGGTCGACCGGCCCGCCACCACGTAGGTGCCGCGCCCTGCGGCCTTGGCGTCGAAGAGCGCCTCGTCGGCGACGTCGAACTCGCCCCTGATGAACGCGTCGGCGTCGTCGGAGGACATGTGGCCGCCGGGGGTGACACCGACGGCGATGCCGAGGCTGATGGAGGCCGTTGCACCGCCGCGAGTCGTGATGCGTTGGGTGCGGATGCGTTCGGCGAGAGCGCGCACCGAGCCCTCGTCCGCGAGTGTCGCGATCGCGAACTCGTCGCCGCCGAGCCGCGCGACGACTGCGTGTTCGGCCTTCGCGCCCTGCAGGATCTCCGCGACCCGCTGCAGGACGTCGTCACCGGTCGCATGCCCGTGTTCGTCGTTGATGCCCTTGAAACGATCGACATCCGCGGCGATCAGCGCGAACGGAACGGCGGGGTTGCGGCGGAGCATCGTGGTGGCCGCGTAGATGAAGCCACGACGGTTCAACAACCCGGTGAGTGAATCGGTGTTGGCCATGATGAGCTGATGTTTCAGCGATCGCTGGAAATCGGATGTGTAACTGCGATGGAGAGCCGTCGTGCCATTGGTCGCGACCAATAGTGCGAGCGAGGTGAACAGCACATTCATGAACGGGGTTCCGTCGGACCAGGAGACAATTCCCAGAGCGCACACGGTGATGCTCGAGTAGATCATGTGCGCGTATGCGACCACACTGCGTACGAAATGGGCGACGTAAGAACCGATCACCGCGAAGATGACAGCGCAGAACTGGGCCAGCACGATATCGGTGATGGCGACGAGAGCGACGGTCAGGACGGCGTCGGCCCACAGGACGAATGCGGTGTTGAATCCCCGGACCGAGGATTGTTTGGTCCACCAGATCACGCCGAGGTGAACCCGGCTGACGACGAAGGCCATCGGGATGGTCGAGGCGACGACGATCCCGAGCGCGATCGAGCGAGGAACGGAACCCTGCGTGCCGCTCGGTGTGAAGAGTGCAATCGTTCCGAGTACCCCGCACACCGCGACCAGCACGGCGATCGTGAAGCGGACATGCCACTCGCGCATACGCACTTGTTCGAGGACATGATCGGCGTCGTCGTAGAGGTCGCGGTGGCCGGAGGTCTCGTCGGACATCGGCCCGTGGCGAAGCGCCCGGAAACGTGCGGTCGGCCGCGCCTCGTTGCCCTCGCGTTCCAGGTACCCGATGGCGACGCCCTCTTTTCTCGCTCGTGATGCGCGACACGCACCCGCATGCGGCGGCGAAAATCGTCGAACGCACATTACGGAGTTTAGAGGACGATTAAAGATCGTTTCGTCCCGAATTCGGCGATATGACCCGACGGAGCGAAAGATGTAAGAATCGGCAGAATCGCCGTCGATCTGATGCGTGCTGAGACGGTCGTGCCAATCGGGCCCGATCAGCCGCTTCCTGCTGGGGTCCTCCCGTCCCCTCCGCGGGAGGGACCCCAGCAGGTAGTCCGAATGCGATCTGGCCGGCGCGAACCCGGCCTCGCAGAATTCAGCATATGGTCTCGATGGTCAACCTACAATCACATCAATCGGGATAACTGACAGGAGATGGTTGATGAATGGTCCTGGGGACCCCGGACTACGCGATATCGACCTACGGCGGCTACGAATGTTCGTTGTCGTGATGGAGGCACCGAGCCTTCGGGTCGCCGCGGATGACCTGTTCATCAGCCAGCAGGCGCTCTCCTCGGCCATCCGCGAATTGGAGCGCCACCTCGGTGTCGAGCTCTTCTCGCGGTCACGCCGAAGCCTCACGCCGACCCCCGCGGGCGAAGCGCTCTACCGCGGGGCGGTGCCGTTGCTGGCCGGTGGCGAGCAACTCGCGACCCAGGTACGGCGCGTCGACGCCGGGTCGCCGGCCCCGTTCGTCATCGGCCACGCCCCCGACCTGGCCTCCTCCGAGGTGTTCCGCATCATCGAACCGGTGGTCCTCGCCGATCCGTCGGTGCCGATCACCGTGCGGCCGGTCTTCGCGGAACTCATCCGCGACGAGTTGCTGTCCGGCGCCATCGACATGGCCCTCGGTCGTGGTGTGGCGGCGCCACCGGACATGGCCACGACCATCGCGACACAGCACGAGTTGCGCCTGGCAGTGCGCGCCGACCATCCGCTCGCGGCGCACGACCGGGTCGACATGGCCGACCTCGCCGGCTACGAGATCGTCGTGTGGGGCCCCGAGCACGAGTACGAGTACACCGACATCCTGGTCGGCATGTGCCGGCGCGCCGGCTTCGAACCGCGGATCATCCTGTCGACCCTGCTGGGCACGCCCCCGCACACCGCCGTCATCGCGCATCCCGATGCGTGTGCCTTCGTCACCAACGAACCCGGCTGGATCTACGTCAATCGCATCCGGATCGTCGAGTTCACCGACCCGCCGTTCGCGCCCGTCCGCGCCATGTGGCTGCCCAACACGTCCTCGACCCTGCGACGCCAGATCCTCGCCGCTGCCGAGAACTCGCTCTGACGTGATTCGCTGTTCAGTGCCGCTCGAGGATCGCGCGTAGATCGGCGCCGGCCGGGAGTGCGCCGTACTCGAGGCTGCGGTCGGGGCCGAGTCGCGCGGCGATGAACGCATCGGCCACCGCGGTGGGACTGTGCCGGACGAGCAGCGACGCCTGGAGGGCGAGGGCCATGGCCTCGACGGTCGACCGCGCCCGCCGCTGGGCATCGGCGGCGTCGAGCCGGGACAGCTCGCCGAGCCGGTCGCGCAGGTGGTCGAGGTGGATGTCCAGGGTGCGACTGGTTCCGCGGGCGAGTGAGACCTCGGCGTCGAACGCGGCGATCGACTCGGGTTCGCGGGTCATGGCCCGTAGGACGTCGAGTGCGATGACATTGCCCGAGCCCTCCCACACCGCCATCACCGGTTGCTCCCGGTAGCGCATGGCGAGCGGGAAGTCCTCGGTGTAGCCGTTTCCGCCCAGGCATTCCAGGGCCTCATAGGCGTGGTGGGGGCCGCGTTTGCAGATCCAGTACTTCGAGACCGCCGTCGCGAGCCGGCGGAAGGCCCGCTCCTGCGGGCCGGCGTCCTCGTCGTGCGCGCGTGCGAGTCGGATGGCGGTGGTGGTCGCGGCTTCGGATTCCAGTGCGAGGTCGGCCAATACGGCGGTCATCGCGGGCTGGTCGGCCAGGGTCGCGCCGAAGGCGCTGCGGTGCCGGGCGTGCCAGACCGCCTCCGCCACGGCCTGACGCATGCCCGCAGCTGAACCGAGAACGCAGTCGAGGCGGGTCTGCGCGACCATCTCGATGATGGTGCGCACGCCGCGGCCGGGTTCACCCACCATGATCGCCACGGTCCCGTCGAGTTCGATCTCACTCGATGCGTTGGACTTGTTGCCCAGCTTGTCCTTCAGCCGCTGGATGCGGAAGACGTTGCGGGTGCCGTCGGGCAGGATGCGCGGGAGCAGGAAACACGAGAGCCCCTCGCCCCCGGCGCCCTGGGCCTGTGCGAGGACGAGGAAGGCATCCGACATCGGGGCCGAGCAGAACCACTTGTGCCCCGTCAGCAGGTACTCCGCGCCCGGGCCGCCGGCGCCGGCGGGAACCGCGACCGTTGTGTTGGCGCGTACGTCGGAGCCGCCCTGCTTCTCGGTCATCGACATCCCGAAGATCGCCGAGTCCTTGCCTGCGGAGAGGTCGGGGGAGTAGTTGCGCGACAGTGCCTTCGGTACCCACTGGGCCGCGACGTCGGGCTGCAGCTCGAGGGACGGGATGACCGCATGCGTCATCGACACCGGACACGCGTGACCGGGCTCGATCTGGCCGAAGAGCATGAACGCCGCGGCCCGCACGACATGAGAACCGGGCTGCGGGTCCGCCCAGCACCGGGTGTGGGACCCGTGGGCGATCGACGCGGAGATGATGCGGTGATAGGCCGGGTGGTACTCGACCTCGTCGATGCGATTGCCCCATCGGTCGAACGTCCGCAGCGTCGGGATGACGGTATTCGCCAGTTGGGCGTCGTGCTTGAAGGATTCGCTGCCGACGAGGGCGCCGATCTCGCGCAGTTCGGCATCACCCCAGCCCGCGTCGTGGCGGCTGACGGACTCCCGCAGCACCGTGTCGAGTTCGTACTCGTTCACGTCGACCCGCGGCGCCGACTGGTTGAACACCTCGTGGGTGAGATGCGGCTGCGGTCGAACGGAACTCGCGGACTGGGTCATCATGCCTCCTGTGCTGCGGGTGATGGCGTGTCGGTGTCGGTGTCGGTGTCGGTGTCGACCGGGCGGAGCGGGCCGACCGGGCGGAGCGGACTGTCCAACACCTCGTCGGGGATCTGGAGATTGGTGAAGACGACGGCCACCGCGTCTTCGAGTCGATAGCCGAAATCGGCTCCGGTGGCGGCTTTCTGGACCGCAAGTCCGAAGATCGCCGACCAGAACGCCCGCGCCTCGACGTCGATCCCGGCGCGGAGCTGCCAGCCGGTGCGGACGAGCGTGGAGAGCAACGCTTCTTCACCGCGCTCGTGCAGCACTGTGAGTGTTTCCGTGATGAGTGGCCGCAGATCGGTACGACGCGCTACGAGAAGCATTGCCGTCGCGAAGAGTTCGACGTCCCGCGCGCAGGGTCCGAGGAGTGTGCCGACGAGGGTGTTCGTGTACTCGCGGACGGTCTCGGCGCCGGCGGCGGCTTCCTCAGCGCGACGCCCGGCACGCAGCACGCAGGCGCCGGCGACTTCGACGAACAGCTGCTCCTTGGAGCCGAAGTAGTACGTGACCTGGTTCGGGTAGGCGTCGGCACGCTGACAGATCTGCGCCACGGACGCCGACTCGCCGTTCTCGGCGAACACCTCGGCGGCAGCGCGCAGCAGCGACTTGCGCGTGGTCTTGCCGGCCTCTCTCGTGGCGCGTCCGGTCGTGGGCATGAGAATCCTCGTCGTCAATGTCCTGCGACAGTGTTTGTATGACAAACAATAAAACGAGGGACGCGGGTCCGGCAAGGTTCGCCTGCCGGCAGACCCGGCGGCGGGGCCGGACTCAGTCGCCGTCGAGTGTGCTGACCTGCACATACGCCGCATCCAGGATGCGGGGGTAGGCGAGCGGAGAGTCCGAGATCGCGCGGTCGGGGAAGTCGAAGATGCTCAGCATGAGCTGCATCGGGTAGTCGATGGACTGCCGGACCTCCTTGACGACGCGTCCGTCCATGCTGAACACGAGACGGTCGGGCCCCCAATCGACGACGTACTCGTGGAGGTCGGCGAGGTCGTCGGCCATCTCGAGGACGGAGAAGTCGTCGACGATGCGCGTATCCCGGTGCGGGTGCACGCCGACACCCAGCCTCCAGGGCTCGCCGGGCCCCGGGCCGAAGATCTCCGCGACGCAGATCTCCCCCGACTCCTCCGGTCGCTGCTCCGTTCCGAGGAGCCAGAACGCCACCATCGACGCCGGGTCGCGAATCGCACTCATCGTGACTGCGAAGCGGCCGTGCCGCTGCGCGAACAGGATCTCCGACGGACGGTGGGTGGCCACGGTGAGCCCGTCTCGGTGCGCGTGCTGACCGACCACGCCGCCGACCTCACCGGCGTGGTGTCCGGTCTGCAGGCTCGAGACGCGCATCGTCGACTCCGACGGCCGCCATGCGGGTTGGTCGTCGTCGATGCACAGTCTCGAACGTCCCCCGGACGTGGTCCACCGAGCCGCGGAGTTCGACGGTCTCGTCCAGTGCGGGAGGTAGTCGGCGATCCACGTCCGGCTGTCGAAACGGTCGCCGGTGAAGTCCTCGTGCAGGGTGATCATCTCACCTCTCCTCGATCGGCGGGATCGCTCGAGCATCCGAACGCCTCCGAGGCGTGTCGTTCCATGGCGGTACAGTACATCGACTTTCGGCGTGTTCCGCGTAGTGTGTGCTGGTCGGCAGGCGCGTGAGCAGAGGCGGTATGACATGGAAACAACAAGTGCGGCAGACACACTCCGCCGGTGGGCGCTCGACGAAGAGTTGAAGTCCCGGGTCATGGCCGATCCCGCGCTCGCCGAGTGTGCGCGACGAGTCGCCGATCGGTACACGGCGGGAGAGGATGTCGAATCCGCGATCCGCGCCGGAGGGCGCGCGGTGGAGCGCGGACATCGGGTGAGCATCGAGTTCACGGGTGAGAGCGTCCGCGACGCCGCCGAGGCCAGTGCGGCCACCGATGTGTTCGTCTCCGTCGCCGATCACATCGGTCGGACCGGGCTGCCGTCGACGGTCTCCGGCGATCTGTCGCACATCGGACTTCTCGTCTCCGAAGATCTGGTGCGGGACAACAGTGCCCGCCTGGCAGAGGCGTGCGCCGCAGTCGATTCCGTGTTCATGATCTCCGCCGAGGGGTCGGACCGGACCGATCAGGTTCTCGACGTCTACGACTGGCTGACGCACCGCCACGACAACGTCGGCATCACCCTGCAGGCAAGGCTCCATCGCTCGGAGCAGGACGTGGAGAGAGTGCTCGCTGCCGGCGGCCGTATCAGGCTCGTCAAAGGTGCATTCCTGGAGGCCGAATCGGACGCGCTGGCACGGGAGGACCCGGAGCTGCCGAAGCGCTACGAACGACTGGCGCGCCGCATCGCCGACGCCGGCGGCTCGCTCACCCTTGCGACGCACGACGAGACGCTGTTGTCGCACGTCCTCGGGGCGGTCGGCGCCGTCGGGTCTGTCGAGGTCGAGATGCTGATGGGTCTGGGTACCGACCTGCTCGACAGGTTGGCGACGGACGGGATCTCCACTCGCGAGTACTGGGCGCGTTCAATCGGTCGATGCAACACTGGGTTGTTGTAGCGAGTGTAGTTGTTCGCCAAAGACTTCGGCGGGAGTTTTCCATCCAAGGACTTTTCTAGGACGGTTGTTGAGGGTGTAGGCGATGGCCTCGAGGTCCTCAGCTGACCACCGCGACAGATCAGTTCCCTTAGGAAAATATTGGCGCAGAACACCATTGGTGTTCTCGTTGGATGGTCGCTGCCACGGTGAGTGCGGATCGGCGAAGAACACCTGCGTTCCGGTGTCCATCGCGAACTGGGCGTGAGCGGACAGTTCCTTGCCGCGATCCCACGTCAACGTTTTGCGCAACTGCTGCGGCAGCGCGGCGATCGACGCTGTCAGTCCTGCATTCATCGCGATGGCACCGTAGCCACCGAGTGCGGGCCCGTTCTTCACAGGCGGCTGCTCACCCCAGCCCTGCTGGCGTGGCAGATGCACCAGAAGTGTTGCACGACTACGACGTTCAACGATCGTGCCGATCGCCGATCTCCCAGTTCCGATAATCAGATCACCCTCCCAGTGCCCGGGGACGGCACGGTCCTCGGCCTCGGCAGGGCGCTGACTGAACACGACATCGGAGGTGACGTGACCCTGCGGCTTGTTGCGCGAGCGGGCCCGCGGCTCCCTCAGTGCACGTCCGGTGCGCAGGCACGCGACCAGCTCACGTTTGAGCGCGCCGCGGCCCTCGATGAACAGGGACTGGTAGATCGCCTCGTGACTGATACGCATGGATTCATCATCGGGGAAGTCGACCTTCAAACGCTGGGAGATCTGCTCTGGACTCCACGCCAGCGACCACCGCCGGTCGGCCCGGTGCGGTTTGTTAAGCCCCTTCCATGGCGGTGGCGTGGGGCCCGCAGCGATCGTGCCATCGGGACGGCGGACAACGCCGGCCAGGCGGTCCTGTACGTACTCCCGCAACTCGACGTGGGCCACGAGCTTCGCTGTTTTCGGGCGCTTGGCGGCCTGCTGGGCTTTCCACTGCGCCACCAACGCCCGATACTCGAGCTTCCCGCTCCTGGTTGCGGCGTTGCGCCGTAGCTCACGCGAGATCGTGGCCGGACTCCGCCCGATCCACCGTGCGATCTCACG
>NZ_JBEPPN010000005.1:0-486069 GCF_040547295.1 Gordonia sp. PvP123 | reverse complement strand
ACGCTGCTCCACCGACAACGAACTACGTGGATGCATACAACTCTCCCCGGGTAGTCGAAACTGATTTTCAGTCCAACTCCCGGGGAGCAGTCCACCGCGCGTGGTGGGTTTGCGGAAAAGGGGTGGGTGTGCGGGTGCGGGGCTACTGACGGTCCGGGGCCGTCACGTCGATGAACCGGGCCGCGATGTCGATGGCAGAACGCGCTTCGGCCGACAAGCGGGGGATCAATTGGAAGACGTGGCCCTGATCCGGCCATGCCTGGATCACCGAAACCCCGCCGGCGCCGGTGATCTCGTCGTGCGTGGCGCGGGCGTCGGCGCCCATCACCTCGCGTGCGCCGTACTGGATGAGCGTGTTGGGCAGGGCCATGTCCGGGGTGAGCCGAACCCGCATCCGGGGATGATCGGGCGCCGCGGTCCGGGTGTAGAGCCGCAGGATCTTCCGGGCGGGCACCGCGTCGATGATCGGATCGCGGACTCCGGTCCGTTGATTGCGCACGGCCAGTTCGAAAGTGGGGTCGTAGAGCGGTGAGAACAGCACCATCGAACCCGGCTGCGGGGTGCCCGTCGCGTGGTTGACGGCGAGCAGGTCGAGCGCGAGGTGGCCACCGGCGGAGTCGCCCGCGATCACGATGTCCTCGGCGCGATACCCCTGAGACAGCAGCCAGCGATAGCCGCGGATGGTGTCGTTGCCCGCGCACGGCCAGGCGTGTTCCGGGGCGAGTCGGTAGTCCAGGCTGAACGCCGGCAGGCCGGTCCGGTTGCCGAGCCGTCCGACGAGACCCCGGTGCGTCCGCGGCGAACACACGACATACCCGCTTCCGTGCAGGTAGTAGATGATCCGAGAGCCGGGAGACGGGGCGCTCGCGTGCCGGCCGGTCACCCATTCGCCGCGGACCTGGCCGCCGCGGAAGCTCTCGCGCACGATCTCCACCCGGGTGTTGGCCGGAGGCGGGTTGAGGCGCTCGATCGTCCGATTGAGGGCCGGGCGGGTCCGCTGGATCATCTGTGCCGTCACCCGTGGATGACTGACCCCGGCCGCCGCCATCATCGGCCAGGTGACGCGGGCCAGGTAGGCGTTGACCGCGCGGGAGCGCCGCGAACCATGTGGATCGACGCCGAGGCGGCCGAACGGATGCTCGACGAGGACCGGGTCTGCGACGGGTTCGCCCGCGGGCACAGTGACACTCATCACCTGACGGTAGATGCCCGACGCCATCCGGGTGGGTGATCGTCCAGGGTGAGATCGGGCCGCAATCCGACCGCGACCGACGACGGCGTCGCAACCGACATCGACGGCTTCGCGGAGAGTCATGCGGAGGAGTCCTCGAAACGCCCGATTCCCGTCTGACGTGCACCTGCGGTGCCATTGTGGTAGCCGGATTTCTTGACTCGGCCCTTCGCGTGGAAAAATGGCTCACAATGCTCATACGGCTGCCCGGGGGCGCTCTGGCGTGCTGCGCGCGGTAGCTGCGATGAGCAGGGTGGTTCGGGCCCCGACGATGCGGCCCGAAGGGACCGTCAGCAACGGCGCTGACCGGGACTCACCGCCGCTGTGATCGTCGGCTCTGCCCAGGTCAGCCCCGATGCGGGTGGATGACGACGACGCCGGGGACATCGTGGTCCGCGGTCCGACACGGCCGGGTGTGGCCCCAGACATTGACGACGGGTAGTGCGTGCACCCCTCGTGCGCAAAGTGAGGCGAACTATGAAGCAGGCTCCGGGACCGGTGGGTCTCTACGACCCACGCAACGAGCACGACTCGTGCGGCGTGGCGTTCGTCGTGGACATGCATGGGCGGCGCAGTCGCAACATCGTCGACAAGGCGATCATGGCGCTGGTGAATCTCGAGCACCGCGGCGCCGCGGGCGCCGAGCCGAACACCGGTGACGGTGCCGGGATCATGATCCAGGTCCCGGACCGCTTCCTGCGGGAGACCGTGGACTTCGAGCTGCCCGCCGAGGGCAGCTACGCGACCGGTATCGCCTTCCTGCCCCAGGGCTCGGAGGACGCGCGCCTCGCCTGTGAGGGCGTGGAGAAGGTCATCGAGGCCGAGGGCCTGACCCTTCTCGGATGGCGCGAGGTGCCCACCAACGAGAGCTCGCTCGGAGCGCTCGCCCGCGATGCCATGCCGACCTTCCGCCAGGTGTTCGTCGGCGGCGCAGAGGGCATGGAGCTCGAGCGTCGCGCCTACGTCGTGCGCAAGCGCGTGCAGTACGAACTCGGCAACAAGGGTGCAGGCGCCGACGGCCCGGGCCGCGAGACCGTGTACTTCCCCAGCCTGTCCGGACGCACCTTCGTCTACAAGGGCATGCTGACGACCCCGCAGCTGCGGGAGTTCTACGTCGACCTGCAGGACTCGCGCGTCGAGAGCTCGCTCGGTCTGGTGCATTCGCGCTTCTCCACCAACACCTTCCCGTCGTGGCCGCTGGCGCATCCGTTCCGCCGCGTCGCCCACAACGGCGAGATCAACACCGTCACCGGCAACGAGAACTGGATGCGGGCCCGCGAGGCGCTCATCGACACCGAGGCCTTCGGGGCCGACGCGGCGTCGAAGATCTTCCCGATCTGCACCCCCGGTGCGTCGGACACCGCCCGGTTCGACGAGGTGCTCGAGCTGCTCCACCTCGGTGGACGGACCCTCCCGCACGCCGTGCTCATGATGATCCCGGAGGCGTGGGAGCGGCACGAGTCGATGAAGCCCGAGCACCGGGACTTCTACCGCTACCACTCCGCGCTGATGGAGCCCTGGGACGGACCGGCGTCGGTCTGCTTCACCGACGGCACCGTCGTGGGCGCCGTGCTCGACCGAAACGGTCTGCGCCCCAGCCGTATCTGGGTCACCAAGGACGGCCTCGTGGTGATGGCCTCCGAGGTCGGCGTGCTCGACATCGACCACTCCGACGTCGTGCAGAAGATGCGTCTGCAGCCGGGCCGCATGTTCCTCGTGGACACCGCGGCCGGCCGGATCGTCGACGACGAGGAGATCAAGGACGAGCTCGCCGCCGAGCATCCCTACGGGGAGTGGCTCGAGCAGGGACTGGTCCCGGTCGACGACATCGAGGCACCGCCGCACCAGCACATGCCGCATGACCGAGTCGCGCTGCGGCAGCAGGTCTTCGGTTACACCCGTGAAGAACTCGACCTCCTGGTCGCGCCGATGGCCAAGACCGGTGCCGAGGCACTCGGCTCGATGGGCACCGACACCCCGATCGCGGTGCTCTCCAAGCGCCCGCGCATGCTGTTCGACTACTTCCAGCAGCTGTTCGCCCAGGTGACCAACCCGCCGCTCGACGCGATCCGCGAGGAGATCGTCACCAGCGTCGGCGGCACCATCGGCACCGAGGCCGACCTGCTGAATCCCGGCCCCGAGTCGTGCCGGCAGATCGAGCTGACGTCGCCGGTTCTCGACAACGACACTCTCGCCAAGCTGGTGGAGATCAACACCAACGACGCGCTGCCCGGTTTCCGCAGCGTCCACATCCACGGCCTCTACCCGGTGGCCGAGGGCGGTGCCGGACTGCGCAAGGCGCTCGACGAGGTGCGTGCCAAGGTCAGTGCCGCGATCGACGACGGCGCGAACCTGGTGATCCTGTCCGACCGCGAGTCCGACGAGACCTACGCACCGATCCCGTCGCTGCTCCTCACCGCCGCGGTGCACCACCATCTCGTGCGCGAGCGCAAGCGGACCCAGGCCGGCCTGATCGTCGAGTCCGGCGACTGCCGCGAGGTCCACCATGTCGCCGCGCTCGTCGGCTTCGGTGCCGCAGCGGTCAACCCGTACATGGCCTTCGAGTCGATCGAGGACATGATCGAGCGCGGTGTGCTCGGCAACCTCGACCTGGCCACGGCGCAGAAGAACTACATCAAGGCCGCCGGCAAGGGTGTGCTCAAGGTGATGAGCAAGATGGGCATCTCGACCCTCGCCTCCTACACCGGCGCACAGCTCTTCCAGGTGATCGGTCTGTCGCAGGAGACGGTCGACGAGTTCTTCACCGGCCTCAACAGCCAGCTCGACGGCATCGGCCTCGACGAGATCGCCGCCGACGTCGCGGTGCGGCACGCGCTGGCGTTCTCCGATCGTCCCTCCGAGCGCGCGCACCGCGAGCTCGAGGTGGGCGGCGAGTACCAGTGGCGTCGTGAGGGCGAATACCACCTGTTCAACCCGGACACGGTGTTCAAGCTCCAGCACTCCACGCGCACCGGCCAGTACAAGGTGTTCAAGGAGTACACCAAGCTGGTCGACGACCAGTCCCGCCAGATGGCCTCGCTGCGTGGCCTGTTCGACTTCAACTTCGGTGATCGAGACCCGATCCCGATCGAGAAGGTCGAGCCGGCGAGCGAGATCGTCAAGCGCTTCTCGACCGGCGCGATGAGCTTCGGCTCGATCTCCGCCGAGGCCCACGAGACCCTGGCCATCGCCATGAACCGTCTCGGCGGCCGGTCCAATTCGGGTGAGGGCGGCGAGGATCCGCGTCGCTTCCACCACGACGAGAACGGCGACTGGCGGCGCAGCGCGATCAAGCAGGTCGCGTCGGGACGCTTCGGCGTCACCTCGCACTATCTGTCGAACTGCACCGACATCCAGATCAAGATGGCGCAGGGCGCCAAGCCCGGTGAGGGCGGCCAGCTCCCGCCGCACAAGGTGTACCCGTGGGTCGCCGAGGTCCGCGGTTCGACGCCCGGCGTCGGGTTGATCTCGCCGCCGCCGCACCACGACATCTACTCGATCGAGGATCTCGCTCAGCTGATCCACGACCTGAAGAACGCCAACCCCAAGGCGCGCATCCACGTGAAGCTCGTCAGCGAGGTCGGCGTGGGCACCGTCGCGGCGGGCGTGTCGAAGGCACACGCGGACGTGGTCCTCATCTCCGGTCACGACGGTGGCACCGGTGCCACCCCGCTGACCTCGATGAAGCACGCCGGGGCGCCCTGGGAGATCGGCCTCGCCGAGACCCAGCAGACCCTGCTGCTCAACGGATTGCGCGACCGCATCGTGGTGCAGGTCGACGGCCAGCTCAAGACCGGCCGGGACGTCGTCGTCGCCGCCCTGCTCGGTGGCGAGGAGTTCGGCTTCGCGACCGCACCGCTGGTGGTCTCCGGCTGCATCATGATGCGCGTCTGCCACCTGGACACCTGCCCCGTGGGCGTGGCGACCCAGAACCCGCTCCTGCGTGAGCGTTTCGCGGGCAAGCCGGAGTTCGTCGAGAACTTCTTCCTGTTCATCGCCGAAGAGGTCCGGGAACTCCTGGCGCGCCTCGGCTTCCGCACCCTGCAGGAAGCCGTCGGACACGTCGAGGCCCTGGACACCACCAAGGCGCTGGCGCACTGGAAGTCCGAGAAGGCCGGCAAGCTCGACCTGTCGTCGATCCTGACGATGCCGGAATCGCCCTTCATGAACCAGGATCTGTACTGCTCGGGCGTGCAGGACCATGCACTGGACAAGGCGCTCGATCAGCAGCTGATCGCACAGAGTCGTGAGGCGATCGACCACGGGACCCGGGTGTCCTTCACCTCGAAGATCACCAACGTGAACCGCACCGTCGGCACGATGCTGGGCCACGAGGTCACCAAGGCCTATGGCGCACAGGGTCTCCCCGACGGGACGATCATCGTCGACTTCACCGGTTCGGCGGGCAACAGCTTCGGCGCCTTCGTGCCGAAGGGTGTCACGCTGCGCCTCGAGGGTGACGCCAACGACTTCGTCGGCAAGGGATTGTCGGGCGGTCGTCTGGTGGTCCGTCCGGCACGCAATGCGCCGGCCGACTTCGTCGCCGAGCACAACATCATCGCCGGCAACGTGATCGGGTTCGGTGCCACCGCGGGCAAGATCTTCCTGCGCGGCATCGTGGGCGAACGCTTCTGCGTCCGCAACTCGGGTGTCACGGCGGTCGTCGAGGGCGTGGGCGACCACGGTTGCGAGTACATGACCGGCGGGCGCGTCGTCGTCCTCGGTGAGACCGGCCGCAACTTCGCGGCGGGCATGTCCGGCGGTATGGCCTTCGTCTACGACCCCGAGGGCAAGCTGGCCGACAATCTCAACACCGAGCTCGTCGACCTCGAGCCGCTCGTCGACGAGGACATCGAGTTCCTCGCCGCGATCATCGACGAACACCGTGCCGAGACCGATTCCCCGGTTGCCGCCGCACTTCTCGGCGACTGGGACACCGCCCAGACCAAGTTCGCCAAGGTCATGCCGCGCGATTTCAAGCGTGTGTTGCTGGCCATCTCCGACGCGGAGAAGTCCGGGCGAGACGTGAACGAAGCGATCATGGAGGCCGCACGTGGCTGACCCCAGAGGATTCCTCAAGCACCCCGAGCGGGAGCTGCCCGACCGCCGTCCGGTGGAACTGCGTCTGCTGGATTGGAAAGAGGTCTACACCGACTTCGACAAGGGCCACCTGAAGACGCAGGCGAGCCGCTGCATGGACTGCGGTATCCCGTTCTGCCACAACGGCTGCCCGCTGGGGAACCTGATCCCCGAGTGGAACGACCTGGTCTACAAGGACCAGTGGCGCGACGGTATCGAGCGTCTGCACGCGACGAACAACTTCCCGGAGTTCACCGGCCGTCTGTGCCCGGCTCCGTGCGAGGCGTCGTGCGTGCTGGGGATCAACCAGCCGCCGGTCACCATCAAGCAGGTCGAGGTCGAGATCATCGACAACGCCTTCGACAACGGCTGGGTCACCCCGGTCCTGCCGTCGGAGAAGACCGGCAAGTCGGTCGCCGTCGTGGGTTCCGGCCCCGCGGGACTGGCTGCGGCGCAGCAGCTCACGCGTGCCGGGCACGACGTGACCCTGTTCGAGCGGGCCGATCGCATCGGCGGTCTGCTCCGCTACGGAATCCCCGAGTTCAAGATGGAGAAGCGCCACATCGACCGCCGTCTGGCGCAGATGGAGGCCGAGGGCACCGTCTTCCGCACCGGCGTCAACGTGGGCGTCGACGTCACGGTCGAGCAGCTCCGCGCCGACTTCGACGCGGTGATCCTGGCCAACGGTTCGACCATCGGCCGTGACCTGCCGATCCCCGGGCGTGAGCTCGACGGCATCCATCAGGCGATGGAGTTCCTGCCGCAGGCCAACCGGGTGCAGCTCGGCGACGACGTCGAGGGCCAGATCTCGGCGAAGGGCAAGAAGGTCATCATCATCGGTGGTGGCGACACCGGTGCCGACTGCCTCGGCACCTCGCTGCGCCAGGGCGCCGAGATCGTCCACCAGTTCGAGATCATGCCGAAGCCGCCGATCGAGCGTGCCGAGTCGACCCCGTGGCCGACCTACCCGCTGATGTACCGCGTGTCGTCGGCTCACGAAGAGGGCGGCGAGCGCGTCTTCTCGGTCAACACCGAGCAGTTCACCGGCGAGGACGGCAAGGTCACCGGGCTCAAGGCGCACGAGGTTCAGATGCGCGACGGTCGCTTCGAGAAGGTCGAGGGTTCGGACTTCGAACTCGAGGCCGATCTGGTGCTGCTCGCCATGGGCTTCGTCGGTCCCGAGCGCGAGGATCTCCTCGACAAGATGGGCGTCGAATACGATCCCCGCGGGAACGTGAAGCGCGACAACAGCTTCGCTGCTGTCGGACAGCCGGGTGTCTTCGTTGCCGGCGACGCCGGCCGCGGGCAGTCGCTCATCGTGTGGGCAATCGCCGAGGGCCGGTCGGCCGCCGCGGCCGCCGACAAGTTCCTCACCGGGGCATCGGACCTGCCGGCACCGATCGTGCCCACGCAGGTTGCGCAGCGCTGATCGCGCGGTCGCACAGAACCCCACCGAACTCCCGCTCACCCGCTGAGGGTGGGCGGGAGTTCTGCGTGTAGGGGACAGGCGTGTCGGGTAGGTGTCTCCCGGCCCTGCGACCGGGGCGGGGCCAGCGTTCCTCGGGCGTTCCGCGGGCCGCAACGCATCGGCGGGTCGCCGGTCCTACACTCGCCTCATCGCTGTCGGCCGGCCCTCACCGGCCAGTACGAAGGGAACGGACCATGCGTCGGATCGTCGCGACCGTGTGCGCGCTGCTGTGCGCCGTCTTGGCCGGAGGGGGCCTCGCCCTTCCGAAAGCCGACGCCGCGCCGCGCGGGTGCCCGGAGATCTATGTGCTCGCCGTGCCCGGCACCTGGTCCAACGGTGCCAATCCGGGCCTTCTCGCCGAGGTCACCGCCGGGCTCGGACCGGAGACCCGTGTGCAGTACGTCGGATACGACGCCACGGCGTTCCCCTGGGAGAAGGCGATCTACGGGAAGTCGAAGGCACAGGCCGTGGCGAACACCACCGGACTGGCCCTGCAGATGCTGCGCCGATGCCCCGGCACCCGGATCGCGTTGGTGGGTTACAGCCAGGGCGCCGACGCCGCCGGCGACCTCGCCTCCGAGATCGGCACCGGACGCGCAGCCATCAAGCCGGGTCAGGTGGCCGGCGTCGTGCTGATCGCCGACCCGCGCCGGTCCAAGCGCGACAACCTGGTCGGCCCGCCGCTACGCGGCGAAGGCAGCGGCGGACCGCGCCTCGACAGCATGGGTTGGGTACTGCCGAGGGCGTTCACGATCTGCGAACCCACCGACGTCTACTGCAACGTGCCCCGCGACTACTACGTGACTCGGATCGTCGGCTACCTCGCGGAGACCAGTGACCCGACGCCGAGCCAGATCGGCCAGTACCAGGCGGAGGCGGGGGCGATCCTCGCCGAACTGCTCACCCTCGGTGGTCCCGGGGAGATCGTGCAGGAACTCGGCGACGAGCGGGCCCGCGAACAGATCAGGTCGTTCAACCGCTTCCTGCAGTCCGGATCCCACGGCACCTATCGCGACTTCGAGGTCCGTCCCGGGGTGACGGCGGTGCAGTGGGCCAATCGCTTCCTCGCCGGCCTCGCGTGAGGGATGCCGGTCGGCTGACCTGTGCCGAAATCGGATGAATCGGACGCCCGGCTAGAGTGGCGGCCGAGGCGGTCACCGATGCCGGAGACCAGCCACCCGCCCGCCCTCGGACAGACGGACTCAATCCTTGTCAACGCAGCTCGCCGCCGTACTCGCCCAGACCGACCCGTCCCAGGGTCACAGCGGTTTCATCGGCTGGATCCTCGACCTGATGGACACGCTCGGGGAGCTGGGCGTCGGGGTGGCGATCCTGCTCGAGACCTTCCTGCCGCCCATCCCGTCCGAAGCGGTCCTTCCCGGCGCCGGGTTCCTCGCCTACGAGGGCCGCATGAACGTCTGGCTCGCCTGGGCGGCCGCGACCGTCGGTTCGCTCGTCGGCGCCTGGCTCTGGTACTGGATCGGTGCCGCTCTGGGGCGCGATCGCACCCGACGTCTCGTCGGACGGCTCCCGCTGTTGGACTACGACGACTTCGACAAGGCGGAGGAGTACTTCGTCCGCTGGGGCGGTTTGGCGGTTCTGCTCGGGCGGTGCGTGCCGCTCGTGCGATCGTTCGTCTCGATACCCGCCGGCATCGAGAAGATGCCGTTCTGGCGCTTCACCGCCTATACGACGCTGGGTTCGGGGGTGTGGAACGCGCTGTGGATCGGGATCGGTTTCGGGTTCGGCCCGGCCATCGCTCCGGCGCTGGAACGCTGGAGCGGCGTGCTGTCGAACATCGTGATCGTCGTATTGGTCCTCATGATCGCCTGGTTCGTCGTGAAGCGGATCCGCCGCCGACGCGTGAGCTCCGCGGGATGAGAAGGGCGTCGGGAACGCCTCCCGGTGCCGGCCCCGATGAGGCCACGGACGACGCCTGGGTCATTCATGCAGGTGAGGGGCGCGTCGCTCCCCGCGCGGTAACGCTTCGCGTGCGACGATCGATCTAGCCGTCGTGTGCGGCACTCGCCACTCCGAGACCCGGACGAGCGAGATCCACACGTGTCGGTGGTCGGGGGGACGTGGCGAAAGCCACGCGAAAGTCCGGCGACATGATCCGGATCAGCCGCTACAGTAGAACAAAGTTTGAGTCCGTTGTAACGAATGTGAAGTATCAGGAAGTGATTGGTCATGAAGTTGGCTGACACCTTTCATGCACCCCGCCGGGGCTCCCTGCTGAACTCGCTCACCGGTGGGCGACTCGGGGGCCGCCCCTCCACGCCGGTGTTCCCCGCTGAAGCGGAACGCCTCATCACCCCCGCCGAACTCAGACGGTTCGGCGTTCGGACCTAGTCAGGGGGCGGGCTGCTCGTCGCTCTCCGAGGCGACTCGTACGCTCATCCCGCCGACGGACACCACGTCGCCGATCGCCAGCTGCCGGCCCCGGCGGGTCTCCACCTCGTCGTTGACGGTGACCAGGCCGTCGGCGATCACCTCCTTGGCCTCGGCCCCGGACTCGATCAGGTTCGCGAGCTTGAGGAACTGGCCGAGGCGGATGGACTCGTCGCGGATCGTCACGTCGTACACGGCTTCGATCATGCCGGTACCGGGCGTGCGCGGCCACCCCGGTCGGAGCTGCGACGACATGCGCCGAGGCGAGACGATCTGAGCCGGACATGGCCGATCCGCGTGGAGTGCCGGGACAGATCCCCGTTCCCGACTACCGTTTACGCATGGCCACCGACACCCCCCTCGCGCCGGTCGACCCCGAGAACCCCGACGAGCACCACATCGGTACCTCGCGCGCACCCACCGCGGCCGATCGTCGTTCCCTGGCGCTCCTCGACAAGATCAGGCGCCCCACGGGGTTCGGGACCCGCGCACCGCACGTCGCGGGCACCGTCGTCGGTGTCCTCGCCGCTATCGCGTTGCTGTCCAGTCTCTTTCCCGCGATCCGGCATCTGATACACGACCCGCGACGCTACGTCGACGACTACATCATCACCCTGCCCGACACCAGTTTCGCCTGGGCGTTCGTCCTCGCGCTCCTCGCGGTCGCCCTGTCGGCGCGCAAGCGGATCGCCTGGTGGATCAGCGTCGTCTATCTCGTGCTGTTCATGACGGCCAACGTCCTGTATCTGATACCGGCGCTCGAGGACGACCTCGGAGTCACGGCATGGGACCGTACCAACATCTACCTCGGCCTGTTCATCGACGCCCTCGCGTTGATGTTCCTGCTCTCCACCTATCGCCAGTTCTATACGCGGGTCCGCAAGGGGGCGATCCCCGCGGCGTTCGGCACCCTCATCGCCGGACTGGTCATCGCGACGCTGCTGGGCTGGGCGCTGGTATGGGCGTTCCCGCACACGCTGACCCGGGGCGACCGGTTGCCCTACGCGTTCAACCGGGTTGTCGCCTTCGGTGCCATCGACCAGGACGCGTCGTTCGACGGCCGGCACACGCACCTCTTCGTCAACGGGTTGCTCGGGTTGTTCGGTGCGCTGGCGCTGATCGCGGCGGCGATCGTGCTGTTCCGGTCGCAGCGGCTGCGCTGGCTCATCACCGCCGAGGACGAAGCACTCATCCGCGCACTGATCGCGCGGTTCAACGACGACGACTCGCTGGCGTACTTCTCGACCCGGCGCGACAAGGCCGTGGTGTTCTCACCCGACGGCCGCGCGGCCATCACCTACCGCGTCGAGGTCGGCGTCGGACTCGCGGGCGGTGACCCGATCGGCGACCCGGAGTCGTGGCCCGACGCCATCGCCGAATTCCTCACGCTCTGCGAGAAGTACGGGTGGCATCCGGCGTCGATGGGGTCGAGCCCGCGCGGGGCGGCCGCCTTCGACGCCGCCGGCTTCGTCTCGCTCAACATCGGCGACGAGGCCATCCTGCACACGCGCGAGTTCAGCCTCAGCGGGTCGGCGATGAAGGCGGTGCGCCAGGCCGTGACCCGCACCCGCCGTGCCGGGGTCGGCGTCCGCATCCGACGGCACAACGAGATCGGCGACACCGAGATGGCGCAGATCGTCGCGCGCGCCGACGACTGGCGCGACACCGACGAGGAACGCGGCTTCGCGATGGCGCTCTCGCGCATCGGTGACCCCGCGGACGGCGACTGCCTGCTGGTCGAGGCCGTGCTGGACGAAGGCGAACCCGGCGAACGGGTCGTCGGCATGCTGTCGTTCGTTCCGTGGGGGCGTCGTGGCGTCTCACTCGACCTGATGCGTCGTGACCGGCACGGACCGAATGGTGTCGTGGAGACGATGGTCGCCGAATTGTGCCGTAACTCAGAGCAGTTGGGCATCACCGAGGTGTCGCTCAACTTCGCCGCGTTCCGCGCGTTCTTCGAACAGGGACCCCAGATCGGTGCCGGACCGGTGATGCGGATGGGCTATTCGGTGCTGATGTTCGGCTCGCGGTTCTTCCAGATGGAGTCGCTGTACAAGTCGAACGCGAAATACCTGCCGGACTGGCAGTCGCGCTACCTGTGCTTCGAGGACAGTCGGATTCTGCCCCGGGTGGGCCTGGCCGCCATCGTGACCGAGGGTTTCATCACGTTGCCCCGGTTCGGCCGGGCCAAGCACTACACGCAGGGGCCGCCGTCGATCCCGCCCGGTGTCGACGCCCCCGCCCTCATCGCCGAACTCGAAGCCGAGACGGCCACCCCCGAGGGTGCGGTCGTCCATCGACCGGAACAGGTACGTGTCCGGCTCGAGAAGATGGACCGGCTCGTCGAGCGGGGTTTCGATCCGTACCCGCCGGCAGATCAGCCCACCCACACGATCGCGCAGGCCAAGGCCGAGCCCGAGGGAACGGTCGTCACCGTCGCCGGCCGCGTGACGCGGCTCCGCGACTTCGGCAAGGTCGTGTTCGCCGACGTCCACGACTGGTCCGGCGAGGTCCAGGTGCTGGTCGAGGACTCTCGGGTGATCCCGGGAACCCCCGATTTCGGCACAGACGTCGACCTCGGCGACCTCATCCAGGCGCGTGGCGTCGTGGGCACCAGCCGCAAGGGTGAACTGTCGATCCTGATCGACGCCTGGCGGATCAACGGCAAGTGCCTGCGTCCGCTACCCGACAAATGGGCCGGCCTCACCGATCCGGAAGCGCGTGTCCGCCAGCGCTATGTCGACCTGGCGATCAACGAGCAGACGCGAGCATCGCTCGCCACCCGCAGCCTCGTCGTGAAGTCGTTGCGCGACTTCCTCTCCGCGCGTGGCTACCTGGAGGTGGAGACGCCGATCCTGCAACAGATCCACGGCGGCGCCAACGCGACCCCGTTCCAGACGCACATCAACGCCTACAACCTCGACCTGTATCTGCGCATCGCTCCGGAGCTCTACCTCAAGAGACTCTGCGTCGGTGGCGTCGAGAAGGTCTTCGAGATCGGCCGCAACTTCCGTAACGAGGGCGTGGACTTCAGTCACAACCCGGAGTTCACGAGCCTGGAAGCGTATGAGGCGCACAGTGATTACCTCAAGATGCTCGACCTCACCCGCGAGATGATCCAGCACGCGGCGACGGCGGCCTACGGGGAGCCGGTGATCGTGCGCACCGACGTCGACGGAAACGAAGAACGCGTGGACATCTCGGGGGAGTGGCCGGTCAAGACCGTCCACCAGGTGGTGTCGGAAGGTGCGGAGCAGGAGATCACGCCGGAGACCTCCGTCGAGGAGTTGCGCGCGGTGTGCGATCGCCTCGAGATCAACCACCGGCCGGATTGGGATGCGGGGCAGATCGTGCTGGAGCTCTACGAGCATCTCGGCGAGGACCGGACCACGTTCCCGACCTTCTACACCGATTTCCCGACGTCGACATCGCCGCTCACGCGCGCACACCGGAGCAAGCCGGGCGTCGCGGAGCGATGGGACCTCGTCGCCTGGGGCGTCGAACTCGGCACGGCCTACACCGAACTCACCGACCCGGTCGAACAGCGCAAACGTCTCACCGAACAGTCGATCCTGGCGGCCGACGGGGACCCCGAGGCCATGGAGCTCGACGAGGACTTCCTGCAGGCGCTCGAATACGCGATGCCGCCCACCGGTGGTCTCGGCGTCGGCGTCGACCGGGTGGTCATGCTCATCACCGGGCAATCCATCCGCGAGTCGCTGGCGTTCCCGCTCGCGAAGCCGCAGGACGCCTGAGTCGACCGCGTCAACCGCAGAGGCCGTCGACGGCGTCGTGGTCGTGCGTCGGGATCACTCGCAGCGCGTGACGGGCCAGGTGGAGAGCGCCCCTCGGACACCGCCGACCGGTGGATCGGTGCCGGTCAGCACCCACTCGCGTTCCACCCGGTGCAGCCGCACCGGCAGGTCGGTCAGGTCGTGCAGCCCGCACACGTGATCCCAGTGGGCGTGTGTCGGTAGGGCCGCCGATTCCGGGCATCTGGTTGTCACATGTAGTTCACCGGGGGGAGGTTTTGGGTAGCACTCGGCCGTCGTTGAATGGTCCTGGCTCTCCGAAGGGCTGCTGTCGTCTCAACGGGCTACAACAGATCACAATGTGTAACGACGGGCTAGGGTCGAACGACCTACTTCACGACCCCCGCCGTCTGACGAGAGGTGCCCCGGATGATCCTCGAAGAGCCCGTACAGCAGGACCCTCGGGCGGGCCGTCGTTGACATGCACCCGGGTCGGATTCCGTTCACGGCGACGGTTCTCGCGGAGCCTCTGAGTCGGCACGTGCCTCGACCTCGAGCCGGCAGCAGCTGAACCCGTGGCGCCGAGGGAGAGCGACGCGACCGCGGATGCGGATCATGGGGGCGGGGGCGAATCGCAGGTGCTCAGCGACCTGCTGGCTCTGGTGGCCGACGGGGATCGCGCGGCGTTCACACGCTTCTACGATCTGACCAGTTCCCGGATCTACGGCCTGGCCGTCCGGGTGGTCCGTGACCGGCACTACGCCGAAGAGGTGGTCCAGGAGGCCTACCTGCAGTACTGGCAACAGGCCGTCGACTACGAACCCGCACGTGGGTCGGTGATCACCTGGATGATGACCATCGCGCACCGTCGCGCCGTCGACCGGGTCCGCACCGAGAACATGCAGACCGAGAGAATGTCGGAGTACGGGGTCAGGAGCGTGGAACCCGAAGCGACGCAAAATCTTCCGTTGGAGGCCGTGGTCCGCACGGCGGAGGTGAACGCGGTGCGCACCTGCCTCGGACACCTCACCGATCTGCAGCGCGGAAGCCTCGAGATGTCGTACTTCGGGGGACTCTCGTACCCGGAGGTGGCCGCACGCATGGACACGCCCCTGCCCACCACGAAGTCTCGGATCAGGGACGGCCTGCGAAAGCTGCGCACCTGCCTGGACTCTCATGAGGACGGCTGATCACTCACCGCACTGAGCCCGGTCGCGTCGTCCGATGACGCCGTCCGGCTCACCCGGGCACACTGAACGCGTGCACGAGACGACACGCGACGACGGTTTGAGGTCACCCGGTGAGTTCGTGACGGTCGGGGAGCATCGTCTCCATGTGCTCGACGAGGGTTCGGGTCCGCCGCTGCTGCTCATGGCGGCGCTCGGGAGCAACTGGTTCGATCTCGATCCGCTGGTCGCGCGACTCTCCTCCTCGTGGCGGGTCCTGCGGTACGACCGTCCGGGCTACGGATTGTCCGATCCCATCGGCCGGGGCCACCATCCGTCGCTGCTCGGCGAGGTGGAGCGGATGGCCGCCGTGCTCGACGCGCGCGGCGTCGACGAACCTGTTGTGGTGGTCGGGCATTCGCTGGCGTCGCTGTACGTCGAGGCGTTCGCGCGACGGTACCCGGAGCGGACCGCGGGCGTGGTCGTGCTCGACGGGTCGTACGTGTTGCTCCCGTGGCGGATCGTCCCGCTGTCGTTCCGGGTCGGCAACGCTCATCGGGTGGTCGGTGCGGCACGAGCGGTGACGAGTCGCGTCGGTATCCGTCGCTGGCCGAGCTTCCAGGTGTGGAGCCGGGTCGTGCCGGCTCCCCCCGAGGGTCGCGGAGAGCAGCAGCAGCGGTGGAGCACCCACGTCTTCGGGCAGCCGCCCTATCTGCTCGCCCTGCTCGTCGAAAACGCCGCGTTCGGGTCGATGAACCAGACGTTGCGCAGTCTGCGCCGGTCCGCGCCGATGCCCGGTGTCCCCACGATCGTCGTCGTGGCGTCGTCGAGACTGCCGGGGTGGCGTCACTTCTGGGAGTGGAAGCAGCGGCGATACGCCGAGGTGCTCGACGCCGGTGAGATCGCCGTTCTGCCGCGGGCGAGACACTTCCTCGTCTCCGAACGGCCCGACGACGTCGCCGAGATCATCGATGGCGTCCGATCGGTCCCTACCCGCGAGTAACCAGCTACTTGCGGTTACACCTAAACTGTTCGGCATGAGCGAGCTCACCTTCACCCCGACGGCCGATCTCGTCGACGAGATCGGTGCCGATGTCCGCAGCTGTGACACCCAGTTCACCCAGTTCGGCGGCAACCGGGAGTTCGTCGGACGGGTGTCGACGGTCCGATGCTTCCAGGACAACGCCCTGCTGAAGTCGGTCCTCGGTGAGTCCAACCCCGGCGGGGTGCTCGTCGTCGACGGCGACGCATCGGTCCACACCGCGCTGGTGGGAGACCTGATCGCCGAACTCGGCCGGTCCAACGGCTGGGTCGGGATCATCGTCAACGGCGCCATCCGCGACGCCAAGACCATCGGTGGGATGGAGATCGGGGTCAAGGCCCTGGGCACCAACCCGCGCAAGTCGACCAAGACCGGCGCCGGTGAGCGCGACGTCCCGCTGACCATCGGCGGCGAGACGTTCACCCCCGGCGACGTCGTCTACTCCGACGACGACGGCATCGTGCTCGTCGCGGCGGAGCCACGGTAGAGGCCGACCCCAGCAAGCCCCCGGTCGCCGAGCCCGACGATCGTCATCGAACAGAACACCGGACATCCGACAGCGCTGAGGAGCACCGCCATGCCGAAGCCCACTCCCGACCACTTCGCTCGCCTGGGTGCGCTCGTCGCCATCGACGACGCCGCGAGTCGTCCGACGCGCCCCGTTCTGGAGGCGTTCAGCGGGACCGAGATGGCCACCATCCCGGTCGCCACCGCAGACGATCTCGAGGTGGCGGTCGCCCGTGCCCGCCAGGCGCAGCAGGGGTGGGCGGCTCGCACACCGGCCGACCGCGCCGCGATCATCGACCGTTTCTCCGAGCTGGTCCACCGCAACGCGGCATCGCTGATGGACATCGCCCAGGCCGAGACCGGCAAGGCGCGCATCTACGCGCAAGAAGAGGTCATCGACGTCTCGATCACCGCGCGGCACTACGCGACCAACGGACCCAAGCTGTTGGCCGACCGCAAGGTCAAGGGCATGCTGCCGGGCGCGACGAGCGTACGCGTGCGGTATCTGCCCAAGGGCGTGGTGGGCGTCATCAGCCCGTGGAACTACCCGCTCACGCTGGCGGTGTCCGACGCGGTGGCGGCGCTGATCGCCGGCAACGCCGTGGTCATCAAGCCCGACAGCCAGACTCCGTACTGCGCACTGGCCCTGGCCGAGTTGCTCTACGAGGCAGGTCTCCCGCGCGAGCTCTACGCCGTGGTGCCCGGGCCGGGAGGCGTTGTCGGACAGGCCATCATGGCCTCCACCGACTACGTGATGTTCACCGGTTCCTCGGAAACCGGGGCCACCCTCGCCGAGCAGGCCGGGCGCAGGCTCATCGGATTCTCGGCAGAGCTCGGCGGCAAGAACCCGATGGTGGTCACCGCGAGCGCCGACATCGCCAACGCCGTCCGGGGCGCGGCGCGGGCGGCGTACTCCAACTCCGGGCAGCTGTGCATCTCGATCGAACGGATCTACGTCGACAAGAAGATCGCCGACGACTTCGCCGAGCGGTTCGCCGCGTACGTCTCGACGATGAAGCTGTCGGCCTCCTACGATTTCACCGCCGACATGGGGTCCCTGGCCTCGGCCGCCCAGATCGACACCGCCGAGGCGCACGTGGAGGATGCGGTCGCCAAGGGTGCCAAGGTACTGGCCGGCGGCAAGCGACGCGCCGATCTGGGGCCGTTCTTCTTCGAGCCGACGGTCCTCACCGACGTCACCGACGACATGGTGTGCTTCGCGAACGAGACCTTCGGACCCGTCGTCTCGATCTACCCGGTGGACTCCACCGACGAGGCGATCAAGCTCGCCAACGACACCGACTACGGTCTGAACGCCAGTGTCTTCGCCGGGAGCAGTGCCGAGGCGCAGCAGGTCGCCGAGCAGCTCCGGGCCGGGACGGTCAACATCAACGAGGGTTACGCGGCGGCGTGGGCGTCGACGGCGGCTCCGATGGGCGGCATGGGCATCTCCGGAGTGGGACGCCGCCACGGCGACGAGGGTCTGCTGAAGTACACCGAGCCCCAGACCATCGCCGAGCAGCGCTTCATCGGCATCGACCGCATGCCGGTGGTCCCGACGAGCATCTACCGCGCCATCACCCCGACCGCGGTCCGCGCGCTCAAGTACCTGCCCGGCCGCTAGGAGCAGAGGGACGCCCGCAAGCTCGCTCCTCCGGCACGTACGGGCCCGGCGAGACGCCGGATGTCCTGCCCGATCGGTGTGAGCGTGGTTACGGTAGCCCTGTGACCCGGAGCCCCCGCATGCGCAGAGACCCCGTAACCCGATCCCGCCGGACGCGTCTGGGGGTGCTGACCGCGGCCGTCTCGGCTGCCCTCGTCGGCGCCCTGGTGTCCGCGCCCGCCGCCGACGCGGCACCCGCACTGCGGGTGACCACCGTCGCCGACGGACTGAGCATCCCGTGGGGCGTCGTGGTGGCCCCGGACGGAACGGTGCTGACCGGAGAGCGGTCGGGACGGTTCGTCGCAGTCCGCCCGGGCGGGCAGCGGGTGAACGTCCGCGCCGACCTGTCGCGCATCTTCGCGCAGGGCGAGTCCGGGCTGATGGGCCTCGCGATCGATCCGCGATTCGAACAGACCCGCCGCGTGTACTCGTGCCAGGCGGAGGCAACCGTGCCGGGTGCGCCGGGGGCGCCCGGTTCGCTGTCGAACATCCCGATCGAGTTCCCGCAGACCGGTCAGACCATCCAGGTCGTGTCCTGGCGGGTCGGCGCCGACTGGACCCAGATGGCCCGTGAACGCACTGTGCTGAGCGGGATCCCGGTCAACTCGTCGGGGCGGCACGGCGGTTGTGGTCTCGCGGCCACCGGGGACAGCCTCTGGGTCGGAACCGGCGACAATGCCACCCCGTGGATTCCGCAGTCCCGGACCTCGCTGGGCGGAAAGGTGCTGCACATCAAGCTCGACGGGACGCCCGCTCCGGGAAATCCGAACCCCCGCAGTCCGATCTACAGTCTCGGGCATCGCAACGTGCAGGGTGTGGCGGTTCAACCCGGTACGGGTCGCGTGTACGCCATCGAGCAGGGCACGACCCGCGACGACGAACTCAACCGGATCGTCGCCGGCGGCAACTACGGATACAAGCCCGACCGCCTGCCGGTGATCTACGACGAGTCGGTGCCGATGACCGATCCCGTCCGTGTCCCGGGTGCGATCGGTCCGGTGTGGAGTTCGGGCGACCAGACGATCGCACTCCCGGGTATCGCCTTCCTGCCCGACACAGGGTGGGGCGAGTACAGCGGCGGTCTCGTGCTCACGGCGCTCAAGGGCAAACGACTGGTGTTCCTGAAGCTCTCCGATGACGGGCGACGCGTGGTGTCGGAGACCGAGGCCTTGAAGGACGCGCACGGCCGCCTGCGCGGGGTGGCCGTCGCCCCCGACGGATCTCTGGTCCTGACGACCAGCGACGGTGAGGGTTCGGATCGCATCCTGCGCGTGCGCTGGAACGGCTGAGCCGTGTGCGACGACGCGATCGTCGGACATGCCCACGACGAAGCCCGTCGGATGTCTCGTCGAACCGCGCTGAGGGTTGCTGCCGGTGTGGCGACCGGGATCTCGGCGTCGATGGCGGCCGGAACCGGCCTGGCTGCCCCCTCGCGAGGCGCGCCGGGCGGCGCGGCAGTCGGCCGGGTCGTCGACCTCACCCACACGCTGTCGCCGTCGTTCCCGGTGTGGCCGGGTAATCCGCCCATGGTCTCGGTCCCGACGTCCCGTGTGCGGGGCAGAGATTCGGGCTTCTCGACCAACTGGGTCTCGTTCGCCGAGCACACCGGTACCCACGTCGACGCCCCTGCCCACAAGATCGGGCGCGGGATCACCGTCGACCGCATCGACCCGGCCGACCTCGTGGCACCTCTGGTGGTGATCAGCATCGAGACGAGGGCACGTCGTGACCGGCGGGCCCAGTTGACCGAACGTGATGTCGCGGAATGGGAATCGACTCACGGGCCGATCCCTCGCGGCGCGCTGGTCGCGTTGCACACCGGGTGGCGGCCACGCACCGGCGGTGCGGATGCCGCCGGGTTCTCGCCGGCCGCGGTCGGCATGCTCGTGACCGAGCGGGGGGCCGTGGCCATCGGGACCGATACGCTCAGCGTCGACATCCGCGGCGCCACCGGTGCCCACACCGCGATCCTCGGCAGCGGACGATACGCCGTCGAGGCGATGGCGAACCTGGAAGCCGTTCCGGCGCAGGGTTCGACGGTGGTCGTCGGCGCGCCGAGGTTCGCCGGCGGCACCGGTGGTCCGGCGCGGGTACTCGCGCTGGTGTGAACCGACAGGAAGGTCATCGATGACCACACGCCTCACCCGATTCGGTCGCGGACCGTACACCTTCGATGTCATCGACGCCGGACCGGCAGACGGAGAACCCATCGTGCTGCTGCACGGTTTCCCCCAGCGGGCCTCGTGCTGGGAGCTCGTTGCACCGATATTGCACGACAAAGGATTTCGGACACTCGCACCGGACCAGCGCGGCTATTCGCCCGGCGCGCGGCCCACGCGGCGACGGGATTACTCACAGGGGGAGCTGGTGTCCGATGTGCTCGCCCTGCTCGACTCTGCCGACATCGAGCGAGCGCACCTCGTCGGCCACGACTGGGGTGCGATCGTCGGGTGGACGGCGGCGGCGCATCATCCCGACCGGGTCGAGACGCTCACCGCTCTGTCCGTCCCGCACGCCGGGGCGTTCATGCGTGCCATGCCCCGGGGCCAGATTCTCCGGTCCTGGTACATGGCCGCCTTTCAGATTCCGGTGCTGCCGGACAAGCTCCTCGGCTGGGCGATGCGGACACAACCGGATTTCGGGGAGCGGATGGGACTCCCGCAGCCGTTCGCATCGCGAGTGGCAACCGAGATCGGCGACCACGGTGCATTGCGCGGCGCGCTGGGGTGGTATCGCGCGATGTTCCTGCCGGACAAGCGGTCCGAGCCACGACCGGTCCGTGTCCCGACCACTTTCGTGTGGGGTGACGCCGATGTCGCGATCAGCGGGGCCGCGGCCCGGCTGTGTTCGGGCTGGGTGGAGGCGAACTACGAGTTCATCGCTCTTCCGGGCGCGGATCACTGGCTCCCGGAGGCGCACCCCGACGAGGTCGCGGCCGCGATCCTCGCCCGAGTCAACCGCCCGTACACCGGTTCCGGCGCAGCGGGTCCGGTGCGGTCACACGGACCGGGTGCGGCCTCGGCGGACGAGACGTCAGCGCAGGATACGGCGTAACACGACGAAGACGATCAGCGCGACCGCGGCCGCCAGCCCGGCGAATGCGGGCGTCAGGTTGGTGGTCGGGGCCTCGGTCGGGGAGCCCGAGCGCAGCTGTGCGAAAGTCGCTCGGGCAGCATCCGATTCGGCGACCACATCGACCGGCGGATGTGCCGGCGGAGCCGAGGGTGTGGGCGGGGTGGCGGGACGGGGGGTGGACGCCGGCTCCGGGGAACGGGTCACCGGCGGGGCGGAAGGAGACGCCGGGGTCGGGGCCGGCACCTGGGGCGCTTCGGGTTCGGGTGCCGGAGCCTGCGATTCCGGCACGAGCGGCGCCGACTTGGCCGGTGCCTTCTTCGGCGGCGCCTTTTTGGCGGCCGACTTCTTCGCCGGTGCGACGCCCGCTGCCTTCTTCGCCGGACTCTTCTTGGCCGGCGCCTTCGCCGGGGGTGTCTTCTTGGCGGCCTTCTTCGGCGGGAGCTGGTTTCCGCCGGACTCCGCGGCCGCCGTCTCCGGTGTGGTCTTCTTCGCGGGCGCCTTCTTGGCCGGCTTCTTCGCTACCGGCCGCTGGGGTGCGGGCGCCGAAGCGTCGGGTGAGCTGCTGGAACCGGGATCGCCCGGTGCGGCGATCGGGAACAGTGCCTGCTCGTCGCGGTTCGGGTCACCGTCGGACGGTGTGACGTTCGGATCCGGCTCGGTCATTCGGCGCTCCCTCGCAAGTGTCCGGCACGCGCTCGGAGACCACTCCGCGGCGCGACCCGTTTGGGGCCATCTTAGTCGTTGTGTTCCCTGGGATTCGTGTCAGGAACGGACGCCGAGCCGGGCCAGGATG
This sequence comes from Gordonia sp. PvP123, assembly GCF_040547295.1. Classification (NCBI taxonomy): domain Bacteria; kingdom Bacillati; phylum Actinomycetota; class Actinomycetes; order Mycobacteriales; family Gordoniaceae; genus Gordonia; species Gordonia sp. PvP123. The sequence continues at coordinate 463,902 of NZ_JBEPPN010000005.1, read as the reverse complement.
TCGGCGTCGACGGCCTCGAGCTCGTCGGCGATGGCCTTGTGGGCGGTGCGACGCTGACCGGCCGACATCGTCTCGGCGGTCTGCACCGCGATGTCGAGGTTGTCGAGACGCCTGGTCATCGCGGCGACGAAGTCCTTGGCATCGGCACTGGTGTCCTGGGCCACGACCTTCTCCAGGGCCGTGCGGGTGGTGGCGATGCGCGCGGACAGGGCGGCGCCGTGACCGCTGAACTGGCGCAACACTTCCGGCGAGACCCCGGCACGATTCGCCTGCAGCGTCGAGAGCTGCTCGCGACCGGCGACCGCGGCCCGGTAGACGACGGGTACGGCGATCGGCGCCACGAGTCGCGCGACGGTGAGGTAGCGCTTCACACTGGCCGGGCTGAGCGCCTTCGCGTCAGCAGCCGCCTGTGCCTCGACGGCGAACTTCTTCGCCTCGGCCTTGCTCACCTTCGTCTGGGACTTGGCGAGCTGCTTGGCGGTCTTGCGCTCGGCCTTCATCTCCTTCTGGAAGTACTTGTGCTCGTTCTTGCGTCGAGCCTTGTGTTCCTTGCGCCGCGACTTGGCGTCGAACTTCGCCTCCAGCTTGGCTTTGGCCTTGAGGGCCTTGGCCTCTGCCTTGCGCTGCGCTCGAGTCGTACCGTCGGACGAGAACAATCCCATCGAATGCCCTTTCGCTGGTGGCGAGAAGACCGCAGTCGACCCCCGGCCCGCTCTCGTTCCGCTCCCGGCGCCGGTCGACCGGCTCGCTGCCCGCGTCCGGCGCCGCACTTCCGTGGCCCCGCTCGCATCGCTCCCGGCGTCAGGTGCGCGTGATAACAAGTACAAGCATGACATGTGGTTGTATCCGACCACGTGTCTCCTCTGCCCGAGCCAGGAAGGGATGGCGTGGCCCCTGTCGTGTTGTCGCCGCGCGACCTCGCCGGCTGCGAGCACCGCGTGGCCCTCGACTTCGCCCACGCCCGGCGTCCCGCCGACGAGCCCGACCCGCCCGGTGTGCAGCGCCGGAAGGAGGCTGCCGCCGATCATCGCGCTGCGATCCGCGAACTGCTCCGAGGCGTGCACAGCGATCAGCCCGGGGTCTTCGTGGTCGTCGACCCCGACGCGAGCGCATCGGACCGCGTCGCGGCCACGCTGCGAGCCTGCGATGACGGCGCCGGATGGATCTGGAACGCGACGCTGCCCATCGACGAGGCGCACGGGCGGCGCGGCCACTCGGAGTTGCTGGTCCGGGTGGGTGACGGATACATCCCGGTCATCGTCGTGAACCACCGGGTCAGCCAACCCGCGAAGTCGGCGCCAGACCCGGACGGACGCCCGACCGGCCTGGTGACGAGTCCGTTCTGGACGTGGGCGCCGAGCCCCGATCCCTACCGGACCGGCCGGCCCAACCGCCGGGACAACCTCCGCCTGGCCCAACTCACCGCCATGCTCGTCGAGATCGGCCGGGCGTCGTCGACCGACACCGCGGATCTCCGCGGCGGGATCATCGGTGTGGACGCCGACTGCATCGTCGTCCTGGACACCGGTGCGATGCTCGACGACTATTCCGCCGTCCTCGAGCGCCGACTGGCGGTCGCCGCGGGCACAGTCCCGACCGAGCCCCGGCGGATCAGCGAATGCCGATCCTGTCCGTGGTGGGTGCGCTGCGGACCCGAGCTGGAGGAGAAGCGCGACGTCAGTCTGGTGGCGTCCGGCAATCAGGGAACGGTGCTGATCGACGCCGGGATCACGACGATCGATCAGCTCGCCGCCCAGCGCGGGTCACCCCCGGAGGGGTGGCCGGGTGGCGTGCGGTTCGGCGACGCGGTCGTCAACGCGATCGCGTGGCTGACCGGCACCGAACTCGTACGCCGTGTCGACTCGCCCCGGGTCCACCGCGCCGACATCGAGATCGACGTCGACATGGAGAGCTACGGCGAGCACGGGGCGTATCTGTGGGGAACGCTCCGCACCGACACCACCGATCCGTCGGTACCCGTGGAGTACCGCCCGTTCGTCACCTGGGATCCGCTGCCCACCCGCGACGAGGCGCGGTCCTTCGCCGAGTTCTGGGGATGGCTGATGGCCGAACGGGCTGCGGCGCGGGACGCCGGAAAGACTTTCGCGGCCTACTGCTACTCGCAGCAGGCGGAGAATCGGTGGCTTCTGGGTTCCGCGGACCGCTTTCCGGACGAACCGGGCATGCCGACCCGTGCCGAGGTCCGGGCCTTCATCGGGTCATCGGAGTGGGTGGACATCTACGAGGCCGTGGGCGAGAACTTCATCTGCCCCCGTGGCAAGGGACTGAAACGGGTGGCGCCGGTCGCGGGTTTCTCGTGGCGCGATGAGGATGCGAGCGGCGAGGCGTCGATGGAGTGGTATCGGGCGGCCGTGGCGCTCGGCGGCGGGCGCCCCGACGCCGGTCAGCGCCGGCGCCTCCTCGAGTACAACGAGGACGACGTCCGGGCCACAAAGGTCTTGCGCGAGTGGATGGCCGACGGCGCGGCCACGCAGGTACCGCATGAGCGCGAGCTGCTCGAGCGGTTCCCGGACGGGAACAACTCAGGGGCGCATGGACCGCAACGAGTCGAGGAACGACCCGCTGCCGAACAGGGCGACGGCGCCCAGCAGGAGTAGCGCACCGGGCGCCACCCCGAGCACGAATTTCCGCATCGACGTCAGTGTCGAGTCGTCGGGCGCCCCCGACGACGCCTGAGGCGGGCCCGCCGGTGGCAGCGGGGCACCTGCGACCGTCTGCGACTCGTCGGTGTCGTCAGATGAGTCGTCGGGGTCGGCCTCGGCTTCCGGTCGGCCGGCACCCGACTCGCCCGCCGAACCGGCGGACGGGGTCGATCCGGACGTCCCTGCCGAACCGCCGCCGCTCGGCGGGGCGACCGACGGTACGTCGCCGATCGCCGGCCCGGTGCCGGACGGAACACCTGCAGGATCAGACCCGCCCGCACCGCCGTCCGGCGTCGACGTGGCGGCCTCCGGCATGCGGCGGCCGCGGATGATGACGCCGTCCTCGCCGTCGCCTGCGGATGACGTCTGGGGTTCGGTGGTCGTCGGGTCCGGATCATCGGACGTCGTTGTCGTCGTTGTCGTCGTTGTCGTCGTTGTCGTCGTGTCGGTGGTGTCCGTGGTCTCGGTGGTGGTCGGGTCCGATGTCTCGGTCGTGGGGGTCGACGGTCCGCATCCACAGGGATGGAACGGCGACGAGGGCCCGTCCGTGGTTTCCGGATCGGTGGTCTCCGGATCGGTGGTCTCGGGATCGGTGGTGCCGCCGTCGGTCGAGTCCGAGTCGGAGGTCTCGGACTCATCGGTCGCCGAGGACCCGGATTCGTCGGAGTCGGTGCCGGTGCCGTCATCGTCGTCGTCGGTGGCGTCGAGGACCGAGCCCGAATCCGTGCCCGTCGAATCCGCCGAGTCGGACCCCGCCGAGCCGGGGTCCGACGGTGCGGGCGATGCGACCCCGGGCGCCAGGACGATGAACGCGATCGCGGCGATCACGACGACGAGGACGGCGAGTCCGCGCGGCCTGGGACGGGCGCCGGGGTCAGACGGGAGACGGTGGGTCATTCTTCGTCAGGCGTACAGTCGGTGGGGAGAGACAACGCCGCTGAACCCGCGCAGCACACCGCCACACGCCCCGCGCCGGAGCCGAATGTTCACCTGCCGGATCCGTGTCGGCAACCGATAACCCCCAAGAATGTGAAGAACGCCACACTAACGATCGTTACACCATCTTCACAGGTGATACGCGCCGAGCGCGGCAGTCCGGTACTTTCTGAGCGTACCGATCGTTGCGACGGCCGTGTGCAGCGGGCTTTAATGCTTGCAAATTCAAATTTTGCGTTTCGGAGAAGATTGTCATGACTTCAGGAGGGGCGGAGAAGCCTATGGGCGACACCGGACGCACCGACTCCGATCGTTCGAGGACGACGGACACGGATGCTCTCGACCCCGGGCTGTTCGCCCGGCGGCTCGAGGAACTGTTCCGGACTGTTCCTGGTCCGAACGGTAGGGCGTACAGCGCGAAAGCGATCGCGGCTCGATCGACCGAGCGGGGGTTCCGGCTCGGCGAGTCGTATCTGAGCCAGCTGCGATCGGGGAAGGCCAAGTCCCCGTCGTTCCGCACGGTGGAGGGCATCGCGGCCGCTTTCGGGGTCGATGTGCATTACTTCCTCGAGGACCGGGCGGCTCAGCGCACTCGCGACGAGATCGATCTGATGCGGTTGCAGGCCGACACGAACGTCCAACTGGCGGCATTTCGGCTGGCCGGACTCTCGAGCGATTCCGTCACGGTGGTCAACGAGTTGATCAAGGTGCTCCGGGAGCAGCAGGGTCTGCCCAAGGATCCGCCGGACGTCATCGCGGCCGGACTCGGTGACAGCAAGCCGTCGGCCGATTCACGTCTGCGGGTCGTCGGGGACAACAGCGACGACTGACCGTAGCCGGGGCGCTCGCAGAGCCTGATCGTCCGGACCGAGGGGTGTCGGCCCGGACAGGCCAGTGACGTCGATCGCTGCGGGTGGATCGCGGCGTCGTGAGTGCTCATGATTCGATGAGGCCATGCGTCGATCAGAGCGCGCATTGCGTACGTTGTGCCGGACCACGTTGAAGGGGCTCGATCTCGATCTGCCCCTCGACGTCACTCAGCTGTGCGAACGGTACGGCGATCGCCGCGGTCGGCCCATCCGGCTGATCGCGCACCCGCTGCCCGCGGGTGTCCCCAACGGCATCTGGTTGGCCGCCACCGATGCGGATTACTTCTTCCACCAGGCCGAGACGTCACGGCTGCACCGCGATCAGATCGTCATCCACGAGTTCGGCCATCTGATCGCCGGCCACCAGGTTCTGGGTGAGGCCTCGGCACAGGGCATCGCCGCCCTCACGCAGGACGAGTCCACGGCCGCGCTCCGGCGCACGTGCTATTCCGACGACGCCGAGTGGGAAGCCGAGATGCTGGCCTCGCTGATCCTCGGTTGGGCCGAGGACGCCAGTACCGGCGTCGGGAGCACCGCGTCGCACGACGAACTGCGCGGGTTGCAACGGCTCCTCGGTGGACATCGTGGGTGGTTGTGACGTGCCCGCCGGTTGCGACCGCGCTGAGAATGTGAGTCCCTGTTGGGCGTGATCACTGTCGCGGGCGGGGGCCCGACGGTCAACCTGTCGTCCGGGGTCGACGTCGGCATCGGCGCGGTCAACGCGGTCGCCGCCGTCGTCTTCGCCTTCGCCTTCTGCTGGCGCCTCGATCAGATCCGGCGCGGCGGGTGGGGGCTGCAACCGCTCGCGATGATGGTGGCCGTCGCGGCGCTGACCCTTGCGTTCGTCGTCGTCGACGAGTCGGTCGCCGACGTGTTGAACGAAGTGGGCTTTGCCGGTCTGTCCCGGATGGCGTTCTACGCCCTCCTTGCCATCGGGGTGGCGGCGCTCGTGGTGGTGTTCTTCTTCCCCGGGCAGGTCACGCGTGAACGCCGGGCCGGCTGGGAGGCGCTGCCACTGGTGATGGCACTCGTCGGGCTGCAGGTGACCATGCTGGTCATCCCGGTCGAGATCCGCACCGCGACCATCGACGAATGGACCGTCCAGAACTGGGGTTTCGCACTCTTCATGCTGATCGCGAGCGGGTACCTGACGTACGGCTTCATCGCATGCGTCAACAGCGTCCGCAAGTTCTATGCCACCGCGGACGGCTATCTCCGTGTGTCCCTTGGTCTTCTGATGACCGGCCTGACGTGCTTGGCGATCGGCGCCGTCTGCCAGATCGTCTTCGTGGTCGTCTCCGCGACGAATGTCGTTCGGTCACCGTGGCTTCTGACGACGAACCGGGTCGTCGCCGTCGTCGGTGCCGTCGCATTCCTGATGGGGATCAGTTATCCGATGATCTACGCGCGGATTCAGACGGTCGCCGCGAACCGGCGTCGCCGACGCCTCGACACCGAACTCCTACCCCTGTGGCGGCTGGTGACCGATGCCGTGCCGGAGGTGGTCCTGCCCGACGCCGGGCGTCTGGCGCCGACCACACGTCTGCATCGGCGCGTCGTCGAGACCCGAGACGCGCTGACCCAGTTGAGTCCTCGGATTCCCGCGGTGTTCGGTTATGCCGAACCCGCGGTGCAGGCGAGGTTGCTGCGGGCCGCCGTCGCCGAGCACGATCCGCGTGACGGAACGGGCGGCACCGTCCGGGATCTGGCCCCGGCCGAGGGGGGCGGACTGGAGGCCGACGCCGCACCGCTGATCCGGCTGGCCCGTGCGCTGGTGACGCCACAGGCCGTCGAGGAGCCGGCCGGTCGATGATCGGCCGGCCGGCTCTCACGCGACGGAGTCGCTCAGATCAACCGCGACGGAGTCGCATGGATCAGCCGCGACGGAGTCGCATGGATCAGCCGCGACGGAGTCGCATGGATCAGCCGCGACGGAGTCGCATGGATCAGCGGGGCGCCATGCGGATCGCACCGTCCATGCGGATGGTCTCACCGTTGAGATAGTTGTGCGCGACGATGAACTCGGCGAGCTGTGCGTACTCGTCGGGTTCGCCGAGACGCTGTGGGAACGGGATGCCCTCGGCGAGGGTCTTCTGGAACTCGGGGGTGACGCCCGCCAGCATCGGGGTGCTGATGGTTCCGGGAGCGATGGTGCACACGCGCACGCCGACCCGCGCGAGGTCGCGCGCTGCGGAGATGGTCATCGCGTGCACGCCGCCCTTCGACGCCGCGTACGCGATCTGCCCGATCTGGCCTTCGAAGGCAGCCACCGACGCGGTGTTGATGATGACGCCGCGCTGGCCGTCGCCGTCGATCGTGGATTCCTCCTGCATACGGTTGGCGGCCAGTCGCATGACGTTGAAGGTGCCGACCAGGTTGATGTCGATGACCTTGCGGAAGAGGTCGAGTTCGTGCGGGCCGTTCTTGCCGAGGATTCGCGCAGCCCAGCCGACGCCCGCGCAGTTGACCGCGACGCGCAGCGGCGCACCGGATTCGGCGATGGTGTCGATGGCGGCCTGGACCTGGGTCTCGTCGGTGACATCGGCGGCGACCAGCGTGACTCCGTCGGTGGGCGCGGCCTTGTCGATCGAGGCCTGCAGGTCGAGACCGAAGACCTGGGCGCCGGCTGCGGCGAAACGCCGTGTGGTGGCTGCGCCGAGGCCCGAAGCCCCGCCGGTGACCAGTACGGAAGCGCCTGAAACGTCCATGTGTGAAGTGATCCTTTCGCGGTTCCCGACCCATTCTCCTGCCGGCCGCGCCGCCGTCGTCGGCGACGCCGCTCCGGCTCGTGCAGCAGTTTCACGATAGTCAGGTGCCGGAAACGGTCTCCGATCCGCCCTCTGTTTTACCGAACGAGCGCTCGGGCGCTGTTATGAGTGCGGAGTCGGGTCTCGCGGCGGATCAAGACGACGCCGACGCCGGTGATGACCACGACCGCGCTGAGGGTGCCGGCGATCACGGGTACCGATGCACCGATCAGACCGTCGGCGATGAGCCAGGCCGCGAAGGCGAAGAACAGGACGGCCGCCCCGATGGCGATGACCCGCTCGGGGAGGTGACGGCCCAGCAGCACGCCCACGCCGATGGCGAGCGCGTCGGCGGCGACCATGCCGAGCGTGGACCCGATCCAGACCCCGAGCCAGTCGTTGTCCGTGGCGAGCGTGATGGTCGCGAGCATGGTCTTGTCGCCGAGTTCGGCAAGGAAGAACGCCGACATGACCGCGAAGAACACCGAGGCGCCCACGCGAGTCGCCCGGCTGGACTCCTCGTCGTCGAGCCGGTCGCCGCGGAGGGTCCACAGACCGAAAACCAGCATCGCCAGCCCGGCGAGGATGGTCAGGAGTGCGGTGGGTATGGACAGCCCGAGGAAGTGGCCGAAGAAGACGGAGACGGCGTGGACAGCGGTGGTGGCCACGGTGATCGCGAGGAGGATGACCCACCAGCGGTAGCGCAGGGCATAGGTCATCGCCATCAGCTGTGACTTGTCACCGAGCTCGGCAACGAAGATCACGCCGAAGCTCAGGAGCAGGGCGGCAATCACGGACGCCAGGTTAGTCAGGGCTAACTCGCGGGCGCAACTCGTCGAATGGCCGTATTTTCGCAGGTAGGGCCATCAAAACCAGATGTTCGGGTGGCCGTAATCAGGTGCCCCGGGAGCCCGTCGGAACGGCTTCGGGGAGCCGCCCCGCCCTACGCTGCGAGAAGCATCGCAAGCACCGCGGTGTCGGGGTCGGCGTTGGGGTCGATGCCCACCTGGTTGCGGAGGTTGACCACCGTCCCGTCGGCCTCCGCCTCGGCCCAGCCGGCCCGGTGCTCGAGCCCGAGTTCGGGGAGACCGGGCAGCAGCACACACCCGGAGGCGACCTGCGAGCACTCGGGCAGTGACGGTCGCGTCTGCGAGGGCGGGTGCAGCATGACCAGCGCCGGCGGGTTGTTCAGGAACCGTCCCGCTTCGACGAAGCTGTCGTCGACGACGTTGCCGATTGCGACCATCATGCCGACGGTGTCCGCCTCACCCTGTTCGGGACGCTGCTCGACCACGCCGAAGATCGTCGTCGTGGGTAGGAAGCCCGGCCGGCAGGCGATGCGGACCGATGCGACGAGGGTCTGGGTCCACTCCAGCGTCGACTCCGGCCAGCGGCCCGAGATGAGTATCCCGTTCAACGTGCCCTCGTGCTGGAACGGGGTGAGCCCGATCGGAATCGACTGCATCATGTCCTCCTCCGACCCGGGCGCGACGTCGGGATGATCCACGGACTGGGGACCGACAGCCGACCCGGGTGAGAAAGACCATCCACCCGCCGCGCGACGTCGACAACTCGAATCACCGTGTTGTGATGGATCTTTAACATGCGAACGACCGACAGCCGCGGTCCGGGGACGCTGCGCCCGCCGGTGGGGAGCGCGACACCAGGCACACTGGACCGGTGAAGAACTCGCCCCCGCTGCGACCCATGGAGTTCGCGTCCGTCGCGATCTTCGGCGGACTGACCGTCGCGGCGGTGGTCATCGCGTCGGTCATCCCGCTGGCCCAGGCGGCCGGACTGCTCGCCCCGGTGCCGCTCGCCCTCATCGCGGCGCGCACCAGGCCGCGGGCCCTGCTCACCGCCACGGTGGCCACCACAGCCGTGGCGTTCGCGATGGCGGGAACCGGCGCGATGGCAACCGTCCTGGGTTCCGCGCTGGTCGGTGGGCTCGTCGGTGACATCAAGCGTCGTGGTCGGGGGATCGGCGTGCTCGGGGTGGCCACCCTGGTCGCGTCGCCACTGCTGGGCGGGATCTCCGTGCTGATCCTGCTCGTGCTGGTGCCCCTTCGTGAACTGACGATCGAGGCGATGACCAACTCCATCCACGGTGTCGCGAAATGGTTGCACGGATGGGGCCCGAGCGGGGGCGTCGCCGACGGGCTCGACGCCATGAGCCGGAGCATCGCCGACCACTGGTGGGTGTGGGTCTGGGTGTCCGGGACCGTCGGCACCGCGATCTCGCTTCTCGTCGCGTGGTGGATTCTCGGTTCCGTCATCAGCCGGTTGCGTGATGTGCCGAGCGAGGACACGCTCGACGCCGCCACGTCGGTATTCGCGGCGGCCACTGCTGCCGGCGTACCCCGTGATGCGGGCATCGCGCCACTTCCCGTGGTCTTCGAACGTGTCGGATTCGCTTATGCGCCCGAGGCCCGCCCGGTACTCCACGAGATCGACCTGCGGATCGACCCGGGTGAATTCGTCGCGGTCGTCGGCGCCAACGGCTCGGGGAAGTCGACGCTGGCGAAGATCCTGGCCGGTCGCCACCCGTCGACGGGCACGGTCCGTCGGCCGGGTCTGCCGGGGCTGGGCGCGCGCGGGGGGACCGCTCTCGTCCTGCAGCGGCCGGAGATCCAGATGTTGGGCTCGCGTGTCGCCGACGACGTCGTGTGGGGTCTGCCGCCCGGTGTCGACGTGGACGTCGAGGCGCTGCTCGCCGAGGTCGGACTCGACGGCCTCGGCGACCGGGAGACCACGGACCTGTCGGGCGGTCAGCAGCAACGGTTGGCGATCGCCGGGGCGCTCGCCCGTGACCCGCAACTCCTGATCGCCGACGAGGTGACCTCGATGGTCGACCCGGAGGGTCGGGGACAACTGCTGGCCCTGCTCGCGGCTCTACCGGCGCGCCGGGGAATCGCCGTCGTGCTGGTCACCCACCGCGGCAACGAGGCGGCCGCGGCCGATCGGGTGATCCACCTGGCCGCGGGTCGACTGGTGCCGCACGCGCCGGATTGGATGCCGAGTCCCGACGCCGACCTGGCGGCGCCGGCGCAGACACGTCCCTCGACGCCTTCGGCGCCGACCTCGCGGATCGGCGGGCCGCTTCTCGTTCTCGACCAGGTGGGCTACGCCCACCTCCCCGGTTCCCCGTGGGAGGTCGTCGCGCTGCATGACATCTCGCTGACGGTCTACCGCGGCGAGGGGCTCCTCATCGTCGGCGGCAACGGATCGGGCAAGACCACTCTCGCGTGGATCATGGCGGGGTTGCTCACGCCCGGGACCGGAACGTGCCGTCTGCTGGAGATCCACGAGAAGATCAACCCCGGAGCCGGTTTCGACGCCGGCACCCCGATGACCGACCGTGTCGGTGCGGTGGGGCTGGGATTCCAGCATGCGCGCTTGCAATTGCAGAAGGTCACCGTCGCCGACGAGATCATGGCCGCGGGTGGCGAAAAGGTGGGCACCGCGGAGGTCGCCCGCGTCCTCGAACTCGTGGGGTTGCCCCGCCAGATGGCGGCGACCAAGGTCGATGCGCTGTCGGGTGGGCAGATGCGCCGCGTCGTGCTGGCCGGTCTCATCGCGCGCCGCCCCGACCTGCTCGTCCTCGACGAACCGCTGGCCGGTCTCGATCCACCCGCTCGCGAGGAGATCGTCGCGCTTCTGGCCCGACTGCGCGCCGACGGGATGACCATCGTGATCATCTCCCACGACTTCGAATCGCTCGACTCGGTGTGTACGCGCCGGGTCCGACTCGTGGACGGTCGTCTGCTGCCCGATTCGCACCTGATGATCGACCAGGCTCCCGGCTGGGATGGAGAAACCCGATGACGATGCGTACCGTCCCGCTGCGGCAGGTGCCGGGCGACTCGTTCGTGCACCGCCTGTGGGCGGGTACCAAGCTCGTGATCGTCCTCATCCTCGGGATCATGACCTGGGTGCTGCCGTCGTGGCCTGCGCTCGGGATGGTCGCCGCGGTGGTCGTGATCACCGCGCTGGTCGCGGGAATCCCGTTGGGCGCCATACCTCGTCCGCCGTGGTGGTTCTGGGGACTGATCGGCATCGGTGTCGCGTTCAACGTGTCGTTCGCCGGCATTCCCGGTGCCCTGGTGTTCCTGCGCGCGATCACTCTCGCACTCGTCCTCGTCGCGAGTTCGATCCTCGTCATCTGGACCACGCCCATGGCGGATGTGGCGCCCGCGCTGGCGCGGCTGATGCGCCCACTGCGGTGGTTCCGGCTGCCCGTCGACGAGTGGGCGGTCGCGATCGCGTTGTGCCTCAGGGGTCTTCCGCTGCTGATCGAAGAGTTGCGGATGCTGCGGGCGGCACATCGACTGCGTCCGACGGCCAAGGGGCGTAGCGACCACCCGTCGGCGGAGATGGGGATCATGGATCTGATCACCGCGGCGATGTCGTCGGCGCTCCGGCGCAGCGCCGAGATGTCCGAGGCGATCACCGCCCGCGGCGGTACCGGCCGCCTCACCGCCCATCAGGCCGGCCCGGGTCGCGCAGATGTGGTGGCGCTCATTGTCATCGGCTTGGCCTGCGCAGTCGCAATCACGGTCACGCTCGTACTGTGAGGGCGGGGACACACACGGCGCCGGCCACCCGAAGGTGACCGGCGCCGTTGATGTTTCGGCGAACCGGGGTCAGGCCGGGACGACCAGTCCGCTGCCCTGGCTCTTCGCGCGGGCGAGACGCTCGTTGGCGTCGGCCCAGTTCACGACGTTCCACCACGCCTTGACGTAGTCCGGCTTGACGTTCTGGTAGTCCAGGTAGAAGGCGTGCTCCCACATGTCCAGCATGACGACCGGGATGATGGCGGCGGGGATGTTGCCGCTCTGGTCGGTCAGCTGCAGGATGACGAGCTTGCCGCCGATGGTGTCGTAACCCAGGATCGCCCAGCCTGACCCCTGAAGGGTGGTGGCTGCGGCGGTGAAGTGGGCCTTGAACTTGTCGAAGCCACCGAACTGCTCGGTGAGGGCGGCCGCGAGGTCGCCGTCGGGCTCGCCACCGCCGTTGGGCGACAGGTTCTTCCAGAAGATGGAGTGGTTGGTGTGACCGCCCAGGTGGAACGACAGTGTGGCGGAGAGTCCGTAGACCTTGCCGGCGATGCTGTCGTCGTCGCGGGCCGCGGCCAGCTTCTCCAGGGTGTCGTTGGCGCCCTTGACGTAGGTGGCGTGGTGCTTGCTGTGATGGAGCTCCATGATCCTGCCGGAGATGTGCGGTTCCAGTGCCGCGTAGTCGTAATCGAGATCCGGCAAGGTGTATTCAGCCACGATGTTCCTCTCTGAGGTGCTACTCGTTTTCCCTGTCCACGCGTGGCGCCGACCACTCGGTCGGGAGCCACACGAACGCTTCCAGCCTTCCCCAGTGCACTAGTGATTGCAACAATCCCGCGCAAGAAACATCAAGCGCGGTTGAGCTTTCAACGACGCCGGACCTCTGCGTCGGGCGGTGGGAACAGCGGCGTCAGCGCTGCGTCGGGTGCGTGGTGCTCAGATCACGATGAGCAGAACGAACACGATGACGAGAGCGAGAATGGTGAGGGCGCTTGTGCGGCAACTCCTCGCCACGTCGTAGGTGGCCCGCGGGGCGGTTCGGCCGACCCCGGGGGCGCGTCGGAGATCTCCGCTTGCGTGCGTCGCCATCGTCGCCCTTCGTCGGTGGACCGGCTGCACATCCCCTCGTCGAACAGACCGAGATGACATCGAAGTGATCGGTATCACACTGCGGTGGATGTGACCGCCATCATAAACAGACTCGAGCGATGACCTCAACTCGTTGTCTCCGGGGTCCGGCGTCTGCCGCGCGTAGACTTGGTCCATGTCTTGGCTCGACCAGCTCTTCGCCGCCGGATCACGCAAGCAGGACCTCGTCGCCGCCGACGCCGCCCTGCCCGGCCGCACGTCCGAGATCACGGTCCCGGGCGACCACCTGATCCTCGGAACGCCGATGCGCGGCCGGCCCGAATCGGACGGGACATACGAGCACGGGATCGGCGGGTTCGACGACGGTCTCGCCTCGATCGTGCTGGCCGGTGGCTGTTTCTGGGGAATCGAGGAGATCTTCTGGCAGGTTCCCGGCGTGTACACCACGGCCGTCGGTTATGCGGGCGGGTACACGCCGAACCCGACCTATGAGGAGACGTGCACCGCGCGCACCGGGCACACCGAGGCGACGCTGGTGGTCTTCGATCCGGCCGTGATCGATCTCGAGGGCCTGCTGAAGATCTTCTGGGAGTCGCACGACCCGACCCAGAAGATGCGCCAGGGCAACGACATCGGAACCCAGTACCGGTCTGCGGTGTACGCCCTGACCGATGCGGATCTGGCCACCGTCCAGGCCACCGCCGCGACCTTCCAGACCGCGCTCGACGCCGCCGGTGAGGGTGCGATCGCCACCGAGATCAAGCCGCTCGCCGAAGCGGGCGACGGACGGTTCTACTACGCCGAGGATCACCACCAGCAGTACCTCGCGAAGAATCCGCACGGGTATCGCTGCCACGCCGCGACCGGCGTCGTCTACCCGGGCTGACGCCGCGGTGCCGGGCCGAGACGACCGCCCTTCATCTCGACGAGACCTGCGGTGACCGAACGGATCTCGCTGCGGCAATGGAACCGCACCCTCTTGCAGCGCCAGCACCTGCTCACTCGTGTGGCCGAGGATGCGATCGAGGTACTCGACCGCTGCGTCGGGCTGCAGTCCCAGGACCCGCGTGCCGCTTTCTTCGGACTGTGGTCGCGCATCGAGGATTTCGACCCGCTCGAGCTGGAAGATCTGCTCACCGACCGCGAGGTCGTGCGGATGGCGTTGCTGCGGTCGACGATCTTCCTGATCGACGCCGAGGACGCACGCTGGATTCGTCCGCTCGCCGATCCGACGCTGCGCCGCGAGCTGACCGACATCCACGCGCGGAAACTGGCCGGGGCCGATCCGGCGCAGGTTCTGGCGTCGGCCGCGGAGATCCTCGCGGGCCGCGAACTCGCCGGCGCCGAACTCGGGAGAGAACTGGCCGCCCGCCACCCCGCCGAGAACCCGTCGACACTCACCACGATCGCCCGGTGCGGTCTGCCGCTGGTCCAGGTTCCGCCGCGCGGCCTGTGGCGGGGCCGGGGCGGGCCCACCTACCGCCTGTTCGACGAGTGGGTGGGTCCCGGCGAACCGGCCGTCGTGGACGACGACGCCCGCGCCGACCTGATCAGGCTGTATCTACGCGGGTTCGGTCCGGCGACCGTCAAGGCCATCCAGACCTGGTCCGGGCTCACCAGGTTGCGGCCCATCATCGAGAAGCTCGAAGCCGATTGGGAGCTCGTCCGACTCGCCGGGCCGAACGGCGACGTGCTCTACGACCTCGACGGCCTCGCGCTCGCCGACGCGGATGCGCCGGCACCGGTCCGGCTGATCGCCCCGTTCGATCATGTGATCGGCGCGCAGGCCGACCGGATCCGGATCGCCGAGCCGGAGATGTTCCGCCGCACGGTGACCGCCAACGGCCGGTCGCCCGGATTCGTGCTCATCGACGGATTTTTGGCCGGCACATGGTCTCTCGACGCCGACGAGCTCCCGGTGGTGGACTTCCTGCGCCCGGTGTCCGCCGCCGAACGACGCGACGTCGACGCCGAGGTCGACCGGCTCCGCGAGTTCACGACCGGCACCTGAGGGTGAGGCGGTGCGCGCCGGCAGTTCCGGTTCGCGACTCAATCTCCGGTGCGGGGGTTCCGCGAGGTGATGCAGTAGGTGCGGCCGACCGGATCCGCCATCGTCGTCCACTGCGGATACTTCTCGATCGCGCGGGCGCCCCAGTCCTCGTGCCGAGCCACCTCGTCGGCGACCGAGTTGGTGGCGATGTCGAGATGGGCGGTCGCCGGTCCGCTGTCCGACGACCCTTCTTGCTTGCGTTGCAACAGGATTCCGAGGGTCACCGCCGGGTCGCGATGCAGCGCGATCAGCTCGGGCCGGCTCCGCGGTGTGGTGGCCCAGCCGGTGAGCCGTGTCCAGAACCCGACCTCGGCGTCGAAGGCGTCGGCGGGGATGTCGATGCACAGCTGGTCGATGATGCTGATCGCGTCACCGGGCCATCGAATGGGGCGCGATCGTTTCGACTCGCCCTCCCAGGGCACGAGGCAGAACACGAACCCGGCCGGCGATCGGAGCGTGAGGTGGGTGCCGGCGTCGTGGACGAGGATGGCCCCGAGCGCGAGTGCCTCCGCGGTGGCGGTGTGCGGGTCGTCGGTGTGGATGTCGAGGTGGACTCCGCCCGGACCGTCATCGATGCGCTGGACCCGTAGGTGCGGGTCGCCGTAGAACGGTTCCAGCGACGCGAACTCACGATGCTCGCCCCGTGGCGGGGAGACAGTACTGCCCGAGATCGCGCGCCAGAAGGTCACCTCGCTGCCGAACACGTCGGCGGGGAAATCGAGGAATGCGCTGAGCCACCGCACCTGCACCCGGCAGATTCTACGGTGCGTCCGCCGGCGCCGGGTGCCCCGGCGCATGCGAACGGGAGACGGACGCTGTCCGTACACGTCGTTACACTCGGGCAGATGACTGTCGGACCGCTGGGGGCGGTGGGGAAGAAGTTCTCGAAGGCGCGGACCGAGCAGGTCGCCGTGGTTCGTCTCGACGGCCCGATCGGCATCACCGGGATGGGCAAGCACGGCGTCAACACCGAGTCCGTCGAACCGGTCCTCAAGAAGGCCTTCGCCACGGAGCGTCTGCGGGCCGTCGTGGTGGTCGTCAATTCGCCCGGCGGTTCGCCGGCACAGTCGGAGTACATCGCCGAACGCATCCGCCAGCTCTCCGCGGAGAAGGGGGTGCCGGTCCTCGCGTTCTGTGAGGACGTCGCGGCCTCCGGCGGCTACTGGATCGCGTGCGCGGCCGACGAGATCTTCGCCGCCCACACCTCCATCGTGGGCTCGATCGGCGTCGTGTCGTCGGGGTTCGGTTTCTCGGCCCTGCTCGACCGGTTCGGTGTCCAACGCCGGCTGTACACGACGGGTGAGAACAAGGCGCGGCTCGACACGTTCTCTCCCGAGCAGGCCGAGGACGTCGAATGGCTCAAGGGTCTGCAGGGGCAGTTGCACGAGGCGTTCATCGCGTGGGTCCGTCAGCGGCGCGGCAAGAAGCTGACGGCGTCCGACGACGAACTGTTCAACGGTGACGTCTGGATCGGGAGCCGGGCCGCGGAGCTCGGTGTCGTGGACGGTATCGGCGTGATGCGGTCGGTTGTGGCCGAGCGATATCCGGATGCCGAGATCACCGTCGTCGAGACACCGAAGCCGCTGTTGATGCGACTGGTCGGGAGTCAGACCTCGGTCGCCGGGTTTGCGGAGAGTGTGACGACCGGAGTTCTGGCGGCATTCGACCGTGCTCCGTCGTTGCGGACGTCGCTCATGCACCGGGACTGAAAACCGTCGGCGGGGGCCATCGCACTGTTCTTCTTGTGCATTGTCCCCAAGTTATCCACAGGTGTTGTTCACTGAAGTGGAATTTCAGGTCGCCCCGGCCCATTCACTGACGTGAATTTCCTACGCGCACATTCGATCAATCAAGTGACCGCTGTCACAAGTAGATCGGCTGTGGCCTGCGTTTTTCCACAATTCCACAGTCTCATCCCCAACTAGACGGTCAGTCTGTGAGCGGGGGACAAACGTCCAGAACATGCATGTGGATAAAATTATGCAGGTCGTCATAACGGCAGTTCGACGCTTGCCGGAGGCTGACGGAGGCGCCGCGCAGGCCTCGTCGTGGACAGGTGACGTCGCGCCCGGCCGTCTCTGTGCCACCATGGAAAACGTGACCATGGGCGACATCACTCAGGTGCCGGTGACCGAACTTCCGGACGACTTCACCGGGCGGGCCGACGCGGTCATGCTCGATGTCCGTGAGGACGACGAATGGGCCTCCGGCCACATCCGGGGAGCGGTGCACATCCCGCTGGCCGAGGTCCCGGGCCGACTCGACGAACTCGACCCCGATCACGATCTGTACGTGGTCTGCCATTCCAGCGGCCGGTCCATGCGTGTCCTGCAGTATCTCGCCCAGGTCGGCTACGACGGAATCTGCGTCCGCGGCGGCATGCTCGCCTGGCAAGAACACGGCAAGCCCGTGGAGATCGGCGACCCGCGACCCGAGGGCGACGCCGGCCGATGATCGACCTCTGCCCGCGGTGCCGAATCCAGGCGCCGCATCGTCCCGGACGCGAACATTGTCCCCGGTGTGGCGGTCCGCTGAGCGTCGTCGACGACGCCGCGCGTGCCCTGGCGGCGCGACGAGAGTCCTCGGTGCGTCCCTCGGGCCCCGGACATCTGGGCCCCCGGCATCCGGGCCCGACTTCGGCGCCCGCCGGGCGTCTGTACCGCAGTCGCAACGTACGATGGGTGGCCCGCCGCCCACCCGAGGCCGTACCGGCCCGCCGCGGCCCCGTAGGCCGGCGTGGTCCGCGACTCATCCCTCGCTACGTCTACGTACCCACGTGGGGTCTGCACGACGAACCGACGCCGGCCGACGCCGCGCAGCAGAAGCTCGACGATTCCCGCTCCCGACTGGGGCTCGCGCTGGTGCTCGCGGGTTCTGCGCTGACCGCGTCCGCGCTCGTCCATCTCGTCCGCTACATCCTGCTGGTCGTCAACCGCGACCGTCCGCTGCCCGAGTTCCTCATCATCGCCTCGGACTGGCTCACCGTCTTCGTCGGGGTCGTCGCCTTCCTCGGATTCGTGTTGGCGACACTCGCTTTCATGCGGTGGGTGCTGGAGCTGCGCGCCGACACCTATGCGTCGGCGGGTCTGCTCGACCCGCGCCGGCCCGGTTGGGTCGCGGCATTGTCCGGGCTGCCTCTGGTCAACCTGATCGGCGCTCCGCTCGTGCTGCAGGAGGTCGCCGCGCACCGTGTCGGCCAGGACCCGTCACTCGACGCCGACCTCGTGGGCCGCCGACTCCGCAAGTTGTGGGTCGCCTGGATTCTGGTCAACGTGGCGGCCGGGGCGGCGATCGTCGCCCGGCTCATCGCCTGGCGCTCGGACTCGCTGCAGACCGGGGCGAACGCGCTGGCGATGGTCATCGTCAGCACGGCGATCTCTGCAGCGTTCGCCTTCTGGATGGCGCGCCGGGTGCGGACACTGTTCGGAGCCGCCGCGGCGGCCCCGGTCCCGACGAGACGGTGGGTGGCGGTCGGATGAACTCAGGGGTGAACGTGGGCGCGGCCGAGAAGGTCTCGCGTTCGGGAAAGCCGGCGGTGGTGGCGCACCGCGGGGCGTCGGGTGACTGCCCGGAGCACACCCTCGCCGCCTACGAACTCGCCCTCGCACAGGGCGCGGACGGACTCGAATGCGACGTCCGGCTGACCGCCGACCACGAACTCGTCTGCGTGCACGACCGAACTGTCGACCGCACGTCCGACGGCTCGGGCATCGTCAGCGAGATGACCCTCGCCGAACTGCGCGAACTCGACTTCGGCAGCTGGCACGCGTCGGGTGGGCCGGCATCGATCCTGACACTGCGGGAGCTGCTGACGCTCACCCTGGACTGGCGTCGTCCCGTCCGGTTGTTCATCGAGACCAAGCACCCGGTTCGTTTCGGCAGTCTCGTCGAGCAGAAACTCCTCGAGATGCTGCACGAGTTCGGGGTGGCGACTCCGCCGTCGGCCGATCACAGCCGCGCCGTGGTCATCTCGTTCTCCTCGGCGGGGGTCTGGCGGATACGACGCCACGCACCCATGCTGCCGACGATCCTGCTCGGCGACACCGCTCGGGTTCTCGGCGGCGGTGCCGCCACAGCGGTGGGAGCGACCGGCATCGGGCCGTCGGTGATGACCTTGCGGCAATATCCCGAGATCGTCGACCGCGCCGCGGCAGCCGGTCGGGTCACCTATTGCTGGACCGTCGACGAGCAGGTCGACGTCCAGCTCTGCGCCGACCTCGGTGTGCGGTGGCTGGCCACCAACCATCCGGCGAAGGTCCGCGACTGGCTGGTCACCGTCGACTGACCGCTGCGCGTACGACGCTGTCGGGCGTCGCGGTGGGGGCGTGAGAGAGTGGACCGATGGGCAAGAAGAGCAAACGGGGCAGTGGACCACGTCCGGGAAGCAATCGAGCCGAGCGCGTGGCGGCACGGAAGGCACGGCAGGCGGCAGCTCTGGCGCCGCCGCCCCGGCCGTTCGCCGGGTTCGCGTCCGAGTGCGACTTCGTCGCGCTGCGGACCTTCGTCGCCTCGGCGACCGCGCGACTGGAACTCAACGAACCGGCCGGATCGCGCAACGACGTCTCCATCGTGACGATCCTGCCCGGCGCGGTGCCCGCTCTCGCGCGCGAGGTCGACGGTGCCACAGAGGGATTCGTGGGTCTGCAGACCGACCCGGACCGGACGGCGCTGGCCGTCGAACTGGCTGCGGCCATCGCATGGTCCGCGCATGCCGAGGCCGGCAGCGAATTCGACCTCGACGCCGCCGACGAGGCCCCGACGCTCGACGAGGTCGTGAACACCGACGCCGTCCTGGACATCACGGTCCACCAGGACTTCGGCTGGTGGTTCGTGGAGGGCACCGACGTCCCCGCCGAGATCACGGCGATGTTAGAGCGCGCCAACGACTCCGTGCTGCCGACGGCGCGACTGGTGGTCGACAGCGGCGCGAGTGCGCCCTGGTGGGTCGACGCCGGAGAGCGTGCCCACCTGCGCTGGATTCGGCCCGAGCCGGAAGACGATCTGATGTCGGCGATGGCGCGGCTCCACGCCGCCGGACGGTTGACGATCGGCGAGGGGTCGCGCTTCGCCGGGTCGTTCCGCACCCATGGGCTGCTCGTCCCGGTCTTCGACCTCGACAACGAGATGCACCACGAGGAGTGGTACGCGGGCCTGAATCAGTTCGACCAGTGGCTCGGCGAGGCGCTCGCCGACACGTCGCCGCTGACCATCGAACAGCGCAGCTCGCGGGACGGCATCCGCGGCCGACAGGTGACCCTGCGCTGATCGCCGCGCACTTCTGCTCCCTGAGGTGCGAGGAGCGATAGCGACGAGCCACGAAGGGCATGGCGAGGCAGCCACCATACCCTCGTGGCTCGCTTCGCTCGCATCTCAGGGAGCCAGAACGCTTCGGCGTCAGATGTTCCCGCCGGCCGCAGGGGGTGCGGTGGCGTCGGAGGTCTTGTCGCCGTTGAACTCTCGCTCGACGAAGTTCTCGAGGTCGAAGAGGTTGCCGTTGCAGCGCTCGGCGATGGTCTGCAGGGTCGTCATGGTCGCGACCTCTTCGACCTGCTCCTTGAGGAACCACTGCACGAACTGCTCACCCAGGTAGTCGCCGGTGTCGCGGGCCGACTTGGCGAGGTCGACGACCTGCTGGGTGACCGTCTTCTCTTGTGCGAGAGCGAGATCGATGGGCGCGCGGTAGTCCTCGAAGCGGTTGTTGGGCGCCGGGATGCCGGGGATCTCGACCTCCATGTCCCGGTCGAGGAAGTACTGCACGATCATCATCGCGTGATTGCGCTCCTCGACTGCCTGGCGGTAGAAGAGCTTCGCGAGCTGCGGCATGTCGTGGTTGTCGAAGTAGGTGGCGACCGCGATGTACTGCTGAGAAGCGTAGAACTCGTTGCTGATCTGGTCGTGCAGCAGTTGGTGGAATTTCGTGTGTTCGGTCATGCGGCCCATCGTAGAGCCGAAAAATGGCTCCCACCAGCAAGTTCAGGCTAACTAAGGCAAGTCTCGCCTGCGTTTGGGAACCCTTCTACGACGGCCCGCCGGCGTCGACGAGGAGGTCGTCGGGGATGGGTTGGCCTGCACGGAGGAGCGCGAAGAACTCCTCGGTCTGCTCGTTGACCGGCAACGCCAGCCCTTCGTCGGTGAAGGTGCTCTCGCCGGCGGGTGTCGTCGTGGTGATGGGGTCTCGGAGAGCGAACATGAGCGACGCGAGATTCCAGATGTGATCTCGCTCATCGACCGTGAGCGCGTCGATCGCGCCGCCGACGAAGCCGAAGAGCCGGAACGGATTCAGCAGCACCGTCGGACTGGTGGCGCGAGAGACCAGTGCGGCGAGGAATTTCCGTTGATTGACCACTCGCTCGAGGTCCGCTCGCGGGAAGGCGCGTGTCCGCACCAGGCCCAGTGCCTGGCGGCCGTCGAGGCGGTGGCAGCCCTTCGCAAGCCGCAGTCCGGCTTTCGGGTCGTTGAGCGGCTGGTCGATACACATGTCGACGCCGCCGACCGCGTCGACCAGGGTGTCGAACCCGCCGAAGCCGATCTCGGCGTAGTGGTCGATGTGGATTCCGGTGAGGTTCTCCACGGTCTGCACGAGCAGCGCCGGACCGCCGATGCTGAACGAGGCGTTGATCTTCAGACTGCCCTGGCCCGGGACCTCCACGTACAGGTCGCGCGGGATGCTCACCACGATCGCTTTGCCGCCGCCGGGTGGGTTGTGGACGAGCATGATCGTGTCGGTGCGGGATCCGTCGGCGTCACCGGTCGCGAGTGCCCGGCGTTGTTCCTCGGTGAGATCGGAGCGCGAGTCGGTGCCGACGATGAGCCAGTTGGTGCCGGGGGTGTCCGACGGGCGTCCGGCATAGGCCCGCAGCGCGTCGATGCGGTCGAGTCTGGAGTCGTAGTAGAACAGCAGTCCGACGGACCCGAGGACGACGACGAGCAGCAGGATCAGCAGGACCTTGCCGATGCGGACCGCGCGACGGCCGCCGCGTCGGGGACGGGGCGGCGTGGTCGGGCGCGGGGGCGCGGGTGGGGGACCGGGTGGGGGACCGGCGGATCGGTCCCGGCTCCGACGGTCCGCGGGTGACGGCCGACGGCCGCGGGAGCGATCGTCCGGGATCGGCTCGGGTTTCTGGGTGGGGGCATACCCGCCCGGGCCGGGTTGTCCCGACGGGGAGGGCCGGTCGGCCGGGGCGGGATGCGGACGGCCGCCGGCACCGGGCGCCGGGGCACGGCGCGGATCGGGTCCGCGCGCGGGGATCCGCGGCATGGCCTGCGGATGAGCGGACGGGCCGACGGCGCCGGGAGGTGGGCGATGGCCCTGGCCGGGCGGTGGTCCCGGGCGCAGCGGCGGGCCCGCTGGCCGCCCGGGCGGCATCGGCGGCCCGGGGCGACCTCGCCGGAGGATCGGCGGGTCCTGCTCGTTCATCCCATCAAATGTACGCATGGGCGGCCGTGAGGGATGTCGGTCGGTTGGTGTGTGAGATGGCGTCGACGCCTCCGGGGAGTGATTCGTCACCGAGGTCTCGATCCGGCCCGAACGGGGTACAGGACTCGCCATGACCGACAAACATGTCGCGGAAGCGGGCGACTCCGAGGAGACCGGGACCGGCGCCGGGGCCGACGGTGGGCACACCCCGCTGCGGCGGGCCATCACCGGCAAGTTGCTGTTCCTGTTCATCCTGGGCGATGTCCTCGGCGCGGGTATCTACGCGCTCGTGGGCGAGGTCGCCGGTGAGGTCGGCGGCGCGATCTGGGTCCCGCTGGCGCTGGCCCTGGCGCTGGCGATGCTGACCGCGGCGTCGTATGCCGAACTCGTCACCAAGTACCCGCGGGCCGGCGGCGCCGCGGTGTTCGCGCGGCATGCCTACCGCCATCCGCTCGTCTCGTTCCTGGTCGGCTTCTGCATGCTGGCGGCCGGCGTGACGAGTGCCGCCGGACTCGCGCTCGCCTTCGCGGGCGACTACCTGCAGGTCTTCCTCGACGTACCGACCACCGTGGCGGCTCTGGTGTTCCTCCTCGCGGTCGCGGCGCTCAACGCCCGCGGGATCAGAGAGTCCCTGAGCGCGAACGTGGTGATGACCATCGTGGAGGTCTCCGGGCTCGTCCTCGTCGTCGTGCTGGCCGGCATCGTCCTCGGTCGTGGTGACGGAGAGCCGCAGCGGGTGCTGGAGTTCACCGACGAGACGACACCGGCGCTGGCCGTTCTCGGTGCGGCCTTGCTCGCCTACTACTCGTTCGTCGGCTTCGAGACCTCGGCCAACATGGCCGAAGAGGTCCGTGACGTGCGGCGGGTGTATCCGAAGGCGCTGTTCGGTGCACTGCTCACGGCCGGCGTCGTGTACGTGCTCGTCGGCCTCGCGGTGTCGGTGGTCGCACCACCCGAGCGGCTGGTGGAGTCGTCGGGGCCGCTGCTGGAGGTCGTCTCGATCGCCGATGTCGGGATACCCGACCAGCTGTTCTCCCTGATCGCGCTGATCGCTGTCGCGAACGGTGCGTTGCTCACGATGATCATGGCGTCGCGCCTGACCTTCGGCATGGCACGGGACGGGCTGCTCCCGGGTGCACTGGCAAAGGTGCTGCCCGGTCGTCGCACGCCGTGGACGGCGATCGTGGCCACGACCGCGGTCGCAATGATCCTCTCGGCGACGGGCACGGTCGCGGCGCTCGCCGAGACGGTGGTGCTCCTGCTGCTGTTCGTCTTCGTCAGCACCAACGTCGCGGTGCTCGTGCTGCGCCGCGATCGCACGGACACCGACCACTTTCGGACCCCGACGATCGTTCCGATACTCGCGGTGGTCTCCTGCATCGTGCTGATGACACAGCAGAGCGCGTCGACATGGCTGCGCGCAGGCATCCTGATCGTCGTCGGACTCGTGCTCTATCTGCTCGCGCGGGTCACCGGGTCGGGTGGACGGCCGGTCGCCGAGGATCGTCGCGATGACGCCGAGCGCCTCACCTGACGCGAATGCTGCTCGCGCGGAGGTCGTTTCGTCACCTCCGGTCGGAGGTCAGAGGTGCGGGCCCATGACCGGGGAATCCGTGTGATCTCGAGCCCGGAATCCGGGCACAACATCATCCGGATCCGGTGCCATCGGCTCCCGGGTCCCGGACCGCGTCACGACGGCACAGCGACAACCCTGATGCGGCGATCAGCGCTCCGCGAGTGACCCGATCTCCGGTGCGTCGGGGCCGAAGTGGCGGAAGAGGGCACGACGCCGTGCGCGAGCGCCGGTCCATTCCAGATAGCGCGGGCCGACCGGCGTCCGCGCGATGACCTGGTAGGTGAGCGTGTTGCGCACCCAGGCGAGACCGAAGGCCCAGGGCAGGGCCGGCCGCAGACCGAGGTCGCGCATGCCGCGTACCCCCAGGAAGCCCTGCAGCATGCTGACCAGGCGCGCTCGGGTGTAGCGCGCGGCCACGCGGGGGAAGCGTCGGTAGTGCAGGCGGTTCTGGGCGTCGACGATCGCGGTGGTGAGGGCCGCACCGGCGTCGGTCACGTCGTGTTGCGTCAGCAGGACCGCGTAACTCAGCTGATGCTGGTCGCGTTCGGAGTCGAAGAGCCAGTCGTCGTCGACGCCGATCAGCCAGCCGACGTACTTCCACAGGTGCATGAGGGCACGCGAGTCGTCGCGGCCCACGGGGACCCCGAGCGCACGGACGCCCATCATCAAGGCGCCGCTGAACAGGTTGAGGGTGGCGGCAAGGTCGGACTGGTTGATCGGCAGGCCCCACTGGTCGATGTCCCAGCGACCGTTGTGTTCGTACCTCTCGTTGACCAGGGCATGCATCAGGCGCACGTGGACCGTGAGCCGCCAGCCCTCGCCGTCGCGTGCCATGCCACCCGGCTCGCCGACCGCGATGGCCCAGGTCTGTGTCTCACCGAGTCGTCGGATGACGGTGTTCCCGGTGAGTCCGCCGGTCGCGACCAGCAGGTCGGCGGGTCCGCCGAAGCGGTAGCCGCCGATCAGGGAGAGCTGCAGCAGGACGTCGTTCGCATTCTGGCCGAAGCGTCGGTAGACAGCGGCGCCGCGGTCGCAGAGGTCGGGATCGACCCAGTCGGGCGTGTTCTCGACCAGCGCGAAGAAGTCACGAAGCGCGGCCGGGGCGTCGGACGGCATGTCGCCGGCGAGCGCCTGCTCGAACTGGCGCATCGTCACCCGGCCGTCCACACCTCGGGGCAGGCGCATGGCCCGGACCAGCGTCGCGGCGGGTTCGTCCCGTGTGCGCAACCGGCGTCCGAGCTGCGCGAGCTCGTCGTCATCGGGTTCGCGAAGGTGGTTGTAGACCTTCAGGAGTTTGCCGATGCGTCGGCCGCGGGACTCGGCGGCCCGATGCCGTCGCGGGAAGGGGAGGCTCGCCGGCTCGGTGGCCGGGCCGGGCGGCACATCGACAGTCATGAGACGAATCTAGCGGATCATCTCACCGTGTTCAACGGTGCTCGGGTAGGGCGCACAGTCGACGGAAGTGGACGCACGGTCGACGAAAACGGATGCACAGTCGACGAAAATCGACGCACAGTCGACGGGAAACGATGCACGGTCGACGGGTGTCGGGGCCCGCTCACCCGACCCAGGACAGGTGGTCCCGGAGCAGTCCGTATCCGACGAAGGCGACCACGTCGATGACCGCGTGGGCGATGACGAGAGGCCACACGCGACCGCTGACCTGGTAGAAGCGGCCGTAGACGAGGCCCATGACCAGGTTGCCGACGCCGGCACCGAAGCCCTGGTACAGGTGATAACCGCCGCGGAGGATCGCGCTGGCGGCGAGCGACGCGCCGTCGGACGCCCCGAGCTGACGCAGCCGGGTGATGAAGTAGGCGACCACGACGATCTCCTCGGCGGCGGCATTGCCGATCGCGATCAGCACGAGAACCGGCCACTCCCACCAGGTGTCGGCCTGACTGGGTACGAGACTCGCGTTCAGACCGAGGGCGCGCGCCACGGCGACCAGCGCCAGCCCGGGCAGACCGATGACGGCGGCGAGAACGAGTCCGGCGGGGACGTCGCGGCGTGGCGCCCACCGCCCCAGGCCGACGCGCGAGAGCCCGATTCCGCTGCGCCACAACAGGTATACGCCCAGGGCTGCGATGGCGAACAGGCGGAGCCCGCTCATGATCTGCCGGATGGCGTCGATGACGCCGAGGTCGGACCGGCTGGGATTGAGTGCGACGGTCGTCCCGCCGATGCCGCCGGCGAGTTGTGCCTCGAGCAGAGCGAGGGCGGCCGACAGGGCCGAGAATGCGAACGTCAGGGTCCCGACGATGACCAGCTCGACGATGATGCCGCGTCGCTCGATGCGGTCGGTGACGACCGGGATGCCGTGCGGGGACGGCTTCAGGTACTCGCGCAAGGCCATGCAGGTCAGCCTAGGGCCCCGCGACCGGTGGCGATGATGCGGAACAGCGCGGTGGTTCGCGAGACGCGGGTCAGTCGGGAATCGAGTTCAGGAACGGACAGCCCGCGAGGTTGCGCAGTGCGCGGGACAGTTCGAACACGTCGGAGACGGGACGTGCGAAGGGGAGTCGGACGTCGGAGTCGCCCTCGAGTCCCTCGATCCGGAAGCGGATGCCGAAGCGGTCGAGGCCGAGTGGCCGCACGCGCCCGGTGCGGAGATCGGCGGGTAGCTTTCGGACCAGTTGTCCGACGATGTCGGCGTGGTCGGTGTCGAGGTGTTCGAGCCAGCTGCCCTCGTGCTCCCAGAACGGGTCGGGGTCGGCGTCGGCGAGTTCGCCGGCCGACACCGAGGCCGCACCGGCCGACGAGGCGATCACCGCGGTGTCGATCTGCAGTCGCAGCATCGATGCGCCGTGTCCGATGTCGAGCAGTCCGTCGTCGGGGTGTTCGGTCGCGATCTCGATGGCCAGGTCGCGCTCCAGATCCCGGGGGACCTCGTGCAGGGTGCCGTTCAGCCAGATCACCGAACGCACCCGTTCGCGCAGGTCGATGGGCGCCCAGTCGGTCACTTCGAGCATGGCGGGCACGCCCTCGGCCTCGTCGACCGCCTGCATGGCGTCGCCGGCGGACGGGACGAGGACGAACGCCTGGGACTCGAAGAGGTGGACGACGTCGATCGGGGTGGCGTCGGCACCTTCGACGGCCAGGATGGCGGAACCGACCCGACGACAGGCCGTTTGGATCATCTCGGCATCCGTCGGGCGGTCGGTCGTCGTTCTCGTCATGACAGTCTCTCCGGTCGGCGTCGCGTGACGGGGTCGTTGAAAGGTAACCCTAACCTAAATTCCCGGACCGCATGCGTCAATGGTTTCGGCACTGATGCGTCGATGTCGAGACACATGCCGGCGAACTGTCCCACCGGCCGGCTTCCACTAGTCTCGTGTGGTGCCTGTGATCGCCTACTTCGGCCCGCCCGGAACCTTCACCGAAATGGCACTCGACGCGGTCCTCGCCGCACATCACGACGACACCGCCGGCCTCGACCTGTCCGGCGAGATCGAGCGTGTCGCCGCGTCGAGTCCCGCCGCGACCATCGCCATGGTCCGCAGCGGTGATGCCGAGTACGGCTGCGTGCCGATCGAGAGCTCGCTCGAGGGTTCGGTGCCCGCGACGATGGACGCGCTGGTGCCGTCTACGAGCGACGCCGCCATCGGTCGCGTGCAGGCTTTCGCCGAGACCGTGCTGGACATCTCGTTCGCGATCGCCGCGGTAACGCCGCTGCCCCCGGACGAGGTCCGCACCATCGCCGCCTATCCCGTTGCGTCCGCGCAGGTGCGTCGTCGGGTGGGTGAGCTTTTCCCGAATGCCCAGTTCGTGATCTCGAGCTCCAATGCCGCTGCCGCGCAGGACGTCGCGGCGGGCAGGGCGGATGCCGCGGTCACGACCGGACCCGCGGCGAGCCTGTCCGGGCTGGTGGTGCTCGCCGACGGTGTCGCCGACGCGCGGGACGCGACCACGCGGTTCCTTCTGCTCGGTCGGCCCGGGGTCCCGTTGCCACGCACCGGCGCCGACCGGACGTCGGTCATCCTCGACCTGTCGAACGAGCCGGGCAGCCTGATGGCGGCGATGAACGAATTCGCCTCGCGCGGAATCGACCTCACCCGTATCGAATCGCGCCCGCAGCGCGACGAGGCACAGGGGCGCAGCATCGCCGGACGGTACCGGTTCTTCCTCGACGCCGTCGGTCACATCGACGACGCCGCCGTCGCCGAAGCGCTTGCCGCCCTGCATCGCCGGTGTGAGCGCGTGGTGTTCCTCGGGTCGTGGCCCGCGGTGCGCACCACCGGCGCCACGCCGCCCGATCACACCGAGTCGCTCGCCTGGGTCGACTCGATGCGCCGAGGAGGCAACTGATGGCGCGCCTGCACCTGGTCCGCCACGGCGAGACCACCTCGAACGTCATGCGGCGCCTCGACACCGCCCTGCCCGGTGCCGCACTCACCGATTTCGGTGCGCGGCAGGGCGTTCGGTTCGGCCTGGAGAACGCTCCGGAACACCACGCGGTGTTGCTCAGTTCGCGTGCACTCCGCGCACGCCAGACCGCCGAACTCATCGGCTCGGTGTGGGACGTGGAGACCGCGCCGATCGACGGTGTGCACGAGGTGCAGGCCGGCGATCTGGAGGATCGCACCGACCGCGAGTCCTATGAGGTCTTCCAGGACATCATGCACCGCTGGCACGACGGCGATCTCGACGCACGCATCCCGGGCGGCGAATCCCTGGCGATGGTCTACGACCGGTACCTGCCGACGGTCGAGGACCTGGCCGACATGTACCTCACCGGACCGGACCAGCGCGATGTGTTCCTGGTGAGTCACGGTGCGGCCATTCGCCTGGTCGCCGCACGGCTGGCCGGGATCGACTCCCGGTTCGCCGCGGCAACCCACCTGGGCAACACCGGTTCCATCGAACTGGAGTACTCCGACGGGCTGTGGGTGTGCCGGCGATGGGGTGCCGCGACGGCCCCGTTCGAGGTGGTCGACGAGCCGCTCGTCGACGAACCGATGGGCTGAGGGCGTCACCCCGTTCCCTGAGGAGCGAGCTTGCGAGCGTCTCCCCGTTCCCTGAGGAGCGAGCTTGCGAGCGTCACCCTGTTCCCTGAGGAGCGAGCTTGCGAGCGTCTCGAAGGGCTACTTGATGATGGCGTCGACCGTCTTCTTCAGGGCCGAGGGTTGCGAGGGCCGGCGCGGAGCCTTCTCCCGGCGGCGCAGCATCTCCTCACCGATCTCGCGCAGTTCCTTGCGGCTCAATGCGTCTCGGACCTTCGGGAACCATTCGTCCTCTTCCTCCTCGATGTGGTGCTCGACGTTCTCGATGAGGACGGTGGTCTTGGCGTCGAACCGCTCGGCGTCCGGCGAGAGGGCGGCCAGCTCGACGACGAGGACGTCGGCGACGTGGTGCTCCTCGTAGGACTCGAGGATGTCGTCCTCGAGGTCGGGCACGCGCTTGCGGATCTCCGGGTACATCACCTCGTTCTCGATGTACGTGTGCACGGTGAGGGCCTCGATGATCTTGTCGACGATCTTGCCCTTGGTCTTGACGGCGTTGTCGCCCTGCGACTTGAAGTCGCGGAACAGTTTGCGGATCTCTTTGTGCTCATCCCGGAGGATGACGATGGCGTCTGAGGACATGGACGTACTCCTGAGATAGAGGGCTGCTCGATCTGCTACCCCTCGTACCTCGTTCCGTCGCAGGTCAAACATCGAACCCGGTGGACGCGGCGCCACTACCCCCAGCCGTTGGCGTGCAGCCAGTCGTCGTCGATGCCGAAGTGGTGCGCGATCTCGTGGACGACGGTGACCGCGACCTCGTGCACGACCTCCTCCCGCGAGTGACACATCGCGAGGATGGGATCGCGGTAGATGGTGATGGTGTCCGGCAAGTAACCGCCGTAGTCGCTGGTCCGCATCGTCAGTGCCACACCGTGATACAGACCGAGGATGCCCGGCTCCTCGGGGTTGGACGGCTCGACGAGGATGACCACGTTGTTCATCGCGTCGGTCAGATCGGTCGGGATGGTGTCCAGGGCATCGGAGACCAGCCCGTCGAACTCGTCGTCGGACATCGGAACGGGCATCGGCTCAGCCCGCCGGGGCCGGGGCTTCGTCGGGGTTGGGCGCGATCCCCGGTGGAAGCGGCACCGGGGTGGGTAGAGCACGCCCCGGAGGAGCCTCCGGAGGCGCGACCGGTGCCCGCCCGTTGATCAGCAGGGCGCCGCCCTTGGCGTCGCCGACGAGGGTCGCGAACCCGCCGCGCTTGTCGGGGAGGCCCAGGTAGCACACCACCTTGCGGCTGCCGGCGAGCCAGCTCGGCTCGCTGAGTACCGACCACTGGACATTGAGCGTGGTCGCGTCGAGCGGCTTGCGCCCGCCGGCGAACCGTTCGGCCTGGACCGGACAGATCGACCCGAGGTAACCGTTCTGTGCACCGGTCGGCGGCCACGGCTTGTTCGACATCCGGTCACCGAAACGGACCGACAGATCGACGATCCCGGTCGTCTGGAAGGCGTGGGGCTCAGCGCAGTTCACCGCGAAGCCGGTCGGGGCGCGGGTCTCGGTGTCGATACCGACGCACGTTCCCTCGGGCCAGACGTAGGACTGGTTCTGATCGGCCACCCGGCCGGAGAACTGGACCGGCGCACCGTCGGCGCCGTTCTCCTGGACCCCGCAGCGCAACTGACGCGCGCCCTTGTCCCACTGCGCCTGTGACGGGTACATCATGCCGACCGCGAAGCGGCCCTGCGGGTCGAGGCGCCCGTCGAGATACTGGTCCACCATCACCGGGCACTGCTCGTCGCGGATCGCGGCGAACCGCTCGGCACCCGGCCAGAGAGCGTCCTCGCCGAACTCGGCGCCGGGGATCAAGGCGGTGTCGATGGCGCCCGCGACCTCGAAGCGGTGCTTCTGCTCGCACGGTACGTCGACCGGCTGCCCGGGGTTCCCGGCCGGCCAATCGAGGCAGTCGCCCGCCACCGACTTGGTGAAGGCGTTCTCGATGAGCCGTTCGCCTTCGCCGATGTTGCTGCCGCCGACGCTGCCGCTGTCGTCGAAGACCCCCGTCGCGAAGGCGATCCCGCCCGCCACGATCGCGCCGACGACGATCGCGCCGAGGATCACGAAGACCGGATTGCGGGCGAAGTTGCCTGGTCGGCGGGCTCCACCGGCCGGCCGGCCGGATGCGGGCGCGGTGGGCGCGTCGGCATCGGCGGGGCGGCTGTGGTCGGGGTCGGGCGCGTTCATCGGGATCCATCATGCCTAACGGACCCGACCGGGCACACCCTCGTGCTCTGATGCTCCGACGCAGCCACGCCCAGGATGGACGCCGGCGCGCGGTCTGGTGCCTGTTCGGTCACCCGCGGTCGGGCGCCAGGTGTCGTGCGGCGAGTCCGGTGAGCTCGTTGCGGAACTCCTCGTACGCGTCGCGGAGACGATCGCCCGGCCACGGCTCCGGTAGTAGTTCGCCGGGCAGGAGCGGGTCGCGCAGGATGTGGCGCACGATGGCTGCGGCGATCTCGAAGCGGTTCGCGATGCCGGGCGCCGCCGCGAGCGCGTCGAGCAACTCGTCGGCCGACGATGCCCAGGCCGACGGTGTGAACAGGCGGGAAGCCAGGTCCGTCGACGCCTCCTCGGGAGCTGCACGGAAGAGGTTCAGGCGTCGGCGCAGGTCCGGGGAGAACTCGAGGTCGAGATTGGCCGGACGCGCCCACACGCCCTCCCGGATCTCGCCGAGTCGTGCTTTCTGCAGTGTGTCGCGCAGGAGCGCACGTTCGGTCGAACTCTCGGAACCGACGGTCACGACGGCGAGATCCCACATCCCGTCCCAGTCGCGCCGCGCCGGATGCAGTGCGTGGTCCTGTCGTTGCTGTCGTTCGAGGAGCCGCGGCGAGAGCCGGCAGCGACCGTTCGTGCGTTCCAGATCTCCCGCGGCGACCAGTCGCGTGAGGGCCACGCGGACGGTCGATTCGCGCAGACCGAGGTCGGTGGCCATCGCCAGGATCCCGGCGATCGACGCATCGGGCGAATCGAGTCCGAGCAGCGCACTGAGAATGACCGAACGCGCCGTGAGCTTGGGAATCTCCACGCGTCCGGGCACGCGGTCGATGCTATCGGCCGACTCGTCGCACGTCGCCACACGCGGATATTACTGAACTATAGCGAGCGCGTGAGAAGTGTAATACGGTGGATGGCGACCCCGACCAGGAAGGTGGGTCAGGCCATGTCCACCCATGTCGTCACCAATCAGGTCCCCGAACTCGTCGACTTCGACGCCGCGGACACCCCGGCCATCGCCGAGGCGGTCCACCGCGCGGGCGCCGACCACATGCTCGAGGAGTTGCACCGGATCGGCCGGTTGGCCGGGGGCGCCGAGGCGCTCGGTTGGGGCGATCTCGCCGAGTCCCGCCCGCCGGAGCTGCGGACCCATGACCGGTACGGCAACCGGGTGGACGAGGTCGTGTACGACCCCGCCTACCACCACCTCATGCGGACGGGCATCGGCCTTGGCCTCGCCGGAACCGCGTGGTCGAACCCGAGCCCGACAGCGCATTTCGAGCGAGCCGTGAAGTCGAGCGTGTGGGGACAGGTGGACGCCGGACACGGATGTCCGATGTCGATGACCTACGGGGTGGTGCCTGCCCTGCGCGCGAACGCCGAGCTCGCTGAACTCTATGAACCGCTTCTGGTCTCGACGACGTATGAGCCCGGGCTCCGGAGCCCGCTGTCGAAGGCGGGACTGACGGCCGGGATGTCGATGACGGAGAAGCAGGGCGGGTCCGATGTCCGCGCGAACACGACGACCGCAGTCGCGCAGTCGGATGGCTCGTATCGCATCACCGGGCACAAGTGGTTCACCTCCGCGCCGATGTGCGATGTGTTCTTGGTGCTGGCACAAGCGCCGGGAGGTCTGTCGTGCTTCTTCGTCCCGCGGGTGCTTCCCGACGGGACGCGCAACACCTTCCAGCTGCAGCGGCTGAAAGCCAAGTTGGGCAACCACTCCAACGCGAGCAGTGAAGTGGAGTACGACGACACCGTCGGATGGCTCGTCGGTGATGAGGGCCGCGGCGTGGCGACGATCATCGAGATGGTCAACATGACCCGCCTGGACTGCACCCTCGGGTCGGCGACCGGCATGCGGGTCGGCGTCGCCCAGGCCGCCCACCACGCCACCCACCGTCGGGCCTTCGGTGCCGCGCTCGTCGATCAGCCGTTGATGCGCAACGTCCTCGCCGATCTGGCGATCGAGTCGGAAGGCGCGACGATGGTGGCGCTGTGGCTCGCGGAGCTGACCGACCGGGCCGTCGCGGGCGACCAACGGGCCGACGCCCTACGACGGATCTCGCTCGCGGTCAGCAAGTACCACGTGTGCAAGCGGGCGCCGATCCATGCCGCGGAGTCGCTGGAGTGCCTGGGCGGCAATGGATATGTGGAGGAGTCTCGGATGCCGAGGCTCTACCGGGAGGCCCCGCTCATGTCGATCTGGGAGGGGTCGGGCAACGTCGCCGCCCTGGACGTGCTGCGGGCGATGGTCAAACAACCGGACACGGTGACCGCGTTTCTCGACGAGATCGACCGCGCGGCAGGGGCCGACCGCCGCCTCGACGCCGCTGCGGCCGATCTGCGGCGCGAGTTCGATGACCTCGATGCGATGCAGTACCGAGCCCGCCGGGTGGTCGGCCGCATGGCCCAGCTCCTACAGGCCTCCCTGCTGGTGCGCAACGGGCACCCGGCCGTCGCCGATGCGTTCGTCGTGAGCCGCCTCGGCAACGACCGGGGTGATGTGTTCGGCACGTTGCCTACGGGGGTCGACACGGCGTCCATCATCGAACGCGTGATCCCGAAGACGGTGCAGGAGAACACACATGGTTGAGTCGAGCGGCTCGCGCCCGGCCGCGTGGCGCGACGATCTGCGCCACGGTGAGGACTCGTTGTTCGCCGGACGCGCGGAACGCGAGCCGGACATCGACTACCGCACGCTCACCTACGAAGTCACCGGCCGGATCGCCCGCATC
This sequence comes from Gordonia sp. PvP123, assembly GCF_040547295.1. Classification (NCBI taxonomy): domain Bacteria; kingdom Bacillati; phylum Actinomycetota; class Actinomycetes; order Mycobacteriales; family Gordoniaceae; genus Gordonia; species Gordonia sp. PvP123. The sequence continues at coordinate 430,038 of NZ_JBEPPN010000005.1, read as the reverse complement.
ACCTTCGATCGGCCCGACCAGGGCAACGCGATCACCGTCGACACCCCGGTCGAACTGTCGCATGCGGTGGAACGCGCCGACCTCGACCCCGGTGTCCACGTGATCGTCGTATCCGGGCGGGGCAAGGGTTTCTGCGGCGGATACGACCTGTCGATCTTCGCGGAGAACGGTGGCGACCCGTCGCAGGCTGTCGATCCCCGGTCGGGCACCGTCCTCGATCCCGTTGTGCAGGCGCGCAATCACGACCCGGGCGGCACCTGGGATCCCATGATCGACTACGCGATGATGAGCAGATTCAACCGCGGTTTCGCCAGCCTGCTCCACGCGAACAAGCCGACGGTCGCGAAGTTGCACGGATTCGCGGTCGCTGGCGGCACGGACATCGCGCTCTACGCCGACCAGATCATCTGCGCCGACGACACCAAGATCGGCTATCCGCCCACCCGGGTATGGGGAATTCCCGCGGCCGGTATGTGGGCACACCGGCTCGGCGATCAGCGCGCCAAACGGCTGCTGTTCACCGGTGACTGCCTGTCGGGCCGGCAGGCGCACGAGTGGGGACTGGCCGTCGAGGCCCCGCCGGCCGAGGACCTCGACGCCCGCACCGAGGATCTCCTCGAGCGGATCGCGCGGATGCCGGTCAATCAGCTCGTGATGGCCAAGCTGGCACTCAACAGCGCGCTCCTCGCCCAAGGGGTCGCCAATTCGGGAATGATCAGCACGGTCTTCGACGGGATCTCCCGCCACACCCGCGAGGGATACGCCTTCCAGCAACGTGCCGCGACTGCGGGTTTCCGGGAGGCGGTCCGCGAGCGCGACGAGGTCAACGGGGACTGGAAGCGGGCCCAATTCCGTTCGCCGTCTGAGTGATTCGCTGGTCCCTGACCCGAGTGCAGCGCCCCCTCTGCTCCCTATCCGAGAGCAGCGACCACCCTCGGCTCTTCCTATCCGAAATCAGCGACCCCCCTTCCCTCTCGCCCGGTGGACGACACCCGATCACCACTCAGGTGGCTTCACAACCCTGATGCTGAAGGGAGCAGTGGAGACTCGCTTCGCTCGCGCATCGGGGGGGCAACAATCGGGCCACGTGCTCCAGAGCGAGGGTTCTTCTGAACCATCCACCTGTGACTGATGGGGTTTCTGTTCACTGCAGTTCACCCCGGTTCACCGCTGATGCGTGAGTGACATCAACTGTGGCACAGTTGAAATCGAGAACAAGACGGTTGTGGATAAATCTCGTCGTCGAACGTTTTGGCGAGTACCTTGGTGTCATGCCCTCGATCACCGAGCTCCGCGACACCCTCATCGGTCTGACTCCACCACCCGACGACGGGAGTGGTCGCGCGGTGTTCGACCGGCTCGACGAACTGCGGGTGGTACGCAACGTGCTCGATCACCAGATCGCTGTGCACGTAGCCCTTTTCGACGCTTCTGGCTGGGCGGCGCGTGCTGGCACCACCACGCGCAAAGCTCTGATCGACATGGGGATGCCACCGGCGGTCGCCTACCGTGGTGTGCGGATCGCCACCGGGCTGGCGTCGTTGCCGAAACTCGCCGACTGCGCCGCCGAAGGATATCTGTCCGTCGAGTGTGTCGATGCGGTCGTCCGCGGTATCGCTCTCATCAATAGAGTTGCTGCGGCAGCGCTTTCCGATGGCGAGCGGCAGCTGTTCGAGACCGAGTTGCTCACCCAGGCGTTCTCCGGTGCCACGCCTGCGGAGATCGACACCCACGCCCGCTCGATCGCCATGCGTGTCGCCGAGGCTGATCCCGGCACGGTTCCGGCCGCCGATGACGCATCACTGAACACCCTGCACACTCGGATGACCGACGAAGGCCGAGTCGCCATCACCGGCGATGTGACGGCGGTGATCGGGGAGAAGTTCCTGTCGATGATCGACGAACGATCCGGCCCGCGTCCCGAACCCGACGGCGCCGACGATCGGCGCAGTGTCGGGGAGCGTCGCGCGGACGGTCTGGAGTTGCTGCTGGATCATGCGGCGATCGGTGCGGCTATGACCACCGCCGGAGCCCCGCGTACGCAGGTGCTGGTCACCATTCCCGCCGATGGTCTCGATCCGGCACGCCTGCCGTGGGTGGGTGCGGTCACGGCTTCGACGGCCCGGCGGTTGTCGTGTGACGGCGCGGTGGCCGAGATCGTCCTCGACGCCGAGGGCGTGCCGCTACGAATGGGGACCACCAAACGACTGTTCCCGCACCATCTGCGCCAGGCGATCATCGTCCGCGACGTGGGCTGCGTGAAATGCGGTGCCCCAGCAGCACATACGCAGGTGCACCACATCGTGCACTGGGCTGACGGTGGTCCGACCGACCTGGACAACGGATGCCTGCTCTGCCAACGCTGCCACACCCAGGTCCACCACCATGGCTGGCAGGTGGTGATGGGCTCGGACCGGCACCCGTGGTTGATCCCACCCGTCGACATCGACCCCCAACGCCTACCCCGACCGGCCTACAACCGGCGCACCATGCGGCTCGACGACGCCCTCGTCTAACCGTCCCGCGCACCAGACCCTCCGGCGTCGACCCTGACGCCACAGGTCCTTTGACAACTCCACAGTGTGAAATGACCGCCCGCGCGCCCGGTGGGATCAGGGGGCGTCGGGCACGAGGTCGACATCCCCGGGCGCGGACAGGGTCAGCACCGCTTCGGTGATCCGCGGGTCGCGCTCCAGCTCGTTCTCCAGTTCGCGCAGGGCGACCGCCACCGAGGATTCTGCGTCGTCGCCCGCGAAATCGACTGCGGCGACCAGGAACAGCTGAACGGGCCCGGTGTACTCGACGTGTAGGTAGGTCACCCGATCGATGTTGCTGTGCGCCAGTAAATCTCGGAGGACTCGGCGCTGAACGGCGTCGTCCACTGCCTGTCCGAGCAGGAAGCGGCGGTTCTGGTTGATCAGGACGATCGCGACTATCCCGAGCAGCACACCGACCAGGATGGAACCGATCGCGTCGTAGGTGGCCGACCCGGTGACCTGGTGTAGGAGTACGCCGACGAAGGCGATCGCGAGACCGATGAGTGCGGCCGCGTCCTCGGCGAAGACCGCACGCAGCGTCGGGTCCGAGGTGCGGAACACCTGCCGGAGCAGGCCGATCCGGCGCTTGACGGCGCCGCGCTTGGCCTGCTGGTACGACCGCACGAACGAGATTCCCTCGAGCACCGCGGCGATCGCCAGGACCGCGTAGGCGATGCCATAATCCGTGGCCGGTTCGGGCGACAGGAGTTCGGAGATCCCGTGCTGCACCGACACCGCCGCGCCGACCGCGAACAGTCCGAACGCGGCGAACATCGACCAGATGTATGCTTCGCGCCCATAGCCCTGCGGATGGGTGGAGTCCCGCGGGCGATGCGCACGACGTTCCGCGACGAGCAAGAGGATCTCGTTCCCGGTGTCGGCCCACGAATGCGCGGCTTCGGCGACGAGCGATGCGGACCCGGTGATCATCGCCGCACCCGTCTTGGCGACGGCGATCAGCAGATTCGACACGAAGGCGATGACGACCGTCAGGAAACTCTCGCTGGGGCCGCCGGATTCGTGCTGCGCTTCGGGGGGAGGAGACACTGCGGTCAGTGTCGCACACGGCGGGGTGCCACCGGTTCCATCCGGGCGGAGATGCCGGGCGGCGCGCCTACACTCGCGGGAGTGGCAGCCCACCCCGACGATCGACCGGCTTCCGGTGCCCCCAGTCCCGACGTCGTCGAACTGGCCACCCGGCTGTTCGACATGGCACGATCCGGCGACGCCGAGACGCTGGGCAGTTACCTCGATGCCGGCGTCCCGGCCGATCTGCGCAACCAGTCCGGTGACTCGTTGCTCATGCTCGCGGCCTATCACGGGCACGCGTCGACGGTGTCGACCCTTCTCGCCCGCGGTGCCGACGCCGACCTCGCCAACGACAAGGGTCAGACGCCGCTGGCAGGTGCAGTCTTCAAAGGCTTCGACGACGTCGTGCGCGTGCTGGTCGACGCCGGGGCCGATCCCTACGGCGGAACCCCGGACGCCGACGCCGCCGCGTCCATGTTCGGTCGTGACGACCTGCGTCGACTGTGGACCTGACCTGTCGGCGCGGGCCGACGCGGCGTGATCGGGTTCGCATCACGCTCTCAAGTAGGGTTTGAAGTCGTGATCGACCTGAAGACTGTTCGCGACAACCCCGACCTCGTCCGCACCTCACAGCGCACCCGCGGTGAGGACCCGGGCCTGGTGGACGCACTGCTCGCCGCCGACGCCGAGCGTCGCGCCGCGATCGTCGAAGCGGACGCGTTGCGGTCCGAGCAGAAGACGCTCGGCAAGCAGGTCGGCAAGGCTCAGGGCGAGGAGAAGCAGGCGCTCCTGGCGAAGGGCAAGGAACTCGCCGAGCAGGTGAAGGCGGCGGTGGCGCGTCAGTCCGAGGCCGATGCGTCAGCCGCGAAGGCTCACCGGGCGATCTCCAACATCGTGGCCGACGGAGCACCGGCCGGTGGTGAGGACGACTACGTGGTCCTCGAGCACGTCGGCGAGCCACGCGACATCGAGAATCCGAAGGATCACCTCGAACTCGGTGAGTCACTCGGACTGCTCGACATGGAGCGCGGCGCCAAGGTGTCGGGGTCGAGGTTCTACTTCCTCACCGGTCAAGGTGCTCAGTTGCAGCTCGCATTGCTGAACATGGCCGCGCAGAAGGCGACGGCGAATGGGTTCACCCTGATGATCCCGCCGGTGCTCGTGCGTCCGGAGGTCATGGAGGGCACCGGGTTTCTCGGTGCCCACGCCGACGAGGTCTACCACCTGGACAAGGACGACGACCTGTACCTGGTCGGCACGTCGGAGGTGCCGCTCGCGGGGTACCACATGGACGAGATCCTCGACCTGTCCGACGGCCCCAAGCGTTACGCCGGATGGTCGACCTGTTTCCGTCGCGAAGCCGGCAGCTACGGCAAGGACACCCGCGGCATCATCCGCGTCCACCAGTTCGACAAGGTCGAGGGCTTCGTCTACTGCCGTCCCGAGGACGCGGAAGCCGAGCACCAGCGTCTGCTGGGCTGGGAGAAGGACATGCTCGCCGCCATCGACGTGCCTTACCGCGTGATCGACGTCGCCGGGGGCGACCTCGGCTCGTCGGCCTCGCGCAAGTACGACTGCGAGGCCTGGGTTCCGACGCAGGGCACCTACCGCGAGCTGACCTCGACGTCGAACTGCACGACGTTCCAGGCGCGTCGCCTCTCGATCCGGTACCGCGACGAGAACGGCAGACCGCAGACCGCCGCGACCCTCAACGGAACCCTGGCGACGACGCGCTGGCTGGTCGCGATCCTGGAAAACCATCAGCAGCCCGACGGCTCCGTCCGGTTGCCCGCCGAGCTCGCGAAGTTCGTCGGCACCGACGTGCTCACCCCGCGCTGAGCTGAGCTCGTGTCGTGACTGCCGGCATCGTCATCGCGGTGATCGGTTCGCTGGCGTTCGCCGCCGCGGCCGTTCTGCAGGCGCTGGGCGCCGAGCAGGTCGCGCAGCGAGCGGCGATCCGGGAAGAGCGCCGACGATCCGCTGCCGCGCACCCGTCGCTGCGGTCGACCGCGGCGACGATGCTCACGCTGCCGTTCCTCGTCGGATTCGTCTTCGACATCATCGGATTCGTCGCGACGATCGCCTCCGCGCGGATGATCCCGCTCTTCCTGTCGCAGACGATCATCTCCGCCCGGCTGGTGGCAACCGCGCTGCTCGCGATGGTGATCCTGAAAGTTGGACTCACACTGCGGGATTGGATCTCCGGCGGGGTGATCGTGCTGTCGCTGGTGTTGCTCGCGGTCTCCGCCGGTCGCGAAGGCGTGGAGCACACCTCATGGATGCACTGGGCGGTGCTCGTCGCCGGGCCGGCACTGATCGCACTGGGCGTGATCATGATGCGCCGGCTGCGCACGCACATCGCGGCGGTCACCGGTCTCATCGCCGGGGCCGTCTTCGGCGTCATGGCGGTCGCGTCGCGCATCCTGGACGGACTCGACCCCCTCGACCTGTCGGTGCTCTTCACCGATCCGGCGCTGTATGCGTTGCTGCTCAGCGGGATCGGCGGTTTCTACCTGTTCACCGTTGCGCTACAGACCGGCTCGGTCAACGCGGCGGCGGCTGCACTGGTCGTCGGTCAGACGGTCTTGCCCGGCGCGGTGGGGATCGCGTTCCTCGGCGACGTCACCCGAGCCGGGTGGGGCCCCGTCGCGATCGTGGCCTTCGCCGCCGCCGTTCTGGGTGGGGTGGTCCTGGCGTCGTCGGGCGCGGTCACCGCGGTCGAGACCGCCGACGCGACGAACGCGCCTCGCGGATACGGGCATCCGCCCCGCGAGGCCGATCGCCGCTGAAACGGCCGTAGGGGCGTCGGTCCCCTCACATGATCGCGCCGAGCAATCGGTCGAGTGCTCGGTGTGTGCGTTCGCGGGCGGTGTCGTCGTCGGGGTGCCGGGCCAGCCAGAGTGCGGCCTCGTTCATCGCCCCCGACAGGAGCATCGTGAGGACGTCGATCAACTCGCCGTCGACCCCGACCGCCTCGAGGGCTTCCCGCAGATGGGCGGCCGAGCCGGCCTCGTCGAGTCGACGCCACTCGTCCCAGCCGACGACGGCCGGGCCGTCGATCAGCAGTATCCGCACGGCGGGCCCGCTGGTGATCGCATCGACGAAGGCGTGCGAGCCGGCGCTCAATTGGCGCGCCGGGTCGGTGCCCGCGGACTCGGCGGCCGCGACCACCGCGTCGGCGACCCGGTCGTGGCACGCCGCGGCCACGGCCGTGAACAACGCCGCCTTGTTGCGGAAGTGGTGGTAGACCGCGCCGCGGGTGACGCCCGCCGCCTCGGCGACGTCGTCGAGGGACACATCGGCGAACCCCCGCTCGGCGAACTGGCGGGTGGCGGCGGCGAGTACGGCGCGGGCCGTTTCGGCGGCGGCTGCGGCAGAGGCTCTCGGCACAGAGGTTCCTTTACGTACGTAGCGTATGTATAGTCGGATATACATACTCATCGTACGTAAAGGGGTTCGGCCATGACCATCACGAGCGTGTATCCAGTCCTCATGTCGACGGACGTCTCCTCGGCGTCGTCCTTCTACCAGCGCGTTCTCGGCTTCGAGGTCACTTTCGCCGCAGACTGGTACGTCAGCCTCCGCACCGGAGTGTTCGAGTTGGCCCTCGTGGACGCGACACATCCGACGATCCCCGAGGGCTATCGCCGACCCGCCGCCGGACTGTTGGTCAACATCGAGGTCGACGATGTCGACGGTCTGCACCGACGCCTGACTGACGACCACGGGTTGCGTCCGATCCTCGAGTTGCGCGACGAGGACTTCGGTCAGCGGCACTTCATCGTCGAGGGTCCCGACGGGGTGCTCCTCGACTGCATTCAGCCGATCGCGGCGGTCGGCGAGTTCGTGGACGCGTACGCCCCCGGAGCGTCGACCGTCTGATCCCGATCGTCCTGATCCGGATCGTCGTGATCCCGATCGGCCCGACCGGTTTCCGTCGACGCGCGGTCGGCAACAGTGGCGATCGTCCCGCACGAGGAGCGCGTCGGTGGCTACTGTTCGACCATGCTGATCGGGATCCTCGCGGCGGTGTTCGCGGCGCTGGCGTACGGCACCGCGTCGGTGTTGCAGGCGCGCGGTGCGCAGAGTGTCGAGGACACCGGTGGTCCGGGTGCGGCACCGTCGCTCCGGTCGACGATCACCGCGATGCTGACCGTGTCGTTCCTGGCCGGGATCGCGCTCGACGGGATCGGGTTTCTGGGCAACATGGTCGCCGCCCGCATGATCCCGCTGTTCCTGGCACAACCGATCGTCAGCGCGAATCTGGTGGTGACCGTCGTGCTCGCCACGATCTTCCTGCACGCGAGACTGTCGGCCCGCGACTGGACGGCGATCGCGGTCGTGGTGGTGTCGCTGGTCCTGTTGGGGTTCGCGGCCGGGGACGAGGGACACGAACACGAATGGTGGTTGCACTGGGCGGTTCTCGCGGCCGGGGTGGCGATTCTCGGTGTCGGCCTCGTGGTCCTGCCGCGGATGCAGAGTCGGGTCTCGGTTCTCGCCGGGCTGTCGGGGGGCGTGCTGTTCGGCGTCCTCGCGGTCGCGGTGCGCATCCTCGACGGCCTCGACCCCTTCGATCTCGGCGAACTGCTCACCGACCCGGCGCTGTACGCGATCGTCTTGTGCGGTCCGGGCGGTTTCTACATGTTCACCGTCGCACTGCAGAAGGGGTCGGTGAGCGCCGCATCGGCCGCCCTGGTCGTCGGTGAGACGGTCGTCCCAGGAGCCATCGGAATCCTGGTGCTCGGCGACACCACACGGGCCGGTTGGGGGGCCGTCGCGGTGATCGCGTTCGTCGCCGCCGTGGCCGGTGCGGTGGTGGTCGCGATGTCGCCGGTGGTCGAGGCGGTCGAGCGGGCCGGCGAGAATCCGGTGCCGGACGCCACTTCCGGGTGAACAGCGGTACGCGGCGTCGTGCCGAGTCGGAACGAAACCTGCTGCCGACGCCGCATATCGGGCATGATCATGACTCATGCGGCTTCTCTCCCGCAGCCTCGGAACGCTGACCGCGATCCTCGGGCTGACGACGTCCCTGTCCGTGCTCGCGCCCACGGTGTCGGCGGCTCCGGTTCCCGTACCCGCGGCGGCGCCGGCGCAGTTGCCGTCCCAGGATCCGTTCTATGACCCGCCATCGGGGTACGAGTCGCGTTCGCCGGGTGCGGCGCTGAGGACGCGACAGGTCGAGTTGGGTTGGCGCGGAACCAGTATCCCGATCTCGGCCACCCAGATCCTCTATCGGACGACGAACCAGTTCGGTGGGCCGACGGCGACGGTCACCACGGTCATCTCACCGCCGGGTGCGCCCGCCGGGGCCCCGCGGCGCGTCGTCTCCTACCACTCGTTCTACGACGCGCTGGGCTCGCAGTGCGACCCGTCGTACACGCTGCGCGGTGGCAATGCGGCCGAGGCGCCGATCGACATCACGCTCATCTCCGGTCTCCTCGCCGCCGGGTACACCGTCGCCGCCCCCGACTACGAAGGTCGCGGACTGCGGTGGACGATGGCTCGCGAATCGGGCTACGCCGCACTCGACGGTGTCCGCACCGCGCTGACCCACCTGCGCGCGCCGGCCCGGACCCCGGTCGGCCTCTTCGGCTACTCGGGGGGGTCGATCCCCACCGGCTTCGGCGCGGAACTGGCCCCGCGCTATGCACCGGAGCTGAACATCGTCGGTGCGGCCGCGGGCGGCGTGCTGGTGAATCCGGCCAACAATCTCGGGTACGTCAACGGCAGCGAGAACTGGGCCGGCGTCATCCCGGCGCTGATGGCGGTGTACGGCGAGACCTACGACATCGACCTGCAGCCGTACCTCTCGCCGAAGGGCAAGCGGGTCCTCGGGCGGGTGGCGGGGGAGTGCATCGAGGCGTTCGCCGACAAGTACCCGGGTCTGACCGATCACCAGCTCCTCGTGCCGACGGTCGGCGGCCTGCTGGACGTCCCCGGCGTGCGGCAGGCGATCTCGCAGAACGTGATGGGCACGCTCGGCACCCCGCGGAGTCCGATGATGCTGGGGGTCGGCAACGTCGACGGCGCCGGCGACGGTGTGATGATCACCGCCGACGTCGCACGCCTGGCCGGGTCGTTCTGCAATCGAGGGGTACCGACCACGTTCACCGAGTACCGCGGCTCGAATCACACCCGGGCGTTCATCCCGTGGAGCGCCGACGCGCTCGGATTCCTCGACCGTCGGTTCGCCGGGCAACCCGCCGGCGGGTGCGGCCGATGACCGCCATTTCTGTCGCCGCGACCTGCGGGAAACCGTGAGCAGGTGGACGACGCGCGTCGAGCGCGCCGGAGATGCCGATGCCATCCGCGAGGTGGTGACGGCGGCCTTCCCGACCCCCGACGAGGCGCGGATCGTCGACGAGCTGCGCGCCGATCGCGACGCCTGGATCGACGGGTTGTCGATCGTCGCCACCGACGCCGACGACTCGATCGTCGGGTACGCCCTGTACTCCAGGTGCCGGGTCGACGCCGAGCTCGCGCTCACCCTCGGACCGTGCGCGGTGGTGCCGTCGCATCAACGGACCGGGGCCGGCTCGGCGGCCGTCGTCGCCGGTCTCACCGCGGCGCGAGAACTCGGCGAGAACCTGGTGCTGGTTCTCGGTCACGCCGAGTACTACCCGAGGTTCGGCTTCGTCCCTGCGTCCCGCTTCGGCATTCGTGCTCCGTTCGACGTCCCGGACGAGGCGATGATGGCGCTACCCCTCGACGACGCCCGTCCGGTGCCGAGCGGGACCATCGCCTACCCGGCCGCGTTTGGGGTGTAGAACGCGTCTCGCGCCCCAGGGATGGACTCCCTGGAGCGCGAGACCTGCTGCCGACGTGATCCCGCCGAGGGGACGCGGGTTCAGTCGGCGTCGGCCGAGGGACTGGCGTTGGTTCCCCCGTCGGACACCTCGAAGTTCTTCCACTCGCCGTCATCGTGGACCTGCATCACGGTGCCCAGGCTGTCGTCCGGTGCGGCGACGGTCTTGAACCAGTCGTAAGCGCCGGTGGCGTCGTCGAACTCCTTCTCCTCGACGACGTTCTCGTTCGCGTCGACTACGCGGTACTTGGCCATGATGTTCTCCTCACGGTCGATGTGTGCGACGTCTGGTCCCCGGGCCCGGTCGGGCCGAAAGTCCTGACGCCATCGTATGAATCGGGTCGCCGACGTGGGGTCGATGTGCGTGCGTCGACGTCGGATCGTGTCTGCGCGCAACGGGTCGGTAACGATCGACTCGGGCAGGTCCCTTCCTGCCGTGCCGGAGGTCTACCCACAATCGCGGCGAGGTAATCCGGAGGACGGACCGTCGGGGTCAGAGGCCGCCGAACGAGTGACTTCGGGTGTCGGTGGGTACACCGCGGAACGACATCGGTGTCGTGTCGTCAGGAGGAACGGTGAACGACAGGATCGTGGATCCGTGGGGTAGGCGCACCCCCTACGCATCCGGGGAACAGTGGCCGACGCGTGTCGACCAGCACCTCGCCGACGGGTTGACCGACGACGATGTACAGCGGTGGGTTCGGTCCGCATCGGTGCTGCATTCGAACGGTGATGCCTTGGACATCGCGGTGACCGACGACCGGATCGTCGGGGTCCGGGGCCGGGCGAAGGATCGGGTCAACCGCGGTCGCGTCGACGTGAAGGATCTCTATGGGTGGCAGGCCAGTTCGTCGCCCGACCGGCTGACGCGCCCACTCGTACGCGAGAACGGCCGCCTCGTCGAGGTCGACTGGGACACTGCCATGAACCGGATCGTCGAGCGGTCCCGGCTGCTGCTCGAGGAACAGGGTCCGTCCGCGATCGGCTTCTACACATCCGGTCAGCTCTTCCTGGAGGAGTACTACACACTGGCGGTCATCGCCCACGGCGCCATCGGTACCGACCACGTGGACGGCAACACCAGATTGTGCACGGCGACGGCGGCCGAAGCACTCAAGGCATCGTTCGCGAGCGACGGTCAGCCGGGCACCTACACCGACATCGACCATGCCGACACCATCGCGCTGTTCGGTCACAACATCGCCGAGACCCAGACGGTCACCTGGATGCGCATGCTCGACCGCCTGGCCGGACCGAACCCGCCCGCCATCGTCTGTGTCGATCCGCGGAGCACGCCGGTGGCCCGGCACGCCACCGTCCATCTCGCGCCGATGCCCGGGACGAACGTCGCGCTGATGAACGGGCTGCTGCACGAGATCATCGCCAACGAGTGGGTCGACCGCGACTACATCGATTCGTACACAGTCGGTTTCGACGATCTGCTCCGCGTGGTGGCGGACTACCTTCCCGACCGTGTCGCCGCTGTCTGCGGTGTGCCGGTCGAGGACCTTCGCCATGCGGCACGACTGCTCGGGACCGCCGAGCGGTTGACGTCCACGGTGCTGCAGGGCTTCTATCAGTCCCACCAGGCGACCGCCGCCGCCGAAGGGGTCAACAACATCCACCTGGTGCGCGGCATGCTCGGCCGGCCGGGATGCGGTCTGCTGCAGATGAACGGTCAGCCCACCGCCGAGAACACCAGGGAATGCGGCGCGGACGGCGACCTCGCCGGATTCCGCAACTGGGCGAACGACGACCACGTGACCGAGCTCGCCGAGCTGTGGAACATCGACAAGGATCATCTCCCGCATGAGAATCCACCCACGCATGCCATGGAGATCTTCCGCCTGGCCGAGGCGGGGTCGGTGCGGATGCTGTGGATCAGTGCGACGAATCCTGCTGTGTCGCTACCAGAACTGTCGCGGATCCGGGCGATCCTCCAGCGGGACGACCTGTTCGTGATCACCCAGGACATGCTTCCCAACGAGACCACCGAACTCGCCGATGTCGTACTGCCGGCCGCCGGTTGGGGCGAGAAGACCGGGACCTTCACCAACGCCGACCGCACCGTGCACCTGTCCGAGAAGGCGGTGGAGCCACCCGGTGAGGCCAGGCCCGACCTCGACATCTTCCTCGACTACGCGCGGCGGATGGACTTCCGCGACCGGGACGGGGATCCGTTGCCGCCGTGGACCGACGCCGAGTCGGCGTTCGACGCCTGGCGGGACTGCAGCGCGGGGCGGCCATGCGACTACAGCGGGATGTCCTACGAGTTGTTGCGGACGCGCGGCGGAGTCCAATGGCCCTGCACCGCAGACGCTCCCGACGGAACCGAGCGTCTGTACGCCGATGGGCGGTTCTGGAGCGCGGCCGATCACTGCGAGTCGTTCGGCAAGGACCTCGTCACCGGTGATCCGCTGGACGCCGATGACTACCGGGCCATCAATCCGGGCTCGCGGGCGCTGATCAAGGCAGTCCCCTACTTGCCTCCTCCGGAGAGTCCCGGTGCGGAGTTCCCGTTCGCCTTGATCACCGGACGCACGGTCTACCACTTCCACACCCGCACCAAGACCGGACGAGCGCCCGAACTCGAGCACGCGGCACCCGAGGTGTGGGTGGAGGTCAACGCTGTGGATGCCGCGCGCACCGGTGTGCACGACGGCGACCTCGTCGAGATCGCCAGCCCGCGCGGCGCCATCACCGCAACGGTGCGGATCGCCGGCATCCGCCGCGGTGTCCTGTTCGTGCCCTTCCATTACGGGTACTGGGACGCCGACGACGACGCCGGGCACCACCGCGCGGCCAACGAGCTGACGATCACCGACTGGGATCCGGCGTCGAAGCAGCCGATCTTCAAACTCGGTGCGGCGTCGCTGACGCTCCGCGCGCCGGGGTGACCCGACCGCATGTGCCGAGCACCGCGTCACGGAACCCGGGGCGGATTGCCCAACCGCTGGTTGATCACCAGGGCCAGATTGTTGCCCACGAGGTTGACGAACGCGCGCCAGGTGGTCGGGTCGAGCGCCATCGATCCCTGATCGCTTGTGGTGCAACCGGTCTGTGCCGGCTTGCCGTCCAGGCGATCCCGCATCCACACGATGGCCGGCGCGAACCCCTCGACAGCAAGGGTGATGTGTTCGCTGAAATGGTCGCGCACGTATCGCACACTCGCGCCATCGGCGCAGTAGGTGCGGACCAACTCGTTGACCGGGCCCACCGGGGCGATCCAGTCGGGGTTCGACTGATAGATGAACATCGGGAAGTCGGGCGTGGTGTAACCCATCTTGAGCTGATCCAGCACCTTTCGCGGTGTCGGGTGGTCCAGCGGATCGCCCGGCAGGTTCACCAGGCCCTTGATGTTCACGAAGGGGGCGAGTGCGGCCTGGTAGGTGAGGCACAGCGGATTCTTGGTCGCCAGCAGGGCTCTGCCGAGCGGGTTCATGTGTCGCTGGAGGAAACGGTCGAGTTCCGGGTACTCGCGGCTGACGCCGATGATCCCGGCCATGATCAGACCCGACGCCGCGTTCTTGTCGGCGAGATCGACCAGCGCTCGGATGTTCGCGGGCACCCCACCTTCGGCAGCGCCGACGATCGGGAGTTCCGGCGCGTACTGCGAGTGCAACTCCGCTGCCCACCCGGTGGCGATCGCGCCGCCGGAGTAGCCCATCAGGCCCACCCGCACGTCGTCTCTGAGCCCCAGTGGTGCGAAGTTCCGCGCGCCCCGGATCCCGTCGAGGGTGATGCGTCCCGCGAGAGGCCCGGCTGCGAAGGCGGATTCGGGGCCCTGATGGTCGGGGATGACGACCGACCAGCCGGCGCCGACCAACGAGGTGATCTGTAGGACCTCGAGGCTCGAGTCCGCCGAGCCGGTCAGCTGCCCCGGGATGGAGGCCTGCTGCAAGGCATACGACGGCGCGCAGTACATCGCGGTGGAGTCCTCCGCGGACTGCCACGACACCAGCTTCGACGGTCCGGGCTTCGCCGGCCCCTTGGGTTTGAGCAGCGTCGCCACGGCCGGGATCGGCTCGCCGCGGGTGTTGGTCGAGCGGTAGGAGATCTGCCAGGCGTCGACGTTGATCGGGATCACCGACAGGGCGGCGACATGGACACGCCGGGCGGCGATGAGCTCACCGGGCTTCTTGGCCGCGACCACCGCCTGCGGCGGCAGATAGAAGTCCGTGTCGAACTCCGGGATCGCGGGCGGCACCGGGAACGGGAGGACCGGCGCCACCGGGACCGACGCTGGGGTTGCATTCGCGGCAGCCGAACCCAGTGGTCCGCCGACGACCAGCGCAACCAGTGCGATCCCGACAGTCAGGCGCACGACGATCCGTGAGCTGTGGCGTTTCCATCCCCGCATGGCAACCCTCCCGAAAAGTGAGACGGAGGTGTCTCACACTTCGGCAGAACATACACCCGGTGTGTCCGAGGACACAACGTCCGGGGTGGGCGGCGAATGTCTCAGAGCGTGGTGAAGGCGAGCAGGATGTCGGCGAGTACCGCGACGACGTCGTCGAGTGTGCCGGGTTCGGGCGATTCGCTCCAGCGATGGACCAGGCCGGTGAGTGCCCCGACGAATGCGATCGCGAGGTGGCGCTGCCGCGGCGTCGCGGGGCGATCGGCGAACTCCGACATGGCGTCGACGAAGAACTCGACCCATTCCTCACGGCCGTCGAGGCGGTGCTGCTCGACGCGGGGGCTCACCCCGACGATCTGGACGAACGACACCGCCGCGCGCCGGGGATCGGTGCCCACCGATTCCATGTAGGCGCGCATCGCCGCCGTGCTCAGGTCGCGGAGATCCCGAGAAGGGCTGGCGGCCAATGCTTCTGCCACGGCGACGCGAGCGGCGCCCTGCACGGTGTCGTACAGCGCGACCAGCAGTTCCTCGCGGTCGGTGAACTCCGCGTAGAACTGCCGGCGAGACAGTCCGGCCACCCGGCAGATCGACGTCACCGACGACTTCGCGTAGCCGGTGCAGGTGAACTCGACCAGCGCGGCGTCGAGGAAACGCTGCCGCCGTTCGGCGGCGCGGTCGCTCACCGAACGGCCACCGTACGTGCGTTCGGAGGTCATCGGGGTGGCGATCCGGCTATGAGTCGAGTCTGGACGCGCGGAGGTCGTGTCCCTTCGACGTCAGGCAGCGTCCGGTGGGCAGGTCCCACTGCCATCCGTGCAGATTGCAGGTCAGCTTCTCGCCCTCGATGACCCCGAACTTGCCGAGGTCGGCCTTGAGGTGCGGACACCGCCGCTGGATCTCCCAGCCGTCCTTGGTGATCGACGCCGAGTCGTCGTGCGCCTCGGCGAACCACCCGTCCGCGTAGGCGATCCGCTCGTCGGTGAGGCATTTGAAGAAGGTGTAGAGGAACTCGTTGTACCCGCCGATCCGCCAGGTGGTGAAGCGCGTCGACAGGAAGATGGTGTTGACCCAGTCGGGCTCGTCGTCGCGCAGGACGGTCCGCACCAGCTCGGTGGCGATGCGGAATCCGTAGCGGTACTTGCCCTCTCCTTCTTTCGGCTCACGCACGATGCGGTTCGGGAAGTCGAGGACGACCGTCTCGGTGGCGTCGTTGGCCGCGCCCCCGCCCGGCGTCATGACGAGCCCGACGGGGTAGCCGATGCCGTCGCAGATGAGGTCCGACTGTCGCATGATCGGTTCGAAGAGATCCCGCAGCGCCGGCAGCAACGGCTCGCCCTCGGCCGGTGCCCACGTGGCCTTGTCCGCGGCGATGACCGGCGCGAACTTCTCCTTCATGCGCTCGAGGTACGCGCGCTTGTTCTCGCCGAAGACGTCGGCGGGTGCGTAGGGATGCGTGACCTCGTTGAGGACCGGACCGGAGAACTCTGCGACGGAACCCGACACCATCATCAGGCCGCGGTGCTTCTCACCGTCGTCGGTGCCGTGGATGCGCATCTGCTCCAGGAAGGTCTCCTGGTCGGGGAAGATCGAGGTGTCGTCGGCGGTGTCCGCGGACCCGAAGTCGTTGAGGTAGAACAGATCCTCGTCGAGGAACATCGGCGGGCCGGCCGACGGGACCACCCAGGTCGCGCCGACCTGCTCGATGTACGAACGCGCCCGGTCCATTCCGCGTTGCCGCTTCTGAGAGGCGAAGTTGGCCTTGGACTTCCGCGGGATGTCGTAGACCATCGGGTACCAGATGGCGCCCGAGTACTGCAGCAGATGGACGTCGACGTGTCCGAACGCCTCGTCGACGACGTCGAGGTCGATCGGGCGGGCGTCGTTCATGTTGAAGCAGACGGTCTCGCCGTCGGAGACGATCAGGCCGCTGTCGCCGATCGGCCCGTCGGCGGGCGCGCGCAGCGCGATGATCATGACGTCGAGCGAACCCTTGTCGTTCGTGACCGTCGTCTTGACCGAGTCGGTGGTCTCGACGAATGTGGTGAAGCCGAGTTTCTCCAGTTCGCGGCGCAGGTCCGGCACCGGATAGTCGGGCAGCAGGACCGTGGCGTCCTTGCTGACGTTCTCGCGCAGGTTGCGCTCGTCGAAGTGGTCCCGGTGCAGGTGTGAGACGTAGAGGTAGTCGCAGTCGCCGAGCGTCTTCCAATCGAGTTCGGAGTTGTCCGGGAAGGGCACCCAGGAGGCGAAGTACGTCGGGTTGACCCAGGGGTCGCAGAGGATCGATCCGGCGGTGGTCTGGATGTGGAAACCGGCATGACCGATGCTGGTGATCTGCACGAAGGGGCCTTTCATGGTGTGCGCGGGGCTGCGCGGCAGGGCACTACAGGCATCCAGGGTATCGAGCCGTGCCGGACGGACGCGTGGGCCATGAGTCCCGTCGGGTGCGCGGCGTGAGCAGGCTCACGGCGCTCTTCGCTACACGCCGAGTCGCTCCCGGACGCCGCGGGCGAGGACCGGCAGCCTGGACGCCGCGAACAGGCTCCGAACCAGCTTGCTGTCGTCGCGCGGCATGATCCCGGCCCGCTGGACGGCGTCGATGAAGTCATAGAGGGTCTCGCCCTCTTCCATCAGGCCGTCGGCGTCGAAGTGGTACCGGTCGACCGCCGGCGCCTGGATGAACCGCCCGTCGCCGTAGATGGTCGGCGCCGATCGGTCGTACGGGTACATCCTCAGCGCCCCGCTGAAGTGACCGCTCCCGATGTACCGGATGACGGTCCGCACCGTGCCGTCGGGCTGGATGTCGATGTAAGCCTGATCGGGCAGTGGGTCGTATCGCCAGTCCGGGATGGCGTCGAAGAAGGCGAAGTTGTAGGTGACGAAGTCGTCGATGCCGACGATCGTGCGGCCGAAGGTCGTCACGTCGGTGTAGCGCAGGTCCGTGGCGTACAGCTCCTCGTTAACGCTCATGTCGCGGACCAGGAAGCTCCACCAGTACTTCTTGGCCCAGGTCATGATCCACGACAGGTCGGTGTCGTGGGCGTTGCTCAGATGCACGAGTTTCCGGTCGAAGGCCTCGAACCATTCCTCGGTGGTCCGTTGGAGCTCGGCTTCGGGGATGGCGCGGATCGGGACACCGCGGTTGGCGTCGAGATATTCCGGGACAGGCTTGGCCAGACGGGGACGGGCGAGTGCTTCCTGGAAGGCCCCTTCGGTAAACATGAATCGCATGATTGATGTTGAATCGACCGATGTCAATGGGAGGGTCCGGTCGAAGTGCGACGATGAGCGGATGACTCCGGAGAAACTGTGGCGCGGCCAAACCCTCGCCGACCGGTCGTCCGACCGTCGCGAGCAGATGCTCGCCGTCGCCGAGCAGCTGCTCGGTTCGGGCGGCGCGAGTGCGGTGACGATGCGCGCAGTGGTCCGCGAGGCGAATCTCAGCCCCCGGTACTTCTACGAGAGCTTCGCGTCGCGCGAGGACCTGGTGACGGACGTGTACGACCGGGTCACCGACCAGCTCCTGACGGAGATCGCCGCCCTTCCACGCGTCGCCGACCGTCGGGAGAATGTGCGGGCTGTGCTCGAGGTCTGCCGAGAGTTCTTCGAGGCCGATCCCGGACGAGCGCGCATCCTGCTGCGCGAACCGCTCGCCGACGACGTCCTGCGCGCACGACGGGCGGCAACGGTGCCCGGCTTCGTCGCGTCGGTGCTGGAGATGACCACCGGGGCGCACGCGAGCTCACCCGAGCGACTCGCCGTCGTGTCGTCGGCGCTGGCGGGGGCACTGGTCGCGCTGTACCTCGACTACATCGACGGCCGCCTCTCGCTCACGCCCGCGCAACTGGCCGACGCAGCGGTCGACCTCGTGTCGGCCGTCACCCGGCTCGCCACCGCCGACGACGGCGAGGGGTCGGCGGCGAGTGGCTAAGCTCTCTCGCATGGAACCCGTCTACGACACCGTGATCACCGCCGCCCGCCTGCTGTGGCTGGCCGAAGGTCTGAAGTTCACGGTGTCGGGTGTCGAACACGTACCGGCCGACGGCCCCGGCGTCGTCGCGATCAATCACACCGGCTATCTCGACTTCACCTACGCCGGCATCCCGGCTTTCCTGCAGGGGCGTCGCAAGGTCCGCTTCATGGCGAAGAAAGAGGTCTTCGACAACAAGATCTCCGGCCCGATCATGCGCTCGCTCAAGCACATCCCCGTCGACCGCGCCCAGGGTGCGGACAGCTACCGCAACGCGGTCGACTATCTCAGGCGCGGCGAACTCGTCGGGGTCTACCCCGAGGCGACGATCAGCCGGAGCTTCGAGCTGAAGGCCTTCAAGTCGGGCGCCGCGCGGATGGCGATCGAGTCCGGTGCGCCGATCGTGCCCACGGTCATCTGGGGCGCGCAACGAGTCTGGACCAAGGGCCACCCCAAGCAACTGGGTCGAACCGGGTACAAGATCTCGATCGGTGTCTGTGAGCCCCTCGATGCCACGGGCAGCCCCGACGCCCTCACGGCGAAGCTGCACGAGGTCATGAGTGCGAAACTCCTCGAACTCCAGGAGGCCTACGGCGAGCACCCGAAGGGCGAGTTCTGGGTTCCCGCACGGCTCGGCGGTTCCGCGCCGACGCTCGAGGAGGCCAATCGCATGGATGCCCAGGAGCAGGCCGAACGCGCCGCCAAGCGCGAGCCCCGGAACGACGACCCCGGCGTGGTCTGAGCAGACCTCGGGCCCCTACGTTGCCTGTCGGTTGTCGTCGTCCCGCGGTGTCGTCCGGCGTCGTTAACCTGGACTCATGAGCGCAGGGAGGCACGGGCACCGCGAGCCGGTGTATCGCACCCTGGAACTCATCGCCAACGGACTCGTCCGAGCCCAGGGTCTCGACCTGCACTTCACCGGTGTCGAGAACGTCCCGGACACCGGCGGCGCGGTCCTGTGTGTCAACCACACCGGTTACGTCGACTTCCTCCCGCTCGCGCTCGGCGTCCAGCGCGCCGGCCGCCGAACCCGCTTCCTCATCAAGTCCGAGGTCATGGACATCGGGATCATGCGGTTCCTGGTCAACCACACCAGAACGGTCCCCGTCGACAGGTCGCGCGGCGCGGAGGCCTATCGCGCCGCGCTCGGGCGTCTCCGGGACGGGTACATCGTCGCCGTCTACCCGGAAGCGACGATCAGCCGCAGCTTCGAGCTCAAGGAGTTCAAGAGCGGGGCGGCCCGGATGGCAGCCGAAGCCGGCGTCCCCATCATCCCGGCGATCGTGTGGGGTGCCCATCGGCAGTGGACGAAAGGTGGGGTGCGGGACATCGGGCGCAGCCGGCTCCCCGTCCACGTCCGATACGGTCTGCCGTTCACCCCCGGGCCGGACGAGTCCCCGGAGCGTGAGACCCTGAGGCTCCGCGACACCATGAACTCGATGCTCCTCGAGGTCCAGGACTCCTACGGTCCGCACCCACCGGGTGAGTTCTGGGTTCCGTCACGACTCGGCGGCTCGGCACCGACACCCCAGGAGGCCGCCGTGATCGAAGCCGACGAGGCGCTGCGCAAAGCCGAGGCGCGGGCGAGACGAGCCGCCGAGAGAGCTCGGTCGAGAGGAAGCAGACGCTGATGACATTCGGTCCACCCACACTCATCGCCAGCGATGTGGACGGAACCCTCATCGACGACGAGAACCGGGTCTCCCCGCGCACGTTGTCCGTGCTGGCCGCCGCCCGCGCCGCCGGAGTGGAGTTCGTGCTGGCCACCGGCCGGCCCCCGCGATGGATCGCCGAGATCACCGATCAGTTCGCCGGCACCGAGGCGTTCGTCCGGTACGCGGTGTGCGCCAACGGCGCCATCATCTACGACGCCGAGCACGATCGCGTGCTGTGGTCGGCGAACCTCGAGCCCGACGCGCTCGTCAAACTCGGAGAGATTGCCTACCAACAGATCCCGGGATGCGGCATCGCGGCCGAACGTGCGGGCCGGTCCGCGCACGACGCGGCGACGGCGCCCTTCGTGGCGAGTGCCGGTTACGAGCACGCGTGGCTCAACCCCGATCACGTCGAGGTCGGCGACGACGAGGTGTTCGGTGATCCGGCGGTGAAACTCCTCGTCCGCAAACCGGGTATGGCCTCCGACGAGATGGCCCGTCGGCTGCAGCCCGTGGTCGGCGACCTCGCCCAGGTGACCTTCTCCACCGACAACGGACTCATCGAACTGTCGGTGCCGGGAACCCACAAGGCGTCGGGGCTCGCACGCCTCGCCGACCTCGCCGGACTCTCGGCCGACGCCGTGATCGCGTTCGGCGACATGCCCAACGACGCCGAGATGCTCACCTGGGCGGGGCACGGCGTCGCGATGGGCCACGGTCACCCGGCGGCGCTCGACGCCGCCGACGAGGTCACCGTCGGCAACAACGACGACGGCGTCGCCAAGGTACTCGAGCGCTGGTTCGCCCCGCGCTGATCGTCTCGCGGATCCGCGGCTCAGGCCGCAGGCGGTACCGGTGCGGGGGCTCCGGGCTCGGCCGGCGGCGGCGCGGGGGCACCGGGATCGGCCGGCGGGGGAGCCGGGGCGGCCGGATCGGCGGGCGGCGTCGGTTCGGGTGCCGGCGGGGCACCGCCGGCGAGCGCCCGGATCGCGGTGAGCGCCGCGTAACCGTGTACCCCCGGGCAGCTGGTGCTGTTGTAGTCCCGGTGCCCGGAGATCACCGGCAGATTCGACTGGGTACCCGCGGCGAACTTGGTGCCGGCGAAGCCTTCTGAGGTCAACGTCGCGGTCCCGGCGGGATTGAGTCCGGCCTTGCCGAGGCGCCAGCGCAGGAACTTGCCGGTCGCCGACACCATCGCCGCGGTCGGCGGGACCTCGTCGAGATTGCCGATCATCGACACCCCGACGGTCTCCTTGTTGAACCCGCCCGTGTGCGTGCCCTCGACATTGCGGTCGAGTCCGCCGAACGCGCCCTCGAAGATCTGGCCGTACTTGTCGATCAGCACGTTGTAACCGATGTCGCACCAGTTCAGGCTGCGCGCGTGGTACGCGTAGATGCCGCGGACGATCTCGACGGACTGCTGCGGGGTGTAGTCGTTGCTGCCGGCTGTGTGGTGCACGATCGCGCCGCGCATGTGCGGGGAGTAGACCGGTTGCGAACAGCGGATGGACTCATCGGCGCCCCACGCCTGGCGGGCGACGACCTGCGGCCCGCCGGTCAGCGGCGACAGCAACGACGAGCCCAGGCCGAGCAGGCTCTCCGGGCTGATGAGCGTCGCCTTCAGCGCGTTCAGGGCGACGGTGGCCAACTCCGTCACCACCGTGCTCGCGGTGCCGACGGCCAGTTGGGCGAGATCGCCGCCCTGTGTTTCCGCAGCCGGGATCGCGAGTCCGTCCTTGCTCGCGGCGACCTGCACCTCACGTGCGTCGCCCACCCAGACCGGCTCGGTGCCGACCGGGTTCTTAACGCTCGGCGCCTGCCCGCGCGAGATCTGTTCCAGGACTGTCCACGGACCCCACTTGCCGTCGGGGTTCTTCGCGCGCAGCTTGAGGTCGACATCGACGGGACGGTCCCACGTGAACGCGACCATCTTGATGGGCGCCTCGCGCACGATGTGCGTCACCGCGGCCCCGACCTCGCGGCCGTCGCGCATCGTGGGTGTCGCCGGCGTCGTACTGCCCGGGGTCGACCGGGTTGTGCCCGGAGTCCGATCGCCTCGCGGAGCGGGTGTCGCCGCCTCATCCGGGGACTCCCGGGTCGTCGACGGAACGCGACGTTCGCTGGTTGGCGCGTCGGTCGTCGGGGTCGCGGATTCTGTGGTCTCCGACGCTGATTCCGACGTCGACGACCCGGGCGTCGACTCCGGTGACGACGAACCCGGTGACCCGGACGGGCCGGTGCTCGTCGATGACCCGCCGGTACCCGGCACGAGTCCCTTCGGCAGCGGAACCGTCAGATCCGGCAGCGGGAACGCGTCCGGATCGATCGGCGGCAGCTCGACACCGGCCGCGGCGAGACCGGAAGACGCGACGTCGACGATGGCGGCGGGCAGTTCCCGCAGCGGGACCTGCTCGATCTCGGTGTCGGAGACCGTCTGCTTGTTGTCCACGAGTTGTGGCTCGGACTGGCTCGCGATCACCACGAACGGTGTCGCGACGACCGCAGCGGCGATCGCGGCGAGCGCGATCGAGGGTTTCGGTCTGGGGTAACGCACTCAGGTCTCCTCGCAGGTTGGTCGGACCGCGGCACGGGTGGTCGTGGGGGTGTGGTCGGGTCCGGTCAGCCGTCGGCATCCACGCGGCCGACGGCGTCGGAGCCCGGAGGCTTCGAACGCGGTCGACTGTGCTCGGTACGGCGGCCATCGTCGCGGTCGCCGATCCCGGACGCCGGCGACACACGCCGCAACCGCGTAACTCGTGATGTTCTTGTTATCTGTGAGGCACAAGTGGTTCAAGTGGTGATTGTTGATCAAGAGGCAGCTCATCCTCGAGGGCAGTGCGAGGTCACGACAGCCCGGGCAACTCGTGATCCGGTTGTGATCCCCTCGGGTTGGAGATCGGCTCCTTGGTTCACTAGGGTCACTTAAGTCCCAATCGTCACATCAGTCACAGGCGTTACGGAGGCCGCGAGTCCGCGGCAGCCGCGGCTGGTGTCGTCGCGACCGAAGGATGTGTTCTGCAGTGACCAAAGCCCGACCTACACGGCGTCTGCCGAGATGGACGGCGAGCGGTGCGCGGCCCGGACGGGCTCGCAATCGCGCGTTGACCTGGGCCGCGGCCGGGCTGGCGCCCGCACTGCTGGCCGGTGGACTCGCGGTTGCGAGTTCATCGGAATCGGCCGAACAGGTCGAGCTCTCGGTCGGGTCGACGGTGACGCTGATCGGGCACGGTCATGGCCACGGCCGCGGAATGGGGCAATGGGGAGCGTACGGCTACGCCCGTAAGGGCTGGACGGCACAGCAGATCCTGCGCCACTACTACGGTGGCACCACCGCGGGGAAGGTGGACAGGCCCGAGATCCTGGTGGCCCTCACGGGTCAGGGCTCGGTGAATGTGCACGCGGACGCCGGCATGCGAGTCGGTGGTCAGACGGTGGCTCCCGGGCAGGCGGTCAGCCTGTCCGGGGGCACGGCCACCATCCTCAGCGGATGCGGTGGTGGGGCGGTGCGGTCGGTACCCGCCACGTTCGTCGAACCACTCAGCATGGCGCCCAATCGACCGGGCGGCGAATTCCTCAAGTTCTGCGGTTCGAACAAGGCCTACCGCGGGGCCATGGGCCTCGAAGGTGGGCGCGTGGTCAACCGCATCCACGTCGACGACTACGTCAAAGGCGTCATCCCGCGCGAGAGCCTGCCCGCCTGGGGTGACTCCGGCGGCGCGGCGGCGTTGCAGGCGCAGGCGGTGGCGGCCCGCACCTACGCGCTCGCGGCGATCGCGGGCGGCAAGAAGATCGACGACACCCAGAATTCGCAGGTCTACGGCGGCGTCTCCGGTGAGGACCGGCGGACCAACGCGGCGGCCGACGCCACCGCCGGCCAGATCCTGCTGCAGAACGGACAGCCGGCCTTCACCGAGTTCTCCGCGTCGACCGGCGGTTTCACCGCAGGTGGTCGCTTCCCGGCGGTGGTCGACGAAGGGGACACGGTCTCGCCGAACCACAACTGGACGGCCACCGTGAGTGCGGGCAGCATCGGATCGGCTTTCGGGGTCGGTGCCCTACGGAGCTTCGAGGTCATCGAGGCCAACGGCCTGGGTGCCGAACACGGGCGCGCGATCAAGGTCCGCGCGGTCGGCTCGGGTGGCACCGCGGAGGTGAGCGGTGAGGAAGCACGGACCAAGCTGCAGCTGAAGTCCTCGTGGTTCGCGGTGCAGGGCCAGCCCGCACCGCCCCGCATCGTCAAACCACCCACCGGTCCGGCGTCGCCCGGCGGCGGTGGGATCGACTTCGGCAGCCTCGATCAGCTCGCCGAGCAGATCTTGCCCGGGTCGTCGAAGTTCCTGGACATGGCGACCTCGGCGATGAACGGGCGGTTCGCGGACCTCGGTGGGATCACGGGACCGCTCGGCCAGGCGCTCGGCGTGCCGACCCTGACCCCCGACGCCGCGGGCGTCACGCAGCTCTTCGAGAAGGGGATGATGTTCTTCACCCCGGCCACGGGCCCGCGGGTGCTGGTCGGCAAGGGGCTCGAGCGATACCAGGACCGCGGCGGCATCCCCGCGCTGGGTTTCCCCAAGCGCGACGCGTTCCGCTGAGCGCTCAGGGCTCCGGTCCCGCTTCGACGATCTGGACGGCGACGTCGACGAGTTTGGTGTTGGTGTCCTGGGACAACCGCGCCAGAAGCGAAAAGGCCTCGTCTGCGTCGAGCTTGTAGCGCTCCATGATCATGCCCTTGGCCTGACCGATGATGTCGCGTGAGCCGAGTGCGGCGCGCAGTTGCTGCTTCTCCTGGACCGCGCCGAAGGCGGTCGCGGCGTGCGCCGCGAACAGCTCGCCGAGCTGGCGCGCCTCGGGGGTGAACGCCGCCGGCTCGGTGCTGTGCAGGTTCAATGCGGCCGAGTCGTCGCCGTCGATGTAGAGGTAGAAACAGGCCATCGACCGAATGCCGAGTTCGGCCGCTGCCGCTGCGAAGTTGGGCCAGCGTGTCTCGACGCGCATGTCGTCGACCCACACGGTGAGATCGGAGACCGCGGCACGGATGCACGGACCCTCGCGCAGCTCTCGCTGCAGTCGATCGGCCTCGCCGCCGAGGTCGCCCACCATCACCGGTGTCTCGACTGCGCCGTCGGCGACGAGGGTCACGGTCGCGTACTCGGCGCCCGGGATCGCATCGACCGCGAATTTGGTCATGGAACGCAGCGCTGCTTCGGTGTCGTCACTCTCTTTGCGCATCTCGCTCGCGATCCGCGTCATCTGAGCTCCGAAGTCGGCCAATCCGGTCACCCCTGCCTCCTCGTGAGACGTCGTTGCGCGCGCCTCAGCTGGACCGACAGCAAAGCGCTGGCTCGAAACACCCGTTGTCGAAGAACCCATTATGCCGTACGGTGTGCGGCCTCGGCGTCGACGAGTCCTTCTCGTTGCGCAACCGACCCGAGGGGTGTCGAAGTCATCACGTCGATGCAGAAGTCGGTGTCCGCGTACGACGCTGACGGGTGCAGCGCTGACGAGCGCAACGCGTCATGGACTTGGTCGCCGGTTCGCGGATACTCTTCGACCCGCCATCTCCAATGCACCGCCAGCACCTCGCCCGTGGGCGACAACGAGCCCGGAAGCCGTGCGATGACCTCGTCGAGATCGGCGTCGTCGAGGTAGTAGAGGACCTCGCTGAGCACGATCAGGTCGAACCGGCCCGACGGCCAGTCGGTGACGATGTCACCGACGCGCACGTCGACCGAGTCGTGGCCGTCGAGTCGCCTCCGCGCGAGTTCCACCGCACGTGGGCTGACATCGGTACACAGCAGATGGTCGGCGCGCGTGGCCAACTCGGCGCTCAGCACGCCGATCGAGCAGCCGGGCTCGAACACCGAGCCGTACCGGGGAGAGCGAAGCGCGGCGAGGGTCAGAGCGTACTTCCGCCGCTCATACCACCGCGTCGCGAAACCCCACGGGTCGTCGCTGCTGCGATACATGTCGTGAAAGTAGCTGTCGGGCAGCGAGTTTCGATCACTGCCGGTGGTGCCGTCGTCGGTCATGGCCTCGTCCGTCCTGTCCTCGCCGGTCGTGTTCTCGACCGGTCGCGCTGCCCTGCTCTGCGCCCGCCCCGGATGTCGGTGTTCACACGAAGACGAACTCCCGATCGCGGAGCAACCGCTCGAGAATGTGCGGTCCGAGAACGGCGGTGTCCTCGGGTGCCGGTGACAGCGGGCGGATCTGGGTCTCGAAGGCCTGTGTCGCCGCGCGTTTGGCCACGGCGATGTCGTCGTCGAGGACGAGGGTGCGCAGCCTGTGCCAGGGGATGTCGGGATCGTCGGGGGTTGCCCAGTGCCACATCCAGATCGGATACATCCAGACCGGGACACCGCGCCGGTCGCCGACGCGACGTGCACACCGCCCGACGGCCTCGTGGTCGGGATGACCGTCGTGCATCCAGACCGCCAGCAGTGCGGTCGGGGTGTCGGGTTTCTCGGAGATCGTCGCGTCGACGATGGCCTCGATCTCGTCGTCATGGGCCGACAGGGTGCCGTCGCCGAGCCCGCACCATCGGGTGGGGCCGATGCCCAGTGTCGACGTCGCGGTGTCGACTTCGGCGTGGCGCCGGACGGCCAGCTCGGCCGGGGACAGCGTCGGCGAACCGGGATGCGACGCCGAGCCGTCGGAGAGGCAGAGCGCGACGACGTCGACACCCCGTCGGTGGGCGGCCGCCATCACCCCGCCGACGCCGAGGATCTCGTCGTCGGGGTGGGCGGCCAGGACGATCAGCCGCCGGACGTCCGGCTCGAAGTCGGGCCACGGCCCCCGCACGGCGAACCACCGCTGCCACTCCGACTCCGGGGTTCCCTCCGACGATGTCGGGGTCGCCCCGAAGCGGTCCGTCGAGGAGATGTCGCCGGTCGTCATGACGTCTCCGATCCCGGGCCGGGTATCCGACCCCCGGTCAGTCCGCCCAGGACCGCGAGATCACGGTCGGCGTGGGACTGCCGGATGTAGACGGTGAGGTCGGCGACAGCCTGGGCGTGATCGGGATCGGCGGCGAGCGGGCCGGGGCCCAACGCACGCCCGACCCGATCGATCACCGCGGTGGCGACCTGTTCGACGGACCAGCGCACCGCGAAGGCGAGTCGTTTCGCCGACGCGGTCGGGTCATTGTCGATTTCATGTGCCGCGGACCGGAGATGCGCCCATCCGGCGGCGAGGTGGGCGTCGACGGCGCCGGCGTGCATCCGCAGCAACGCGTCGTCGGAGCGCTCGGCCGCGCGGTAGAGCGGTGCCGCGACCTTGCGGGCCCCGCCGAACCAGCAGGCCGCGACGCCGATCCCGCCCTGCCAGAAGCCCGGCCGGTCGAGATAGGCGCCGGGTTCGCCGACCGGGTCGGCGGGCACGGCATCGAAGGTGACGGTCCCGGTGTCGGAGTCGCGCATACCCGTGTTGGTCCAGGCCGAGCTGTCCGCGGAGACCCCCGGGCGACCGAGATCGACCGCGAACAGTCGGTTGCCGGCGTCCGTGTGCGCGGTGACCAGCGCATGCGTGCACGACGTCGCGCCCGAACACCATTCCTTGATGCCGCTCAGTTCCCAGCCACCCGCGGCCGATCGGGCGTCGACGCGGGTGTCGCGCCCCTCGGCGGCCCACACGCCCCAGAACTCGCCCGAGGCGGTCCCGCCGCCACAGATCTCCGCGAGGATGGCGTCGGCATCTGCGTGCGCCTCGACGAGACGGCCCGTGCTCACGTCGTCGGAACAGGCGCGGACGAGAGCGGCGAACCGGTCGAGGGTGTGGCCCCGGCCGGGGCGGGGGAGGGGGAAGGACGGGTCGTCGACGATGGCCCGGGCCCGCGCGGGCGTCACCCGGCTGCCTCCTCGGGCTGGTCGTCGGCCAAATCTCGAAGGTAGCTCGCGAACCCGTGCCGGGTCCGTCCCTCCCGCCGGGTCGATGTGCGGACCGGGACCCGGGCACCCCGTTCGACCGTTGCACCCGAGCTGCGCAGGCGATCGACGAGATCGACGTCCTCGTCCACGTCGAGCTCGGCGAACCCGCCGACGGCGACGTACGTCGAGGCCCGGATGCCGAGGTTCGCGCCGTGGACGTGGCCGTGCCCGGGACCCGCGTCGTACTCGCGCAGATATCTCTCGTCGGTCCCCGCCGGCCACCCGTCGAACCCGTCGGGGGTGACAGTGCCCACATAAGCGTCCGCGCCGGCATCGGCGGCCGCGACGTGTTCGACGAGCCAGTCCCGCGGAACCGTCGAATCGGCGTCGGTGGTCGCGAACCACGTGGTGTGCGACTCCGCGGCCGAGATGGCGGCTGCGTCGAACCCCGCTCGACGCGCCGCCCCGACGCATCGCGCGTCGACGACGACGGTCGAGACATCCGCCGTGAGCAGCGTTGCGGAGTCGTCGTCGCAGGCGTCGAGCACCACGACCACCTGCACCGGAATGGCCGCGGCGGTTGCTGCGCCCTCGAGAGCGTCGAGACAGCTCGGGAGATGTTCGGCCTCGTTGTGGACGGGGACCACGACGACGACGCGCTCGACCGACGGGTGTGAAGGTGGGTTCGTCCGGTCCCCGAGAGGGGGACCTGTCTGCTCCCTGAGGAGCCCCGGAGCCTGCGGAGGTGGCCCGGTCTGCTCCCTGAGGAGCCCCGGAGCCTGCGGAGGTGGCCCGGTCTGCTCCCTGAGGAGCCCCGCAGCCTGCGGAGGTGGCCCGGTCTGCTCCCTGAGGAGCCCCGGAGCCTGCGGAGGTGGCCCGGTCTGCTCCCTGAGGAGCCCCGGAGCCTGCGGAGGGGCGTCACGAAGGGCACTCGGGGAGGGGTCGTCGGGCGGTCGTACGAACAGCGGCGTCACGCAAACCCCGAACTACTCACCGGACAAGGCACGGGCCCGGGGGCTACAGGCCGACGATCGAAACATTACCCGGCTTCCGTGCCAGGCCACGTGGCTCGGAGATTCCTCAGGGAGGGTCCGTTACCCTGAGGACCCGTGGCAACCAGTAGCAGTTACGACCTGATCGTCGTCGGCTCCGGATTCTTCGGCCTCACCGTCGCCGAACGGGCCGCGACGCAGCTGGGCAAACGGGTCCTCGTGCTCGACCGACGCGACCACCTCGGCGGCAATGCGTACTCGGAACCCGAACCGACGACCGGGATCGAGATCCACAAGTACGGGGCGCACCTGTTCCACACCTCCAACGAGCGGGTGTGGGAATACGTCAACCAGTTCACCGACTTCACGAACTACCAGCACCGCGTGTTCGCGCTGCACAACGGCCAGGCCTACCAGTTCCCGATGGGCCTGGGGCTGGTCAGCCAGTTCTTCGGCAGGTACTTCAGCCCCGACGAGGCGCGGAAGCTGATCGCCGATCAGGCCAGCGAGATCGACACCGCCGAGGCGCGCAACCTCGAGGAGAAGGCGATCAGCCTGATCGGTCGCCCGCTGTACGAGGCGTTCATCAAGCACTACACCGCCAAGCAGTGGCAGACCGACCCCAAGGAGTTGCCCGCGGGCAACATCACCCGCCTGCCGGTGCGCTACACCTTCGACAACCGGTACTTCAACGACACCCATGAGGGTCTGCCGGTCGACGGTTACACCGCGTGGCTGGAGAACATGGCTGC
This sequence comes from Gordonia sp. PvP123, assembly GCF_040547295.1. NCBI lineage: Bacteria > Bacillati > Actinomycetota > Actinomycetes > Mycobacteriales > Gordoniaceae > Gordonia > Gordonia sp. PvP123. The sequence goes on along the minus strand of NZ_JBEPPN010000005.1, from coordinate 400,079 downwards.
CGACGACCGCATCGAGGTGCGGCTGTCCACCGACTGGTTCGACGTGCGCGAGCAGCTGCGCGCCGACAACCCCGACGCCCCCGTCGTCTACACCGGCCCCGTGGACCGGTACTTCGAGTACTCCGCGGGCCGACTCGGCTGGCGCACACTCGATTTCGAGACCGAGGTGCTCGACACCGGCGACTTCCAGGGCACTCCGGTGATGAACTACAACGACGCCGACGTCCCGTTCACGCGCATCCACGAGTTCCGGCATTTCCACCCCGAGCGGAACTCCTACCCCGACGACAAGACCGTCATCATGCGGGAGTTCAGCCGGTTCGCCGAGAACGACGACGAGCCGTACTACCCCATCAACACCCCGGAGGACCGGGCGATGCTGACCGCCTACCGTGAACTCGCCCGCACCGAGACCGCAAGTGCCGGAGTGCTGTTCGGTGGTCGTCTCGGTACCTATCAGTACCTCGACATGCACATGGCGATCGCGAGCGCGCTCACCATGTTCGACAACACCCTGGCACCGCATCTGCGTGATGGTGCGCCGCTGGTGGCCGACCCCGCAGGAGCCGAATAGATGACGGTGACTCCCGTGAACCAATCCGACATCCCCGACGCAGGCGTCGGGCCGTCGAAGGCGAAATCCCTTCTGCAGCGGGTGATCTTCCCGCGGGCGGGTGAGCCGCTCGACGTGCGGTCGCTGTACGTCGTCGAATCCGAGAGCAACAACCGCCGGGCGCATGCCCCGAGTCGGACCTCGGTGCTTCTCGGCGCCGAATCCGAGGTGAGCTTCGAGACCTACTTCAACGCGTTCGCTGCGGCCTACTGGCGGCGCTGGAGCATCCTCGACTCGGTGGTGCTGCGCGTCGAGGTGATCGGCACCTGCCGCGTCGACCTGTACCGCTCTAAGATCGACGGGTCGCGTATCGGCATCGGCGGTGACCTGGTCGACACCGACGAAACCGGCCGCGGCGTCGTCGAATTCGAACTCGACCTCGGTCCGTTCGAGGACGGTGGCTGGATCTGGTTCGACGTCACCACCGACACCGACACCGAAATCGTCTCCGCCGGTTGGTATGCGCCCATCGACGCACCGACGGCCGACGAGGAGACCAAGCGCGTCACGGTCGGCATCCCGACGTTCAACCGCCCGACCGATGCGGTGAACGCGTTGGCCGCGTTGACCTCCGACCCGTTGGTCGACGAGGTCATCGATGCGGTCATGATGCCCGACCAGGGCACCAAGAAGGTCGTCGACGAGCCCGGATACACCGAGGCCGCCGCGGCTCTCGGCGATCGCCTGCACATCTTCGACCAGGGCAACCTCGGCGGATCGGGCGGATACGCGCGCATCATGTACGAGGCGCTGCGGCTCACCGACTCGCCCTACGTGCTGTACATGGACGACGACATCGCGATCGAGCCCGACTCGATCCTGCGTGCACTGGCCATGTCGCGATTCGCCAAGGCGCCCATGCTCGTCGGCGGTCAGATGCTCAATCTGCAGGACCGCAGCCACCTGCACTGCATGGGCGAGGTGATCCGCCGCGACACCTTCATGTGGACGGCGGCGCCGTTCGTCGAATACGACCACAACTTCTCGAAGTACCCGCTGCGCGACCGCGAGAACTCGAAGAACCTGCACCGGCGGATCGACGTCGAGGGCAACGGCTGGTGGATGTGCATGATCCCGCGCGAATGCGCGGAGCAGATCGGCCTCCCGATGCCGTTGTTCATCAAGTGGGACGACTGGGAGTTCGCGCTGCGAGCCGCCAAGGCCGGTTACCCCACGGCCACCGTGCCGGGAATCGCCATCTGGCACATGGCCTGGAGCGACAAGGACGACGCCATCGACTGGCAGGCGTACTTTCACCTGCGCAACCGGCTCGTCGTCGCATCGATCCATCACGACGGCCCGATCAAGGGCATCGTCCGGTCGATGACCAAGGCGACCGCCAAACACCTTCTCTGCCTCGAATACTCCACCGTCGCCATCCAGAACGAGGCGATCCGGGACTTCCTCGCCGGACCCGATCACATCCGCAGCCTGCTGCCGACCGCGCTGCCGAAGGTCGCGCAGATGCGCAAGCAGTATCCGGACGCAGTGGTCTTGCCGTCGGCGACCGAGTTGCCCCGGACCTCCGGCGAGGCAACGCGCCTCGGGACCTCGATACCGCTGAACCCGCTCAGCAAGATCAAGGCGCTGACCGCCGCCGTGGTGAACAACGTCCGCCCGGCCGACCCGCGGCATCACGAGGTCCCGCAGGCCAACTTCCCGCCCATCGAGGCGCGGTGGTTCTCGCTCGGTCGTGTCGATGGGGTCACCGTCACCACCGCCGACGGCCGCGGCGTCGTCTATCGGCAGCGCGACCGCGAGAAGATGATCGAGCTCGCGCGCGAACACTTCGCCCTCGTGAAGGAACTGCAGGACAAGTTCCCGGAGATGAAGCAGCAGTACAGGTCTGCGCACCGCGACCTGACGTCGAAGGAGAGCTGGGCGGGTGTCTTCGGAATCTGATGGTCCGGTGATCGGCAGTGGGGACGACACGGTGCTGGAGGATCGTGCGGAGACGGGCCGGGTCCCGGCCGACGACATCCCGCGTCCCCTGAACGGTGAGGAGAAGGCCCTCGTGGCCATCCAGGCCGGGATCGGTGGCCGCCCCGGCGTCCGTCCGGCCGCGCGCGGACTGTCGCACGTGGGTGAGCACGCACTGGGCTGGCTCGCCATCGCGGGTACCGGCTGGGCGCTGGCCCGCCGCCGCGGCGATGTGCGCGCGCAGCAGCTCTGGCTCGAGACCGGGGTGGGTGCCTTCGGTGCGCACGCCGCGTCCGTGATCATCAAGCGCATCGTCCGGCGCCCACGCCCGGCCCACCCGCAGATCGCGATCGGGGTGTCGACGCCGAGCAAACTGAGTTTCCCGTCCTCGCACGCGACCTCGACGACCGCGGCCGCGATCCTCATCGGCCGCGCTGCCGGCTGGGACCCAAAGGTGCTGCCCGCCGTCCTCGTGCCGCCGATGCTCGTGTCCCGCCTGGTGTTGGGTGTGCACTACCCGAGCGATGTCACCGCGGGCGCCGCGATCGGTGCCGCGAGCGCAGCGGCGGTCGTCGTGGGCGATAAGGTGCTGCTCGAACCCACCCGGAACAACCCGGACCCCGGGCGTGCCCGCCGTGCGGCGCGCGTCCTGGCCCGGCTCGGTCTCACGGCCGCAGTACCCGGCGGGCCGCTGCGTCTTGCCGCGTCCCCCGTCATCGCGCGGGTGACACGACACAGGGAGAGTGCATGAGCGAGGAGCCGATCGAGCACGGAAAGGTTCTCGGACCGCCGAAGAACCTGACGTCCGGGCTGATCAAGGCCGTCCGGCCGCGGCAGTGGGTCAAGAACGTCCTGGTGCTCGCCGCTCCGCTCGCCGCGGGCAACATCACCGACGCCTCGGTGCTGGCCTCCGCCGGCGTCGCCTTCGTCGCGTTCTGCCTCGCCGCGTCGAGCATCTACCTGGTCAACGACGCGATGGACGTCGAGTCCGACCGCAATCACCCGACCAAGCGGTTCCGGCCGATCGCCGCCGGCGTCGTCCCGGTGACCCTGGCCTACGTTCTCGCCGTCGTCCTGCTCGTCGGCTCGATCGGTATCGCCTTCCTTGCGAACTGGCAGACGGCCGTGGTCATCGCCATCTACCTGGTCATCCAGCTCGGCTACTGCTTCGGCCTGAAGAACCAGGCCGTCATCGACATCTGCATCGTGTCCTCGGGCTTCCTGCTGCGTGCGATCGCCGGTGGCGTCGCCGCCGAGATCGTGCTGTCACAGTGGTTCCTGCTCGTGATGGCCTTCGGGTCGCTGTTCATGGCGGCGGGCAAGCGCTACGCCGAACTCCAGCTCGCCGAACGCACCGGCGCCAAGATCCGCAAGGCCCTCGAGTACTACACGACCACCTATCTGCGATTCGTCTGGACGCTGTCGGCGACCGCGGTCGTGATCTTCTACGGCCTCTGGGCGTTCGACAAGGGCTCCGACCACGACACCAACGTCGCGTACGCCATCTCGATGGTGCCCTTCACGGTGGCGATCCTGCGCTATGCCGTCGACGTCGACGGCGGTGCCGCGGGCGAACCCGAGGAGATCGCGCTCGGCGATCGTGTCCTGCAGCTGCTCGCCGTGGCGTGGCTGGTGTGTGTGGGTGTCGCGGTCTATGCAGTCAATTGATGAGTCGCCAACCGGTTTCCGGGCGCTGAACACCGGCCGCAACAAGGTTGCGGCCGTCAGTTTCGTCCTCGGCGCCGTCGTCGTCACCACCTTCTTCGCGATCGGTGCGTGGCAGCGCAGGTGGATCGCCGACGACGGACTCATCGTCCTGCGCACGCTCCGCAATCTCTTCGCCGGGAACGGTCCGGTCTTCAACGCCGGGGAGCGGGTCGAGGCCAACACCTCGACCGCCTGGACGTACCTGTTGTGGTTCTGGGCGTGGATCACCGACGGTCAGCTCGAATACGTCGCGCTCTGGGTGGCGCTGGTCTGCTCGGTGGCCGCGATCCCGATCGCGATGTACGGCAGCGCACGTCTGTTCGGCACCCGGATCGGCGGGATCACCGGCGACGGTTGGACCCTGCTGCTGCCGTTCGGTGCCGTCATCTACATCGCCATCCCGCCCGCCCGCGACTTCGCGACCAGCGGATTGGAGAACGGCCTCTGCATCTTCTGGGCGGCCGTCCTGTGGTGCCAGCTCGTCGCATGGGCGCGTCGCGGCCCGCACGCGAGCCGCGGGAGCGCGGCGGCCACGCTCGCGCTGGCCTTCACCGCCGGTCTCGCCCCGCTGATCCGGCCCGAACTGGCGATTCTCGGCGGCCTGGTGCTGCTGCTGGTCTTCTTCGCGCCCCTCGGTTGGAAGATGCGGATGGGTGTCGTCGTGGTCGCGGGTGCGTTGCCGGTCGGCTACCAGATCTTCCGCATGGGCTACTACGCCCTCCTGGTTCCCAATCCCGCCGTCGCGAAGGACGCCAGCGGTGCGAAGTGGGATCAGGGTTTCGCCTACCTCACCAATCTCTTCGGCCCCTACGTGCTGGTGCTGCCGGTCGTCCTGGCCGCAGTCGCGGGCGTGCTGCTGATCGTCGGCGGCCGGATGCGGGCCACGGCGGCCGATGCCCAGCACTCCGACCCGGCCGACACCGGTGACGCCACCCCCTCGACGCGGTCGTCGCGTCTCGCAGGCTGGTCGCGTCGGCTGCAGTCCTCGACCGCGGTGGTCACCGTCGTGGCCCTCGCCGGCATCGTCCTGATCGTCTACTGGATGCGCCAGGGCGGCGACTTCATGCACGGACGGGTGCTGCTGGTGCCGGTGTTCGTCACCCTGCTGCCGCTGATGGTCGTGCCGGTGACGATCCCCGCGCACGTCGGCGCGGCGTTCCGTCGCCGGCCGTCGAAGGACTCCGACTCGGTGATCTCCGACCCCGCGACCGACCCCGATCCCGTGCCGTCCGCGCCCGAGCCCGCGGATCGCCGTCGAGCGCGTGCCCAGCTCGTCGGTGCGATCGCCATGAGCGGCATGTGGACCACCGTCGTCGTCTGGGCGGTCGTGACGCATGCCAACGTCCTGCCGAACGCCGGCATCGACATCGGCCGCAGCGGCATCGTCGACGAGCGTCGGTTCTACGTCACCAACATGGGCAACGAGAACCCGGTCACCGCCGAGGACTACCTCGACTACCCGCGTATGAGCGCGATGGTCGAGAAGATCGACGAGTACCGCGAGGACGGCGGCGTGATCCTGCCGTCGTTCAACTACGACGAGTGGTACGTGGCACAGCTGCCGGCCGTGATGCCCAAGGGCGCCGAGCGGCAGGTGACCGTCTACTTCTTGAATCTGGGTATGACGAGCATGAACGCACCGCTGGATGTGCGCGTCATCGACCAGATGGGTCTGGCCTATCCGCTCGCGGCGCACACCGAGCGCCTTGAGGACGGCCGCATCGGGCACGACAAGATCCTGCCGAGCGAATGGGTCGTCGCCGAAGCAGGCGCGTACCCACGCCGTCCGGTACTGCCCGGGTACCTCGACGAGGATCTGGTCCGCCAGGCCCAGGTCGCGCTGCAGTGCCCGGAGACCAAGGACCGGTTCGCCTCGTTCGAGGCCCCCTGGTCCTTCGATCGCTTCAAACACAACCTGCGTCAGGCGTTCACCTTCAACAGCTATCGAATCCAGCGCGAGCCGGAGTACGAGATCCAGCGCTGCGGGTTGGAGATGCCGCCGCCGGTCCACCCGCGCTAGTGCCACGCCACCGGGCGTCGAACCCAAGCACACGACACCAAGAGAACGCATAGAAAACACGGGGCCGAACCTGTGGAGTTGCCGTCGAACATCTCGGATCGGTAACGTCCCCGTGGGCGCGGCCGATAGAAAGGTCGTGACGGAGGTGTTCTGAACTGCTGGGACGCCGAAGTGACGGGGGTTGTGATCGCGATCACATGGTTTGTCACGTCCGGGGGCATCGAATAGGCTCGCCGACGGTGAATCGCATGCGAGAACGACTCGTGAACGACGTCGCGCCGCGCAATGAGCCGGGGGACGAAAAATGTGTGACGCACAAGGACCGATCGGCCGCTAGGGACTACGAGTTCCGGCCGATCGGCTGAAGAGGGAGATTCTGTACATGCGTGAAGCTGCCACCGAGGCGCCGAGGCCTGCGCGCAACCGGATGAGCAACCGGTTGATCGCCGCTTTCGTCGCCATCCTGACAGTTGTCGGACTGACCGGTGTCGTCGCCGGCCAGGCCAACGCCCGGATCGGCGGAACGCAGGTCGGCAAGCAGGAGTTCTGGGTCAACGGCTGCGGGATGCCGAACGTGAAGGTCCGCGCCTGGAAGAAGCCCGGCAACTACAAGACCGTCATCCTCCTCGACGGCATGCGCGCCCAGTACGACTACAGCGGCTGGGAGATCAACACCAACGTCCAGGAGATGGTGAAGTCCGGCGTCAACGTCGTCGAGCCCATCGGTGGACCCGCAAGCTTCTACACGGACTGGGATGCACCCAGCAACTTCAACCGGCAGCCCTACCGGTATCGCTGGAACTGCGTCATCAGCCGGACCCTGATCAGCGCGCTCGACGCCCGCGGCTTCCGCGTCGGACCGTCGAAGCGCTACGCCATCATGGGTCTGTCCATGGGTGGTAACGCCGCACTCGTCCTCGGCGCCCAGAACCGTCAGCACTTCGACCGCGCCGGCTCGCTCTCGGGCTACAACTTCCTGAGTGCGCCCGGTATGCGTACCGCCCTGCGTCTGGCGATGCTCGACGTCGACCCGAAGCCCTGGAACATCGACGCCATGTGGGGCCCGCCGTGGAGCATTCGCTGGTTCCAGAACGATCCCTTCTGGAACATCGGCCTGATGCGCGGCATGAAGGTCTTCGTCGGTTCCGGTAACGGTCTCTTCGGCCGCTACAACGCACTGCCGAATGTGTTCGACGACCTGTTCAAGGGTTCGACCCTCGAGCTCCTCGCGTTCACGCAGTCCAAGGCCTTCGAGGCTGCGGCCTTCGTGCAGGGTGTGCCGCTGATGACCTACTACGCCAACGGCACCCACGCCTGGGGTTACTGGCAGGACATGATCTGGAACGCCAAGAACCGCGGATTCTTCCGCTGATCTGACATCGCCGGTCCGCCGGCCGCACGACGCCCCGCCCGGGTCACCGGGCGGGGCGTCGTCGTATCACTCCGCTCCCTGAGGAGCGTCCGGAGCTTGCGGAGGGCGCGTCACGAAGGGGGTCGGCGACCCGAGGTGAGAGACCCTTCGTGACGCTCGCAAGCTCGCTCCTCAGGGAGCAGGGCGAGATATCAACTGTCACACAAATCCCACGTGTCACAGCGTGGCGTGCGGACAGGCCGCGCCGTGGCGTGTAAGAAACTCCTGAGGCGTTTGATACTTATGAGGCATGTGTGACTGACGGGGAATCGGTCACGGGTGCTGGCGCCGGTGTACAGGGGCGAAGGAGTTCTGGAGAGTGATGCGGCGAAACAGTGGTACAGGCAAGGTCGACGCGCGACCGGCCGATGCAGGGCAGGATGGCGCGCGCCCGGCCGGTCGTCGGGCGACTCTTCGCCCGGTGAAGGCCGCCGTGGTCGCGCTGGCGACGGTCGCGGTACTCGTGATCGGTAACGGGCTCGCCGGGGCCGAACCCGCGCCGGCCCCGCCCGCCCCCGCGGCACCGCCCGCGGCGCCCGCGCCGCCGGCCTCACCCAGCGCGCCGGCACCCGCACCGCCGAGCTCGCGTGCCCCGGTCGCACCGGCGTCGGTCCCGGCCGCGCAACCCGCCAAGGTGACCAACACGTACTGGTACACCGACCGGCGAGTGGCCCTGTGGGTCTACTCCCCGGCGATGAACACCAACATCCAGGTGCAGATCCTGCTGGCCCGCGACTGGCACGCGAAGCCGAAGGAGAAGTTCCCGCAGCTGACGATGCTCGACGGTCTGCGCGCGCAGGACGATCAGAGCGGTTGGATCATCAACACCAAGATCGTCGACTTCTACAAGGACAAGAACGTCAACGTCATCCTGCCGATCGGTGGCGAGTCGAGTTTCTACACCGACTGGAAGGAACCCGATCGCGGCAAGAACTACAAGTGGGAGACGTTCCTCATGCGGGAACTGCCGCCCATCCTGGAGAACGATTGGCGGTCCACCGACGTCCGCGGCATCGAGGGGCTGTCGATGGGCGGCTCCGCCGCGATGATGCTCGCCGCGCGCAACCCCGGGTTCTACAAGTTCGCGGCGTCGTTCTCGGGAATCCTGCAGCTGAGTTCATTCGGTATGCCGCAGGCGATCCAGTTCGCGGTGCGCGACGGTGGCGGCTACGACTCGATGAAGATGTTCGGCCCGCCGTCGGACCCGGCCTGGAAGGAACACGATCCGTACCTGCTGGTCGACAAGCTGCAGGGCACGAGTCTGTACGTCTCGTCGGGCAACGGCATGGTCGGGCCCCACGACAAACCGTCCGACATCCCGATGCTCGCGACCAACTACTCCGGTGTGGGACTCGAGATGCTGAGTCGCGTCACCTCGCAGCAGTTCGCGATCCAGTTGAATCGCAAGGGGATTCCCGGCCAGGCCAACTACCGGCCGTCGGGTACGCACACCTGGCCCTACTGGGAGTTCGAGATGATGCAGGCCTGGCCGCAGGCCGCGGCCGCGCTCGGACTGTCGCGTGATGCGGTCGCATGCCGCGTCGACGGTGCCTTCCGCAAGGTCTGGGACGCCAACAAGGCGGACCTGGGAGGTTGCCTCACCCCGTCGTACCCGGTGGCGGGCGGCAAGGCCCAGGACTTCGCCGGCGGACGCATGTTCACCGGACCGAAGGGCCCGAAGATCGTCACGGGCGCGATCGGTGGCGCCTACGTCGCCGCCGGCGGTCCGGCCGGTCGTCTCGGCAAGCCGACGAGCGACGAACTCCCGACCCGCGACGGCAAGGGCCGCGTGAACTACTTCGAGCACGGCCGGATCACCTGGACCGCGAAGGACGGCACCAAAGTCCTCAAGTGAGGAGTCCGGTGAGCGAGGCGGGATTCGACAGAAGAGGACGGGGGCACCCGTCGGTGCCCCCTAACCTCGACCGCACGTGTGTGCGGCCTGAAACTTCGCTGAGGAATCGGACTGTTTGTGCAGGTGGCGCGAGTGCGGCGGCCGGAATGCCCCCGCGCGGGCGGTAGCCTGACGTGGTGTGCGATGCGGGGTGCCCCTGCATCGCGATCGGCCGCAGGCCGGACGCGTGAGGTGTCGCCGGACAGATCGTCCGGTGGTGCGCGATCTCGACGGAGAAAGGTTCGGCAGGAAGTGGCGATGACAACGAAGTGTGTGCGGCTGGTGCTGGCCGTGACGGGCCTCGCTCTCGCGCTCGGGTCCGTGTCGGCCTGCGCCGACGACTCGACGGCCAGTGCGCCGATCACCAACAACCCGGTCACGACGACCTCGCTCTACTCGGCGGCGGAGTCCTCGACGAGCACGCCGGGCACGACCTCCGCAGAGGCCACCCCGTCCACGACCGGCGGCACGTCGGAGCTGCCCGCGACCGCGCCGAACCCCAGTACGAAGGTCCCGGCCAGTTTTCCCGGGCCCAGCGGCCAACCACTCGACGACAAGGCCCGCGCCTACCTGGCCGCGCTGAAGCAGCAGGACGTCACCTTCATGGGGGACAACGACAACTCGGTCGCCCTGACCATGGCGAAGTATGTCTGCGGCGCCAAACAGAAGGGCACCGACCCGAGCATGGTGAAGGCCTTCGTCACCGCCTCCGTCGGTCCCGGTGCAGACAATGTCGAAGAAGCGAACGTGAAGGCCGACAAGGTCATTCGCGCAGCAGAACAGCACTACTGCTGACGTGGCCGCCCGTCGCAACGCCGCGGGCCGCACCCGCAAGGGTCCGGTTCGGCGGCTCGGCAAGTTCGCTCTGCTGCTCCTCGCGCTCGCGGCCATCGCGATCGTGCTCATCGTCGTGCTGGTCCTGGTGTGGCTGGCGCCCGGCCCCGCGCCGATCGGTCCCGGTGGGCCGCCGAGCACGCCGCCGTCCGGCGAACGTCCCGACGCCCAGCCCGCGGACTGCCCCGATGTCCTGACGGTCGTCATCCCCGGCACCTGGGAGTCGAGCGCGGACGACGATCCGTACAAGCCGTCGGCGAATCCGAACTCGCTGATGCTGCGCGTCTCGCGCGCGCTGTCGAACGACTTCGACACCTCGCGCACCGAGATCTACACCGTCCCCTACACGGCCCAGTTCCGGAACCCGACCAACCTGGCCGACCGGCAGGCCGACTACAACGTCTCGCGTACCCAGGGCTACAAGCGCGCGGCAGGCAAGATCATCTCCACCAACGAACGCTGCCCGTTGACCGGCTACGTGATCATGGGCTTCAGCCAGGGCGCGGTCATCGCCGGTGATCTCGCGAGCAACATCGGCAACGGCCGCGGCGTGCTCGACGAGAGCGACCAGGACCTCGTGCTCGGTGTCGGGCTCATCGCCGACGGCCGACGCCAGCCGGGTGAACAGAACGACATCGAGCCGAGCCCCAACGGTGTCGGCGCGGAGATCGCGCTCGGCGGGATGGGCAATCTCGTACCCGGGATCTCGATGACCGGCCCGCGCAACGGCGGATTCGGCGACCTCCGCGATCGGGTCCAATCCATCTGCGCGCCGGGCGATCTCATCTGTGACTCGCCGACGATCGTCAATCCGCTGGCGGCGGTGTCGAAACTGGCGAACGCGGCGTCGAACCCCATCCACGCGATGTATGCGACGACGCGCTACTGGGAGAACGACGGCCAGACCGCGACCCAGTGGATGTACGACTGGTCCAAGGACCTCATCCAGGACGCGCCCGCGCCCAAGCACAACTGACCCTGGCTCGCCCGTCCGGACGACACCGGCCGGGCACCACCGATGCACCACCGGTCCCATCGTCGAACTAACCGGCCGGTAACCTCGTCTGGCGGCGTCGGCCGATTCGTTTGGCGGTGCCGTCACGCTGCATTAACGTGTTGGGCTGGCCCGAGGAACACCGCGGACGCCGGAGGGCGCGCACGCGCCCTCACCCATCCGGCGATCACGACGAGAGGACAGCGATGACGCAACCCCCGAGCGATGCCGGTGGTGCCTCCTCCGGTTTGCGGAAGTTCCGCTTCGGCGCGGGTGGTGAGGGCAACAAGGACGAGGGCGGTGCCCGCAAGTTCGTCAAGCTCGCGCAGACCGCCGAGGAGTACGGCTACGACACCTTCGCGGTGCCCGACCATCTCGGCAACCAGGTCGGCCCGCTCGCGGCACTGGGCGCGCTGACGCAGGCGACGAGCACGATCCGCCTGGCCACCTCGGTGCTCGCCAACGGCTGGCGCCACCCGGCCCTGCTCGCCAAGGAGGCCAACACGATCGACGTCCTGAGCAAGGGACGTCTCGAGTTGGGCATCGGCGCGGGCTGGATGAAGGAGGAGTTCGACAAGGCCGGCATCGAATTCGAGTCACCCGGGGTGCGTATCCGGCGTCTCGACGAGGCACTGACGGTCCTCGACGGCCTGATGCGCGGCGAGACGGTGAACTTCGACGGCGAGTTCTACCAGATCAACGGCCTCGAGGGCAGTCCTCGGCCGAGGCAGGGACCGCGTCCGCCGATCGCCGTGGGCGGCGGTGGACCCAAGATGCTGGCGCTGGCCGCCAAGCACGCCGACATCATCTCCGTCGCTCCCGGCACCACCACCGACGGCAAGATGAAGCTGTCCGACATGACCATCGCCAAGACCACCGAACGCGTCGACCGCATCCGTGAGGCCGCCGGCGACCGGTTCGACGATCTCGAGCTGAACTGGACGATCGCCGTCATCGTCATCACCGACGACCGGGTCGCCACCGCCGAGATGGCGTTGAAGGCCCTCGAACAGGGCTATCCGCCGAACATCGCGCACGACACGGAGTTCACCGTCGACGACGTGCTGACCTCGCCGTACATCGCGATCGGCAGCTTCGACGAGATCGCCGACCAGATCCGGGAGGTGCGTCGCCGTACCACCATGTCCTACGTCGGGGTCTTCCCGACGCAGATGGATGCTTTTGCGCCCGTGCTGGCGCAATTGAAGGGGGAGTAGGATGGCCGACGGTCTCGCGACTCAACAGCGAGGTGACGGGTCGGTGAACCCGGGGGTGCGCGTCGAGGGGCGACGCGCACTCATGCGAAACCGAGCATGACGAACGCGAGTTTTTTCGTTGGGTAACTGGACGTGCGCTACCGTATCCCGCGGTCGGCACAGGACGTGGACGGCAGGACTGCGTGGTGGTGTCGCCAAGACCTCGCCGGAGATCTGCGCCCGCGTGGGGGAGTCCACGAGGGGGCACAGGAGTAATGAATGCTGAGTACTGAACTCGAAGACTTTCTCGATGAGACCGGGAACATCTCTTTCAGCGAGGAAGCGACCCTGGTCGACTACGTCGAGCAGAACGTCCGCGAGCAGGCCGACACACTGGCCTACCGGTTCATCGACTACAGCCGTGAGCGCGACGGGGAGCCGCAGGATCTGACCTGGGCGCAGTTCGGTAAGCGGCTGCGCGCGGTGGCGGCGCGTCTGCAGCAGGTCACAAAGCCGGGCGACCGTGTGGCGATTCTCGCGCCCCAGTCGCTCGAGTACGTGATCGGGTTCTTCGCGGCGCTCTATGCCAGCAACGTCGCGGTACCGCTGTTCTCCCCGGACGAGCCCGGCCACACCGACCGTCTGCACGCGGTCCTCGACGACTGCCGGCCGACCGCGATCCTGACCTCGACGAAGTCCGCCGAGGCGGTCCGCGATTTCTTCGCGCCGCTGCCGGCCAAGGAGCGCCCGCGCGTCATCGCCGTCGACGCGGTGCCGGATTCGGTGGGGTCGAGCTGGGTGGCGCCGGTCGCCGGTCAGGACCACAACAAGGACACCGTGGCCTACCTGCAGTACACGTCGGGTTCGACGCGTGTCCCCGCAGGCGTGGAGATCACCTATCAGGCGGTCGCCGCCAACGTGCTGCAGATCTCCGACACCATCGGCATCGACCGGAAGGCGCGCGGCGTCACCTGGTTGCCCATGTTCCACGACATGGGCCTGCTGACCGTGATCCTGCCCGCACTCGGCGGTCGGTACATCACGATCATGAGCCCGCAGGCGTTCGTGCGTCGTCCGGGTCGCTGGATCAAGGAGCTGGCCGCGGCCGCCGACGGCGCCGAGACCTTCGCCGCCGCGCCCAACTTCGCCTTCGAGCACGCCGCCGCGCGCGGTCTGCCGAAGGACGGCGAGGAGCTGGATCTCTCGAACGTCATCGGCCTGATCAACGGCTCCGAGCCGGTGACCGTCAGTTCGATGAAGAAGTTCAACGAGGCGTTCGCGCCCTACGGTCTGCCGAAGACGGCCATCAAGCCCTGTTACGGCATGGCCGAGGCCACGTTGTTCGTGTCGGCGACGCAGCGCGAGAACGAGGCGAAGATCGTCTACGTCGACCGCGACGACCTCAACGCCGGCAGCTTCACCCTCGTCGACGCCGATGCGCCCAACGCGGTCGCGCAGGTGTCCTGCGGCCAGGTCGCGGTGAGCCAGTGGGCCACCATCGTCGACGCCGAGACGGCGACCGAACAACCCGACGGCCACGTCGGCGAGATCTGGCTGCACGGGCTGAACATCGGCGCCGGCTACTGGAACAAGCCGGACGAGACGGTGGAGACGTTCCACAACAAGCTGGTCACCCCGCTCCCCGAGAACAGCCACGCCGAGGGTGCGCCCGCGGACGCGATCTGGATGCGGACCGGCGACTTCGGCGTCTGGCTCGACGGCGAGCTCTACATCACCGGGCGCGTCAAGGACCTGGTGATCGTCGACGGCCGCAACCACTACCCGCAGGACCTCGAGTACAGCGCGCAGGAGGCCAGCGACGCACTGCGCCCCGGCTTCGTCGCGGCGTTCTCGGTGCCGGCGAACCAGTTGCCCGGTGAGGTGTTCGAGTTCGCGGGCAGCGGCCTGAAGCCGGACGCCGATGACGCGTCCGAGCAGCTGGTCATCGTCGCCGAGCGCGGACCCGGTCGTAAGGCCGACCCGCAGGAGGTCGCCGACACCGTGCGCGCCGCGGTCGCCCAGCGTCATGGCGTGATGGTCCGCGACGTCCTCCTGGTGCCGGCCGGCTCGATCCCGCGCACGTCGTCGGGCAAGATCGCCCGTCGCGCGACGCGTGCGGCCTACATCGACGGCAGCCTCCGGGGCGGCTACAAGCAGACGGCGTTCCCGGACGCCGAGTAGCGATCCGGCGGACCCGGGCGGGGTGAGTGCGTCGAGTTGCCGCGCCCGGACACCCTGCGGGCTCATAATGCACCCGGCACCAGTTCAGGTGCCCCGAGATCAGTAGTCTGGAAGCGATGTCTGAACTGAATACCGACGAGGCCCGCACCATCGATTCCGCCGCGTCCGGCACCGACGGTGAGACCGCCGGTGACCTCACCGTCGACCAGCTTCGTGACTGGCTGCGCGAGTGGGTGTCGCAGGCCACCGGGCTCCCCGTCGAGCAGATCGCCGTCGACCGTCCCATGGAGGAGCTCGGTCTCTCGTCCCGCGATGCGGTGGCGCTCGCCGCCGATGTCGAGGACAAGACCGGGGTCATCCTCACCGCGACGGTGGTCTACAACCACCCCACGATCGCGACGCTCGCGCAGCGGATCATCGAGGGTGACCCGGAGGAGGGCCTCGACGGCGACGCGGACACCTTCTGGCAGCGCGAGCGCAGCGCCGACGACGACATCGCGATCGTCGGACTCTCGACGCGGTTCCCGAAGTCGGGTACCACGCCCGAGTCCACCTGGGAGGCGCTGCTCGGTGGTGTCGACGGCATCTCCGAGCTGCCCGAGGACCGCTGGACCGAATTCAAGGCCGATCCGCGTCTGGCCGAGGTGCTCGAGAACGCCAACACCCATGGCGGCTACCTCGACGACGTCCGGACGTTCGACGCCGACTTCTTCCAGATGAGTCCGCGCGAGGCCGAGATGGTCGACCCGCAGCAGCGGCTGGCGCTCGAACTGACCTGGGAGGCACTCGAACACGCGCACATCCCACCCAGCGACCTGAAGGGCGCGCCGGTCGGTGTGTTCATCGGGACGTCGACCAACGACTATCAGCTGCTGGCGACCCTCGGCCTGGGCGAGGGCGCCCAGGACACCGCGGCGTACGCGCTCACCGGTACGTCGACCGCGATCGTCGCCAACCGCGTCTCCTACTTCTACGACTTCCGCGGTCCGTCGGTCGCCCTGGACACCGCGTGCTCGTCGTCCCTGGTCGCCGTCCACCAGGCCGTCCGCAGCCTGCGCACCGGCGAATCCGAGGTCGCCCTCGCGGGCGGCGTCAACATGATCATCAACCCGGCCGCCAGCCTCGGCTTCGACAGCATCGGGGCGCAGGCGAAAGACGGTCACATCAAGGCCTTCTCGGCCGACGCCGACGGGATGATCCGCGCCGAGGGCGGCGGTCTCCTCGTCCTCAAGCGGATGTCCGATGCCCGGCGCGACGGCGACCGGGTCCTGGCGGTCATCGCCGGGTCCGCGGTCAACTCCGACGGCCGTTCGAACGGTCTGCCCGCCCCCAACCCGGAGGCGCAGGTCGATGTGCTCCGGAGTGCGTACACCGACGCCGCGATCGACCCGCGCTCGGTGGACTACGTCGAGGCGCATGGCACCGGCACCATCCTCGGTGACCCCATCGAGGCCGACGCGCTGGGTCGCGTCGTCGGCAAGGGCCGTGCCCCCGAGCAGCCGATGCTGCTGGGATCGGTCAAGACGAACTACGGCCACATGGAGTCCGCCGCCGGTGCCGGCGCTCTCGCCAAGGTCGTCCTGGCGATGCAGCACGGCGTCATCCCGGCCTCGCGGAACTACACCGGGCCCAACCCGTACATCCAGTTCGACGCGACCAACCTGAAGGTCATCCCGGAGAACACCGAATGGCCGCGCTACTCCGGCCACGCCGTCGCCGGTGTCTCCGGGTTCGGCTTCGGCGGCACCAACGCGCACGTCGTCGTGCGCGAGGTGCGGCCCGAGGACCTCGAACCGGCGTCTGCACCGGCCGGTGATGCAAGCGCGTCCGAGCTGCCCGCCTCGGCGTCGCTCGGCGACGAACCTTCTGTGCTGGTTGAGCCTGTCGAAACCGACGACGACGTCTACCTGACCGAGGCCGAGCGCGCCGTGCTCGCCGCGCAGGCGAAGAACACCGATCCGGTGATCGAGGAGACCGCACCTGACCCCGCCGCCGGCTTCGCGCCGTGCGCGGTCGAGGGTTCGGTTGTGCCGCTGGTCATCTCGGGATTCCTGCCGTCGCGCCGACGCAAGGCCGCCGCGGACCTGCTCGAGTGGCTCGAGTCCGACGCCGGCCGGTCGACACCGCTCGCCGACATCGGACGCGCACTGGCCCACCGCAACCACGGGCGCTCGCGCGCGGTCGTCATGGCCCGCACCCACGACGACGCGCTCACCGGTGTTCGCGCGATCGCCGACGGGAAGAGCAATCCGATTGTCTACTCGTCGGATTCGCCCGATGCGGCGTCGGCCGTCTGGTTGCTGTCGGGCTTCGGTTCGCAGCACCGCAAGATGGCCAAGCAGCTCTACACCGAGAACCCGATCTTCGCGAAGTACGTCGACCGCGTCGACGAACTGGTCCAGAACGAGCTCGGATACTCGATCGCGGAGATGTTCGTCGACGACGAGCAGACCTACGGGATCGAGCAGAGCCAGGTCGGCATCTACACGATCCAGGTCGCGCTCGCCGACACCCTGCGTCACCACGGGGCGGAACCCGGTGTGCTCGTGCCGCATTCGATGGGTGAGGCCTCGGCCGCGTACATCAGCGGCGGTCTGTCGCTGGAGGATGCGACGCGTGTCATCTGCCAGCGATCACGGCTGATGGGTGAGGGCGAGTCGATGCTGCAGGGCGACGACATCCGTCTCATGGCGCTCGTCGAGTACAGCGCCGACGACATCAACGGCGTCCTCGTCGACTACCCCGATCTCGAGATCTGCGTCTACGCCGCGCCGACCCATACGGTCATCGGCGGGCCGGAGTCGCAGGTCGACGCCATCGTCGAGCGGGCCGAGAGCGAGGGCAAACTCGGCCGGAAGCTGGCGACCAAGGGCGCCAGCCACACCTCGCAGATGGATCCGCTGCTGGGCGAACTCGCCTACGAGCTCACCGGCATCGAGCCGCTGCGCCCCACCACCGGCTTCTACAGTTCGGTCGACCGCGAGGTCTTCTACCGCGCGGGTCACGAGCCTGTCCACACCATCGACTACTTCACCAAGGGACTGCGCCACAGCGTGTGGTTCAGCCAGGCGATCGCGAAGTCGGTGGAGAACGGACACCGCACCTTCCTGGAGCTCTCGCCGAATCCGGCAGTGCTGATCTCCGTTGCGGCGGTGACCTTCTCGGCCGGACTGCACGATGCCGAGCTCATCGAGACGCTGCGGCGCAAAGAGGACGAGAGCTTCGGTCTCGTCAACGCGCTGCTGAAGCTCTACGTCCACGGTCACCCGGTCGACGTCGGATCGTTGTTCGGGACCGGCGAGCATGCCGCGATCCCGCGTACCCGCTTCGAGCGCAAGGAGTTCTGGCTCACCGCCACCATCTCCTCGGGCGGCTCGGCCGGCAAGATCCCCGGTTCGCACGTGGCGCTGCCCGACGGCCGGCACGCCTGGGAGGTGAACGCCGCGGCGGTCACCGACCCGCGCGCGCTCGTCCACGCGGCGGCCGGACAGGTACTCGCCAACGCGACCGTCGGCGCGGCCGTGACCCATGGCGAGGTCCCGACGACGGGTACCGTCACCACGACGCTCAGCCCACACCCCGGCGGCGGCTCGGTCACCGTGCACGTCCGCCCGGACACCACCAAGGCGGACAAGAACTTCCGGTTGCTGTTCGAGGCGGTCGTCACCGGCGATCCCGACGCTTCCGCCGACAGCGCCCCGGCCGACACGGTGCAGGCCGGTGCCGGTGCGGCGGTCTTCGCCGACGACAAGGTGGTCGTCGAAGACGAGGTCATCGACGACATCGGCAACAAGTGGAGTCCGGAATCCGGTGAGTCCGTGGGTGATCGTCTCGCGATCATCGTCGGTGAGTCCATGGGCTACGACCCCGAGGACCTGCCGCGCGAGATCCCGCTCATCGAACTCGGTCTGGACTCGTTGATGGCGGTACGCATCAAGAACCGCGTCGAGTACGAGTTCGACATCCCGCAGCTCCAGCTGCAGGCGATGCGGCAGGCGAATCTGGCCGACGTGCAGAAGTTCGTCGAATTCGCGGTCACGCACCGCGATCAGCTCGACGACCTGGCGCAGGCGGGCGACGGCGGCGAACTCGACACCGCGGCCCTCAACGCCTACATCGACGAGCAGAACGCGAAGGACGAGCCCGCCGAGGAGTCGCCCGAGCGCAAGCTCGAGGTCGCCGAGGACGCGGCCGACGTCGAGGCGGCGGTCGCCGACTCCCCGGCGCAGACGCCGACTGTGCCCGAGGCGGCCCCGACGGCAGCGCCGAGTCAGGCAGCACCGCAGGCGACCACGGACATCACATCGCAGCGGGCCGTCGCCGAGGCCGCCGGTTCGGACGTGCCGCCGCGAGATGCCGCCGAGCGCTTGACCTTCGGCACGTATGCGGTGGTCACCAAGGCCTCGGCCGGTGGCATCTTCAACAAGCTGCCGGTCCTGTCCGAGGACGTCGCCCAGCAGCTCACCGACCGGTTGAACGAGCGCACCGGAGGCGACATCGACGTCGAGGACATCCTCGACTCGGAGACGATCGAGGAGATGTCGAACTACGTTCGTGAGCACCTCGACGCCGGCGCGTCCACCGACGGTTTCCTGCGCTACCTGCGTCTGGTCCCGGACAGCAAGAAGGTCTACGACCCGTCTGCCGGCGACCCGACCCCGATCCTGCTGTTCCATCCCGCGGGCGGCAACACGTCGGCGTACGAGGCGCTCCTCAAGCGTCTGCCCGAGGACCGGCCGGTCATCGGGTTCGATCGTGGGATCGAGGGGACGATCGAAGAGCGTGTGCGCGAATACCTTCCGCGCCTGCGCGAGCTGCAGCCACATGGTCCGTACGTGCTGGTCGGCTGGTCGTTCGGTGGCGCCCTGGCCTATGGGGTCGCGCAGCTCCTGCGCGAAGCCGGCGAAGAGGTGGCCTTCGTCGGTCTGATCGACGTGGTGCGTCCCCGCGCGGACATGACCGAGACCCCGGACAGCAAGCGGGCGCGACTCGAGCGCTGGAAGGAGTTCGCGATCCGCAACTACGATCTCGACCCCGATGTGCCGATCCCGATGGATCGTCTCGTCGAGGCCGACGACGAGGGGCAGTTCGCGATCATCATGGAGATGATGTCGATGTCGGGCACCAAGATCCCTGGCGGCATCATCGAGCACCAGCGGACCTCGTTCATCGAGAACCGGGTACTGAGCAGCATCGCCCCCGAACCCTATGACGGCAAGGTCGTCCTCTACCGGGCCGACAAGATGCACGCCGGGGCCATCGAACTCGAGCCGCAATGGGCCGAGATCGACGAGGACGGTCGCTGGGGCGAGGTGGTCGACGACCTGGAGATCATCCATGTCGGCGGCGACCACCTGTCGATCGTCGACGAGCCGTACATCGGCCGGATCGGTAGCGATCTGGCCGCGCGGCTCGGGCGGATCGACGAGAAGTAGCGTCACTTGTTGCTCATCGGAAACAGCGGTTGCGTAGAAAGTGAGACACCGTGACTGACACCACCGCAGGCAAGCTCGCCGACCTTCGTCAGAAGCTGGAGGCCGCCCGGGAACCGGGAGGCGAGAAGGCGCTCGCGAAACGCGCCGCGAAGGGGATCTGCTCTCCCCGTGAGCGTCTGAACATGCTCTTCGATCCCGGCACCTTCGTCGAGATCGGCGCGCTGGCGAAGATGCCGGGTGCGGCCGAGAGTGGTTACGGCGACGGTGTGGTCACCGGACACGGTCTGGTGCACGGCCGCCCGGTCGCGGCGTTCTCGCACGACCAATCGGTCTTCGGCGGAACCGTCGGTGAGATGTTCGGCCGCAAGGTCGCCTCGCTGATGGAGTGGGCAGGCAAGATCGGCTGTCCCATGGTCGGTATCAACGACTCGGCCGGAGCGCGGATCCAGGACGCCGTGACCTCACTCGCGTGGTACGCCGAGATGGGTCGTCGTAACGACCTGCTCTCCGGTCTCGCGCCGCAGATCTCGGTGATCCTCGGCAAGTGCGCCGGCGGCGCGGTGTACACCCCGGCGAACACCGACATCCTGGTGGCCGTCGAGGACAAGTCGTACATGTTCGTCACCGGACCCGATGTGCTGAAACAGGTCAACGGTGAGGAGATCTCGGCCGAGGACCTCGGCAGCGCGCACAACCAGGCGCGCTGGGGCAACATCCATCACGTCGCCGTCGACGAGAAGTCCGCGTTCGACTGGGTCCGCGAGTACCTGCAGTACATGCCGTCGAGCGCCTACGAGCGCCCGCCGGTGATCAACCCGGGTCTCGAGCCGGAGATCACCGAGTCGGACCTGTCGCTCAACGACTTCATGCCCGACAACGACAACGCCGGGTACGACATGCACGACATCATCATCAAGCTGTTCGACGACGGCGCTTTCCATGAGGTCGGCGAGTTGTTCGCGCCCAACATCATCACCGGGTATGCCCGCGTGGACGGCCGTTCGGTCGGTGTGGTCGCCAATCAGCCGAGCGTGATGTCGGGTGTGCTGGACACCGATTCGTCGGAGAAGGCGACACGCTTCGTGCGCATCTGCAACGCCTTCAGCATCCCGCTGGTGTTCCTGGTGGACACCCCGGGCATCCTCCCGGGTCTCGCGGAGGAGCAGAAGGGCACCATCCGACGCTCCGGCCGCTTCCTCTATGCCTATGTCGAGGCCGATGTGCCCAAGGTGACCGTCGTGCTGCGCAAGGCCTACGGCGGCGCCTACGCGGTGATGGGCAGCAAGCACCTCGGTGCCGACGTCAACTTCGCCTGGCCCACCGCCAAGATCGCGGTCATGGGCGCCGAATCGGCGGCCGCCGTGCTGACCCGACGTCAGACCGAAGGTCTCTCGGCTGCCGAGGCCGACAAGATCCGCCGCGAGTTCATCGACTTCTACAACACGATGATGGCCACCCCGTACCTTGCCGCGGAGCGCGGGTATGTCGATGCCGTCATCGAACCCGCCGAGACCCGGCTGCAGCTTCGAAAGGCGTTGGCGCAGTTGCGCGACAAGGAGGTCCTCAAGACCCCGCGCAAGCACTTCCTGATGCCGATCTGACCGTCGTCCTGGATGGTCGAGGGCAACTCGTTTCCGCTCCCTGATCCGAAGAAGCGCACTGCTCCCTGAGCTCAGAGAACGACAGACCCCCCATCGCTCCCTGATCTCAGAGAACGACAGACCCCCCCATCGCTCCCTGATCTCAGAGAACGACAGACCCCCCCATCGCTCCCTGAGGTGCGAGGAGCGCAAGCGACGAGCCACGAAGGGCGGGCGAGCGTGGCACGTGACCTTCGTGGCTCGCTTCGCTCGCACCTCAGGGAGCGGAGGGGGCTCGTCGCTGACACCCCTCGCACCGACAGACTTCAACTCGACTCCTAGACCTCGATCGAAGTCTGCCGGTCGAGTTGAAGTCTGCCGGTCGCCCGCGGGCTCGCCCCTCAGGGAGTGGGACGCACAGCGACTAGTTCTTGACCGCCCGCATGGGTCCGGGTGTCCAGAGACCGTTGTGGGTGTCGGTGGTGATGGTCAGCTCCGCGTCGGTCTGCGGGAGGATCGGGGTCAGGCTCTGGAGCATGCCCCAGTCCTTGGCCCAGTCGTTGCGCAGATACGACGGGTAGACGCGTGGGCGCAACTCGTTCTCGATGATGCCCAGCGGACCGCCGGAGTCGCCGGCCATCCAGCGCTGCGAGTTGACGCGCTCGCCCTCGCGGTCCGGCGAGATCCGCCACTCCGGCGTCTCCAGCACCCCGTACTTCACCTGAGCGGGACGCTGGCACGGGAACGCGAGCCCGGCCTCCCAGTCGATGAGCACCGGATCCTCGCTGCCCACGAGCGAATTGAGCGTCACCATCGTCGACATGCGCGGCGGGGTCACGGCCAGCCACTGATCGCGCAGCGTCGAGGTGTCCTCGGCGAGGATGCGCACCACCGTCGCTCCCGGGGGCGCCTGATCCATCGGGAAGCGCAGGTTGCGCCATTCGGGTGCGCCGCCGATGTCGAGCGGGACCATCTGTCCGGCCGGTGCCACCGTGCCGTCGGGTGCGACGCGGCCGAACTGCAGTCGTACGCGCTGTCCGGGCCGGGTGACGGCGAGATCGTCGACGTACTCGACCTGTCCCGCCACCGACATCGTGACGAGTGGCTGCTCGCCTGACCTGTTCTGCGGCAGCTGGTACCAGTCGGACGTGAGACGTCCGGTACCGGTGGGCGAGTTGTACGTTCCGAGCACCGGGGTCTCGCTCGGTGACAGCCCGAACGGCAGCTTCACCGTCGAGCCGTTCACGCCGGCCTGCGACGTCTGTCCGCCGCTGGTGTCGCTCGACCCGGTGGCGGTCTCGGTGTCCGAGCCGCTGCTGTCGTCGGTCGGATCGGTCTGGGTCCGGTCGACCTCGGCGGTCGAGGTGCCCGACGAGGATTCCCCGCCTTCCTCGTCGGTCTGCTCGGACAGGTCCGAGGCCACCCCGTTGGGATCGAAACCCTCCATCCCGGTGCCGGCGAGGGCCGCGCCCGGTGAGGGATCGCGCTGTCCGGCCACTCGCGCGGGCGCCAGCAGACCGGCGTTCGGATCGTCCTCCACCAGTACGGCATCGGCCAGTGCGCAGGGCTGACCCTGGAGGGCATTCACGTTGGAACTCAGCCATGACCACGAGTTGCGTTGCGTCCAGTCCGCTTTCGCGAACGACACCACCGTGAACAGCAGCATGATGGTCGACACGACGATGATCGACGGGCTCCGCAGTCGGGTGAACACCGAGCGCGGCTGCCCGGCGCGGACGCCGTCGTCGACATAGTCGTCGCGGAAGTGTTGCCACAGGCCAAGCGCGGTGAGCGCGACGGCGACGGCCAGGATGCCCGTCCACAGCGGGATGCCGCGCACGTCGGGAACCGCGTCGCGCCAGGGGATTCCGTAACTGCCGACGTACCACCACTGGTTGCGTCCGGAGAACGCGAGCGCGAGGACATATGCGCAGGCGGCGGCGAACAGCGTCCGGTTGCGCCGGCGCCGCATGATGGTGCGATCAGCGCAGGCGGTCGCCACCGCGGCGAGCGCGCCGCCGATCGCGGCGTACACCCCGAGCTGGTGGGTCCACTTGGTCGGCAGGAACGCCATCAGCACGGCCGACCCGGCGATCATCGCGACCAGGCGCCACGTGGGAGCGGTCGCGATGCCGGGCAGGAGTCGCCGGTTGAGCAGCATCACCACGACCAGGATGAAGCAGGTGAACACGATGAGAATGCCGAAGCGACGGGCGATGCCGCCGTCGGCGGTCGGATTCATCAGCATGTAGTAGCGCATCGGTTCTTCCCACCACTTGTTGGTGGGACCGACCTGGCCGTTGACCGAGACCGCCTCCAAGATGGGTGCCAGCGGCTGGTCGGCGAAGATCTCGAACATCACCGCCAGTCCGGCGGCCAGGATCGGCAACAGCAGCGGCCACAGCCCATCGCGCTTGCGGCGCATCGCGAAACGCTTGATGAGCGGTCGGATACCGGCGATGAGAGCGATCGCGGCGATCACACCCGTGGGGTGGATGGTCAGGGTGAACGCGGCCGCGATGATGCCGATCGTCAGCGGGAAGAAGCGACCCGTGGCGATCGCACGCTCGACGCACACCCACGTGAAGAGGGTGCCCAGCGCGATGAGCGGTTCCACGCGCAGACCGTTGTTGTACGGCATCCACACGGCCAGGAAGACAAGTGCCGCAGCCCAGATGGCCGGAGTCGACTCCCGGACCGCACGGCCGAGACGGGGAATCGCGGCACGACTGATGAGCCACCACGAGGCCATGGCGAACAGGAACGGGAGCAGACGCAGCCACGGCGTCGCGGTGCTGACCTCCATCCACGCGGACAGATAGTGGTAGTGCCAGCCGAACGGATCCTGCGGAACACCGAAGTAGCGGTAGTAGTTGTCGAGATAGCCGGCCTCGCTCGCGATCCGACCGACGGTGACCTGATAGCCGTCGTCGGCCGTGTTGCCGCCGACAAACAGCCAGATCAGCAGCACGAGGGCGACGACACCGTCGACCGGGCGCACCCGCCACCAGCCCGCCGGGAAGATCTTGTGATGGCCACGCGCATCCCGGGCGTCGAGGACGGCCAGAGCGGCGAGCGACAGGATCGTCGACGCGATGCCGAGAACCAGCAGCCAGAACTTGAGAGTCGTGGGCGTGGAGACGAATCGGGTGTCGATGGTGGACCGGAACGACAGGCCCTCGGTGCTGATATCCGCCGGCAGGCTCGAGTACACGCCGATGATCTGCGGGCGCGCGTTGGGATCTCGCAGATCGAAGGACCGGACCGCGTCGGTCTGAGGATCATTCGGCCCGCTCGCTCCGCTCCCGCTGCCGGCGGGAGCGTCCGGTAGGCCCTGGATCGAGCCACGGGTCCCCTCGGTGTCTGCCTCGACGACGATGCGGCAGTCCGGTGCGTTCTGTGCTGCCGTCCGAGGAGTGTTGAGCAGCACGACGTTTCGCTGCACCACCTGGATCGAGTCGGCGGTGGCCCGGACGAAGAGCCCGACCTTGCCTGCCTCGGCGCCGCCCTCGGGCACCGTCGACAACAGGACTCCGCCAGACGCAGGCAACGACGCGCCGAGCGCACAAGGCACGGTGACATCCATGGAGACCGGGACGAACGACACGTTCGGGGCCGCGACGTTGGCCACCGAACCCTGCTGCGGCCAGGTCAGTTCGGCCTTCGTGTAGTCGACCGGCAGGAACGGGCTGAGCAGCGCGAGCAGGATTCCGACGACACCCGCGGCCATCGCGACGATGCGTGCGGTGCCGGCGTGGCGTTCCGCGAAACCGGTGGGACGGGGCTCCTCGAGTTGCGCGGTCGCGGACGGACTCGCGCCGGGGGAAGTGTCGGTGCTTGCCACGTCTGCCTGGTTCTCTCCGGGGTGAGGGTTCGCCGGGTCGGCGTGCGGGTCGTTGCGGTCAGTCATCTTCGGGCACCACCCTGATCGGTCCCGGGCGGGACCATCCCCACGTGGTCGACGTCCCGGTCTGCACCTCCGCGGGGCGTGCCTGCGGGGCCAGCGGTGTCAGACGCTGAAGGTTGCCCCACTCGCGATACCAGTCGTTGTCGAGGTAGGTGGCCAGCGTCGACGGTCGTGTGAGCGCCTCGACCGGCGCCAGCAGTCCGCCGTCCTCGGCGGCCATCCAGGTCTTCGACTGCGAGTTGGCGATCCACGATTCGGGCAGGATGCGCCACTGCGGGATGTCGAAGACGCCGTGGTGCGCGGTCATCGGTCGCTGGCACGGGAACACCGCGCCGGCGGCGAAGTCGATGAGCACGGGGTCGGTGGAGCCCACGACGTCCTGCAGGGTCTGCAGGACCGGCGCACGCGGTGGTGTGACGGCCAGCCACTGGTCCGGGTCGAGGTTGTTGTCCCGGGCGACGATCCGCATCACGGTCGCGTCGGCGGGTACGCGGTCCATCGGGACGCGCAGGTTCCGCCACGGCCGGTTGGTCCGTTCGGGATCGATCGGGATCGCGGGCGCACCGACCTCCTCGAACTGTCCGTTGGCTTCCCGCCCGAACTGCACCTCCAACGCCTGCCCGAAGTTCGGGACACCGTCCCGGTCGAGCGTGAAGACGGCGCCCGCAGCGGTGATGACGATGAGCGGCGAGGAGTCGCGCGCGGGCAGGCGGTACCAACCGGTGGTGAGAGTGGCCTGGCCACTGGTGGTCTCGTGACTCCCCAGGACCGGGGTGGTGGCCGGGTCGAGGCCGAATGGGAGTGCGGCGGTACTGCCGTTGACGCCACGGGGGCCCACTCCGCCGGTCGTGCCCGGATTGCTGCCGTAGACGATGAACGTCTTCGACAGGTCCGCCGAGGTGTTCATCGCGCCGGGCTTCTGGGCGCCGGCCTGGGGCGTCAGATCCGGTTTCACGCCGTCGGGACGGAAACCCTCGGATCGGCCCTGCAGGGTCGACGACGCCGTGCCACCCTCCGCCGGAGTCAGCATGCCCCGGTTCGGATCAGGTTCGACGAGCACGGAATCGGCCATCGCGCAGGTGTTTCCGCGCGCGGAGTCGAGATTGGCCGACAGCATCGTGAAGGTGTCCGTGCGACCGGCCGCGGCTTTGGCGAACACCGCGAGTTCGCTCACGACGATGAGGACGGCGATCACCGCGATGGGGGCGGAGGCGATACCGATGCGCCAGCCGGACGGCGCCGCCCCGCGATCGTGGGCGAGGCCGGTCTCGTCGACGAAGTCCATCCGGAGGTGCTGCCAGATCGCGAACAGCAGCGCCACCACCGCCAAGGCGAGCAGCACGGTCGACACCTGGATACCGGCGACGACCGGTGCCTTGTCGAACCAGGCGATTCCGAAATTGGCCGGCCACGGCCACGCGTTCTTGCCCGCCGAGGCGGCCGCGCAGGCCACCAGGAGTCCGGCGACCAGGATCGACAGGTTGCGCAGCGTGCGACGCGCTGCCTGCCCGATCGCCACGCAGGCGACGGCGGCCAACGCCGCACCGAGGCCCGCGAAGATGCCGAACTGGATGGTCCACTTGGTCGGGGTGAACGACAGGAACAGCACGGTGAGCAGGGAGGCGCCCAGCGCGCGCCACACCGCACCCGGATCG
Source organism: Gordonia sp. PvP123 (assembly GCF_040547295.1). Lineage (NCBI taxonomy): Bacteria > Bacillati > Actinomycetota > Actinomycetes > Mycobacteriales > Gordoniaceae > Gordonia > Gordonia sp. PvP123. The sequence continues at coordinate 372,732 of NZ_JBEPPN010000005.1, read as the reverse complement.
ATCCCGTCGATGCGCTTGCGCCGCAACATGATCGCCAGCACGACGAACATGGACACCGCGAACAGCAGGACGGGGATTCGCCGGGCCAGGGCGCCGTCGGTGGTGTTCACCGCGAGGAAGTAGTAGCGGAGCAGTTCCTGGTACCAGGCCAGTGTCGGACCGACCGAGTATCGGATGCGCAGGGCCTCGAAGACGGTCGCGAGCGTCTGATCCCGGAAGACGATGATGACGACCAGTGCCACCCCGGCGAGCAGCGGGGCGAGCAGCGGCAGGAGTCCGTCCTCGGCACGGCGTCGGACGAGGATGCGGAGCATGGGCCGGGCGCTCGCGATGAGCAGGGCCAGCGCGACGAGACCATGCGGGGCCAGGGCGAGCGTTAGCGCGGCGGTGAACGCGGCGACGACGGCCGGCAGCATCCGCCGCGTCGAGACCGTGACCTCGACCGCCCACCAGGTCGCCAGGGTGCCGAGGACGATGATGCCCTCGCTGCGCAGTCCCGAACACATCGGCAGCCAGAACGCGAGGAACACCGCCGCGCCGGTGAGCATCGCCCACTGCGAACGCCGCACCGCACCGCCCAGGCGGGGGAGCAGGACTCGGCTGAGGATGAACCAGGCGGCCAGACCCGCGAACAGCGACGGGAGCCGCATCCACAGGCCGGTCGTCGAGATGGTCGACCAGTAGGCCAGGAAGTTGTAGTACCAGTCGAACGGGGCTTCGGGGACGCCGTAGAAGCGGTAGTAGTTCGCCAGGTATCCGGCGTCGGCGGAGTTGCGCCCCATGTTGAGGATGTAACCGTCGTCGGGCGATCCGGCGCCGAGGAAATGCCAGAGCACGAGCGTCAGCGTGACGCCGATGTCGGTGGGGCCGGGCCTCAGGACCGTGCGCAATCGCAGGCGACGCCCGACGCGGCGGTGGTAGCCGTGGATGCGGTCGAGACGTCCGACGGCGACGAGGGCGACGACCGCGGCCCCGACGCCGATGACCATAACCACCCATTTGAGGATCGACGGTGCGGAATCGAAGCGGTCGTCGATGTCGAGGCGGACGGCGAAGCCCGGTGCCGACCGGATCTGCTCGGGCGTGAGGTCGGTGAAGACACCGGCGATCTGGGGGTTCGCCGACGGCTCGGCGAGGCCGACGTCGCCGCCGCCCGCAGTGGCCGGACCCGGGGGCAGGCCGACGAATTGCGCGCCGGTCGTCGTGGCATCGGAGAAGACGCGGAGTTCGGCGCAACCGGCGAGGGCTTCGTGCGGCGCCGACGCAAGGGTCTTGTTGCGGTTGGAGACCGTGACCCCGGCGGCGTCGGCCACGACGAACAATCCGTTGTCGCGGGCCTTGGACGCGGCCGCGGGCATCGTCGACAACACGACGGTGGACCCATCGCCGGGGGTCGTCGCCAGTACGCGGCACGGGATCGTGATCGACACGTCGCGAGCGGTCTGCGCGACCAACGGGGCAGTGACGGACGCCGACGCGCCCGTCTGCTGCGGCCACGTGATCGACGCCGTGGACGTGCTGACCGGAAGGAAGGGCGTCAGAACCCCGGCGATGACGGCGACGAGTCCGGCGATCGCGGCGACGAGGGCGACGGTGCGGGATCCGGGTCCGCCGGACGCGCGCTGCGCAGCGGATTCGGCGGTGGTGTCGGCGTTGCCAGCGGACACTTCAGGCGACTTCGGCACAGGCGCATCGTAGTCAGCCATGCTGTGACAAACCCAAATCCTCTGTTGGCCGAGTCCCCGCTGGCCGAGCAGCGTCGTCCGAGCGCAGCGAGGCCGCCGCGTCCGTCGAGGTCACTCGTCGCGACAGCTGCTGCGATCAGGAGAACCGCATGAGTATGGAGTGCACCGCCTGGGTGACGGTCATGCGGTCGTAGGTCTGCACGAATTCGAAGGTGCGCTCGAGATCGGGCCCGGCATCGTGCTGGTCGCGCGCCGAGAGCAGGGCCGCGAAGTGCGGTCCGAGGACCGCGACATTCCACTCGTTGATGAGGTCGTCATCGGCGTCGAGGGGGGCGCGGTGCACGTTCCCGTCCCGGATGTCGGGGAGTCCGACGCCGTAGACCCCGGCCAGGCCGGTTTTCTCCGACATCTCTCGCCACCGCTTCGCGGTCCGCGAGGTGAAGTGCTCGGCGAACTGGAAGGTGCCCAGGACGATCGCGGCACCGCCGATGGCCGCCTGCTCCTCCAGCGCCTTGCTCATCTCGATGAGCAGGCGCTTGTTGCCCATGCGTGGGGAGATCGAGGTCGACGCGATGCGGTAGGGCGTCGACTTGTCCGGGCCGGGCGTCGTCCAGACCGGCATCTCGGGCAGCGGCACGACGGTGCGATTGGCGAGAACGGACGGGTCGGTCACGGCCGGGTAGAGATCACCGATACCGAAGGCGGCACCCATGGTCTGCGCGGTGATGCGGCTGTCCTCGTCGTCGACGCCCTCGGCGATGACGACGGCATGGCTGCGCTCGGTGTGCGCGGCGAGCGCGTGGGCGAGATGGGCGGCGTCGGAGCTGGTCCGTGATGTGAGCAGCTCGGCGCCGGTGACGATGATGTCGGGCTCGACGAGGGAGAGCAGGGTGGCCGCGTGCTCGCTGCGAACCAGGCCGTCGACGCAGATGATCTTGCCGGCCGCGCGGGCCCGGGCGACGCGGGCGAGCGTTCGCTGCGGACTGCGCTCGACGGCATCGGGCAGGATGACCATGACGTGGCGTTCGAGGCTGCGCGCGGTGTCGTCGTCGAGATTGTCGATGAGATCGAGATCGAGCGAGACCAGCAGCGGCAGGATCTTGGCGAGCGACTGGGCACGCTGAGACGCGGCCATTTTGCGCTTGCGTTCATCGAGGACGGGATGCTCTTCGACGAGGCGGGCGGCGCGCTTGAGAGCGGCGGCAGTGGCCAGGCGGGTCCCGGCCGGACCTCGGAGCTGCAGTTCGACGGCGGCCAGAGCGCCGTCGGACAGCCGGCAGACCGGCGCGAACTGCATGTGGAGCTCCAGATCATCGAACAGGGTGAATGATCGCGTTTCGGACACACGTGCCTCCCCGTCAGAGCGAGAAGCGCCCCGATCGATCTGGTGGACGCGGTTGCTTCACATCCTGTTCGCGGCCTGAGCCTGTGGCCAGCGTAACAAACTGTGGATTCCGGACATGATCGAGAAGCCCTTGGGACCCGGGGTTCCAAGCGGCGCAACATATTCGGCTGTGAGTCCTGGGGTCAGTCAGTGCCTGTTCGGGGTAGTCGGTACGGGAAAGGTGTCACCGCGGTCGCGACCAACGGGGGAGAAGGTCGCGACCGCGGCTCCGGGGGCGGGTCCCGGGGGTGTGGTGACCCGCTACTCGGTCTTCATACGGCAGGGTCAGCGGGCTGCGTCGGCCGCTTCCTTCTCGCCACTCGCGCCGGCGTGGGTGAGTTCGCCGGTGTAGCTCTCGAGGTGAGCTCGCACGAACCACTGGAACTTCTCGAGCTCGGCGGTCTGGCCGATCAGGATGTCCTCGGTGATCGGATCGATGTCACCGATCTTCGAGATCCCGTCGCGATGCGAGGTGATGAAACCGTCGTACACCAGGTCGAGAGCGCCCAGGTGGGCCTGCGCGGTGTCGCGTCCGATGGAGTAGTCACTCCACGAGCGGTCCTGCTCGATGGCCTTGGCGGTGCCCTTCGGCGATGCGCCGAGGGTGGCGATGCGCTCGGCGATGGTGTCGGCATATCCGCGGACGAGCTCGACCTGGGGGTCGATCATCTCGTGGACGCCGATGAAGTTGGCGCCGACGACGTTCCAGTGGATGTGCTTGAGGGTGAGGTGCAGGTCGTTCAGCGCGCTGAGGCGCTCCTGCAGGATGCCGGCGACCTCGTCGGCGGCTTCATTGCTGAGTCCTGGTGCGGTGAATTTCGGCATACTTCGACGCTAGGCCCGCCGCTCCGGGGTGACGAGCGTGAAGGGGCATGAGTGACGGAACCGAGACGGCAGGTCACAGTGCGGTAACGAACGCCTGTGCGGGTGTTTGCGGCACCGACCCGCGGGAAGCGTAACCGCAGGTCGGCGCCGGTGTGCCCGTGTGCGCCGGTTCGTTACTCAGTAACCGCTCGAGCGCATCGGGGCGGGGTCGTACAGCCCGGAGCGTCGAGCAGTACCGAGGTCGAGTTCCGCGGCCGGTGCCGGGATGATCTCGGTGAACTGTTGCAGTCCGCCCCAGTCGCGTCCCCAGTTGTTACGGAGGTAGGTGGGCAGGAGGGTCGGACGCAGCATCGCCTCGGTGATGCCGAGCGGGCCGCCCGCGGTTCCCGACATCCAGGTCTGGCTGTTCTTCCGGGTGGCCTCGGCGTCGGGCATGATCCGCCACTGCGGCACCTCGAGGACGCCGTTGCGCACCTTCATCGGCTGCTGGCACGGGAAGACCATGCCGGGCAGCCAGTCGATGAAGACCGGGTCGGTCTGACCGACCACGTCGTTGAGCGTGGCCAGGGTGCTGACCCGCGGCGGCGTGACCGCCACCCACTCCGACGGTGCGGCCGCGGTGTCGGCGACCTCGACCCGCACGACGGTCGCCCGCTGCGGCGCATCGGCGAGCGGGAACCGCAGGTTGCGCCAGGTCGGGGTCTCGCCGATGTCGATCGGGAACATCCGGCCCAGAGCAGTCACCCGACCGTCGGTCTCGACCCGGCCGAACTGCATCGTGACCTTCTGGCCGGCGTGGACCACCCCGATGCCGTCGACCGCCTCCACCGAGCCGGCGACCGCCATCGTCAGCAGCGGGGCGTCCTCGGAGCGTTCGGGCAGCTGGTACCAGTCCGAGGTCAGCGACCCGGTGCCCGACGGCGAGCCGTAGCTGCCCAGCACGGGCGTCACGGCGGGGTCGAGTCCGAACGGCAGACGCACCGTCGATCCGTTGACGCCGCGGGCGCCCTGGCCGCCCTCGGTGCCGCCCTGAGCGGATGAGCTGTCGGCGGATTCGTCGGAACCCGCACCGGTCTGGGCGCTGTTCTGCGCACCCGAGGTGGTCGACGACTCGGTGCTCTCGGTCGCGTCGACCGAGAGCCGCCCGGGTACGCCGTTGGGGGTGAATCCGATGGCGTCCGGGCCGGCCAGCGCGGCGGCGACACTCGGCGCCGGCCGTCCGTCGACGGCCGCGGGTCGCAGCAGACCGGCGGTGGGATCGGCCTCCACGAGGACGTCGTTGGCCAGCCCGCACGAGTTGCCGGTGAGGGCGCGTGCGTTGGACTTCATCCACGACCACGAATCACGCTGCTCGTAGGCGCCTTTCGCGAACGAGGCGACCATGAACAGCACCATCATCCCGGCGATGACCGGCAGCGGGGAGAACTTCAGCTTCGAATACCACTTGTCGCCGCCCCGGGTTCGGGTCGTCTCGTCGACGAAGTCGTCGCGGAAGTGGAACCACAGACCCGCCAGTGCGGTGGCGACCGCGGCGACGAGGATGAACCAGGCGATGTTGATGCCGCCCACCGTGGGTGGGCGGTCCCACCACGGGACGCCGTAGCTGCCCACGAACCACCAGCCGTTGGTGCCGGCGAAGGAGATCCCGGTGATCGCCAGCACCGCGGCCGCGAAGAAGCTGCGGTTGCGGCGCGATCGCAGCACCGCCGGCGCCATCATGGCGCCCGCCGCGGCGGCGAGGCCCGCGGCGATACCCGCGTACACACCGAAGTGGTGGGTCCACTTGGTCGGTGTGAAGGCGATGAAGAACATGGTGCCGAGGGTCACCGCGACCAGGCGCCAGATCGGCGCGCGCGCAACGCCGTTCGGGTGCTCCCGACGGAGGAGGCGGAGCAGTACTACGAAGAGGCACAGGATCATCGCCAGCACGCCGAAGCGTCGTGCGAGCGTGCCGTCGGCTGTCGGAAGGATCAGGTAGTAGTAGCGGATCGGCTCCTGCCACCACTCGAGTGTCGGACCGACGTCGGAGGCGACCTTGTTGCCCGCGATCAACGGCGCGAGCGGCTGATCGGCGAAGATCTGGAACAGCACGGCGGTGCCGGCGGCCAGGATGGGGGCGAGCATCGGCAGCAGGCCGTCGCGGGAACGGCGCGACACCAGCGTTTTCACGATCGGCCGGATTCCGGCGAGCAGTGCGGCGACCGCCATCAGTCCGCCGGGAGCGAGGGCGAGCGTGAAGGCGGCGGTGACCACCGCGATGGCATAGGGGAGCAGTCGGCGGGTCGCGATCGCGCGCTCCACACAGCACCAGGTGAGCAGTGCGCCCACGGCCTCGGCCGGTTCCGGACGCAGACCGTTGTTGAACGGCAACCAGATCGCGAGGAAGACGAAGGCAGCCGACCACACGGCGGGCGTGCTGTGCCGGACCGCACGGCCCAGACGCGGGATCACCTCGCGGCTGATCAGCCACCAGCCCAGCAGGCCGAGAAGGAACGCGGGCAGGCGCATGAACGGTGCCGCGACGCTCACGTCCGTCATGGCCGAGATCACCTGGAAGTGCCAGCCGAACGGATCCTGCGGCACACCGAAGTAGCGGAAGTAGTTGTCGGCGTATCCGGCGTCGCCGGTGATCCGGCCGACGATGAAGTTGTAACCGTCGTCGGAGGTGTTGGCGCCCGCGAACCACCAGAAGGCGAGGATCGCGAACACCGCGACGTCCGGTGGCCGGATGGTGAACCATCCCGACGGGAGGAAGCGCTTGTGGCTGCGGCCATCTCGTCGATCCAGAATCCCGAGTGCGATCAGCGAGACGATCGTCAGGAGGATGCCGAGCGCGATCGCGATGAGCTTCAGCGGGGTGGGGGTGCTGACGTAGCGGGTGTCGATGGTGGCGCGCAGCGCCAACCCGTCGCGCGGCGCGTCGGCGGGCAGATCGCTGTAGATGCCGACGATCTGGGGACGCATCTCGTGGTCGGGCAGGGCGAAAGCATGCGAGGCACCCGAGTCCGCGCCCGGTTCGGGGAGACCCTCGAATCGCCCGCTCACCCCTTCGCCGTCGGCCTGGAAGACGATGCGGCAGTTCGGGTTCGTCTGTGCGGCGGTGCGATCGGTGTTCAGCAGCGCGACGTTGCGGTCGGTGAGGGTCAGCGCGTCGGCCGTCGCCCGGACGAACAATCCGCGGGCGCCGGCGTCCTGGCCGCCCTCGGGGATTGTCGACAGCAGCACCCCGCCCTGCGCGGGCAACCGGGTGGCCAGCGAACACGGCACCGACATGTCCATGTCGATCGGGACGAAGGACACCAGCGGCGCGGCGACATCCGAGACGCCACCACCCTGCGGCCATTTCAGTTCTGCGGTCGACTGATTCACCGGGAGCAGCGGGGTGAGGACGGCCAGCAGGAACCCGAGCAGGCCGGTGACGGTCGCGACGACCTTCGGGTTGACCCTGATCGTCGGGTTGCCCGCCGCCAGGCGGGAAGTGCGGGACTCACTCATCGGATTGGGGCTCCACCCTGATCGAGCCGGTGCGCGACCAGCCCCATTGCGTCGTCGATGCCGTGTCGATCCGCGCGTCGGGCGCGTCGGACACGAGCGGTGTCAGCTTCTCCAGTGCGCCCCAGTCGCGCACCCAGTCGTCCTGCAGGTACGTCGAGACCGCCGACGCCGAGGTGGTGGCCTCGGAGATGCCCAGCAGCCCGCCGTCCACGCCGGCCTGCCAGGTCTTGGACTGGGAGTTGGTCAGCGGGTAGTCGCCGAGGATGCGCCACTGCGGCACCTGCGCGACGCCGTGGGAGACGCCCATCGGCCGCTGGCACGGGAAGTGCGAGGCCACCCCGAAGTCGATGAGCGTGGGCGCCGCCGATCCGACGACCTCCTGCAGCGTCTGCAACCGCGGGGCGCGCGGCGGTGTGATCCCGATGAACTGCTTCTCGCCGAGATTGTTGTCCTGCAGGGACAATCGCATCACGGTCGCGCGCGGCGGGGCCGCCGACATCGGCACCCGCATGTTGCGCCACGGCATGTTGAGGATCACGGGCCCGGGGTCGATCGGCAAGATGTCGGGGCCGACCTGCTCGAAGGTCCCGTCGACGCCCGGACGCCCGAACTGCACCACCATCTTCTGTCCGAAGTTCCGTACGCCGAAGGTGTCGATGGTCGAGACGGCGCCCGCGGTGCTGAACACCAGCAGCGGCGACGCGGAGCGGTCGGCGGGCAGGTCGTACCAGCCGGTCGTGAGCCGCGCCTCGCCCGGATATCCGTAACTGCCCAGGACCGGCGTGGTGGCGGGGTCGAGTCCGTAGGGCAGTTTGGCGGTGGAACCGTTCACGGTCTCCGGTCCGCGCCCGCCGGTGGTCCCGGCACCCAGCCCCCCGGTGATGGCGAACGGGCGGGCCATACTCGCCGACACGTTCATCTGTCCGGGCCGCTGGCTCCCCGGCTCGGGCTGGAGGTCGTCGGGAATCCCGTTGGGGGAGAATCCCACCGGGTTCTCGCCGCGCAGCGCCTGGGTCGTGGTCGCGCCGCCCGCCGGGGTCAGCATGCCGGCGTTGGGATCGAGTTCGACGAGAACATCGTCCGCGAGGCCACAGCTGTTGCCGCGCAGGGTGTCCAGATTCTCGGCCAGGGCCGTCGACGCCGGGTATCGGGTCACCGCGGCCTTGGCGAACAACAGCAACTCGACGATCACGAGGAGCCCGGCGATCACCGCCAGCGGAGAGGAGGCGAGAAAGAGTCGTCGACGATCGGCCCGTGTCTCGCCGGGCCCGGTGTCGGCGTGGGCGAGACCGCGATTGGTGACGTAGTCCAGGCGCAGGTGCTGCCACACCGCGACCGCGGCGGCGATCACGGCGAGGATCAGGAACAGGGTCGACGCCTGGTAACCGGCGATGACCGGCGCCCGGTCGAACCAGGAGATGCCGTATTCGTAGAGGAACGGCCACGAGTTGTATCCCGCCATCGCCGCCGCCATCGCGAACAGCAGCCCCGAGACGAACACGGTCAGGTTTCGGGCCGACCGGGCCGCCGACTGGGCTACGGCCACGGTGGCCACCGCCGCGATCGCCGACGCCAGCCCGGCGAGCACGCCGAACTGGATGGTCCATTTGGTGGGCGTGAACGCGAACAGCAGCAGGGTGACACCCACGGTGCCGATCAGGCGCCATGCCGGACCCGGGTCGACGCCGCGAATCCTCGTGCGGCGCAGCATGACCGCGACCGTCACGAACAGGCCGGCGAGCAGGAGCAGCAACGGCACCCGACGGGTGAGAGCGCCGTCGTCGGTCACGACCGAGATGAAGTAGTACCTCAGGAACTCCTGGTGCCAGGAGATGACCGGTCCGACCGTGTAACGCAGCTTGATCGCCTCGAGGACGGTCGCCAGGGTCTGATCGCGGAACACCACGATGAGGACGAGCATTCCGGCCGCGGCGATCGGCGCGAGGAGGGTCAGCGTCGACGTCCAGACGGAGCCGTCGAGTCGTCTACGCCGGTCGATGACGATGTGCAGCAGCGAGCGGGCCGCCACCAGCAGGATGGCCACGCCGACGAGGCCGTGCGGGGCGAGTGCGAGGGTGAACCCCGCGACCAGCGCGGCGAGGGCCGCCGGCAGGAGTCGTCGTGTCGCGATCGCGTGTTCGGCGGCCCACCAGGTGAGCAGCGAACCGAGGACGATGATCCCCTCGCTGCGCAGCCCGCTGCAGAACGGCAGCCAGAACGCGGTGAACGTCAGGGCGGCGGCCCAGATCGCCCAGGAACTCCGTCGTACTGCCGGACCGAGGCGGGGTAGGAGCACCCGGCTGAGGACGAACCACGACACGAGCCCGGCGATGAGTTGCGGGATGTGCATCCACAGCACGGACGGTGAGACCGATGACCACGCGGCGAGGAAGCTGTAGTACCAGTCGAACGGAGCCTCGGGGATGCCGTAGAAGCGGTAGTAGTTGGCGAGGTAGCCGAAGCCGTCCGCGGTCCGGCCCATGTTGAGGATGTAGCCGTCGTCGGGTGAACCGGCCCCGAGGACGCTCCAGACCAGCAGGATCGCGGTGACGATCAGGTCGGTGGCCCGGGGTTTCAGCGAATGCCACCAGGAGCGGGTTCGCGCGCCGATCCGCCGGTGGTAGCCGCCGATGCGATCGAGCAGCCCCAGCGCGACGACGGCGACGAGAACGGACAGGGCGGCGAGCGCCATCACCACGATCTTGAGGACCGACGGCGACGATTCGTAGCGGTTGTCGATGGTCACCTGCACGCGGAGGCCGTCGGCGGCGGCGGCGCGAGCCTGCTCCGGGTTCAGGTTGCTGAAGATGCCGTCGACCTGGGGGCGGCGGTCCGGCGGCAGCGTCGTCGACTCGCCGAGCCCGACGAACTCCGCGCCGGGGCCGGTGGGCGCGGAGAAGATGCGCAGTTCCCGGCATCGGTCCAGGTCGGCACGCGCGGCGGTGGCGGCGAGGCTGTTCCGGAAGGTCACGGTGATCGCGGCGTCGGTGGCGGTGACCCACAACGACGACGACTTCGACTTCGGCGCGTTGGTCGGCATGGTCGCCAGGACCACCCCGTCCTCGGCCGATGCCAGCGTCGCGCATGGGATGCGGGCGTCGAGGGTCTGCGGGGTCTGCGCGATGAGCGGGGCCATGACCGATGAGGTGTCGGCGCTCAGGTCCTGTCCGGCGGGCCAGTCGAAACCGGCGTCGACGGCCTTGACGGGCAGCAGTGGGGTGAGGGCGCACAGCACGATGCCTGCGATCCCGGCCACGATCGCCACCCACCGGGCGGTGCCTGCGGAGATCCTGGTTCCCGGCCCCGATGTTGCCGGCCCCGGCGACGACGGTTCTGCGGAATCCTCTGGCGAGGTCGGGGCTGTCACAGGCACGGTGCCTCATCGTAAGCGACGTGCCTCAGGCCACCTAGGGCCCACCCCGCAGCCCTGATCGACGAGGAGCGTCCGGAGCTTGCGGAGGGCGCGTCACCCCCGCTCCCTGAGCTGAGGAGCGTCCGGAGCTTGCGGAGGGCGCGTCACCCCCGCTCCCTGAGGAGCGTCCGGAGCTTGCGGAGGGCGCGTCACCCCCGCCTCCCTGAGGAGCGTCCGGAGCTTGCGGAGGGCGCGTCACCCCCGCCTCCCTGAGGAGCGTCCGGAGCTTGCGGAGGGCGCGTCACGAAGGGTCCCGCCCGCGCGACAGCTCAGATCGTGCCCGCGGGGCGGAGCCTACCAGCAACCACCGACAATCTTCAGTGGCGACTAGGCGGCGGAAAAAATCTGTCGGACAACACATTTCGCTCTGCCGACTGCCCGCCTTTCGTGTACAGTCGAACGTACATTCGTAGCAACTGTTCTCGGGGGGGAGGTGGCCGTCATGGCCGACGCCACGCACGTCGACGATTCGGTGGCGCCGCAACCGCGTGCCGTCGAGCTGGTGACAGAGTTGCATGCGATCCTCGATGAGTTGCAGACTGTGGACTTGTCGCCGTGTACCGATACCGAGTTGGCTGACGTGGCAGCCGATACCGAACGTGCCATCGCACGCCTGACCGTCGCCGGTGACCGGCAGATCGATCAGGTCGAGGCCCGCGATCTGCCCCGCAAGTCCGGCTGCCGAACCCTCATGCAGTTCATGACCCACCGGCTGCGGGTCTCCAACCCGGTGCGGCGTCGTAAGCAGATGGACGCCACCGCCACCCGCACCAGCCTCGGCGGCGAGGTCCTACCGCCCGAACACCCCTGCCTCGCTGAGGCGTTCGCTGCGGGAGCGGTTGGCTCTGCACACGTGCAGGCCGCCCTCGATGTCCTCGACCAGATCCCCCACGCCGTCGAGCATGATGTGAAAGTCGCTGCCGAGCGTCAGATGGCCGAGATCGCCGCCGACCACACACCCGCCGACATCACCCAACTCGGCGCGCGGCTCCTCGCTCACCTCGACCCCGACGGCACCCTCACCGACGACACCGACCAGAAACGGCGCCGCAACCTGTGGATCGGACGCCAACGCGCCGACGGCACCGCCAAGATCTCCGGCACCCTCACCCCCGAACTCGCCGCCCGGCTCACGATGATGTTCGCCGTCTGGGGCAAACCCGGACTCAACAACCCCGACGACCCCAACTCACCGTCCGGACCGGCCGGCACCGCCGACCCCGACGCCCTCGCGCTCGCAGCCGACCGTGACCAACGCACCCCCGCCCAGACAAATCACGACGCCCTCGACGCCGCACTCACCGCTGGCTTTTCAGACGGGATTCTCGGAACGTCGCACCGCGGCCTGCCCGCCCATCTGATCATCAAAGCCGATCTGGGCGACCTGATCCGCGAAGCCGGGCTCGCCACCACCGCCACCGGCACCCTGCTCCCCATCCCCGACCTGATCGCGATGGCCGGCGACGTGCAGCCGTGGTTGGCGATCTTCAAAGACGCCACCGCGGTGCCGCTGTACTTCGGTAGGGGCAAGCGTCTGGCCACCCGCGAACAACGTCTCGTCTCCTTCGCCCGCCCCGACGGGGAAGTGTGCTCGGCACCCGGCTGCGAGCAGCCCGCCACCCAGGTCGAACTCCACCACGCCCAGAAAGACTGGGCCAAAGGTGGTTTGACCGACATCGACGACCTCGCACCCGCCTGCCCGCGGCACAACCGAATGGTCGGCGACCAACCCGGCCAGTACACCACCCGAATCGAACGGTCCGGACCCGACGAAGGCCGCTGCATCTGGCGACTCAACGCCGAACCCGGCGCGCCACCCAACCCCGAACAGATCAACCGCCGACCCGACATACCCCGGCGGTTCGCACAACATCTGAACACCGTGCGCAACGAGATCCACGGACCGACCATCCGAGGGTTTCGCAGACTCGGTCGCCAGACCCTTCGTGACGCGCCCTCCGCAAGCTCCGGGCGCTCCTCAGGGGGCAAAGGGCCCGGCGACCAGTCGCGCCCCGACGCCGTCGGTCATGGCGACAGCGGTCGGCGTCTCGAACTCGCCTACCGCGAACTCGTCCAGCCGCGAACACTGCCGGAGCATCCCACCACTCGACCACTGACCCCGGTCGAAGCAGCCCTCGCACGCATCCTCGCCGACCATCCGTGACTGCGGAGCAGCTCGCCGGGCTGACTGCCACCACGGCGACCGGGCCGTCAGCGCCGCCGAATCGCTAGCATGCCGCCTGACTGTCAGTGCCGCAGCGGCGCGGGACTCCACAATCCGCTGCGGGTGGCCGTGCCGGTCTCGATCTCGGCGAGCGTGTCGACGTCACCGTATGGCTCGTAGCGTTCGAGGGCGCCCCAGTCGCGTCCGATGTCGGCCATCAGGTAGGTCGGCAGCGCCGTCGCCTGCTGGGAGACCTCGATCCACCCGAGCGGGCCGCCGCCGAAGCTGTTCTGCCACGCCGACACCGCAGCCGCCAGGTCGGACCCGGGCTTGATGCGCCACTTCGGGATCTCCGCGACCCCGACGTCGTGGGTGAACGGACGCTGGCACGGGAAGGCCAGCCCCGATGTCCAGTCGATGTGGACCGGGTCGGTGTCGCCGACGACGTCCTGCAGGGTGTCCATCTGCGGGATCCGCGGCGGGGTCAGCACGATGAACCGGTCCTCGGCGAGGTTGTCGTCGGTGGCGACGATCCGCACCGCGGTGGTGTCCGAGGGGAGCTCGTCGGTGTTGTATCGCAGGTTTCGCCACGACGGGCGCGGGCCGGGGTCGATGAGTTCGGTGTCGCCCGCGGCCTCGAGATCGGCGTCGCGGGTGTCCGGGCCGATCGGGTCGGCGGTGTACTCGAGCATGACGTTCGGGTTGTCGTACTCGCCGGCCACCGCCATCGTCAGCAGCGGGCGGTCCCGCCAGTCCTCCGGCAGTGCGTACCACCCGGAGGTGAGGCGGGCCGGCACCTGGTCGAGCTTCGAATAGCTGCCCATGACCGGGGTCGACGCGGGGTCGAGGAAGAACGGGAGGGCCGCGGTGCTGCCGTTGATCCCGGGCTCGGAGATCTCGCCGCCGCCGGTGCCGCCGGGGTTGGAGTTGACGATGTCGGGGGACTGCCAGACGTCGCCCGACAGCACGCCGAGAGATCCCTCGCTGGCCGTTGATTCCAGTGCCGTCGGCACGCCGTTCGGGAAGAACCCCGAGGTGGTCGGGGAGGTGCCGGGTGCCGGTGGCGGTCCGCCGAGCGGGTTGGACAGGGTGGGATCGACCGGACGGAGCATGTCGCGGTTGGGATCGGATTCCACCCAGACCTTGTCGGCCATGCCGCACGGGTTACCGGCGACCGCGGCGAAGTTGGACCGCGGGACCGAGTACGACGAGCTCTGGTGGATGCCGGCGAAGATCGCGGTGACGATCTGGAAGACGACGACCGCCATCGCGAGGTAGGCGAGCGGCGCGGCGGCCATCGAGGCGATCAGCCGCCTGTACCAGCGCTGATGAGCGGCGTCGCCGGCGGTCGACTCCTCGACGTGCGGATCGGTTCCGGTGAACGGCTCGCGGAAATGGAACCAGAGCGCGAGGAGCAGCAGGGCGAGCGCGGCGTAGAGCAGCACGCTGCCGAGCATGATGCCGCCGATCTTGACCTGCTCCACTCCCCACGGCATACCCCAGGCGGAGTAGTAGTAGTACGAGTTCGGCGCGGTGAACGCGAGACCGCCGATGAACAGGACGAGCGCGCAGAACAGGGTGCGGTTGCGCCGGGAGTGCATCGACTGCTGGCTGGCGGCGATCGCGGCGATCGCGGCAAGGGCGGCGGCGATGCCCGCGAAGACACCGAAGTGATGGGTCCACTTGGTGGGCGTGAACATGAGGAAGACCAGCGACGCGAAAGTGATCGCGACGATGCGACGCGTGGGGCCGATGGCGGTGCCCGGGATGCGGTTCTTGCGAACCAGCACGGCCGCCGAGACGACCAGTCCCAGGATCATGGCGAGCACGGCGAAACGTCGGGCGATGGAACCGTCGGCAGAGAAGGCGAAGAGCGCCGAGTAACGGCCGATCTCGTTGTACCAACTCATCGACGGGCCGAGCGCCGACTTCATGCTCGACGCCTCGGCGAACGACCGCAGGGTCAGGTTCGAGAACACGACGAAGACGACGAAGGTGCCGGCAGCCAGGATCGGCGCGATCAGCGCGACGAACGACCAGCGCAGTAATGTGCGGCGGTCACGGTCGGCGGCTTCTGAATCCTTCGGTGACGAACCAGTGGACGAGGTGGAACCGGACAACTCGGCGACGACGCGGGCCCGCTTGATGAGCGCCATGATCATCGGCCGCGCGCCTGCGATCAGTGCGGCGACGGCAAGGAGACCCGTCGGCCCGGCGGCGATGCTGAAGGCACCGATCAGGCACGCGACCGCGGCGGGCAGCATTCGGCCGGTGGCGATGGCGCGT
The DNA here is from genome assembly GCF_040547295.1 of Gordonia sp. PvP123. Taxonomy (NCBI): domain Bacteria; kingdom Bacillati; phylum Actinomycetota; class Actinomycetes; order Mycobacteriales; family Gordoniaceae; genus Gordonia; species Gordonia sp. PvP123. The sequence goes on along the minus strand of NZ_JBEPPN010000005.1, from coordinate 357,481 downwards.
TCGACCGAACACCACGTCAGCAGCGCACCCAGGCAGATGATCGGCTCGGGCCGCAGGCCGTTGTTGAAGGGGAACCAGCACGCGAGGAACGCGAATGCCGCGGTCCAGGCGACCATCGGTCGGGTCAGGGCGGCCCGGCCCAGACGGGGGAGAACCTCATGACTCACGATGAGCCACACCAGGATTCCGCACAGGAGTGCCGGCAGTCGCATCCACGGGCTGGCCACCGAGACGTGGCTGAGCAGACCGAACACCTGGTAGTACCAGCCGAAGGGTGCCTCGGGCGCGCCGTACCACCGGAAGTAGTTCGCGGTGTAGTCGCTGTCCTGGGCGACTCTCGACATGGTCAGGAGATAACCGTCGTCGGAGGTGTTGGGCCCGATCATGTGCCAGAGGATCAGCGCCCCGATCACCACGTAATCGCGGGCGTTGAGACGCCACCATCGGGCCGGGAAGATCCGTCGATGGCGGCGACCGTCGGTCGAGTCGAGCGCGGCCAGTGCGGCCAGTGACAACAGCGTCGACGCCACGCCGACGATGACGACCAGCCACTTCGAGATGGTGGGCGCGGTGTTGTAGCGCGAATCGATCGTGACGTGGGCGTCGAGGCCCGCGATGTCGGCGGCGGGGCCGGACAGGTCGGTGAAGAGGCCGGTGACCTGGGGGCGTTGATCGGGCCAGTACTTGAAGGCCTCTTTGTCCTCCGTCGTTCCTGCGAGCGGTTCGTCCTCGCCGTCCTCGTTCTGGGTGCCGCTCGTCATGCCGACGAACTCGGCGGTCACCGCGTCGGAGTCGGCGTGCACGACGATCTCGCGGCAGCCCTGGTCGCGCATGTCCTGCAGGGTGGCCGAGACCAGCGAGACGTTGCGGATCACGACCTCGACGCCCTGCCGGTCCAGGGGCGCATCGGCAGCGCCGGTCTTGCGGATGAACAGGCCGCGCTCACCCGACTTCGGTGCCTGCTTCGGAGTGGTCGAGAGCAGCACCGACCCGCCGGGCGGCAGGTCGTCGACGGCGGTACAGGGGATCGTGACGTCGAGGTCGACGGGTGTGTAACCGATCAGCGGCGACGACACCGAACCGATCTGTCCGTTCTGGGGCCAGTCGATCTCGGCGGTTCGCTGCGACACCGGCATGAGTGGTGTCGCGAGTGCGAGGAGGAACCCGAGCAGTCCGGTGACGATGGCGACGATCCTCGCTCGTCGAACGGTCTGCGATGGCACAAAGAGAGATGGTAGCCCTAGGGACGTCTCGTCCCGGTCGGTGGCAGTGTCGGCGTCGGAGACTCGCCGACCGGCAGGTCAGGGCCAGTAAGGTGAACGCCATGTCCGACGCCGAGGTGACCGACCGTCTGCCGATCCTGCTGCTCAACGGTCCCAACCTGAACACGCTCGGCACCCGGGAGCCCGCCGTCTACGGCTCGGACACCCTCGCCGACGTGGTCGACCTCGCCGAGCGCACCGCTGCCGAGCTCGGCTTCGGGGTGCGCGCCGCGCAGACCAATCACGAGGGACAGATGCTCGACTGGATTCACGAGTCCGTCGGCGAGATCAGCGGCATCGTCATCAACCCGGGCGGATGGACACACACGTCGGTCGCCCTCGCCGATGCACTCGTCGTCCCCGACGTCCCCGTGCTCGAGGTGCACATCAGCAACGTGTATCGGCGCGAAGCGTTTCGTCATCACTCCTATGTGTCCCCGATCGCGGCCGGGGTGATCGCCGGTTACGGGATCCGCGGCTACGAGTTCGCGATCCGCAGGCTCGCCGAACTCGTCGACTGACCCCGCGCCCCGTCGACTGTGCGCTGCATTCCGTTGACTGGCCGTCGTTCTACGTTGACTGTGCGTCGGTTTTCGTCGACTGTGCGCGGTGTGATCGCGGCGGGTGGCCTGAGCGCGTCGAGTCACGGTGACTCGACGGAGGATTCGAGAGCGCGGTCGAGGATGGTGCGGAAGCCTTTGACCAGTGCCTGGTGGGAATGCAGCGTGCCGCTCTCGAAGCCGATCAGCAGATACATTGCCGCGGTGGCGAATTCCTCGGCCTCCTCGCGATCGTGGAGCACCTCCTCGTAGGTGGCCGCGATGATGTCGCGGCGCTCCCGGTCCACGGTGTGCTGAATGGCGAGCACCTCGGGATCGTGTGCGGCCCACACGCGGATCGCGGCCTCGGTCGCGTGTGGCAGCCGTAGGCCGATGTCCGTGAGGGCGTCGAGACGCTCCCGTGGATCGGCGATGTCGCGAGCACCGGCGATCAGTCGCTGGCTCTGTTCGTCGCGCCAGTGACGGATGAGGGCGGATCGGTACTCGGCCCAGTTCCCGAACGCGTGGTAGAAGCTCCCGGTGGTCGTGCCGGTCGCCTCGCAGATCGCTGCCAGCTTCAACCCGGCATGGCCGTGCTCCGTGAGGATGGCCAGGCCGGCGTCGAGGTAACGCCGTTGGGTGTATTCCGACGGCTTCGCTTTCTTGCCGGTGGCCATCACCCCAGTGTGCTGCACGAATGGCGAGGCCGGCGCCCGGGGTCCGCGCCCCCGCAGCACCGCGAACACATCGAATGTGACCCCTTGCACATTTCTATAAGTCGACTTACAGTGACGTGGCACTCACCGAGGAGGACATCCGATGGGCAAGGCGACCCGCAACCAGGGACTCGATCCGCAGACGCAGTTCCACGAGATCTACCGAAACCTGTCGACCTTCGACTTCCCCTGGGACATCAATCAAGCACTGAGCTTTGCCCTGTTCCGCACGTATGCGGTGCCGAGCATCGGCCGATTGCTCGACGAGACGCGTGCGTTCACGGCCGAGACCCAGAAGCGCTACGACGACACCTCGCTCCTGCTGGAGGTGCCGCTCCTGGACGGATTCGACAGCAGTCGGGGCAAGTCCGCCATTCGGCGCATCAACCAGATGCACCGCATGTACGACATCAGCAACGACGACATGCGTTACGTCCTGTCGACGTTCGTGGTCGTCCCGAAGCGGTGGATCGACGATTACGGCTGGCGGAAGCTGACCGACGACGAGGTGACCGCGTCGGTGAACTACTACCGGACGCTCGGGCGCCACATGGGTATCAAGGAGATCCCCGAGACCTACGGCGCTTTCGAGACCCTGATGGACGCCTACGAACGCGAGCATTTCGCGTTCGACGAGGGTGGTCGCCGTGTCGCCGATGCCACCAAGAGTCTGCTCGCGTCGTTCTATCCCAAGCCGCTCGCGCCGGCGATCGACGTCTTCAGCCGATCGCTGATGGATGACGCGTTGCTCGAGTCGTTCGGCTACCGGCGACCTGGACGTGTCGCGCGGTCGCTGTCGATCGGAGGACTCAAGGCGCGCGCCCGGGTCGTGGCCGCCCTGCCGGCCCGTCGATCACCACAGTACGTATCCGAGATGCAGCGAATTCGCAGCTACCCGAACGGTTTCGACATCGAGAAACTGGGCACGTTCGCGGGTGGCTGCCCGGTTAGGCATCTCCCGGCCGAGCCTGCACAGCATGCTCCGGCCGGGAGCTGAGGCCCCGGGCTGCGTCTGCCGAATCTGCGAAGAAGGTTGATCTGTTCGTCCGAACCCTTGCGCCGCGGAGGCATTAGTGCAACCCTGGGGTTGCATCAATAACCGGCGACGAGGGAGCACCGATGAGCGACGACACAGATACATACGACGTGACCGGTTCGGCGGCAGCCGAATTCGACCGGATCGAGCGCGAGATCTCGATCGACGCATCCGCCGAGAGGGTCTGGTCTCTGGTCAGCGAGCCGGGGTGGTTCATCAACGACAAGGCGATCACCGAGCACCGGATCGAACGCGACGGAGACCTGTCGACCATCCACGACCCGGCTCACGGCGCCTTCACGTTCCGCACCATCGCACTCGACGAACCGAGATACGCCGCGTTTCGGTGGCTCGCCGACTCCGCTGATCCGCAGTCGGATTCGACGCTCGTCGAGTTCTGGATCACGCCATCGGAATCCGGCGTTGTCCTCAAGGTCGTGGAGTCCGGCTTCGCGTCCCTCCCCGGAACGGATGCCGAGCGGCGCGCGCGGTTCGACGGCAACAACGAGGGGTGGACCATCGAACTCGAATTGGCGCGAACACATCTCGGCGGCGTGCATGCCTGACGTCGCATCGGTCGAGGTCTTTGCCGCGCTGTCCGATGAGAGCCGATGGCAGATCCTCACGCGCCTGGGTTCGGAACCCGCGTCCGCGTCACGTCTCGCGGACGAGCTCCCGATCAGTAGGCAAGCGATCGCGAAACACCTCCGCGTGCTCACCGAGGCAGGGTTGGTGACCTCGTCACGGGTCGGCCGCGAGATCCGCTACGAAGCCGTGGGGACGCAGCTCTCCCGGGTCGCGCACCGCCTCGACGCCATCGGACGAGGCTGGGATCGCCGTCTCGCCGACATCAAACTCCGTGCCGAGAGGGGTTGAGCCGCACCTCAATGCTCCCTGAGGTGCGAGGAGCGTTAGCGACGAGCCTCGAAGGGTCTGGCGAGACGACTCGCGAGACCCTTCGTGACGCAGCCTCCGCAAGCTCCGGCCGCTCCTCAGGGAACGGGGGCGCCGATTACGCTCCTCGCCACTCGGGGAGCGGAGGCTCCTCAAGGGTTGCGGACTTTCAACACCTCGTCGATCGCCCGGGCGGTGTCGGCGGCGTGGGGTGCGCGGATCATCGAGATGTGATCACCGGAGACGTCGTAAAAGCTCACCTCGCCCGACGACATCCGCCGCCACAGGTCCGGGTCATCGGGATTGGTGCGCGCCCGGATGACGCCGACGGGGCCGGCGTGGTCGCGCGGCCGGTAGCGGCGGATCATCCTTGTGCCCAAGCGGAAGAACACGACCCACTGCACGGGGGTCGGGAGCTGCACCATGCCGGCGGTGGGGACGAGGACCGCGAGCACGATCTCCTTCACCACCCGTTGGGGGAGAGGTTCTTTCGCCGGGGTGGGATCGTCCCCGGTGCGGTCGGGGAGAGCGGTGTCCTGGGTGTCGCCGCGTCGGGCACGCAACCGGTCGAGGACTCCTCCCTTCTCGCCGCGGACCCGGCGAGCCAGTGCCGGGTCGAACAGCGAGTCGAGGACGACGACCGGATCGCACGTCTCGCCCGCGTCGGTCAACCGCGCAGCGACTTCCATCGCGACGAAACCGCCGAGCGAATAGCCGCCGACCTGATACGGCCCGTGGGGCTGAACCGACCGGATGTCGTCGATCGCCCGTCGTGCGGCGGCGCGAACGGAATGATCGGCGCGGCCGCGCTTTTCGACGCCTCGCGACTGGATCGCGTAGACCGGCCGGTCGGTCTGTAGTGCGCGGACGACCGGGGTCAGACTCGTTGCGAGACTGCCGGCGCCGGCGACCAGGAAGATCGGTCGGCCGGTACCCTTTCGCAGCGGGATGAGGGTGGCACCCGAGGCATTCGCCGAACGTTCCCTGGCTGCGGACTCGATGCGCTGCGCGAACAGCGCGATGGTCGGCGCCTCGGCGAGCATTGCGGTGTTCACGTCGAGTTGGAGATGATGCTGAACCTCGGCCAGCATCTTCGCCGCGGCCAGCGAATCGCCCCCGAGCTCGACGAAATCCTCGTTGCGGCCGATGGATTCGAGACCGAGGATCTGGCACCAGAATCGGTGCAGCGCCATCTCGGTCATCCCGCGGGGCGGCTCGTGATCGGGGCGGGCGGGCGGCGGTGGCAGTGCTGCCCGGTCCACCTTGCCGCGCTCGTTGCGGGGTAGTTCGGCGAGGACGACGATGTCACGCGGGATCATCCACGGTGTCAACGTCTTCCCGAGCTCCTGCCGGATCTCGGCCGGCGAGGGCGACCACTTCTCGGGATCCACGGCGACGTGGGCGGTGAGCCGGGCTTCGTCGCGGTCGGCGGTGACGACCGCGTCGGTGGTCCAGGCCAGGGCGCGGAGCGCGGCTTCCACCTCCAGTGGTTCGACGAGGTAGCCGCGGATCTTGATCGCGTCGTCGCTGCGTCCGAGGAGCGCGAGTTCGCCGGACTCGTCGAGTCGTCCCAGATCCCCGGTGCGATAGCGGGCTCGGCCGTCGGGCAGCTGGATGAAACGCTCGGCGGTCAGCTCCGGATTCCGGTGGTAACCGGACGCGATGTGAGCGGACTCGACAAGGACCTCACCGGTGGCGCCGGCGGGCAGGTCGTTGCCGTCGGCGTCGACGATGCGGACGGACTTGTCCGATGCCGGCACACCCACCGGAATGGCGCCCGGTTCGATGTCCCGGTCGGGCGGGAACAGATTGAAGGCCAGGTTGCCGACCTCCGATGCGCCTGCCCAGCAACAGAAGACCCCGCCGGCGAGGATCGTGTCGCGGGCCAGCTGCACATCGGCACGATGCGTCGGTTCGCCACACGTGGACAGCAGGCGTAGCGAGTTGACGGCGTCGTCGGCCGACAGTTCACCCAGCCACGACCGCAGCAGCGACGGGGTGCAGTGTGCGGTCGTCGCCTCCTGCGCGACCAGCCAGTCCCGCAACCCGGTGGTGGTGCGGCGGCGGACGTCCCACAACAGCATGGTCGACCCGTTGAGCAGGCTCATCGCGAGCGCGTCCAGGCCGCCGCCGAAACTGAGCGGCAGCAGGACCACGGCACGATCCGCCGGCCGCATGCCGAGGAAACGGCGGCCGTCCCGGGCATGGTTGACCGGCATCTTCTGCGACAGCACAACGCCTTTGGGGGTTCCGGTCGATCCCGAGGTGAACAGCAGGACCGCCGGATCGCTCGGTCCTGGCTCGACGACGTCAGTTCGCGAGGGCTCGGCCTCGGCGTCGGTGTCCAGCAGTTGCGCACCGGAGCGTTCCAGCACGACGTCGCGTCGGTCCGGTGGCAGGAACGGGTCGATGAGGACGAGGGGCCGCCCGGAGCACAGCACGGAGAGCATCGCGATGACCGAGTCGATGTCGGATTCGATCTCCACTGCAACGGGTCGGCCCGAGTCGGTCGTCGTGGTGATCGTGCGCGTGAGGTCGTCGACTCGTCTGGCGGCATCCGCGAAGGTGATGGACTGCTCGGGCGTCCGGATCGCGATCGCGTCGCCACGGGCCGCGGCCACCGCTCGCCAGCGGGCGGCAACTGTGTGCGCGGTGCCGGTGCCCGGGAGGTCGGTGACGACCGCACCGTCGGGGTGAGTCGGACGTGTCTCGAGAGGGTTCTGGCTGGTCATGTCCTCAAACTTCCGCGGAGGCGGGAACGTCGACGGTCATGGACGGGCCACGGGAACTCGAGCCCGGGCAACGGTGCCACGCCGTGCGGGACTCGGCCCCTCCTCCGGCCCCGCCAGCTTGCTAGGTAAACCTACCTTTAGTTGCGCGATGCAGCACGACCGGGAGCCCGCGTGCAGCGTCGTCCGTACGCCCGAGATCGCCGAATGTAACCTGTTCACTGGTCGCCGGACACTGTGTTCAGCGCCGGTCCGTCGACGATGATCGGGTCGTTCGACTTGTGCGAGGAGAGATCGACGATGCAGTACGACGAAGTGGTTCTGGGGCGTCGCAGCATTCGCGGGTTCACGCCGGACCCGGTCCCCCGGGAACTGATCGAGGAGATCCTCGCTCTCGCGATGCGGGCACCGTCGTCGATGAACACACAGCCGTGGAACTTCCATGTGATCACCGGTGAGCCACTGGATCGCATCCGTGCCGGGAACACCGAGCGCAATCTCGCCGGTGTGCCCCATTCGCGAGAGTTCCGGACCGGTGCGGAGAAGTTCACCGGCCCGCACCGCGACCGTCAGGTCCAGGTCGCCAAGCAGCTGTTCGGTGCGCTGGGCATCGCCCGCGAGGACACGGAGATGCGGCTGGACTGGGTGCTCCGGGGTTTCCGCCAGTTCGATGCCCCGGTGTGCGTGATCGTGACCTACGACCGCATCCTCGACGGAAGCGACGACACGCCATTCGACTGCGGGGCGGTCTCGACCGCACTGGTCAACGCCGCCTGGTCCCGCGGTCTGGGCGCGGTGATCAACAGTCAAGGCATCATGCAGTCACCCGTCGTCAGAGAACACGCCGGGATTCCGGACGACCAGGTGATCATGAAGAGCATCGCGCTGGGCTGGCCCGATGACACGTTCCCGGCCAACTCGGTGATCTCCGAGCGCAAATCGGTCGAGGAGGCCACCACCTTCGTGGGCTTCGAGCAGTAGCGGCGTCGCACCCTGGTCCGGTGGCGGCGGTCAGCGCGGTAGGCGGGTCATTCCGTAGAGTCGCTCGGGCCGCACGCGCAGCAGTCGCCGCTGTTCGCGCACCATCGCGGCCCGATACTCGTCCCAATCCGGATGATCCTCACCGCGAAACGCCCGATACCAGGCGACCAGGTGGTCGACGGTCGCGTCGTCCGGAGCCGCCGCCACCGGACTCAACGTGCCCGTGCCCTCGACCACGGCGTAACCGGAGAAGAATCCGTCGCCGAGGACATGGAGACTGACCCGGGGATCACGCTCGACGTTGCGCGACTTCGCGCGCGGCGCCGTGACCGAGATCAGCGCAGACTCGGTCTCCGGCTCCCAGACATGAACGACGTTGGACGATTGTGGTCGTCCGTCACGCCGGAGCGTGATGAGGATCGACTGCTGGTGATCGGCGACGATCTTCAGCAGTTCAGGGTCGAGGGCATCTCTGGGAACGTTCATGCGCATCTCCAACGTCGGCAGCGCAGAGATCCTTACCAGGGAACCTCAGATCGGGCGGAGTCGAGGCCGTCCGCGTCAGCGCGACAGCGCCTCACGTGCGGCCGTGGCCACTCCGCCGCGATGGATCGGTCCGTGGCCGGGAAGCAGTATGTCGGCCTCGAGCTCGGTGAATCGTTCGACGCTGCGTCGAGCCGTGGGTTCGTCGTGCTGGAAGAGCGACGGGATGCACTGTGGGCCGGTGATCGTCGAGATCTCGTGTCCGCTCACGAGCGCGTCGCCGGATACCAGGGCGCGGCCGTCGGCGACGAGGTAGGCGCTGTGGCCGTCGGTGTGGCCGGGACTCGCGACGGGGACGGGCGCACCCGGGAGATCGAGCGGTTGCCGCTCGTCGACGGCGGCGTCGACGGGGAAACCCGACGCCCGTGCCAGGCCCGCGCGGCTGAGGACACCGAGCGGAGTGGTCTTGGCGAGCCATGCCCATAGTCGCGGATTCGCGACCTGCGGGGCGAGGTCGAGTGCATTGGCCTGCTGAAGGTGGTGGCGCAGCGCGTGATCCACCTCGACCGCGTCCATGTAGACGTCGAACCCGTACTGCGCCTGCAGCTTCACGAGGCCGCCGAGGTGATCCACGTGGGCGTGGGTGAGCAGTGCGCCGCGCACATCCTCGGGCGTGCGGCCGATCCGCTCGATGGATTCGACGACCTGACCGGCCTGCCCCGGGTAACCGCCGTCGATCAGCGTCAGTTCGCCGTGCTCCTCCAGGAGGATCCAGTTCACGACGTCGGTGGAGACGAAGTGCGTCGTCGAGGAATCGCCGTCGACCCGGGTGATCGTCATCGGCCGCGAGGTGCCGAACGGGCGCCGCATCGTGATCACTTCCGGACGACGAGGACGAACGGGCCGCGCTCGGTGACCTCGAAGCGCGGGTCGTCGAAGACCGTGGGGTCGAAGGTGACCGTGTAGCGCTTCACGTTCGGGTCGTTGGGATAGACATCCTCGGCGAGACGGAGCGTGTAACCGTCTGCGCTGTACCGGAACAGGAAGACATTCGGCGGAGTCCACGGCGAGCGGTCGAGGGCGTCGACGAGCTGGTCGGCGTTCTCGCTCTCCGCCCATCGCGCGATCGCCGCTGCGCGCTTGTCGAATTCGGCGAGCGGATTCGCGTAGTGGGAGGTGAGTCCCTGGAAACCCCAGTAGGGGTAGATCGACAGGAACCCGAAATCGGCGGTGAGAACGACGTTGTCGGTGCGCGGCTTGCCGGTCTGCTCACGGATCAGTGTGTCCAGCTCCGCGAAATACGATTCGGCGCCGGCCGGGCGGGCATCGGCGCGTTCGCCGTAGCCGTCGGTGTCTGTGTAGGCGGTGGTGATCTCGGTCCCCAGATGGCCCGGGATGCTCTGTGCCATCGCGATGGCCGAGAGAACGGCGAGTGCCCCCACGACGACGCGCACGTCGCCGAACCGGCGCACTGCCCAGTGTGTGAGATCGACGACGCCGAAGACTCCGGCCGCGCTCAGGGTGGCGACCAAGATGGGCTCGAGGCGGAACGAGAGCAGGGTGGTGCCCAGTGCGGTCATCAGCATCGACAGCAGACAGAACAGGTAGACCGTGACGACCGTGACGCCCATCGCCAGGGCGACGGTGCGTGTGCGGAAGCGCAACAGGATCCACAGGAGGCCGATCATCGTGATGGCGCCGACGAGATCCAGGCCGAACATCGGGAGCGGCAACACCGAACCGCGCTCGGGCAGATAGTGTTCGGCGGTCCCCCCGCTGGCGGGGGTATTGGTCAGGCGCGCCCAGAGGTAGGGCGCCCAGACCAGCAGTGCGATCAGTCCGGAGATGACCCCGACGGCGACCAGGCGACCGACCACCGCGAGCACCACGCCGCGTCGTCGGCTCGTGACGGTCGCCGATGGAGTGGCCTTGTTCGACGCGCCCACCCATCCCTGCACAGCGAAGTAGCCGGCCAAGAGGACGGCGGTGAGGGCGAACAACCCGGTGTAGAGCGTGTAGGTCGCGGCCGAGATACCCAGGAACACACCGGACGCCGCCACGGCAGGCCAGCTCGTCGCGCCGAACAGCGGGCCCACCGGTCCGTCGGCGGCTCGCGTTCGCCCGCGCAGCGCGTAGGTCAGGGTGATCAGCATCGGCACGCCGATCAGCACCAGAATTGCGGCGTACGGTTCCGGCGAGGCATACAGGAGAGTGACGGTCGTGACCGCGAGACCGAGCGCGACACCGCGATCCGCGCCGAACATGCGGATGAACAGGATGACGCCCACGGCTGCCGCGACCGACATCGACACGATCGCCCACGTCTTGTAGGCCTCCCAGCCGGGCTGGCCGAGCAGGTTGGCGAAGCGGCCGCCCCACCAGAACCAGCCGGCCGGGTAATAGGGCGCCAGGTCGGTGTAGGTCATGTCCGCGAGGTGCGGGCTCGACGTCATCCGGGTGAGGTACTCGGTGCGGAACTCCTGATCGACCGACAATCCGAACAGGTAGAGACGTGTTGCGCCCAGCGGCATTCCGATGGTGACGGTGACGAACCCCGACATCGCGGCCGCGGACAGCGCCGGCACCAGCAGGCGTCCCTTGCCGTACCGGTAGAGCAGTGCGGCCACCACCAGGATGGCGATGGCGAGCACCTGCCCGGCGGTCGTCAGCGACCGGGTCACGTTGGAGGAGTTGAACGCCGGCCAGTCGACGGTTCCGATGGCCGTCAGTCCCGCCATCGACACCGCCCCGCCGACCACCACGGCGATCAGCAGTGACAGTGCCGTCCGCCCGTAGCCCGTTGAACTGCGACGGTCGGCCGGCGAGGTTTGCCCCGCTCCCTGTGGTGCGGGCGGCGAGTCTCCCCCCGCTCCCTGAGGAGTCCCGGAGCTTGCGGGCGGCGAGTCTCCCCCCGCTCCCTGAGGAGTCCCGGAGCTTGCGGAGGGACGTCTCGAAGGGTCAGGTCGGTTCATCACGTCCACTCAGACTCGGCGATTCAGCGATCAGATCGGCAGCTTGCGGAAGATCGGCCGCGGGATGTGGCGCAGCACCATCATGATGTAGCGGAACGGTCCCGGCACCCAGACGATCTCCTTGCCCTTGGTGGCCGCGGCCACGGCCAGGCGCCCCACATCTTCCTTGTCGACCGTGAGCGGCGCTTCCTTGACATGCGCCGACAACCGGGTGCGCACCTGGCCGGGACGGATGACGAGGACGCGAGCACCGAAGGGGCGCAGCGCCTCTCCGAGTCCGAGGTAGAACCCGTCGAGGCCGGCCTTGGTGGACCCGTAGACGAAGTTGCTGCGACGGACGCGCTCGCCGGCGACCGAACTCATGGCGATGATCTGGCCGTGTCCCTGGGCCTTGAACTTCTCACCGAGCAGCACGCCGACGGACACCGCTGCGGTGTAATTGATCTCGGCTTCGGCGACGGCGAGGCCGTGATCCTGCCAGGCCTGTTCGTCGTCGCCCTGGATGCCGAAGGCGACGATCGCGACGTCGACGTCGCCGTCGGCGAATGCCTTGTCGATGACGGCCCGGTGGGTGTCGGTGGCGCGGGCGTCGAAGTCGATCTGGGTGACCTCGGTGGCGCCGGCGTTCTTGGCCTTCGCCACGGCCGCGGCGGCGGTGGGATCACCCGGCAGGGTGGCGAGGATGACCCGCGCCGGGCCCTTGGTCAGGTACTCGGCGGTGATGGCGAGCCCGATCTCGGAGCTGCCGCCCAGGACCAGGATGGACTGCGGGGCGCCCACGGCGTTCAACATGTGTACTCGCTTTCGATGACGTGCAGGTCGGTGGGGTGCGTCGGAAAGGCTGGGAGTCAGGCGAGTTCGAGTCGCCGGCCCATGTCCGACATGAACACCCGGTTGGGGTCGATCCGACGACGCGTGGCGATCCACTTGTCGATCTCCGGGTACATGGCGTGAAAGTTCTCGGCCGAGGTGCGCGAGTCCTTGGCGGTGTAGAGGCGGCCGCCCATCGACATGACGCGGCGGTCGAGCTCGTTGAGGAACTCGGCGAGACCGGCCTTGACGGGGAAGTCGAGGCAGACGTTCCAGCCCTTGAACGGGAAGCTCAGGGGCGCCCGGTTGCCCTCGCCGAAGAGCTTGATGACGTTGAGGAAGCTGACGTGGCCCGACGCCTGGATGTCCTCGATGAGTGCGGTGAACTCGCCCTCGTTGCCGGTCGGCACGATGAACTGGTACTGGCAGAAGCCGCCACCGCGTCCGTACGCGTTGTTCCAGTCACCGAACACGTCGAGCATGTGATAGAACTGCGCGAGATTTTTGACCTTGCCCTCGCTCGGCGGTCCGATCCGGTAGTAGGCCTCGCCGACCGCGGAGAAGCTGAGCTTGTTGGCGAGCCCGCGCGGGAAGATGTCGGGGAACCGGACCAGCGGCTTGTTGTTGAACGACAGCGGGTTGTCCCGGTACTTCTCCGGCAGTTCGTCGACGCGGGCGAGGTTGCCCCGCGAGAAGGTGCCGCGGCCCAGCTTGGGCGGTGCGCTGATGGTGTCGAACCAGCCCGAGGCGTACTCGTACCCGTTCTCGAAGCCGTCCTCGAGGTGCAGGTCGATGGTTTCCTGCAGCGAGCCGGTACGAGCGGTATCGGCGATGAAGTACGCGCTCTCGGTGCGCTTCATCTGGATCGTCGCGCGCAACACGATCCCGGTCAGTCCGATGCCGCCGATGGTCGCCCAGAAGAGTTCGCCGGTGGGATCGTCGGCCGAGCCGCCCGGGGTCAGGGTCAGGACCCGTCCGTCGGCGACGAGGAGTTGCATCTCGACGACATGATTGCCGAAGCTGCCCTGGCTGTGGTGGTTCTTGCCGTGGATGTCGTGCGCGATCGCGCCGCCCACCGTCACCTGGCGGGTGCCCGGAAGAACCGGCACCCACAGGCCGTGCGGGAGCGCTGCCTGCATGAGCGCGTCCAGGGAGACACCGGCATCGACATCGACGGTGGCCGATTCGTCGTCGATGGCATAGATCCTGGTCAGTGGCGTCATGTCGATAGTGAGGCCGCCGCTGTTCTGGCCCGACTCGTTGTAGGAGCGACCGAGTCCGCGGGCGATGACGCCGCGCTTGAGGTAATCCGGCTTGTCCGCGTTGTCGTCGGCCACGCGGGCCACGGCCTCGGCGATGACCTCGGGGTACGGCGTGGACAGGACATGACCCTCGATCGGGGTGGTGCGAGACCAGCCCACGAGCTTGCGGGTCGTGATCGGCAGCAACTCTTCAGTAGACATCGCTAGAGAGGGTACCTGGGCGAGGTGCTCACCGACCGTCATGCCGGGGCCGGGTCCGGGAGGCGCACCGGTGGACACGGGGGCCGTCGGCGCCATCAGGAAACGAACCATTGACTGATGGCACGATCCGTGGTGGCATGCATCACAGACGCAGTCCCGCGTACGACGAGGAGTCCGGCATGGAAGCGCTCAGTGATGTGACCCGTTCCGACGACGGGATCGACGAGGTGTCGCAGCGACTTCTGGCGTCGGCCGCGCGGTTGTCGCGCAATGCACTGACGGAGATCGACTGGGAGGCGCCGCTCGACCCGGGCAAGTACGGCTGCAGCCCGGAATGGTCGACGCTGTACGGCACCGCGTACTGGGACGAGATGACCGAGCAGCAGCGGATCGCCCTCACGAGGCACGAGACAGCCTCGATCATGAGCATCGGCATTTGGTTCGAGATGATGCTGCAGGAGATGGTGATCCGCGACCAGTACCTCGGGGACTATCACCGGCCGGAGTTCCAGTTCGCGCTGACCGAGGTCGCCGACGAGTGCCGGCACTCGCTGATGTTCGCCAAGACGTCGTACAAGCTGACCGGGACCAGCTATACGCCGCACCCGCGTCTGGGTCGCTTCGGCAAGCTGTTCATGCGGGTTGCCGGCAGCGAAGTCGCCTACGCCGGAATCCTTGCCGCGGAGGAGGTCCTGGACGTGCTGCAGCGCGGGTGCATGCGCGACGACCGGGTGCTGCCGCTCGTGCGGACCGTCAACGAGATCCACGTCCTGGAAGAATCCCGGCACATGCGATTTGCTCGCGAAGAGGTCCGCCAGTCGATGCAGGACGCCAATTGGCTTCGACGACAGTTCAGTTCGGTGATCACCGCGATGGCAGTGTCGTACATCCTGGTCAGTCTCGTCCGTCCCAAGGCCTACGCCGACGCCGGCTTGGACCACCGTCGCGCCGTGGGGGAGATGCGCCGCAACCACCACTTCCAATCGATGGTCCGCTCGGGCTGCGCGCACCTGATGGGTTTTCTCGACGACGTCGGCCTGCTCACCCGGCCCGCGGCGCGCATCTACCGCAAGGTGCACATGCTCTGACGGCGCGACGAGACCGTCTACTCGACGTTGTCCACGGTCTCGTCGGCGTGCTCGAGAACGCCCGCACCGCCTTCGGCGAGTTGGGCGCGTGAGGTGTCCTTCAGTGCGACTCCCGATCGTCCGAGTTCGCGGGCGCCGTCGACGAGGGATGCGGTGATGGCGGCCGCGGTCGTGTAGTCGAGCCCGTCGGGCGGGTGGATGTTGGAGATGCAGTTCCGGTCGGCATCGCTGCGCCCCGGCCGGGGGAGGTGGGTGAGGTAGATCCCCAGACTGTCCGCGACCGACAGACCGGGACGTTCGCCGATGATCACGATGATCGTCTGCGCGCCGAGGGTTTCGCCGATGTGATCACCCAGGGCGACCCGGGCCTGGGTGGCGATCACCGGGGGCGCGATCGAGAACCGCGAGCCCAACTCGTCGATGAGCGCCGCGAGCAGTCCGCGTCCGTGGTCGACGAGCGCGCGCGGCGACAGACCGTCGGCGAGCACGATCCCGACGTCCGAGCCGGTCTCGGGCAGATGTGAGAGGTCGTCGGGCTGCCGTCCGAGGTCGGGTCGTCGTAGATACTCACCGCGGGACCCGGCTCTGCTGGAGACGTGCAACGCCGGCTCGATGTCGACGTCGCTGATCTGCTCGGTGAGGGCGGCGACGTCGAGTGGTTCGTGAACGGCATCGCGGGCGGCGGAGTGGGCGGCCTTGAACTCGAGCACCCGCCGCGACGGGAGCGAGTTCCCCGCCCGGCCGAGTCCGATGCGCGCCTGTGTGGTCTGTCGCAACTCGGCCCAGGGGTCCTGCGCCGGCCGGGAGGAGGCGTTCATCGGGCCACGGTCAGTGATCGCAGGGGTGAGGTGTCCAGATCGACGGGCAGGATGCGTCCGTCGGGGTCGACCATGCCGAGCCCGGCGAGCCAGGTCTCGAACTCCGGGGCAGGGCGAAGGCCCAGTGCGCGGCGAACATACAGCGCGTCGTGGAACGACAGGCTCTGGTAGCCGAGCATGACATCGTCGGCGCCCGGGACCGCGATGACGAAGGCCGCCCCGGCAACGCCGAGCAGGGTCAGCAGAGTGTCCATGTCGTCCTGGTCTGCTTCGGCGTGATTGGTGTAGCAGACGTCCACGCCCATGGGGAGGCCGAGGATCTTGCCGCAGAAGTGGTCCTCGAGGCCGGCCCGGATGATCTGCTTTCCGTCGTAGAGGTACTCGGGCCCGATGAATCCGACGACCGTGTTGACGAGCAGGGGTTCGAGGATGCGGGCCACTGCGTAGGCGCGCGCCTCCAGGGTCTGCTGATCGACGGGTTTGCCGCCGGTCCCCAGGTGAGCGTTCGCGGAGAGCGCCGACCCCTGCCCGGTTTCGAGATACATGAGGTTGTCGCCCACCGTGCCGCGATGCAGCGACCGTGCGGCCTCGTTGGCTTCGCGCAGGATCGAGATGTCGATCCCGAAGCTGCTGTTGGCCTTCTCGGTTCCGGCGATGGACTGGAACACGAGGTCGACCGGCACGCCTTGGTCGACCATCTCGATCGTGGTGGTGACGTGGGACAGGACGCAGGACTGCATCGGAATTCCGAAGCGTTGCCGTATGTCGTCGAGCAGGTGCAGCAGGTCGGAGGTGGCGTGAGGTGAGTCGGTTGCCGGGTTGATCCCGATGACCGCGTCCCCGCACCCCATCAGCAGTCCGTCCAGGGTTGCTGCGGCGATGCCGCGGGGATCGTCGGTGGGGTGGTTGGGCTGTAGGCGGGTGGAGATGCGTCCGGGCAGTCCGACGGTCGTGCGGAATGCTGCGGAGACCGTTGCTGCCGACGCGGCCAGGATCAAGTCCTGGTTGCGCATGATCTTCGACACCGCGGCAACCATCTCTGGTGTCAGTCCCGGTGCGACCGCGGCGATTCGGGCGGCGCTGTCCTTCCGGACCGCGGTTTCCAGGAACCAGTCTCGAAGGCCGCCGACGGTGAGGTGTGCGACCGCCTGGAACGCGCGGCGGTCGTGGGTGTCGATGATCAGTCTGGTGACTTCGTCTGTCTCGTAGGGAACGACGGGATTCTCGAGGAAGGTCGTCAGCGGGAGGTCGGCGAGTTGCCATGCCGCAGCTGCACGTTCGGCATCGGACTCGGCGGCGCACCCGGCGAGTTCGTCGCCGGAGCGACGGGGGGTGGCCTTGGCCATCAGATCGACCAGCCCGTCGAATGTGTATGTCGTGCCCGAGATGGTCTGGGTGTAGCTCATCGGAGATCCTCCTCGGCTTCGGCGAGGGCGGCGAACTCCTCGTCAGGAGAGTTGGCCACCAGGTGATGGCGGCTGTACAGCGCGAAGTACAGCATGAACAAGGCGAACACACCGAGGCAGCACAATGCTGCGACCACGTCGACCAGGAACGTCGCGATGACGGCGATCAGTGCGACGACGAGGGCGAAGCCGGTGGTGACGACGCCACCGGGGGTGCGGTAGGGGCGATTCATGTCGGGTTCCCGCCGCCGCAGGATGATGTGACTGACCATCATCAGCACGTAGCTCGACGCCGCGCCGAAAACGGCCATGTTCAGCAGCAGGTCACCTTTCCCGGTCAGCGACAACAGGAAACCGATGATGCCGGGCACGATCAGCGCCAGGGTCGGCGCCTTGCGCTTGTTGGTCACCGACAACACGGGCGGCAGATAACCCGCGCGCGAGAGCGCGAACAACTGTCGCGAGTATGCGTAGATGATCGAGAAGAAGCTCGCGATCAGCCCGGCCAGTCCGATGTAGTTGACCACCTTGGCCATCGACGAATCCCCGAGTGCCTCGACGAGCGGATTGCCCGACTCCGACATCGGCCCTGCGCCACCCGCTCCGGTGGTGAGGAACAGCACGGTCACGCAGGTGACGAGCAGAACGCTGATCGCGGCGATGATGCCCCGCGGCACGTTGCGTTCGGGATCGGCGGCCTCCTCGGCTGCGAGCGGCACGCCCTCGATGGCCAGGAAGAACCAGATCGCGAACGGAATCGCCGCCCAGATGCCGAGGTAACCGAACGGCAGGAACGATGACGCCCCGGCTGCGTCGGTCGGTGCGATGTCGGTGAGATTGCCGACCTCGAAGTGCCCGATCGCGGTGATCGCGAAGATCACCAGGCCGATCAGCGCAATCGCGGTGATCGCGAACATCACCTTCAATGCCTCACCGGCGCCCGACAGGTGAATCCCGATGAAGATCGCATAGACGGCCAGATAGACCCACCAACCGTCGGTGATCCCGAACAGGTTCAACGATTCGACGTAGGCGCCGATGAACGTGGCAATCGCGGCCGGTGCGATCGAGTACTCGATCAAAATCGCTGTGCCCGTGGCGAAGCCGCCCCATGGACCGAGGGCGCGGCGCGCGAACGTGTAACCGCCACCGGCCGCGGGGAGGGCCGAGGACAGTTCTGCCATTCCCAGCACCAGGCACAGGTACATGGCCGCGATCACCACCGCGGCGATCGCGAGCCCGCCGAAACCGCCCTGTGCCAGTCCGAAATTCCACCCCGAGTAGTCGCCGGAGACCACGTAACTCACGCCCAGGCCGGCGAGCAACAACCACCCCGCGGTCCCGCCCTTGAGCTGGCGTCTTGCCAGATAGTCCGAAGACTCCGAATGGCTGTCCGCACCCCCTGCGTGGTGCGCGCTCGCCGAATCGTCGATGGCCATGATGGCCTCCCTTTACTCAGGGGCCAGCCACTCGGCGCTCCGGGCAACACTGGTCCAAGAAAATGTGACGCCCGACACTAAGTCGCGCAACGTTGCAACCGAGTTGGCCAGGTTGATCACCTACCCGACCGGCCAGGTCGATCGGCCTGCGCACCCTGCCCGCGCCACGGCGGGCCGCAGGGCCCACCTGTTCTGACGGACCAGGGTCGACGGTGCCGTGGATCAGGAATCGTGACGCGGGGGAGTGATGATCGCGGCGTTGACCAACGACAGCAGGTCCTCGACCCCGGTGCCGTCGGGCAGCTCGGTGGCGAAGTCGGTCTCCAGCGAGGCCAGCCCGTGCGCCATCGCGAAGGTCGCGATCGCGATGAGATTGCCGGGCACTCCGCCGCCCCAGCCGTCATCCGCGGCGTCGGAGACCGTGCGCATGTGGAGTTCCCACGCCCGTGCCCGGGCCGCGACCAGCTCCGGGGCTTTGTTGTCGACCAGGCGTGAACCCATCATCAGGCCGACCGCGGCGCGGTGGTCGCGCGCGAACCGGACGTAGACCTGGCCCAGAGTGGCCACCGCCTCTCCGAGCGGCGCATTGCCGGGCAGCTGTTCGAGCGCACGGGTGTGCTCGGCGTGCAGGGTGTCGAACCCCTGCACGGCCACCGCCGTGAACAGCGCACGGCGATCGGCGAAGTGGTGGGCCACCGACTGATGGGTGATTCCCACGCGGCGAGCGATGGCGCGCAGGCTCGCCTTCTCCGGACCGGCCTCGTCGAGCTCGGCGACGGCCGCGACGAGCAGCGCCTCCCGGACCTCGGGTGTGGTCCGGCGTCGGATCGGGCAAGCCGGCTTCTGCATGTCCGCGATTATGTCCCACCCATGCGGGTGAGTTGGCGGACTCGAGCCGCCGGGGCACGTGCTCGAGGCACGTCTCGGACCCCTCACTGCCGCCACGATCCGTTAGGTTAGGATGCGCTAACTGGCAGGGTTGGGGTTGACCGGTGCCGCTCTCGGCAGCGCCGATTCGTGAAAGGGCTTGTTGCATGCGTGCGTCCGTGGTTCGACGTGGAGTGGTGCTGGCGGCGGCGATCGTCGTGGGTTTGGCGGGGTGCTCGTCTCAGTCGGACGGCGAGGACGACTCTGCTGCCGGTGGCGGAACGCAGAGTGTGGAGCATGCCCGCGGCACGGCAGACGTTCCGACGAATCCGCAGCGGGTCGTCGTGCTCGAGCCGGTGGAACTGGATACCGCGGTCGCGCTCGGGGTGACGCCGGTGGGCGCCGCGGTGGCCAGCAACGTGGCGGGGATTCCGAAGTATCTGGGCGTCGATGGGGTGGAGCCGGTCGGAACGGTGCCGGAACCCGATCTGGAATCGATCGCCGCCTTGAAGCCGGACCTGATCCTGGGTACCGAGTCTCGTCATTCCAAGTTGTACGACCAGCTCGAGTCGATCGCGCCGACGGTCTTCATGGCGTCGCAGGCGGACCCCTGGCAGGAGAACGTCCTCCTGGTCGGGCAGGCGTTGGGCCGCAAGGACAAAGCGCAGGAGATGCTGAACGGCTTCAACGAGCGGTGCGCCCAGATCAAGGACACCTATGACGTCGAGGGCGAGACAGCGAATCTGATCCGGCCGCGCGACGAGACGACACTGAGCCTGTACGGACCGATCAGCTTCGCCGGCGGGACCCTGCAGTGTGTGGGGTACACGATCCCCGGCCGCGAATGGGAAGACGGTCTGCAGGCCGACATCTCGCCGGAGAACATCCGGCAGGCGGTGGCCGACGACGTGTTCATCACGACGAGTGATGTCGACGACCCGTCGACGATCCCTGCTGCCATCACCCAGAACCGGGCTGCGTTTCCGTCGGTGACATTGGTGGACACCAGCTATTGGATCTCGGGAGTCGGGCTCAAGGGCGGCGCACTTGTTCTCGACGACATCGAGCGGTTTCTCCAGAAACCCTGATGTCGTCGTTGATCGACGCACCCGCCGGCACCGGCAGCGAGAACGCGGCGTCCGAACGGATGCTGCGGGCCTTGCCGACGCCGATCGGCCTGATGGGTGTGGCGCTTCTTCTCATTGTCGCGGTGGCGATGTCGCTGATGATCGGGTCGAACTCGATCACACCGGCAGCGGTGCTCGAGGTTCTCCGGGGTGGCGGTTCGCCCGAGGCGCGGTACGTGGTCATGGAGCTGCGGATCCCGCGTACGGCCGTCGGCCTGGTGGTGGGGGCGGCACTCGGCGCCGCCGGCGCGTTGATCCAGGCGTTCACCCGTAATCCGCTCGCCGACCCGGGCATCCTGGGAGTCAACGCGGGCGCTGCGTTCGCGGTTGCGGTCGGAGTGGCGTTCTTCGGGTTGCAGAGCATTCTCACCTCGGTCTGGCTGGCGCTTCTGGGGGCGCTGGTGGTCACGCTCGGGGTGTATGTCATCGGTTCGTCGGGCCGCGGTTCGGCCGACCCGGTGCGCCTCACCCTTGCCGGCGTGGCGCTGGGCGCGGTGTTCTCCGGCATGACCACGGGTATGACGCTGAGCAATCCGGATGCCTTCGAGCACATGCGTTCGTGGAATGCGGGCTCGCTGGTCGGTCGCGGGCTGGATGTGCTGGCCCCGACCGTGCCGCTCGTCGCGGTCGCCTTGCTCGCGGCGTTCGTGCTGGCCGCCGGGTTGAATGCGCTCGCGCTGGGCGAGGATGTCGCGCGGGCGCAGGGGGCGAACGTGCGCGCCCTCCGCATCGGCGTCATCGCGTCGGTGACGGTTCTGGCAGGCACCGCTACCGCGCTCGCCGGGCCGATCGCCTTTGTGGGACTGATGGTTCCGCATGTGGCGCGGTGGTTGTTCGGGGTGGACCAGCGCAGGATCCTGGCGGCGTCGGTGGTCCTGGCGCCGGTGCTCGTCCTCCTCTCCGACGTGCTGGGGCGAATCCTCATCTCGCCGGCGGAGATTCCGGTCGGCATCGTCACGGCGTTCGTCGGGGCGCCGGTACTGATCCTGTTGGTTCGGCGGCAGAAAGCGAGCACGCTGTCATGACCGGCACCGGGTTGATCGACGTCGGCTACCGACGGCGGGTGATCGGCGTCGGTCCGTACGCGGTGCCGGTGCGGGCGCGCAGCGTGGCCGTGGGTGTCGGCCTCGGTCTCGCCGTCGTCGTCCTCGGTGTCGTCGCACTCGGGCTGGGAACCTATCCGTTGTCGCCACTTGCCGTCGTCGAGACCCTGCTGGGCGGGGGCGACGCGCTCGATCGCACCGTGGTCTTCGAATGGCGACTGGCACGCACCCTTGCCGCGATCATTCTCGGCGCACTACTGGCGGTGGCCGGTGCGATCTTCCAGACGGTGACCCGGAACCCGTTGGCCAGTCCGGACATTCTGGGTCTGTCCAACGGGGCGTTCACCGGCATGCTCGTCACCGTTGTGGTGTTCTCGGCGAGCTGGTCGCAGATCACAGCCGGAGCGGTCGTCGGTGGTGTGGTGACCGCCGCAGTCATCTGGATGCTCGCCTACAAGGGCGGATTGCAGGGTTTCCGCCTCATCGTCACCGGCATCGGGGTGGCGGCGATGCTGGCGTCGCTCAACACGTGGATGCTCCTCGAGGTCGAGCTGGACACCGCGATGTTCGCCTCCGCCTGGGGCGCGGGGAGCCTGAACGGTGTCACCGCAACGCCTTTGATCGGCGCCGTAGGCGTGGCGATCGTCCCGGTGATGGTGCTGGCGGTCCTGACGCCGCGGCTGCGGCAGCTCGACCTCGGTGACGACGTGGCCGCGGCCACCGGGGCCCGCCCCGCCCTCGTTCGCACAGTGGTACTGCTCAGCGCCGTCACACTTGTGTCAGCGGGGACCGCGGTCATCGGGCCGGTCGCCTTCATCGCCCTCGCGGCCCCGCAGATCGCACGACGACTGTCCGCGACTCCGTATCTGTCGCTGACGGTATCGGCGCTCGTGGGGGCACTGTTGCTGTTGGCGTCCGATGTGATCGCCCAGCACGTTCTGCCCGTGACGCTGCCCGTCGGGGTGGTCACCGTCTCGGTGGGAGGCATCTACCTCGTCGCCATGATCATCCAGGAGATCCGTCGTCGTGCCTGACAAACACTCACCCACATCCGGCAACCTGCCCCGCACGTCGACGGAGGGCTCCGTGCGGTTGCGCGCCGACGACGTGACCCTCGGCTACGACGGCAAGACCATCATCGCCGGGCTGAGTGCGTCGATCCCGGACCGGTCGTTCACCGTGATCATCGGCCCGAACGCGTGTGGCAAATCCACACTTCTCCGTGGCCTGTCACGACTTCTCGCGCCCACGTCCGGGCAGGTGATCCTCGACGGCAAGGCGATCTCGAGCCGGCCGGCGAAAGACGTGGCGCGGCGCCTCGGTCTGCTCCCACAGTCCGCGATCGCGCCGGACGGGATCACCGTCGCCGATCTCGTTGCGCGGGGGCGATATCCGCACCAGGGTCTGCTGCGGCAATGGAGCAGTGCCGATGAGCAGGCGGTCCTCGACGCGCTCGAGGCCACGGGGACTGTCGATCTCGCCCCGCGACGCGTCGACGAGCTCTCCGGCGGGCAACGCCAACGCATCTGGGTGGCCATGGTGTTGGCCCAGGAGACCGATCTTCTCCTCCTGGATGAGCCGACAACATTTCTCGACATCGCCCACCAGGTGGAGCTCATGGAGTTGTTCGCGCATCTCAACCGCCAGGGACGTACCGTCATCTCGGTCCTGCACGACCTCAATCACGCAGCCCGGTACGCCGATCACATCATCGCCATGCGGGAGGGTGAGATCCTCGCCGCAGGCCCACCCGCGGAGGTGGTCACCAGCCAACGGGTCGAAGAAATCTATGACCTGCCCAATGTCGTCATCGCCGATCCCATCACCGGCGGGCCCCTCGTCGTACCCCGTCCGATGCCCGTCGGATCCATCCCGCACGAGGAGACAGCACAATGACGCAGTCGATCGAATCGACCCGACCGTGGGAGTACAGCGCGTTCCCGGTGACAGTCTCTGCCACACAACGGATCTCGCCGAACTTCATCCGCGTCACCCTGCTCGACCCGTCGCTGGGGAATTTCGCTCCCTGGGGCCTCGACCAACGCATCAAGCTCGTCCTGCCCATGGTCGACGGCACCGAACCCGACTTCGGACTCCTCGAGAACCCGACCCCGCACCCGAAGCAGTGGTACACCCGTTGGAAGGAGCTCCCGGCGGACCGCAGGAACGAGCTGCGGACTTACACCCCGTCGGCGATCCGTCCCGACCAGGGTGAGATCGATGTCGACGTGTTCGTCCACGAGCCGGCCGGGCCGGCTTCGCGGTGGGCTCTGACCTGTTCGGCCGGCGACCGTCTCGTGATCACCGGGCCGGACGTCCGGGTCGGGCGCACCGGGTATGGAATTCACTACCAGCCACCTCACGCACCTGATCGGTTGCTCCTGATCGGTGATGAATCCGCGATGCCGGCGATCGGCAACATCATTGCCGCCACGCCGCCCACCACCCGCACGGATGTGTTGCTCGAACTCGCCGACCCACTCGACGACATCGTCGGCGCGGGTCATCCGCACGCTCGGATACAGCACGTCACCCGCGGGCCCGACACGGGCCGACGGCTCGAAGAAGCGGTGCGGGACTGGGGTGCTCGGCATGCGGGCGACTTCCGGGACACGCTCCCGGCCGCCTATGCCTGGATCGCCGGTGAATCGACCACGACGACCCGGATTCGTCGGTACCTCACACACGAACTCGGCATGGACAAGAATCACGTCGCGTTCCTCGGATACTGGAAACTCGGTGGGCCGCTGGTCGGATGAGTGGCGGGGTCGAGAACCAGATCGCCTCGCCGACCCTCCGAGTCACCGTCCCATGGAGTAGAACTCGTCGTTGGGTGCGACCGCCGTCAGGTGTGCGAGACGGTTGGATGCGGCGAAGAACGCCGTGATCGCACCGATGTCCCAGATCTCGTCGTCGGTGAGCCCCGCTGACCGAGCCCGGGCCATGTCACTGTCCGCGAACAGTTCCGGTGTCCTGGTGAGGGCGAGACTGAGATCGACGATCGCGCGCTGCCGACCATCCAGGTTCGCGCCCGCCGGGTTGGTTGCGACATGATCGGACAGGTGTGAGTCCTTGGACCGCACACGCAGAATGGCGCCATGGGCGACGACGCAGTAGATGCACCGGTTCGCTCCGGACGAGGCGACCACGACCAGTTCGCGCTCGGCTTTCGACAGTGGCCCGGGTTGGTCCATCAGGACGTCGTGGTAGTCCAAGAAGGCTCGCAACTCGTTTGGTCGGTGCCCCAGTGCGCGGAAGATGTTGGGGACGAAACCCGACTTCGACACGATGGGTTCGATCCGTTCACGAAGGTCAGGTGGCAGGTCGGCAAGCTCGGTCAGGGGAAACCGACTCGTACTCATGGGCAACGCCTTCCGTCACAGGGGCAGACTCTGTTCGCTGCGCGACAAGCCAATGCTCGCGCCTGGTGACGTGACTCACCACCCCCGGAAGGAGGGGCGAAACCTTGCCAACGATCGATGTCACATATAGAGTCCCTGCCACTGGCAGTCTGAGTGTGGTCAGACCAGGGAAAGTCCAGGTCGAACCGCACGAGGGCTGATGTCGATGGGGGTCCGATGAAGAAATCCGGTGCACGTGGCGGCTCGCTGTGGATCGTTCTGGTGGTCATTGCCGTGATGGCGGTGTCGGCGTTCTATGTGGGCAAACTGCGTTTGAGTGAGATCCCGGACCGGGCGATCGGGCACTCACCCCCGGCGCCGCAGGCGGGCGTCGTGCGCGACAAGTCGATCGAGTACGTGGTGACCGGCCCGGCGGGATCATCCGCGCGGGTGTCCTACATCGAGCCCAGTGGGCGGGTCGTCGACGACAAGGTGTCCGTTCCGTGGCGGGTGGTGCTCCGAACGCGGGAACTGACGACATCCGTCGGGGTCCTGACCCAGTCATCGGGCCGCGGAACGGTGTCATGTGCGGTGCGGGTCAACGGATTCGAGCGCGCGCGGCAAGCCGGGTCGGGCGCCGACGGCAGCACGGTCGCCAACTGTCTGGTTCCGGTGGCGTAGATGAGCACCGACGACGGGGAACGGCAGATGGCCACCACACGCGGTCGGCTCGCGCGCCTTCGGCACGGGCTCTTCGAGGAGGTCCGGCGACCCGTGCACCACGAGGTGCTCCGTGACGGGGCATCGTCGCGTCCCCGGTTCGCGCGCTTCCTGTACGCCTGTTCGATCCCGGTCATCGCCATCTGGCTGCTCATCGCCGGTGGTCTCAACATCGTTGTACCGCAGCTGGAATCGACGGTCACCGAACACGCCCAGTCCTTCCTGCCCGACGAGGCGTCGTCGGTGCAGGCGCTGGTCAAGATGGGCGAGTACTTCGGCGGCGGGGGCAGCAACAACTTCGTCTACGTCCTGATGGAGGGTGACGAACCGCTGGGACCGGAAGCCCGCACCTACTACAACGAACTCCTGGCCGAGCTGACCGCGGACACCGAACACGTGAACTCCGCGATGGACCTGTGGTCGAATCCCGATCTCGCCCCGGCGGCGCAGAGTTCCGACGGTCATGTCGCCTATGTGCTGGTCAACCTCGCCGGCAACATGGGCACGGCGCTGGCCATGGAGTCGACCCAGTCCGCGCGCGACACGATCGCCGCGTCGACGCCGCCACCCGGCATCGACGTTCACGTCACCGGACCGTCGGCCGTCGTCAACGACGAGATGGTGGCCATCAACGACTCCATCATCCTGCTGGTGTCGGTGTGCGCGTTGCTGGTCGGCGCCGTGCTGCTGCTCGTCTACCGATCTGTGGTCACCGCGATGGTCCCCCTGTTGGGCGTGGGACTGGCCCTGGCGGTGGCCCGCGCGACCATCTCCTTCCTGGCCGAGAACGAGGTCATCAAGGTGTCGATCTTCGCCGCGGCGCTGTCGGCGGTGATCGTCCTGGGCGCAGGCACCAACTACGGGATCTTCCTGGTGGGCCGCTATCAAGAGGCCCGACGTAAGGGGCGCGACCGGGAGGACGCCTATTACGACGCGCTGGCCGGTGTGCAGCACATCGTCGTCGCATCGGCGCTGACCGTCGCGGGTGCGATGGCCTGCCTGGCGGCAACCCGACTCGCCATGTTCAGCACGTCGGGATTGCCCTGCACCATAGCAATTCTCATCACCCTCGCCGCTGCACTCACCCTCGGGCCGGCGGTCCTCGCGGTCGCGACCCGACTGGGTTTCGTGGAACCCCGGGAGTCGGCCTCACCGCGACGCTGGCGCCGCATCGGCACCACCGTCGCACGCTGGCCGGGTCCGGTACTCGCGGCGGCGCTCACCGTTCTCGCGGTCATGATCCTTCCGCTCGCCATGTACGCGCCGAGCTACAACGAACGCCGCGCGCAACCGGCGGACTCGCCCGCGAACGTGGGATTCGCTGCGGCAGACAGACATCTACCGCCCAACATCATGGCGCCGAGCGTACTCATCGTCGAATCCGACCACGACATGCGCAACTCGGCGGATCTGATCGCACTCGCGCAGATGACCGACGCGGTCGCCTCGATCGACGGTGTGAACGCGGTCCAGGGCATCACCCGCCCCCTCGGGCAGACCCTCGATCAGGGCACCCTCACCTCGCAGGCCGGGTACATCGGGAACCGCTTCGGGCAGATGACATCGCTTCTGCGCGATCGGATCACCGATCTCGACGCGATCGGCGCAACGGTCGACCGCCTGGACACCGCCATCGACGGCGTCGACGCCGCGCTGCGGCAAGGGGCGGCCGGCGCGGGGTCGCTGTCCGACGCCACCACGCAACTGCAGCAGACCAGCGACTCGACGCTGGCCAAGGTCGACGAACTCTCGGCGGGGATCGCACCGATGCGCGGGCTGGTCCGGTCGATCCCGCAGTGTGGGGATGTCGCCGCGTGCCGCACCGCCCTGACCGGGCTGTCCGTTCTCGACGACGTTCCCGCCCTCCGCGAATCGGTCCGGGATCTAGCCGACGGCACGCGGTCCCTGAGTGGCGCCTTGCCCACCGCCACCGAGCAGATCCCGACGCTGCGCGCCACGGTCACACAGATCCGCGACCTGATCGGGCCGTTGCGCACGACCCTGGGGGCTCTCCTCCCGCAGGTGGGTGAGATCACCGACTTTCTCGACGAGGTCAGTGGCGCGTACTCGGCGGGCAGTCCCGCTGCCGGCGGATTCTTCCTTCCGAGCCAGGCGTTGGAGAGCCCGCTCTTCCAGAGCGGAATCCCGTACTACTTCTCCGACGACGGCAAGGCGACGCGGATGATCGTCACCCCGCAGCGTGAGGGATTCAGCCGTGACGCGATGGACGTGAGCGCGCACGTCATCCCGACTGCCCTGGGCGCGATCAAGGACACGTCCCTGGCCGGATCCACCGTCAGCATCGGCGGCCCCGGCGGGACCCTGCTGAACATCGAGTCGTTCGCGCACGAGGACTTCATCGCCATCGTCGTCGCCGCCTTCGCCTTCGTGTTCTGCGTCGTCCTGTTCCTGCTGCGCAGTCTGGTGGCGGCGCTCGCCGTGATCGGGACCGTCGGCCTGTCGTACCTGTCGGCAATGGGGGTGTCGGTGTTCCTGTGGCAGGGCATCATCGGCAATCCACTGCACTGGTCGGTCGCGCCGATCGCGTTCACCTTCCTGGTGGCCGTCGGCGCCGACTACAACATGCTGCTGGTCAGCCGCTTTCGGGAGGAGTACGGGGCCGGCGGCGGCACCGGACTGATTCGCGCCATGGTCGGCACGGGAAGTGTTGTCACGCAGGCAGGTCTGACGTTCGGGATCACGATGCTGGCCATGCTCGCCAGCTACGCCCACAATGTCGCGCAGATCGGCACGACCGTCGCCATCGGACTCCTGATCGACACTCTCATCGTGCGGACCCTGGTCATGCCGGCGATCGCACGTCTCTCCGGCCGGTGGTTCTGGTGGCCGACGCCGTTCGTGTCGCTACCTGCGCGACGGACCCGCCTGGAACCCGAACTCGACGAGCAGATGAGTCCGACCGTCGCGCAACGGCTCTGACGGTCGTTCGGATCCCGACCCGCTACTGCACCGGTTCGATGCGTAGCGAGCTGATGTGGCCGCCGGCGTCGACCGTGAACCGGTTGGCCAGATCCACTCTGCCGCCGGGGAAGTCGCCTTCGATGCGCTGGATGGCGATGACGGCGTCGCCGTCGCGCTCGATACGCATCAGTGTGGCCGTGTACGTGAACGCGTCGGCGACAGCCGCGCGCCACGAGGCGATCGCGGCACGCCCGTCGTAAGTGTGTCCGTCGTCGACGACGGTGGCGAACTCGGCGAACAGCGCGGAGATCTGGGTCGGATCTGTGCTCGGTGTCGCGTCGAGGTATGTCTCGACGGCCGGCGGGAGCGAGGGGATGGAAACCATCGTGATGATGCCTTTCGTTCGGTAGCTCGCGTCTCGTGTTCTTCTTCCGAACCCACACACTGGCCGTTCCCCCAAGGGGAAGGTCAAGCGCGGTCCATGAAGTCACCGACGAGTTGAGCTTCCCCCTGGGGGAAGGGGGAGGATGGCGAGGTGCCCAGCATGATGACCATCGGTGACTTCAGCCGAGCCACCCGTCTCAGCGCGAAAGCGTTGCGGTTCTACCACCGCGTCGGTCTGCTCGAGCCGGCTCGCATCGATGCCGCCACTCAGTATCGCTACTACACACCCGAGCAGATCGACGACGCACGTGTGATCCACCACCTCCGGTCACTCGACATGCCGGTCGAGGAGGTGCGCTGTGCGCTGACAGCGCCCTCCGCAGCTGCCAAGAACGAGATCATCGCCGATCATCTGCGTCGGATGGAGCAACGTCTCGCGGAGACGCAGTCCGCGGTGGAATCGCTGCGCCGACTGTTGACGGACTCGGCGCCCACGTCGGCGCCGATCGAGCGCCGTGTGGTCCCGGCAGTATCGGTCCTCGTCATTCGCGACACGATCGACCTGGTAGATCTCGGCGGATGGTTCACTAAGGCCAACGAGGACCTGGACGACGAGCTCGAGCGTTCGGCGCTCTCCGCTCAGGGACCTCGGGGTGGCCTGTGGTCGACGGAGCTGTTCCTCGACGAGCGCGGCGACTGCGCCGTCTTCTGGCCGGTGTCACCGACAGCCGCCGCAACGGGCGGCGGACGCGTGCGACGGGAGGTCCTGCCGCCGGTTCACATGGCTGTCGCCACTCACCACGGCGACGACGCGACCATCGGTGATGTCTACGCCGACCTCGGGGCCTACGTCAGCGAGCACGGGATCGGTGCGCCCGGGCCGGTCAGGGAGACGTATGTCGACGGCATCCCGGGCCAGAGCGGGACAACCGAGATCGCGTGGCCGGTCCACAGCTGACCCCGGTGGCGACAGGCCGCGGGTTTCACGGCCGTCGTCGAGGGGCACGCGGTGGACACAACCCGACGACAGGAGCCCGGCACATGAGTCACAAGCCTCCCAAGGACGTCCAGGAAGCAGCCCAGCGCGCGGTTCGATGGATCGACGACGGCAAGGCGGGCAAGGGATTCACCGACACCGGCCGCCATCGGGCCCACCAGTTGGCCGAGGGCAAGGACGTCGACGACGAGCAGATCCGCAAGATGCGCAACTACTTCTCCCGCCACGAGGTGGACAAGGACGCCACCGGGTTCAGCAACGGCGAGGACGGTTTTCCCTCGGCCGGACGTGTGGCCTGGGATGCATGGGGTGGCGACCCCGGACGCCGATGGGCGAACTCGCAGAAGATCGAGGGGGAGTGACCCAGGCCGCCAGGAGGACTCGGTGAAGATCACGGTGTTGGGGGCGCCGAGTAGTGCCGGTGCCTACTGCGTGGGCGTCGAACGTGCGCCCACCGCATTGCGGGATGCCGGCCTCATCGAGCAGCTGGCTGCCACCGGCGCGGAGGTCGTCGACGCGGGAGATCTCACGACCCGGTTGTGGTTTCCCGACCGGGAGAGCCCGTTCGCGCAGAACCTGGGTGACGAGACAGATGCACTCGAGGAACTCTCCGCAGCTGCTGCCGGCTTGCTCGCAGCCGGGCAGCGTCTGCTCGTGCTCGGCGGCAGCTGCACGGCTGCACCCGTCGGACCTGGTCTACCTCGGAGTGGATGTGACTCGGGAGACCACTCGGTGGGAACGCGATCAGGTTGCCGAGCTGGGACTCCCGATCGTCGATCAGCGAACGCTCTGCGACGACCCCGGAGATGCGGCCCGCACCGCCCGCAGCACTCTCGCCCCCGGTCCGTTCGTGGTGCACCTCGACGTCGACGTGCTCGACTTCCTGGACGCGCCGATCGCCGAGAACGTGAACGGACGCAACAGTGGCCCGACCATCGCGATCCTCGAACAGGCCCTGGTCACGCTGCTGCGAGACCCTGAGTGTCGGGGGATGTCGATCGGGCAGCTGGACCCCGCGCACGCCGCGGCGGATCGAACTGCGATACCGAGGCTCGTGTCGGCACTCGTGTCGGCACTGACCTTCACCTGAGCGGCCCGGGTCGGATCGGTGAGCCGGTCAGCCCAACGCGTCCACTCCCAGTACCGCGGCAGCGGCGTTGCGGCCCGGGATGCCGCTGACCCCGCCGCCGCGTCGAGCACCCGCCCCGCACAACAACACTCGCGGATGCGGGGTCTCGACGCCCCACTGGCCGACTTCGGCGGCGGTCTCGGCCCATGGCCACTGCAACGGCCGGTGGAAGATGTGCCCGCCGGGGAGTCCGATGGTGTCTTCGAGGTCTTGCGGCGTCTTCACCTCGATGCACGGACGACCGTTCAGGTCATGCGCGATGACCGACTGAACGGGTTCTCCGAGTACGGAGTTCAACGACGCGAAGGTTGCACCGACGGCGTGTTCGACGGCACCGGGTTCGTCGAACACCTCGGGCGGCATGTGCAGACCGAAGAGGGTCAGCGTGTGCTTGCCGGCCAGCTCCGGTCCCAGGATCGACGGATCGCTGAGGGTGTGGCAGTAGATCTCGCAGGGTGGGAGATCCGGCACCTCACCACGATTCGCCTGCCGCCACGCATCGCCTAGTTGGGTTGCGGTCTGGTTGATGTGGAACGTTCCGGCGAAGGCCGCCGCCGGCGAGACCGACCCGTCGCGGAGTCGCGGCAACCGGTCGAGCAGCAGATTGATCTTGAGCTGTGCACCCCGAACGTCGGGCTCGCAGGGGATCGGCACCCCGTCGAGAAACGTGTTGAAGACCTGCGGCGCGCACGCCGCATAGAGCATCGACCCGCGAAAGGTCCCGTTCGTCGTCTCGACGGTGCCGTCGTCGGGATCGACACCGGTGATCTCGACTCCCGTCACGAAGTCGGCGCCCGCCGAGTTCGCCGCCTGATACAGCGCTCCCGACACCGCGCCCATGCCGCCGACCGGCACATCCCAGTCCCCGGTTCCGCCGCCGATGACGTGGTAGAGGAAGCAGATGTTCTGGCGCAGGGACGGATCGTCGAGGTCGGCGAAGGTGCCGATGAGTCCGTCGGTCGCTGCGATGCCGCGGACGAGATCGTCGTCGAAGTACTGGCGCAGGAGCGTGCCCAGCGGCAGCGTCGTGAGCGCTTCCCACAGTTCGGCGGTCGAGGTGTCGGTGGTGAGCCCGTCTCGGCCGACGACGAGGTCGTGCATCTCGGCCGCGGTGCGTAGGGGTTGGGTCATGGTCGGGAACACGCGGTCGGCGACCACGCCGAGCCGACGGTAGAACGACCGCCATGCGGTGAAGCCGACGTCGGACCCGGTCACCTCCCGGAACGTCGCGGCCGTCGCGTCGTCGTCGAGGGTGTCGACCAGGATTCCGCGCGCCGGGTCCGAGGGCACCGGTGTGTACGACGAATAGCGTCGGCGGACGAGCGAGATGTCGAGGTCGAGGTCGGCGATGACCGCGCGCGGCATCAGCGAGACCAGGTAGGAGTACCGCGACAACCGCGCGGACAGACCGGCGAACGGTGTCGCGGACACGGTGGCGCCGCCGACGTGGTCCGCTTTCTCCAGGACCAGCACGCGGCGTCCGGCGCGGGCGAGGTACGCGGCGGCGGTCAGGCCGTTGTGGCCCGCGCCGATCACGATGTCGTCATACGACGAGTCGTCTGCGATGCCCATCGGTCCAGCGTTCCAGATCGACACACGACGCAGGATGCGGTTGTCGACATATCCTGATGCGGTGGACATCCCCTCGGTCGAGCTCAGCAACGGAAACTCGATCCCCCTGGTGGGGCTCGGCACCTACAACATGCTCGGCCGGCCGTGTGTGAGCGCCGTTGGGTCGGCCATCAAATCCGGCTACCGCCTCCTCGACACCGCGCCGCGGTACAGCAACGAGCTGAGCGTCGGAATGGGCCTGCACGGCACCGGTGTCCCCCGCGAGGACATCGTGGTGCAGACCAAGTTGGGTGGCGGCGACCAGGGTTTCGACGAGGCGATCAACGCCGCCAAAGAGAGCGCCCGGCGGCTGGGCGTCGCCCACATCGACGTCTACCTCATCCACTGGCCGTGCCCGAGCCTCGGCCGCACCGTCGACTCGTGGAAGGCCTTGCTGACGCTGGCCGACGAGGGATATGTCCGCACGCCGGGCGTGTCGAACTTCAAGCAGCATCACCTCCAGATGCTGTTCGACGAGACTGGGCGGTGGCCGGTGCTCAACCAGATCCAGTGCTCGCCGGTCCTGCCGCGCACCGAACTGCGAGAGTTCATGGCCGAGAAAGGCATTCACGCACAGGCATGGCATCCGACGGGCCGCAAGGAGGGGCTGCTCGCCGATCCGGTCATCCTCCGCATCGCGCGCAAGTACGGCAAGTCGCCGACCCAGATCGCGTTGCGGTGGTCGGTGCAGAACGGCATCAGCGTGGTTCCGAAGTCGTCGCACACCGGGCGACAGCTCGAGAACGCCGACCTCTTCGATTTTGCTCTCGACGACGCGGATCTCGCCGAACTCGCCACCCTCGACCGCGGCGAACGTGCCGCCCGCGACTCCGACGTCGACGAGGAGTTCTGACCCGCCTCGGCTAGGGTGTCAGCGTGTCTCGACCCGATCCCGGTGACCACGACGAGAACGCCGTCGGCGCTGACCACCATCTCCACGACGCCGATCACCCGCGTCACGAGGACTTCGCCACCCGGCATGCGCCGATGCCGATGGAGTTGCCGCTCGACGACGAAGAGGCATCGACCGACGTCGACCTGAAAACCCAGCTCATCCGGTTCGTCATCACGGGCGCGGGCTCAGCCGTCCTCGACTACGCCCTCACCATGTTCCTGCAGTACGTCGTCGGAGTGCCGGGGGGTGTGGCGAAGGCGGGCGGGTTCATCCTCGGCACCACCACGGCGTATCTCATCAACCGTCGCTGGACCTTCCGTGCCGAGCCGAGCACCGCGCGGTTCATCGCCGTTGTGTGCCTCTACCTCGTGACCTTCGTGGTGAACGTCGGGTTGTACGGCTGGTTGTCGCACCTGTGGGAGGAGACGGCCCTCTACTCCGCGATCGCCTTCGTCATCGCCCAGGGCACCGCGACCGTGATCAACTTCGTCGTCCAGCGGATGGTCATCTTCAAGATCCGCTGACCGACCGGGTTCGGCATGCAGGGTCCCGCGCCGCGTCTGCCGGTTACGGTGTCCGGATGAGAACAGCGGTCGTCGTCGGCAGCGGACCCAACGGACTCGCAGGCGCGGTGCGCCTCGCGCAGGCAGGTCTCGACGTCACGGTCTTCGAGGCTGCCGACGAGATCGGCGGCGGGACGCGGAGCGCAGAGTTCCTCGAACCCGGCATCGTGCACGACGTCTGCTCGGCCTTCCATCCGCTCGGCGCTGCCTCGCCCTACCTTCAGACCCTCGGACTCGAGCGGTACGGGCTACGGTTTCTCAATCCCGAGATCGACGCCGCGCACCCGCTCGACGACGGCACCGCCGGCCTGTTCTATCGATCCGTCGAGAAGACCGCAGCGGGGCTGGGTCCCGACGGTCGTCGGTGGCGGGCGATGTTCGGCTCGCTCGGCGAGCATTTCGGCACCATCGCCGACGATGCGCTCG
The DNA here is from genome assembly GCF_040547295.1 of Gordonia sp. PvP123. Classification (NCBI taxonomy): domain Bacteria; kingdom Bacillati; phylum Actinomycetota; class Actinomycetes; order Mycobacteriales; family Gordoniaceae; genus Gordonia; species Gordonia sp. PvP123. The sequence goes on along the minus strand of NZ_JBEPPN010000005.1, from coordinate 322,820 downwards.
GCCCGATGCTCAGGGTGCCGCGGCATCCGTTGCGCTTCGCCGGCTTCGCGGCCCGGTCGGCACTGCCCGCGACCACGCTGGCGAGAGCCTTCTCGACGCCCCAGGCGCGGGCCCTGTTCATCGGTATCGCGGCACATCCGTTCGTCCGCCTGAACCACATCGGCACGGCCGCGGGCGGAGTCATGCTCACCGCCGCCGGACATGTCGCGGGCTGGCCGGTCGCCGAGGGCGGTTCGGCGGCGATCTCCCGTGCGCTCGCGGCCCTCCTGGAAGATCTCGGGGGCAAGATCGTCACCGGCAACCCCGTGCACTCACGTGCGCAACTCGACGCCGACATCGTCCTCTTGGATGTCGATCCCACTGCCGCGCAGCGCATTCTCGGGACCCAACAGCCCGAGCGCGTTGCGCGGGGGTACCGGCATCATCAGGCCGGACCGGCAGCGTTCAAGGTCGACTATGTGATCGACGGCGAGGTCGGCTGGACCGCACCCGGTTGTGACCGGGCGGGCGTCGTGCATCTCGGCGGCACGATGGACCAGGTCGTGAGGTCGGAGAACGCTGTGCTCGGCGGTCGGATGCCCGACGATCCCTTCGTCCTCATCGGGCAGCAGTGGTTGGCCGACCCGGGCCGGGCAAAGGGTGACCTCAAGCCCTTGTGGGCGTATGCGCATGTGCCGCAGGGATTCAGCGGCGACGCGACGGAGGCGGTGACGGCCCAGATCGAACGCTTCGCCCCGGGGTTCCGATCGCGGATCCGGGCCACGCGGAGCGCAGGCCCAGCCGATCTGCAGGCCGAGAACGCCAACTACGTCTCGGGGGACATCGGCGGCGGCCGAAACGACCTGTGGCACCTCATCGCCCGTCCGCGCCTGACGCCGAATCCCTACGCCACGGGAGTCGAGGGCGTGTACCTGTGCTCGGCCTCGACCCCACCCGGCGGCGGCGTGCACGGCATGTGCGGATTCCGTGCGGCCGAGGCGGCGCTGGCTGCTCGCTGACGCACCGCAGGTCGGGTTCTGGTCGACGGGGTCGTCACGCCCGCTGCGGCACTTCGGGCGGGATCGCCGCGAGCAGCTTGCGGGTGTAGTCGGTCGCCGGGTCGTGCAGGATCTCCGACGCCGGTCCGCTCTCGACGACCTTCCCCTCCTGCATCACCGCGACGGTGTCGCTGATCTGCTCGACGACGGCCAGGTCGTGCGCGATGAACAGGTAGGTGAGGTTCTTCTCGCGCTGCAGCTCGGCGAGCAGGTCCAGCACGCTGGCCTGCACGGAGACATCGAGCGACGCGGTCGACTCGTCGAGGATCAGGATCTCGGGGTCCGAGGCCAGCGCACGCGCGATGCTCACCCGCTGCCGCTGTCCGCCGGACATCTCGTGCGGATAGCGGTCGAGGAACGACGCGTCCAGGCTGACGTCGGCGAGCAGCTGCTCGGCGCGTTGCCGCATCCCGTTGCGGCTGTCGGCCAGGCCGTGCGTCCGCAACGGTTCGGCGATCGACGCGGCCACGGTCATGCGGGGGTCGAGTGATGCAGCCGGGTCTTGGAAGACCATCGCGACCCGACGCCGGAGCAGGGCCTCGTCGGAGCCACCGACTCCGACGGCCTCCACCTGTCGGCCGTCGACGGTGACCGCGACGCTGCCCCGGACCGTCGTCCCCTGACCGGAGGTGATGAGTCCGGTGATGACACCCGCGATGGTCGATTTGCCCGAACCCGACTCACCGACGATGCCCAGGGTGCGACCGCGGGCGACGTCGAGATCGACACCGTCGACGGCGTGCACCACCTGCCGTCCCGACGGACCGCGGACCACGTAGTCGACGCCCAGCCCCGTGACACGTAACAGGGGGTCGGCATCGATCCGCTTCTCGAGGGCCGGGGCGTCGCCGCGCTCCACGACCTTGCTCAGCAGCGGACGCGAATCGAGCAGCGTGCGAGTGTAATCGTCCTGCGGATCGTCGAACAGCGTTGCGACGTCGCTGCTCTCGACGATCCGCCCCTCGCGCATGACCATCACGCGGTCGGCGATCCGACCGATGACGCCGAGGTCGTGGCTGATCCACAGGACCGCCATTCCGCGTTCGCGCTGGAGTTCGGCGACGAGGTCGACGATCTGCGCCTGCGTGGTGACGTCGAGTGCGGTGGTGGCCTCGTCGGCCATGAGCAGCTCGGGGTCACAGGCGAGCGCGATGGCGATCATCACGCGCTGCCGCTGGCCGCCGGACAACTGGTGGGGATAGGAACGCAGGCGGTTCTCGGGATCGGGGAGGTTCACGTCGCGCAGCAGCTTCAGCGCGCGCTCCCGCGCCTCGGCACGCGTGAGGCCGAGATGGCGGCGCGGGCCCTCGGTGAGCTGCTGCTCGACGGTGAGCAGGGGATTGAGACTCGACGACGGGTCCTGGAAGACGAATCCGACGCGCGAACCGTGCAGTGCTCGAAGTTTCGACGGTGTGGCGCCGACGATCTCGGTGTCACCGAGAACCGCCGAGCCGTGGACATAGGCGCTCGGCGCGTCGAACAGTCCGGTCGCCGACAGGACGCTCAGCGACTTGCCCGATCCGCTCTCCCCGACGATGCCGAGCGTCTCACCCGGCGCGACGGAGAAGCTGATGCCGTGCACGATCTCGCGCGGGCCGACACCGACGACGAGATCCTCGACGCGCAGCACCGAACCGTCGGGTTCGCGGCGCTTCCCGGTCGTGGGTCTTGTCACCGTCGGCGACCTGCGCTCGTGCCCCCGGTTGCGCAACAGCGTGCGCTGACGCGGGTCGAGTACGTCGCGGACCCCATCGCCCACGAGGTTGAACGCGAAGACCGTCACCAGGATGGCCAGACCGGGAAAGACGCCCATCCACCACGCGGTGGTGATGAATCCCTGTGCGTCGAAGAGCATCCGGCCCCACGACGGGTCGGGCGGTTGAACACCGAGGCCGAGGAACGACAGTGCCGCCTCCGACAGGATCGCGAACGCCAGCGAGATCGAGGTCTGGACGATGACCGGTCCGGAGATGTTCGGCAGCACATGGCGTGCCAGGATCGCCGGCGTTCGCACACCCATCGTGCGTGCCGCCTGGACGTACTGGGTCTGCCTCACCCGCAACGTGTCCGCCCGGGCGACGCGGGCGAAGATCGGTATGTACACGACGCCGATCGCGATCATCGCCGAGGTGACGCCTGGCCCCAGGACGGCGACGATGGCCAGCGCCAGCAGCAGGACCGGGAACGAGAACACGACGTCGACGATGCGCATGAGCGCCGTGTCGAGGACACCACCCGCGAAACCCGCGACCATGCCGAGGATCACGCCGACGGTGAGGGAGATGGCCACCGCGATGACCGCCACCCGCATGCTCACCGACGCGGCGAGCACGACCCGCGAGAAGACGTCGCGACCCAGGTCGTCGGTGCCGAACAGGTGCGACCAGCTCGGCGCCTGCAGCGCGTTCGGGACGTCGATCTCGTTGGCGCCGTAAGGAGCGATGAGTGGACCGAATACTGCACAGACCAGCACGACCGCGATGATGACGAGCCCGATCACCGATGTGCGATTGCGCAACAGCAGGCGCCAGGCCGAGTCGGTCGGCGCGCCGGAGCCCGATGCCCTGGTGGCCGACTCGTCGGCGGTGCCCGGCTCGGGAGGATCGGGTGAGGTGAGGGTCATGACAGTCGGATCCTGGGATCGATGACGGCGTAGAGGATGTCGACGACGAGGTTGACGACCAGGAAGATCACCGCGATGAGCAGGATCGCGCCCTGCAGGACCGGGTAGTCACGGGCGGCGACGGAGTCGTAGACCAGCAGGCCCAGCCCGGGCCAGGCGAACACGACCTCGACGACGATGACACCGCCCAAGAGGCCGGCGAATTGGATACCGGAGATCGTCAGGACGGGTACGAGCGCGTTGCGGCCGACGTGGTCGAGCATGACCTTTCTGGTGCTCAGACCCTTGGACTCCGCGGTGGTGACGAACTGCGCGTTGACCACGTCGAGCACGGACGAACGGACGTACCGGGTCATGATCGCCCCCGTGACCACCCCGACCGTGATCGCCGGGAGCACAAGGTGTTCGAGCCATCCGAGCGGGTCGTCGGCGAAGGGTTGATACCCGGCGGAGGGCAGCCAACCGAGCGCGGTGGAGAACAGCCCGATCAGCAGGATGCCCATCCAGAAGTCGGGCACGGAGATCCCGAACTGACTCACGACGCGAATGACGTTGTCGGCCATACGCCCTTCGCGCAGTGCGGCCCAGAATCCCAGCGGGACGGCGATGAGCAGCGCGACGACGATCGCCGCGGTCGCCAGTGTGATGGTGGCGGGGAGCCTTTCGAACAGCATCGTCGTCACCGGTTCGCTGTTGCGGAAGCTGACTCCGAGATCGCCGGTGAAGGCGTTTCCGACGTAGTTGACCAGCTGCGTGGCCAGTGGCTGGTCGAGACCCGACGCGCTGCGCAGCGCCTCATACGATTCCGGCGTGTAGCGGGTGCCCAGGGCGATGCGCACCGGATCGCCCGGGACGATCTGCATCAGGAAGAAGACCGCGACGATCACGCCGAGAAGCACTGCGACCGTGTAGAGAAGCCGCACGAGGATGAAACGCAGCAGCGGTGAATGCAGTGCTGTCACTCAGCTCCTCTCCAACCGGGCATCGCGGAACCGGATGGCCTTGTCGGGGCGGACGACGTATCCCTGCAGCTGTGTCACGAAGGCCTGTGTCGACGACGGGTTGTAGAGGTAGAGATAGCTGACGTCGTCGGCGATGATGCTCGCGGCGTCGGCATATGTCTGTTTGCGCGTCGCGACGTCGAGTTCGGTGCGGCCACGGTCCAACAGCGCGTCGACCTCGGGGTTCGAGTACTTCTGTGAGTTCGAGGTGCCCTCGGAATGGTGTTGGGCGTAGTAGAAATCGTCCGGGTCGATGTTGCCCAGCCAACCGAGTAGCAGAGCGTCGAAGTCGCCTGCCGCCTGACGGTCGAGCCACGCCCCGAAGTCGAGCTGTTCGATCTTGACCGTGATGCCCACGTCCTCCAGGTTCGAGGCGATCACCTGTGCCGCGGTCACCGTCTCGGGATACTCGGTGGTGACCATGAGCCGCATGTCGAGGCCGCGGATACCGGCCTGGCGCAACAGTTCTTTCGATTTCGCCACTGCGGCGTCGCGATCGAGGCCCGCGGTGTAGCGGTCATATGGGGCGAACCAGGGACTGGTCGACGGGATGGCGAGCTGATTCGGTGTCGCGGTCCCGTATCCCACGACCTGAGCGATGGACTCGCGATCGAGCGCGTAGGCCACGGCTTGCCGGACCCGGGTGTCCCCGAACGGTTCGGCGTCGAAGTGCATCGTGACGTACCAGTAGTCGTTGGCGACCACGGTGCCCACGTCGAGTGTGTCGTCGCGGCGCAGGATGCTCAGCTGCTGAGCGGGAATGGCGTCGGTCCAGTCGATCTCACCGGACCGCAGTGCCGATACCGCGGTGGTGCCCTGCGAGATGAAGCTGAAGTGGACGCCGTCGACGGCGGGTGCGCCACCCCAGTAGTCGGGGTTGGCCGCGAGGACGATCGAGGCGCCGGGGGAGCGGGAGACGAAGCGGAACGGGCCTGTTCCCACGGGTGTGGTGGCGATCTCGCCGGATTCGACGTTGCGGCGGTTCACGATGGCCAGGCCCTTGAACCCGCCGATGCTGGTGAGGAGATTGGGCGTGGGAGCGGTGACGGTGAACCTGACCCGGCGTTCGTCGAGCGCGGTGATCGAGGCGATGGCATCGAGTTTGTATGCGTTGGAGAGCTCTTCGTCGATGATCCGACGGAAGGAGTATTCGACGTCGGCCGCGGTGAGTGGGTCGCCGTTGTGGAACGTGACCCCGTCGCGCAGGGTGAAGTCCCAGTTCAACCCGTCGGCGTCGACCACCCAGCTCTCGGCCAGGGCAGGCCGCATCTGCAGCTTCTCGTCGGGCTCGACGAGGGTGTCGAAGACGTTCTCGAGAACTTCGAACGTGAAGTAGGAACTCGATTTCTGCGGATCGAGCTGATCGGGCTCACCCGCGATGGCTGCCTTGATCGTGTTGGCGGTGTCCGATGATCCACCACCGCATGCGGCCAGGAGTGACGCGCCGAGGATCGTCGTGCCCGCGACACCGGCGACCCGGAAGAATCCGCGCCTGCTCAGCGACGACGGCATCGACCCCGCGGCCGAATCGGTCATCGCTGTCCTCCCGCCCGAGGTGTTCACTCACCGGGGTGTGCGCACTTGTCCGTTCGTGCAGTCTGCCCCAGGGTCGGGGGTGGTGCAACAACGGTGGCGGTGGCGCGTCGGGTTCATGCGGTGCGTCGAGTCCGGTGGGCGGGCTCCAATTTCAGCCGTTGACCTTGGCGATCACGTTGTCGGCGTACCAGTTCAGGTGATCGATCTTGGTCTGCAGCGGCTCGGTGTCCTCGCCCATGACGTAGGGGAGCCGGAAGCCGACGATCACGTCGGTGATCCCCTTGTCTTCCAGTCGCTTACAACCATCGACCGTATAGGCGTCCATCGAGATGACGTGGATCTCGAACGGGTCGTTGGTCTTGCCCTCGGCCTTGCGGATCTCGGCGATCCGGTCGAGGAGCGTGTCGAGTTCCTCGGGCGGCCCGCCACCGTGCATCCAGCCGTCGCCTCGGATGACCGCACGACGCAGTGCGGCGTCGGCATGTCCGCCGACGAGCAGCGGGATGGGCTCGGTGGGCGCGGGGGTCATCTTGATCTTCGGGATGTCGTAGAACTCGCCGTGGAACTCGAAGTACTCGCCGGTGGTGAGACCGCGGATGATGTCCATGCACTCGTCCATCCGTTTACCGCGACGCTTGAAGTCCACGCCCATGAAGTCGTAGTCCTCGGGCCACGGGCTGGTGCCCACACCCATCGCGAACCGGTTGTTCGTCAGATAGGCCACCGAGCTCGCCTGCTTGGCGACGAGCGCCGGCGGCCGGACCGGCAGTTTCACCACGAAGGGCGTGAAACGGATGGTCGAGGTGACCGCACCGAGAGCAGCGGCCTGGATGAACGTCTCGATGAACGCCTTGCCGTCGAGGAACTCGCGGTTGCCGTCGGGGGTGTACGGATACTTCGCGTCCGACTCCTCGGGATAGGCGAGTGAGTCGGGAATGGTGAAACCGGCGTACCCGGCCGACTCCGCGGCCTGCGCGAGCGGCGCGTAATACGACGGATCGGTCATGGCCTCGGCGAAGGTGAACCGCATCATGCTCCTCGGGACGGCAAGTGGAACTGCCCTCACAGTAGAACACGTTCTAGTTACGTGGCATGAAGTTCGTCATTATGGCAGGTGGGCGCCGCCCGGACGGCACTCTTGCTCCAACTGACCGATCGGTCTAATATTCGTCCATGCGGTCAGGATCAGCTACGGGTCGGACGTTTGCCGACGAGGCAAGGCGACGTCAGATCGTGGCGTGTGCCATCGAGTTGATCGCCGAGGTGGGGTATCCGACGGCGTCGCTGGCAAAGATCGCAGAACGCGCCGGAATTGCGAAAAGTGCTGTCCTGTATCACTTTCGTGACAAGGACGAACTGGTTTCGGCGATCGTCGAAACAGTCTTCGAGGCGTCGGCCACGACAATGATTCCCCGTATCGTCGCGCAGACGAGCGCGACCGACCGTTTGCGCGCCTACATCGAGTCGAACGGCGAGTTCCTGGATGTCCACCGGCAAGAGGCCGTCGCGCTGTACGAGATCTCGGTGAGCTACCGGGACAAACGGGGTCTCCGGTTCGATCAGGCCGTGCAAGCATCCGTTGACGATGCCGGCGTCCCTCCGGAGCTCGCGCTGCTCGATCCGTTGTCCATCCTCGGCGACGGAATCCGAGACGGCGAATTCGATGCCACCGCAGCACCGGCGGTGGTGAAGAGCATCGTCCGCTCTTCTCTTGACGGCGTGGTCCGCGAACTGGCGCGTGACAGTGACTACGACGTCCTCGGTCACACGTCGGCACTGGCCTCGATCATCATCTCGGCGATCGGAAGATGACCATGAGCACACGAATCACCATCCTGGCTTTCGGCACGCGGGGGGACGTCGGGCCCATGACCGGTCTGGCGGCGGGACTCGCGGACCACCTGGGCGCGACAGTGGCGATCGCCGCGCAGCGTCCCTACGAATCGATGATCACCGGGTCCGGGTTCGAGTACCGACATCTCCCGCGGGACACCGAGGCCGATACTCGTGCGTCGACGTACGGACAGGCCATGGTCGACGGGCGCCGACTCAAACCCTCCAAGGAGGCGCTCGAGGGTATGCGCGAGGATCTCCGCGGCGTCGGCGAGGCGATGGCCGTTGCCGCTGAGGACGCCGACCTGATTCTCTGCGGCGGTCCGGTCGGCACGATGCTCGGTTGGCACGTTGCCGAGGCAAGCGGGCGGCCGAGTGCCGCGGTGGTCCTACAACCGTCGTATCCCACCGGGAACTTTGCGCCACCGCCACTCGGCACACGTTCATACGGTCGCTGGGGAAACCGTGCGGCGTGGAATCTGGCCGCCGCCGGTGAGAAGTTCTTCGCGCCCCTGATCGATGACCTCCGTCGGACCCTGGGTCTGCCCGCTCAGTCAGTCGGCGCTCGTCGGCGCCTGCAACGACGCTGGACCCAGCTGTGTGGGTTCAGCAGTCACGTTGTGCCGACTCCGCGTGATTGGCCGGCTCATGTGCACACGACCGGATACTGGTGGCCTGTGGACAGTTCCGTCGCGAAGCCTTCCGCCGAGCTACTCGACTTCCTCGACGACGGTCCTCCACCGGTATTCGTCGGCCTCGGCAGTACAGCCATCAGCAACGGCGAAGAAATCAGTACGATCATCGCGGACGCGCTGCGCCACACCGGTCGAAGAGGTGTCGTACAGCGCGGGTGGGCTCGACTGGATGGTGGCAACGACACCACAACACTGCACACCATCGATGATGTGTCCCATGCGTGGCTCTTTCCGCGGACTGCCGGGGTGGTACACCACTGTGGAGCGGGGACCACTGCCTCGACATTGCGATCGGCAACCCCCTCTATCGCCTTGCCCGGCATCATGGATCAGCCGTTCTGGGCTCACCGTCTGCAGCAACTGGGGTGTTCCCCCCGCTCGGTTCCGCGCAGCACACTGATCGCCGGGCGGCTCAGCGAAGCGATCACCGAGGCGGTCGACGATGGCCGATACCGCCACGCTGCGACCGAGCTCTCGGCCAAGCTGTCCTCCGAGGACGGGCCGCTGGCCGCGGCCCGGGTGGTGGAAGCTTTGCTCTAGCGCAGAGCCTTCAGCGGATTGGCTGCCGTCGCGCCGGGGCCGGCGTGCACGCGAAGGTCGCCGACGGCGATGTGCTCGCCGCACGCCGAGCACGTCGGTTCCACGGTCATGGTCTGCCCGCACGAATGGGTGGACACCACCGGCGCACCGTCTTCCGCGGTCCACTTGTCGCCCCACTGACGCAGCGCGGCCAGGACGGTCCAGAGGTCGCGCCCCTTCTCGGTGAGGCGGTAGTCGTAGCGCACCGGGTTGTCTTGATACGGCTCCTTGGTCAGGACGCCGTGCTCCACGAGGGTGTCCAGTCGCTGTGTCAGGACGTTCCGGGCGATGCCGAGGCGAGACGAGAACTCGTCGAAGCGCGTCACGCCGAACATCGCGTCCCGAACGATGAGCAGCGTCCACCATTCACCGACGACCTCCAATGTCTGGGCGATCGAGCAGTTCATCTCGGCGAACGAGGCGCGGCGCATGAAATCCAGACTAGTGGGTTGCGTGACGCAACTCAACCTGCTTGCATGAGTTGCGTGAAGCAACTCAGCAGGCACAGCCCTGTCGACGACGGATTGTCGGACAGTTTCGGAGCGACCCCGACCGGCGATGGCCGTTGGTCGGCGACCATCGACCCCTCCTGGTGGGGGTGGTCGGGTCCGCACGGCGGTGCGATCGCGGCGTTGGCCGTCCGGGTCGGTGCCGATGCGGCGCCCGACGTATCGGTGCGCGCTCTCGATCTGCGGTTTGTCGGCAAGCCGGACGGCGGGGAGTTGCTCCTGACGCCGTCGGTTCGGGAGGTCGGTCGGTACACCCGGATCGTCGATGTCACGGTCACGCAGGCCGGTGTCGAGGTCGCGACGGCGTCGGTCACCGCGGGACGCGTCGGCGATGCGGAGATCACGGATGTCGTCGATCGGATCTCGGGCGTGCCTGGTCCGGAAGGACTGGCCGCGTTCATGATTCCAGCCGACATCGTGCCCATGGGTGCGCATTTGGACCTGCGGCCGGTCGACGGTCCGCTGCCGCTCACCGGCGCGAGCGAGTCGTGGATGCGCGCCTGGATCACCACTCGCACCCCGATGGCCGTCGATGCCGCCTACCTAGCTCTGCTCGCAGACTGTCTGCCGCCCGCGGTGTTCCCGACTCTGACTGCGCCCCTGGCGCTTCCGACGGTCGCCTTCTCCATGCACGTGACCGCCCCGTCGGACGATCCGACCCCCGCGCCGGTTCTCGTCCACACTCGTAACACGTCGACGTCCGGCGGGTGGTCGGTGGACGACACCTCGCTGCGCGACCGCAACGGCCGACTCCTGGCCTCCGCACGCCAGAGTCGTCGCGTTCTCGGATGGCCGACCCGATGACCGCCACGCGTGTCGGAACATCCACCCCGGCCACACTTCACGCGCGTCCGGGCATCGTCCTGCTCATCCTGTCCGGGGCCGCGTTCATGGCCAGCCTCGATGTGTTCATCGTCAACGTGGCCTTCGACGACATCGGTGCCGACTTCGCCGACGCGACGCTGTCGCAGATGTCGTGGATCCTCAACGCCTATGCGATTCTGTATGCCGCACTGCTGGTTCCGGCCGGGCGGATCGTCGACCGGTACGGTCGCAAGGGTGGATTCCTACTCGGTCTGGCGATCTTCACCGTCGCGAGTGCCGCATGTGCTGCAGCGCAGGGGGTGTGGTGGCTGGTGGCATTCCGGGCGCTGCAGGCGCTCGGCGCGGCGATCCTGACCCCGGCGAGTCTGGGGTTGGTGGTCTCGACGATCCCGCCAGAGCGCCGCGCCCGGTCGGTCCGCATCTGGGCCGCCACCGGGGCACTCGCCGCTGCGTTCGGACCGGCTGTCGGCGGGTTGCTCGTCGAGGCGTCGTGGCGCTGGGTCTTCCTGGTGAACATCCCGGTGGGTGTGGCAGCCCTCGTCGCCGGGGCTGTTGTGCTGGCCCGTCCACGGAACGACTCGGTCAGCGGCTTTCCGGATGCACTGGGTGCGACGCTGCTCGTCGTGTCGGTCGGTGCGCTCACGCTCGGCCTGGTCCAGGGAAGTGAGTGGGGCTGGTCGGACTTCCGGATCACCGGGGCATGGGTGATCGCCGTGGTGGCTCTGGTGGGGTTCATCGTCAGTTCGATGCACCACGACGAACCGGTCATCGCGCCGGCTCTGCTCCGGGTCCGGGCGTTCTCCGTCGCCAACGTGACGATGCTCCTGTTCTCGATCCCGTTTGCCGGCGCACTGCTCGCGAATATTCTGTGGCTGCAGCAGGTCTGGGGCTTCTCGCCGATCGCGACGGGGCTCGCGGTGTCGACCGGACCGCTGATGGTCCCGATCTTCGCGGCCGTCTCCCATCGTCTCAGCGCACGCGTGCCGGTCGGTGTGCTCGTCGCAATCGGGTGCGCATTGTTCGGGCTCGGCATCGTGCTCGTCGCCCTGTCGGTCGACGCCACACCCGATTTCGCATCGGAGATCTTGCCGGGGTGGCTGATCGGTGGCGTGGGAGTGGGATTCGCGTTGCCGTCGATCCTGTCGTCGGCGACCGCCGACCTACCCGCTGATCAGGCGGCGACGGGGAGCGCGGTGGTGAACATGAGTCGCCAGATCGGCATGTCCCTCGGCGTCAGCCTGCTGGTCGCGATCATCGGTACGTCGGTCGTGTACACAGACGTGCACCAGTCGTTCGTGACCGCGTGGTGGGTTCTCGCGGGAATCGCTGCGCTGGGGGCGATCTCGGCCCTGGGTATGACACCGCGGCATGGTGCTCCCTGATCCGAAAGAAGAGCCCCCTCTGCTCCCTGAGGTGCGAGGAGCGCAAGCGACGAGCCTCGAAGGGCTCGGTCACGTGCCTCGCAGGGCCCTTCGAGGCTCGCTTCGCTCGCACCTCAGGGAGCGTGGGCGGGCTCGTTTCACCTCAGGGAGTAGAGCAGGATCTAGCCCTCAGGGCCGCGTGAACCGTTCCCGGCGACCGAGGCCGCGGAGTCGTACCCACTCGGCGAACCCCTTCGGATCGCGTTGCTGCACAAGGAAGAACCATCCGAACCGGGCGTACTCCTGGGGCAGCAGCTTCCGGAGTCCGGGCTGGCTCATCAGATAACCGCGGTTGCGGTACGTGAAGAACCGTTTGGTCTCGTTGTCCGGGTACTGGGTGTGCATGCGACCGCCGAGAATCGGGCGGAACTCTGCCGACCCGTCCGGGTGCAGGTAGCCCGCGCGCAGGCATGTCCCGAACCGCACACCGGATCGCACCAGACGACGGTGCACCTCGACCTCGTCGCCGCGGAAGAACAGTCGTAGGTCCGGAACACCCACTTGCTCAAGGCAGTACGCGGAGAACAGTGCACCGTTGAACAGGGACGCGATGCCCGGCAACAGATCATCGGACTGCGCCTCACCGTCGGCAAAGAGCTCTGACCGCTTCCGCCGCCACACGAGCCCACGACGCAGCGGGAAGGCGAGCGTGTCCGGGTCGTCGAGGTTGGCGACCACCGGCGACACCTCGTCGAGCTGATGGCGCTCGGCGCAGTCCAGGAGCGTCGAGAGCACGGTCGGTCCGTCGGGGCGCCCGTCGTCGTCGGCGCACCAGACCCAGTCGGCGCCGAGGGCGAGCGCGTGCAGCATGCCGAGGGCGAAGCCGCCGGCGCCGCCGAGGTTGCGCTGCGAACCGAGGTACGTCGTCGGAACCCGCTGTGCGGCAACCAGTGCGGCCACCTCGGGTTCGTCGGCGTTGTCGACGACGATCAAGTGGTCGACGGGCCGATCCTGTCCGGACACCACGGCAAGTGACTCCGCCAGCAACTCGACGCGACGGTGGGTGACCACCACCGCGATCACCTTCTGGCCGGCACCGGCGTCGGTCACTCCGGCTTCCCCTGCGCGTCGGACTTCTCGAGATCGGCGATCACTTTCCGGACATGCGCCGCGGCGTCGGGTCCCTCGTACGCGCCGACGACCTCTTCGATGCCGCCTTCCATCCGGACCTGACCGTGGTCGATCCACAGGGCGCGGTCGCAGAGCTGGGCCAGGAACTCGTTGGAATGGCTGGCGAACACCAGGATTCCCGACCGTTCGACGAGCGCCTGGAGCCGACCGCGTGCCTTGCGCATGAAGTCGGCGTCGACCGCACCGATGCCCTCGTCGAGGATGAGGATCTCGGGATCGATGGAGGTCACGACGCCGAGCGCGATACGCACGCGCATACCGGTGGAGTAGGTGCGCAACGGCATCTGCAGGTAGTCACCGAGCTCGGTGAACTCCGCGATGTCGTCGATCTTCTTCAGCATCTCCTTGCGGGTCATGCCCAGGAACATGCCGCGGATGATGATGTTCTCGTAGCCGGAGATCTCCGGGTCCATGCCGACGCCGAGGTCGAAGACGGGTGCGACGCGGCCGTGCACCCGGCACGCGCCGCGGGTGGGTTCGTAGATGCCGGAGAGCAGGCGCAGCAGCGTCGACTTGCCTGCGCCGTTGTGTCCGACCAGGCCGACCCGGTCGCCGTGCGTCAGATGCAGGTTGATGTCCTTGAGCGCCTCGACGACCACCACGTTCGACTCGGTGGAACCGATCACGCCGCCGGCCGCGCCGATGACCGACTTCTTCAGCGAGCGCGTCTTGGCGTCGAAGATGGGGAAGTCGACGCACGCATCCCACGTGTCGACCCGGACCCGATCGTCGACGGGGTTGATGTTCTTGGCCATCTCGATTCCGTCCCTACACCCAGTACGCCACGCGGGCCCGGTAGTTGCGCATCACCAGCATCGCCAGCACCCAGCCGACGGCGGTGCAGCCCAGGACGACGGCCCAGTGATAGAACTCCACCGGCTCACCCAGCAGCGGCCCACGTGCGATCTCCAGGTAATGGAACATCGGGTTCAGCTCGACGAGCTTCAGCCGCGACGACGTCTCGCCCGTCGAATTGCCCAGGCTCTGGGTGGTCCAGATGATCGGCGTCATGAAGAACACCAGCTGCACCACCGTGGTCAGGAGTTGGCCGATGTCGCGGAACCGCGTCGACAAGATACCGAAGACGATGGTCACCCAGATCGAGTTCAGCACGTAGAGCACCAGCGCGGGGACGATCAGCGTCACCGTCCAATTGAGCGGCGGCGGAAAGATCAGGAACAGGATGACGATGATGACGACGTTGTGGGCGAAGATGATCAGCGCTCGCCACACGACCCGGTAGACGTGCACGCTCACCGGGGCCGGGAGCTGCTTGATCAGGCCCTCGTTCTTCGAGAAGACTTCCGCACCCTCGAGGATCGAGCTCTGGATGAAGTTCCAGAAGATGAAGCCGAGTGCGACGTACGGCAGGAACACCTTGATGTCCATGCCGAACAACTCGCCGTAGAGCAGGCCCATCGCGATGGCGGTCACACCGGTTGCGATGACGATCCACAGCGGTCCCAGCACCGAACGGCGGTAGCGCTGCTTGATGTCCTGCCAACCGAGATGGAACCACAGCTCGCGGCTTGCGAAACCGTCGCCGAGGTCCTTGACCGCGCGCGCGAAGCTGCGCGAATCGGACCCCTCGGGACGCGCGGGAATCGCGTCGTCGTCTACTACCGCTGACACGAGGAGTCAGCGTACCCGTCGGCCCATTTGCTGCTCCCCGCTGGTTGAGCAGGCGACGAGCGCAGCCGCAGGGGCGAGCAAGCGGCCAAGGAGCGCGTCGAGGTCGAGGAGCCGTGTGGAAGCCACTCGACCCGACCCACAGCTGTCAGAGGTACTGCCCGGTGCTGTGACCTGGACCGCCGGGCGCGGGCATCCCGGGCGGGAGTGCGCCCTGTCGCATCTGCTCGAGCTGCGCGCGGGCGGCCATCTGCTGGGCGAACAGTGCGGTCTGGATGCCGTGGAACAGGCCCTCGAGCCAACCGACGAGCTGGGCCTGTGCGATACGCAGTTCGGCATCCGACGGGGTGCCCTCGTCGGAGAACGGGAGGGCGAGCCGCTCGAGCTCTTCACGGAGCTCCGGCGCGAGCCCCTCTTCGAGTTCACGGACCGACGACTGGTGGATCTCACGCAGGCGGTTGCGCGACGCGTCGTCGAGCGGAGCCGCGCGAACCTCTTCGAGCAGCTGCTTGATCATCGTGCCGATCCGCATGACCTTGGCGGGCTGCTCGACCATGTCGGCGACGCTGGTCGATTCCGACGACTCGTCGCCCGTCTGCCCGTCCGTCCCCGCGCCGACGATGATCACGTTGTCGGAGTCGCCGGCCGAGCCGAACGGTCCTGGGGTCGGGCCGGGTCCTGGAGTGCCTTCGATAGCCATGGGCTCCATTGTGCCCGGACACCGCGAAACGGCAGATCGCCGACGTCTATCCTCGTGCCCATGGCTTTCGACGTCGCCTATGTGCGTGGATTGATTCCATCGCTCGGCGACGGCTGGATCCATCTCGACCCGCAGGCCGGGATGCAGATCCCGGATTCGGTCGCGACCGCGGTGACCACCAGTTTCCGCTCGCTCTCCGCCGCCCCGGGAGGGGTGTATCCATCGGCTCGGGCGAGCGCCGAGGTGGTCGACGGTGCGCGCCGGGCGATCGCCGATCTCGTCGGCGGCGACGCCGCGGGTGTGGTCCTCGGACCGTCGCGCTACGCGCTGTTGTCCGGTCTCGCCGATGCGCTCGCGCCGCACGCGTGGTTGCGCGGCGATGTCGTCGTCACGCGCCAGGACGACGAACCGAACATCGTGCCCTGGCTCCGTGCCGCCGATCGGTACGGCGGCCGCGTCCGCTGGGCCGAAGTCGACGTCGAGACCGGCGGCCTCCCGGCCTGGCAGTTCGGCGACCTCGTCACCCCGGAGACGGAGGTTGTCGCGGTGACGCTCGCGTCGTCGACGACTGGGGCGATCACCGACATCAGCGAGATCGCGCCCCTGGTCCGTGAAGCAGGTGCGCTGCTTGTTGTCGACGCCACGAACGCCGCGCCGTACCTCAGCCTGGACATCCACGATCTGGGTGCCGACGTGCTCGTCGTGTCGGCCGAGCGCTGGGGTGGTCCGCGGATGGCGGCCATGGCCTTTCGCGAGCCCCACCTGATCGACCGCTTGAAGCTGATGGCCATGGATCCGGCCGCGCGCGGGCCCGCCCGGCTGGAACCCGAACCGCACCAGGGCGCGATGCTCGCGGGGCTCGTCGCATCGGTGGAACATCTGGCCGGACTCGACGAGGCCGGCATCGGCAAGCGGCGGCGCCGCCTCGTCACCTCGATGGACGGTGTCTACGAATATCTCCAGCGCCTCACCTACTACCTGGTGACGACACTGTCCCAGCTCAACCACGTGAACCTCGTGGGCACCGAGGACAACCGGATACCGCTGGCGAGTTTCACCGTCGAGTCCGTGGGTGCGGACAAGGTGGTCCGACGCCTGGCCGACAACGGTGTCTGCGCACTCGCCGACCTCCCCAATCGCGCGCTCGCGCGCATGGGCGCACCCGATTTCGGCGGTGCCGTGACGGTCGGGCTGGCCCCATACTCGACGCCATACGAGGTCGACCACCTGGTGCGCACGCTCGGTTCACTCGCCTGACAGCGCGCCGGTAACGTGCCGGTATTCACTATGGTGTTGTTTGAGTTAACGACAATGTATGTTGTCATGCTGTGTCGGCAAAAACGATTGATGGTCCAGACAAGGGCCCACCCCGGTCGCTCACCGCTGCCGAGGCGGAGAGTTGGAAGAACCTGGTCGACGGCGGCTGGGCGCTGTTCGCCCGCGTCAACGACGAGTTCACCAAACGGAGCCTGTCCGTATCCGACCTGCGCATCCTCGAAGCGGTCTGCACCAGCCGGCAGTTGGGCGTGAGCGAGGTCGCCGATGCGGTGCACATGCGCGTCAGCACGGTGTCGCGCATGATCGCCCGCCTCAGCAACGACGGCGACATCGAGCGCCTCGAGTCCAAGGTCGACGGGCGGCATCGGCTCGTGCGTCTCACCGATCAGGGGCGACGCACCCTCGCCGACCACGTCAACGTCCGCGATCGGGTGATCCGGCAGTTCGTGGTCGACGCGATGAGCCCGGACGAGTTCGCCGCGCTCGGTGCCGCGTTCCGCAAAATCCGCGCGGCGGTCGACGCCGCGGAACCTCCTAATGCTGGTTGAGCAGGCGACGAGCGCAGGGGACCGCCCCCCTGCTGGTTGAGCAGGCGACGAGCGCAGGGGACCGCCCCCCTGCTGGTTGAGCAGGCGACGAGCGCAGCGAGGAGCCGTGTCGAAACCACACCCTCCGCACTCGATCACCCCTCGACGCTCAGCAGCACCTTTCCGACGACGTCTCCGCTGTTGAGGTGATCATGCGCGGCAGCGGCGTCGGCGAGCGGGAACACGCGGTCGACGACGGGAACGACCTCCCCGGCTTCGATGAGCGGCCAGGTGCGGGTCAGCGTCGACGCGACGACCTCGGCCTTGCCGCCGGGTCCGTGCACGGGCCGGGCGCGCAGCGTCGTGCCCATCACGGACAAACGCTTCGCCAGCAGATGCCCGAGGTTGATCTCGGTGGTGGTGCCGCCCTGCATGCCGATGATGACGAGGCGCCCGTCGGTACGTAGCGCCTTCAGGTTCGACTTCAGGTATTTCGCGCCGATGATGTCGAGGATGACGTCGGCGCCGCCGGCGTCCTTGAGGACCTCGGCGAAGTCCTGGCTCGAGTAGTCGATGAGGATCTCGGCTCCGAACTCGCGGCAGCGTTCGAGCTTGTCCGGGGTGCGAGCGGTCACCGCAACCCGCGCGCCCATCGCATGGGCGATCTGGGTGGCATGCGTGCCGATACCGCTGGACCCGCCGTGGATCAGCAGGAGCTCGCCGGTGGTCAGGTGAGCGGTGTCGAAGATGTTCGACGACACGGTGCACGCGACCTCGGGCAGTGCCGCAGCTGACACCAGGTCGACGCCCTTCGGGACCGCGAGCAGCTGCTCGGCCGGCACGGCGACCTTCTCGGCATAACCGCCGCCGGCGAGTAGTGCGCACACCTCGTCGCCCTCGGACCAGCCGGAGACGCCATCGCCGAGAGCCGATATCCGCCCGGAGACCTCCAGGCCGAGGGTGTCCGACGCTCCGGGCGGCGGGGGATAGTTGCCCGCACGCTGCAGGATGTCGGCGCGGTTCACGCCGGCCGCGACCACGTCGATCACGACCTCACCGGCAGCGGGGGTCGGGTCGGGCACATCGGAGAGGGACAGGTTCTCGGATTCGACGACGATGGCTTTCACCTCTTCGATGGTGTCACAGCGCACCGGAGTGCCAGGCGAGGTCCGTTCCGGCGTCGCTGTGTAACCTTGCTCGTCAGGGAAGCGTGGCAGAGCGGCCGAATGCACTCGCCTTGAAAGCGAGCGTGGGTAAAACCACCGGGGGTTCAAATCCCTCCGCTTCCGCCAGGGGCCCTCACCTCCTCAGCCGGGTGGGGGCTTTTTCGTGGGACCGCGGCGCCGGCCGGCTCGTCGGGGACCGAGACCGTGGAAGGCAGGACACATGGGTGCCGGTGATTTCACCGTTGCATCGTTCAACGTCAACGGGATTCGGGCTGCGCGTCGTCGTGGCTTCGACGCCTGGCTTGCCGGACGGCAGCCCGATGTGGTCGGACTGCAGGAGTTGCGGTGCGGCATCGACGACGTCGGCGACTTCGACGGTTATCACGCTGCGATCGACGTCGGCTCCATCGCGGGACGGAACGGCGTAGCGGTGCTCACCCGAGACGAACCGGCCGCGGTGCGCACGTGGGTGAGCCATCCGCCCAAGGCTCGCGGACTGCCCGCCTTCGCCCACGAGGGCCGCTACATCGAGGTCGACCTCGCCGATCGGCCGCTGACCGTTGCCAACATCTACCTGCCCAAGGGTGGGCTTCCCGCCGAGTTGCAGCGTCCCGGTTCGTCGCGCGAGCCGCTCGACGGTGGCGCCAAACACGCGCGCAAGCAACGCTTTCTGGCCGGGTTCACGCGTGAGTTGGCGCGCAACCGGCTCGCCGCACGCCGCGCCGGCCGGGAGTTCCTCCTCCTCGGTGATCTCAATGTGGCGCACCTCGAACACGACGTCACCAACTGGCGCGCGGCCCGCAAGATGGAGGGCTTCCTGCCCGAGGAACGGGCGTGGTTCGGCGAGATCACCGGGCCGCGCCGGCTCGTCGACGTCGTCCGCGCACTGCACGGCGACCGCCCCGGACCGCTCACCTGGTGGAGCTGGGCGGGGGAGTCGTTCGTCAAGGACGTCGGGTGGCGCATCGACCACCAACTTGCCTCACCCGCGCTCGCCCGGCGGGCACGCGCCGTGGCCGTCGACAAGGAGGCATCGCCGGACCTTCGGCTGTCCGATCACGCCCCGCTGGTCGTCGAGTACGCCGAGCTCTGAGTCCGGGCGCTCGGCGCCATCCGGATCACGCAAGCCGTTTGTGGCCCAGTGGCTTCGACTCGGCGCCTCGACCTCGACGCGCTCCTTCGTCGCTTGCTCGGCCCGGCGGCTGCGCTCGGTGCCGGCTCAACCAGCAGTGGGGCGGCGGGGGCGCCTGCTCACGCGACCGTCAGCACTGCTCGGAGGTACTCCCACTCCATCCGTCCGTCGGTGAGGTAGCGGTCGGCGTGGGCGGCGATGGCGGCGTCGAGTTCGGCGACCCGCGCGGGGTCGTCGCCGATGTTGCGGTACGCCATGATCGTCGGTCCATAGTGGGCCTTGAAGAACTCGCGGAACGCCGCGCCGTCGTCGAACTCGCTGATCTCCACGGTCTCGGTGACGAACTCATGGTTGGTGACACCGGAACCGAACAGCGACCGCACGTGGTCGGCGTCGCCCCAGAGCGGACCCGGCTGCGCCCCGGGCGGCGGTGGCGGGGCGTACGGCTTCATGACCACGAACAGTTCGCCGATGAAACCTGTTGGCGTCCAGTTGATCAGCCCGATCCGTCCGCCGGGTCGTACGATGCGAACGAGCTCGTCGGCACACTTCTGATGGTTCGGCGCGAACATGACCCCGACGCACGACGTCGCGATGTCGAACTCGTTGTCGTCGAACGGGAGATCCTCGGCGTCGGCGGTACGCCAGGTGATCGGCAGGTCGCGGTGCCGGGCTTCGCCCACGGACAGGAGCTCGGGTGTGAGGTCGCTGGCGACGACGTGCCCGCCGGCCTCGGCCGCGGGTACGGCCACATTCCCGGCGCCGGCGGCGACGTCGAGGACCTTGTCCCCGGCGGTGACGTGCATTGCGTCGACGAGGCGTCGACCCAGCGGTGCGATGAGGTCGGCGACGGCCGGATAGTCGCCGGAGGCCCAGAGCTTGCGGTGGCGAGCCTTGATCTCGGCGTCGAACGGGGCGCGTTGCGAAGTGGTCATGATGGAAGTCCCTCGAGTCGTCGGGTGGCTGTTGTCCGTGACCGGACACAACGAGCATCCGACGAAGCCCGGCCCGGGCTCTAGACCAAGATCTGTACCGGTGGCAGTTCAGTTTCTGTACTGGTCATCAGTCGACGACGGGTGTGTACTGGGTCGAGGAGGTTTCGACACGGCGCCTCGCTTCGCTCGGGGCCGGCTCAACCAGCATGACACGGCGCCTCGCTTCGCTCGGGGCCGGCTCAACCAGCATGAGACGGCGCCTCGCTTCGCTCGGGGCCGGCTCAACCAGCAGCGGGGAGGCTGCGATGACATCGTATGGACAGTTCTGTCCGGTGGCCAAGGCGATGGAGTTGCTCGACGAGCGGTGGACAATTCTCATCGTTCGCGAACTCCTCCTGGGCAGTAGACATTTCAACGAGCTACGACGCGGCGTGCCGAAGATGTCGCCGGCACTGCTCACCAAACGGCTGCGAAGTCTCGAGCGCGCGGGGGTGATAAACCGCGCGGAGGTCGGCGGACGTTCGGTGTACACACTGACGGCCATGGGCGAGGAGCTCACGACGGTCGTGGAGGCGTTGAGCGCGTGGGGTATCCGCTGGATCGGCGAACTCGGCGACGCCGACCTCGACCCCCATCTGCTCATGTGGGACATGCACCGCACCGTCCCCATCGACCGATGGCCGCGCCGACGCACCATGGTGCAGTTCGTCTTTCGAGACGTCATCGGCAAGGCGCGTACCTGGTGGCTGGTCGTCGCCGGCGGTGAGGCGCAGGTATGCGACTTCGACCCCGGCTACGAACTCGACGCCACCGTGGTGACCGATTTGCGTACTCTCACCGAGATATGGCGGGGCGACATCGACTGGCGTCTCGCGCTCACGAGCGATCGGGTCGAGATCCACGGTCCCGCGGAGGTGGCTCGGGACGTGCCGTCGTGGATCGGTCAGAGCCTCACCTCGGCGATTCCGCGACCGGCCTGAGCACGGCTGACCTGGTTCAGGCGATGTCGCGACGGAACGTCGTGTACCGACCGATGATCGCGAACGCGGCGATGTAGGCGAGCATCACGAGCGCGCCGGCCCACTGCGGGAGCAGGTCGTCGCTCCCGCCGCCCATCGTCGCGAAGAAGCTCGATCCGACAAGGGCGTCGGCGGCCGACCCGGGCAGGAACTTCGACACCGAGGACGTGACGTCGAACGTCGCGAGTGCGATGCGCGCGATGGGTTCGACGAGCTGTGTGAAGGCCAGCAGGATCACGATCGCGGCGACCTGGTTGGACACCACCGCGCCGAACGCCACGCCCATCGCCGTCCACAGCACCATCACCAGCATCGAGAGACCGATCACCTCGAGGGTGGAGCTGTCACCGAGGAACGCGCCGTCCCCGACGGTGGCGAGGATCGGTGCCGCCGTCGCGACGACCGCCAGCGTGCCCAGGACGCCGTAGAGCAGGCCCATCGGGATACCTGCGATCAGCTTCGCCACCAACAGGACTCCGCGTCGGGGCTCGACGAGCAGACTCGCGGTGATGGTCTTGTGCCGGAACTCCCCGGTGACAGCGAGGCTGCCGATCACGAGGGCGAACACATACCCGATCGGGCTGGTGAGCGCGTAGATCGAGCGGGCCAGGTCGGCGCCGACGAGGGTCGTCGGTTGCTGCATCGCATTCTCGGTGGTCATCGAGAAGGCCAGCGCCGCACCGATGAAGCCGAGGTATACGACCATCGCGACGAGCAGTACCCACCACATCCTGGTGGAGGTGAACTTGCGGTACTCGGCGATCAGCGCGGCCCTCATCGGACAGCCTCCGGCGACGTCGGGCCAGCGGCCAGGGGACCGGGTGGACCGCTCGGGAAATGACTCGTCGGTGCGTCCGACGACCTCGTGAGGTTCAGGAAGACCGCCTCGAGGTCGGCGCCGACGTCGGCGAGCTGGTGGAGTTCGATGCCCGCGGCGAAGGCCGCCGTACCGACCGTGGCAGCGCTCACGCCGGGAATCCGGAAACCGTCGTGGGTGTCCTCGACCTGCCAGCCGCGCTCACCCGCGAGCGCGACGAACGACGCCCGCGACGGGGTCCGCACGACGACCGCGTGCTCGGCCAGCGCCTCGAAGTCGGCGAGCGTCGACGCCCGGACCAGCTTGCCGTTACCGATCACCACGACGTCGTCGACGGTGCTCCCCACCTCGGCGAGCACGTGGCTGGAGACGAGAACCGTCCGTCCCTCGTGGGCCAGTGAACGTAGCAGTCCGCGCAGCCACACGATCCCCTGCGGATCGAGTCCGTTCGCCGGCTCGTCGAGCAGGATGATCTGCGGGTCGCCGAGCAACGCGGTGGCCAGGCCGAGGCGCTGCCGCATGCCCATCGAGTATCCGCCGACGCGGCGGTCCGCGGCCTGGGCGAGTCCGACGAAGTCGAGCACTTCCCGGCATCGTGACGTCGGGACGCCGACCTGTGGAGCGAGTGCTTTGAGGTGCCCGAGTCCGGTGCGCCCGGGGTGGAAACTCGACGCCTCCAGTGCCGCGCCGACGTGCTGGGCGGGTTGCGGGATCTGCCGGAACGGACGGTCGCCGATCAGCGCCCGGCCGGTGGTCGGTTCGACCAGGCCCAGGAGCATCCGCAGGGTCGTGGTCTTGCCCGAACCGTTCGGCCCGAGAAACCCGGTGACGCGACCGGGCGCAACGGTGAACGAGAGGTCGTCGACCGCGGTCAGGCTGCCGAACCGCTTGGTGAGACCGTCGATCGTGATCGCGGGTGACTCCATCGGTGCCTTCCGTTGGTGGGTTGGCCACTTACGCTATCAAACGCGCTCGTAATCAACCGGATTCGCGAGAATTCACCGAAAGAGCCGGGAGCTGGCGCGCAAACTGTTGCGGCGCAGTCCAATCGGAGTCCAGCTCACAGCCAGTCGCGTTTACGGAACGAGAGGTAGAGGCCGACGACCACCACGACGATGAGCGTCGTGCTGGTGATGAAGCCGAGTAGTCGCTCGAAACCGGGGAACGGCACATTCTGTCCGTAGAAGCCGGTGATGGCGGTCGGCACGGCGATGATCGCGGCCCACGCGGTCAGCTTCTTCATGACCGTGTTGAGGCGCGCGTCGGCGAGGGTCAGGTTGGTCTCGAAAACAGTGGTGATCATGTCGCGCAACGACTCCGTCCACTCCGATGCGCGCAGCGCGTGGTCGTAGAGATCGGAGAAATGCGGATCGAGTTCGGGCGGTGCGTGGTTGTCGAACCGTCGTCGCTGGATGCCGGCGATCACCTCACGCATCGGCAGGACCACCCGCCGTAGGACGACGAGGTCCTTGCGCAGGTCGTAGGTTCTGCGTTGCAGCTCGCGCCCCGGGATGCGCTCGTCGAAGAGCAACGCCTCGAGATCTTCGATCTCGTCGTCGAGGCGCTGCACGGCGTCGAAATGTCCGTCGACGACGACGTCGAGCAAGCCGTGCACGAGCGCGCCGATCCCGTATTGCATGGCCCCGCTGTCCGACCACCGCCGCATGACCTCGTCGATGTCGAGCGCCGGGGTCGGTCGCACGGTGATCAGTGCGTTGCGTTTGACGAAGACGGAAATGCGGTGCAGGTCGAACATTCGCGCCCGTCCGTTCGCAGAGGCGCGGAAATCGGTCGCCGCGGAGCCGTCATCGTCATCGTCCCGGTCCTCGGACGGTGCGTCTCCGTTGTGCAGCGACACCGCGTAGACCATCACGAAGGTGTGCCCGGTGTACGTGACGGTCTTGACCCGCTCGGCCGCCGCGACGGTGTCCTCGATCGCGAACGGGTCGAGTTCGAGTTCGTCGGCGAGCCGGGACAGCGTCTCGTGGGTGGGACATTCCAGATCCGCCCAGATCAGCTTCTCGGGATCCTCCAGGCAGTGGGAGATCTCGCCGAGGTCGAAGCCGTCCACCGGGTCACCGTTCCGCCAGATCTGACCGCGGATGCGTTCGACGCCGCGAGGTTCCGACACATCCGAGGGCACTGTCATGTGGCCATCGTGACACCGTCGGACGTTTTCCGGCGGTTCGACAGGCAGTGGCGACGTCGGTCACGCCGGGTGGTCGTCGTCCGCGGGTAGCATCGAAATCGGTGTCTGCGACGGGAACGGACACCGAATCTCCAGGTAAGGCGGCGACGACATGGTCGACAGCAGTTCCCGCGGACATCGGTTGATGCCCGCGCGCACGAGCGAACAGATCCGCGAGTGGTGCGATCGTTCCGCGGTGCCGGGCGAGCGGCGCGAACTGTCCGACACCGCGGCGCTGCTCATCGCGTCCGGATATCTCACCCCGGGTGGGCGGGCGATCGTGGTGCGCCGGATCTCCACCGGCCGGCCGATGCCGTCGATGTCCGCGGGCTTCGGCGACCTCCGACGCATGCAGCGCGCGATCGTCCAGATCGAACACCAGTTGTCGAGTCCGGTGGTGCCCGGCGTGGTCGGTGCCGTGATGCGCAACCGGCTCAACGGTCTGCAACGCCGCCGCGAGGACGCCCGCAAGCAGATCGTCGCAGCCAAGGGTGTGTTCGCGTCGGGAACCAGGGCGATCCGGCGGGAACGGCGCGAGAACGTCTATCTCGAGATCGAGGAACGGGACCGGCTCTTCGCCGGCCTGCTGTGCACGCCGACCCCCAACGTCAACACGTCGAGCTATGTCCGTCGCGCCGGAACCGCGGCGTTCGACCGGATCGCCGGCGTGGTCGGGCAGGTGGCCGCGAAGTCGGGCAACTCGCAGGCGGGGCAGTGGGCCGACCAGTTCCTGTCCGGCGTGCGCGAGGCGCCGGGCGGTGCCGCGCAGGCCGGTGCGCCTCGCGCCGCGACCTTCGTGGACGGTTACGAGACGCTCTTGTTCATCACCGGCCACTACTACGACCGCATCCTCGGCAACCCTGCGTGGCGTTCCGACCACTTCGAGGTCCAGCGCACCCAGGTGAACCTGCATGCCGAGGTCGCCGAGATCGCCGCCGACGTCATCGCACTGCGAGCTGTCCGCATCGACCTCGATCGGGCCAAGCGCAACGGCGGCTTCGACCGCACCTTCGCCGCGCAGATCGATCAGCGTGAGACGACGCTGCGACCGGTGTGGACCGAGCTCATCGACCGCGTCCAGGCGCTCGGCGAGGTCGCGCACGTCGTCGAGTCCGCGGCCGTCGAGTTACAGGTCCTCGCCGAGTACAACAAGGCGGCCACGCTGGACGATCGCATCGACGCGCTGATCGCGAGATCAGGTGACCGGGAGATCTCCGTCGACAACGCCAAGCGACTCACCGAGCAGGTCCGCAGCGGCGAAGAGCAACTGCGGATCTATCGAGATGTGTTGCAGGGCAACATCGCGCGGATCTCGCCGGCGGTGCCTCGCGAGCTACCCGCCCGCTACGAGCCCTCGTGACCACGCGCTGAGGTAGTCCTTCTCGGCGCGGGTGAGCCTTCGCAGGGTGTGCTTCTCGATGTCGACGACTGCCATCTGCGTACTCGCCACACATGCCGGACGACTGTCGGCTTCGGCGCCGGCACTGCGGATCTCGTAGCCGATGGTGAAGTCCACTGAACGAAAGCCCCTGATCCACATCCCGATTCGCAGTGGCGAGTCGTCGTGGCGCAGCTGTGCCTGGTATCGGATGTCGACGTGCACGATCATCGCGCTGGTGATCAGCGGGGCGTGGTCCTCGCCGGCGCTCAACAGCCACGCGATGCGCGCCTCCTCCATGAGCGTGACCATCCGCGCGTGGTTGATGTGACCGAACGCGTCCATGTCCGACCATCGCACCCCGACGTCGGCGACGTACGCGAAGTCGTGTCGCCCGAGCCTCTCGGTCGACGGTGCGTCGTCTGGCTGGGGAGGCTGGGGGTGAACAGCAGGTGAACTGGGCATCGTCGACTTTCCTCGGCGGTCCCGGTGACCGTGAGACGCCGTGGTCACGGCCTTCCACTCCGCTGGACGCCGGGTAGTCTGTGAGTCTAGATGTCCGCGCCGCGCCGATCCGACCGGCGCGGACGCGTACGTGGTGACACGACGGGTCCGAGTGCGCTCGGGGGGACTGTCGGCGAGGGAGTTGGCTGGATGTCGAGGCGATTGATCGCAGGTCTGGTGTGCCTGATGGTGGGGATTCTGTCGACCCCCGCCATTGCCGACGCGGCTCCCAAACAGGTGGCGCGTATCGCCAAGTCCGAGAAACTGAGCGCTCTGCGCACCGACATCTGGGTGTTCTCGCCGGCGATGAACGAGCGGATCAAGCTCTCGGTGCTCACGCCGGTCGGCGGTTCGGCGCCGCGCTCGACGGTCTACATGCTCGACGGCGCGGGTGCCGAGGGCGAGGTCAGCGACTGGATCACCAAGGGTCGGGCCGGGCGCTTCTTCGCGGACAAGAACGTGAACGTCGTGCTGCCCACGGGCGGCAAGGGCACCTTCTACACCGACTGGCAGAAGAAGGACGCGGCGCTCGGGAAGCCGATGTGGGAGACCTTCCTGACCAAGGAGCTGCCCCCGCTGATCGACGAACGGTTCGACGGGAACGGCCGCAACGCCGTCATCGGGCTGTCGATGGGCGGACAGGCCGCATTCTCGCTGGCCATCCGTCATCCCGAGATGTACACCGGGGTGGCCTCGCTCAGCGGTTGTCCGCCGGTGTCCGGGCCGGTCAACGAGGCGTATGTCCGGGGCACCGTCGGCCGCGACGGCGGCGACGCCACCAACATGTGGGGCCCGTTCGGTTCCGCGGGCTGGCGCGCGCACGATCCGAGCCTGCATCTGGACCGGTTGCGGGGGAAGAACATCTTCATCTCCGCCGGGTCGGGTGCCGTCGGTCCCCTCGACCTCCAACGACAGATCGATCCGGAAGAGGGGCCGCGCGAGGTCGTGACCGCGTCGTCGTCGGCACTCGAACTGGGTGCATACCGGTGCTCGCTGGAATTCGCCATCACGCTGCGCGCGGCGGGGGTGCGCTACACGGACGGGTTCCGGCTCATCGGGACCCACACGTGGGCGTACTGGGAGCGCGATCTCGAGGTCCTCTGGCCGACGATCGGCCGCGGGCTGTAGTCGACCGCGGGCTCGCGATCGCGACGACAGATCGTCAGGCCCGCGGGCCCTCCCAGTTCTCGGCGAACCGTAGGAACACGTCGTCCTCGGTGGCGTTGGTGACGGTCACCCGGACGCCGTCACCGTCGAACGGGCGGACCACCACACCGGCGTCGACGCAGGCGCGTGCGAATTCCATCGACGCCGCCCCCAGCTCGAGCCACACGAAGTTGGCCTGTGAGTCCGGCACCCGGTATCCGGCGTCGCGCAGTCGAGCGGTGACGCGGGCACGTTCGGCGACGACCGCGTCCGTGCGGGCCAGCAGCTGCTCGCCGGCGTCCAGGCTGGCGAGCGCTGCGGCTTGCGCCACGCTGCTGACCGAGAACGGGATGTGGACCTTTCCGAGGGCTGTGATGACCTCCGGGTCGCCGATCGCGTACCCGACCCGCAACCCGGCCAGTCCGTACGCCTTCGAGAAGGTCCGCAGCACCACCAGGTTGGGGAACTCGCGGCGGAGCTCGAGTGCGTCGTACGCCTGATTCGACGGCAGGCGCAGGTACTCGAAGTACGCCTCGTCGAGGGCGACGACGATGTCCGACGGCACGTTGTTCAGGAACTCACGGAGATCGGCTGCCTCGACGACGGTGCCGGTCGGGTTGTTCGGGTTGCACACGAAGATGAGCCGCGTGCGGTCGGTGACCGCGTCGGCCATCGCGCGCAGGTCGTACGTCAGGTCTCCGGTGAGCGGGACCCGCACCGGTGTCGCGCCCGCGACGCGGGTCGCGAGGGGATAGGTCTCGAACGACCGCCACCCGAAGACCACCTCGTCGCCCGGTCCGCTCGTGATGAGGATCAGGTTCTGGCAGAGGATGACCGATCCGCAGCCGACCTGGACCTCGTCTTCGGTGACACCGAGACCCTTGGCCAGCGCCGCGGTCAGCTCGACCATCCCGTTGTCGGGGTAGCGGTTCACGGCTGCGGCCGCGGCGCCGATGGCATCGATGACGCTCGGCAGCGGACCTTCGGTGACCTCGTTGCTCGCGAGTTTCACCGCTCCCGGAAACGTCTTGCCCGGCACGTACACGGGAAGGTCGTCCAGGTCGGGGCGGATTCGCAAGCTCACCCGACCAATGTAGGCCGCGACCCCGGAGACGCAGAAACCGGCTCTGACCAACCGGTTTGCTTGTGGACGCGAAGGGTGTGTAACCTTTCGACTCGGCAGTTCGAAAGGACTCCGCCAGGGAGGCGTGCCAGAGCGGCCGAATGGGACTCACTGCTAATGAGTTGTTCCGCTTAAAACGGAACCGGAGGTTCAAATCCTCTCGCCTCCGCCACCGCAGTCGGCCGACGGCGGTTCAACTGAAGAGCTGTACAACTGAATATCACGCGCCCGTAGCTCAACGGATAGAGCATCTGACTACGGATCAGAAGGTTTGGGGTTCGAATCCCTACGGGCGCACCACAGAGGCCCGTCACCGATCCCGGTGGCGGGCCTCTTCTGTGTGCGCCGGAACCCTGGGTGGGTGGACGAGGTGCCGGGGCACACGCTCTGGGGCACGGCGGCTCTCGGGCGGTCGCCGATGAGCTCGCGGATGATCCGTCGTGGTGCCATCCATCCTCACCGGGCCGCGCGGCGTCGACACGAGTACGGCACTACCCCAATCGGCGAGGGGGTGGCTACCCGCGGAGGATCACCAGCTGCTGGGTCGCCCGGGTCATCGACACGTAGCGGTCGACCGCACCCTCAATGCCCGCGCCGAAGGAGTCGGGGTCGACGAGCACCACGAGATCGAACTCGAGTCCCTTGGCGAGGGTCGGGGTGAGCGACCGCACGCGGTCGGTCCCGGCGAACCCCGGTTCGCCGATCACGCAGGCGATCCCGTCTCGATGCGTCGACGTCCACTCGCCGACCACCGCGTCGAGGTCCGCGCGGTCGCCGTACGTGACCGGAATATCCGCCCGCCGAACAGAAGTCGGCACATTCGCGTCGGGGAGAACCGCGCGGATGACGGGTGCAGCCGCGTCCATGATCTCCTCGGGGGTCCGGTAGTTGATCGTGAGTCCCGCCGCTGTGACGTCGCTCAACCCGACGCGCTCGAGTCGCTCGGCCCAGGACTCGCCGAATCCTCGGCGAGCCTGTGCGCGGTCGCCGACGACGGTGAAGCTCTTCGACGGGCAACGATCGATCAGCATCTGCCACTGGGCGTCGGTCAGTTCCTGTGCCTCGTCGACGACGATGTGCGCGAACGGCCCGGCCAGCGGGCCGGTGGTCTCACCGTCGAGGTCGTCCCCGAGGTTGTGGCGCAGGTTCTCGTGTCGCAGCATCGCCATC
This sequence comes from Gordonia sp. PvP123, assembly GCF_040547295.1. Classification (NCBI taxonomy): domain Bacteria; kingdom Bacillati; phylum Actinomycetota; class Actinomycetes; order Mycobacteriales; family Gordoniaceae; genus Gordonia; species Gordonia sp. PvP123. The sequence goes on along the minus strand of NZ_JBEPPN010000005.1, from coordinate 292,918 downwards.
AACCCCTCTCCGTCGTCGTGGACCTCGGCGGCGATCAGGTCGTCGACCACCTGGTCGATCTTCTCGCGCTCCGCCTCCCGGTCGGAGCGCTGCCTACGACGACGGGCCGACGCCGCCGGGTCGCCGATCCGGCGGTGGGCGCGGTCGAGGATCGGCAGGTCGGCCTCGGTCCAGGCGTCCGGGGTGCTGCGCTGGAGTGCGCGGACCTCGTCGCGTGACAGCCACGGCGCGCACATGCGGAGGAAGGCCGGCACCGACCACAGGTCACCGACGATCTCCGTGGCGTCGAGCACCGGCCACGCTCGCGAGAAGGCCGTCACGAGTTCGTCGTTCGCCGCCAGTGCACGACGCAGCGCGTGGTGCGGCACGTCGTCGTCGTGTCGCGACGCGATGATCGACATCAGCTCCTCCCAGACCTCGTCGCGGGCATCGTTGTGCGCCGTGCCGCGTTCCGGAACGTCGAAGGCCTCCGCCCAGTCGGTCGGGGTCAGAGTTGTCTCCGCCCAGGGCGTTTCGACGACAAAGGGTGCTGTGGGTGGTTGTTCGTAGAACTTGACCGCCGGTTCGACGGCCTCGACCATGCGAGCCGACGACTTCAACCGTGCGACGGCGGCGTCGGCTTCGGTTGTCGCCGAATCGCCTTCGGCAACCAGATCGGCGAGAGTGCATGTCTGGACACTCTCCTCGCCGAGGCTCGGCAACACATCGGCGACATACGAGAGGTAGGGCCGGTGGGGCCCGACGACGAGCAGCCCGCCCCGATTGCCGGCGAGGCGCGGATCGGCGTAGACGAGGTAGGCGGCACGATGCAGCGCGACGACGGTCTTGCCGGTCCCGGGCCCGCCGTCGACGACGAGGGCGCCGTGCGATCCGGCGCGGATGATCGCGTCCTGATCGGTGGCGATGGTGCCCAGGACATCCCGCATGCGCGGAGAACGACTGGCACCGAGGTCGGCGAGGAAGGCCGACTGGTCGTCGAGTGCCGCGTGTGAGGCGAGCACCGCCGGGTCGTCGACGAAGACCTCGTCCCAGTAGTCGGTGATCCGACCGTGTGTCCAGCGGTAGCGGCGTCTGCTCCGCAGCCCCATCGAGTCACGCCGGGTGGCGGCGAAGAACGGCGCGGCCAGCGGCGTGCGCCAGTCGACGAGCAGGGTGTCGCCGGTGGGATCGGTCAGACCGAGCCGGCCGATGTACAGGATCTCCCCGTCGTCGCGGACCAGGCGGCCCAAGCAGAGGTCGAGGCCGAATCGGCGCAGAGATCGAATGCGCGCCCCGAGCTGGTGGATCTCCATGTCGCGGTCGACGGCCCGGCGGCCCTTGCCGCCGGCTTCGCGCCGCAGTCCCTGCAAGCGTTCGTCGGCGTCGGCCAGCGTGCGGCGCAGATTCGTGGTGATCGAGGTGAAGTGTCGAGCGTCGTCGGCGATGAGGGCGGGATCGTTCTTCGGGGAGAGGCGGTGAGGGAGGTCGAACACCGCGGTGGTCGTCGAAGTCGCGTCGGAGGGGGCGTCGGGGGCTGAGGTCACAGAGAGGGGCTCCGAATCGGCAGGCGGCAGGGTGGTCTCGGCAGGTGAGACAGCGATTCTGCACCGCATGGGGGGCCTTGCGGCAAGCCCCTGTCCAGGGCTTATGGTGAAAGGGGAAGAGCGATCGTCGGGCGCGCGGGTGAAACGGACCCCGGTTTCATGTGATCCGATGACCCATCAGCTGTTGCGGGCCGCGATGGTGTATGTGAAAGTACTTTCAGTTCACTACGGTGAACTCCTATCGGTGGGGCCTGTCAGGGGGCTGCCGCCCCCGAGCGCACGGGGGCGGGGCGGCAGCGCGGCCACAGCCTTCATTTCCCGGTCTCCCGGGTCGCGACTCATTCGACCGACTGGTTCGCTTCTCTGCACCGCATCGACGTGACCTGCGGCTTTCCGATCGTCGGCGTGAGCACCAGACCTCGCGCCGTAAGGTCGGAGGTGGAATGACACGCGGCGTCGCCCCGGTCCGCCGGTTCGGAGCGGGTGCTTCGACGCGTCGACGACGACGCAGGATCTCGACCGGAGGCCGACGATGGGACAGCCGTACGGGGAGCCGAACCACGGCGCCCTTGACCCGCGGCACCGCGGCGAGGCCGGCGGCCTGCCCGCCGGGTCGCCCCGCGACCTCTACGGCCGGCCCGGCGCGCCACAGCTCTATCCCCCGCTCGGGTACGCCTCCGACGGCACCCCGATGTTCCGTCCCGGCCAGCCGACGAACACCGAACTGAACCTGGCCGAGCGCGCGGAGCGCGCAGAGGCGGAGCGCACCGCGACCGCCGAGCGCGAGGCCGACAGCTCAGCCGGTGAGTCCCGTTCGCGCATTCTCGACGTGCCCACCGCGACACTGATTCTGACGCTCGGGGTGGTGGTGCTGCTCGTGGTGGCCTTCGTCGGTTTCCTCGGTCTGCGCAACGGGTCGTCGGACGAACCGGTCGCGGACTCGCCGCTCATCACCGACACGATGCCGATCCCGCGCACTTTCGAACCGCCCAGCCTCACCCCGCCCGAACCGGGACAACAGCTTCCGGGCCGGCCCGGTGAGCGAATCGACCCGCAGAACAAGCCGGTGACCTACGAGGCGACCATCGACGGGCAGGCCACCATCCTGTACGTCGACGACGCCGGCCTGCGCTCCGAATTCGCCCCGACGAATCCGTGGACTGTTCGCTTCACGGGCGGGATCAACCCGCTGCGTCTGTTGGTGATCGCGGGGACGGGTAGCTCGGTGAGCTGTTCGATCACTGTCGACGGCGAGAAGGTGGTGGAGGACACGGTGACGCCGTCGTCGACGCGCCGAACCGCGTCCTGCATCGCCTAGGTGTTCACGTCCCCGTCACCGCGAATACCGCGTGTCGGTCGGATGACCTGCTCGTCCGATGTGTGATCGGGGCCGTGGCTCGCTACCGTGGTCTCGTGAGTTCTCCGCAGACAGCCCCTGACAGCGGTCAGTCCTCCGCCTCCACCGACGAGTTCAAGACGATGCTCACGTGGCGAGGCGAGGACACCGATCGACTCGAACAGGTCCGCCTGGTCGTGTCCGGCACGCGCCTCAAGGCATACGGACGGATCATCGCCGCGGCGACCGCCGACCACGAGGCGTTCTCCGCGTCGTACGAGCTGCAGACCACCGATGCCGGTGTGGTCAAGCGGCTGACCGTGCACCTGGTGCGCGCCGACGGCGAGACGCAGTTCGGCATCACCCGCGACGACGAGGGCACGTGGCTGATCCGTCGCCCCGACGGCGAGACCACCCGCTCGGACTTCGGCGGCGCGCAGGACGTCGAGCTGGCCCTGTCGCCCATGTTCAATTCCCTGCCGATCCGTCGCGGCGATGTGTCGGCCTCGTCGACCGAGGCCGCCGAGGTCCCCGTCGCCTACATGTACCTGCCGAGTGGTGAGGTGAAGCCGGCGACGATGTCGTACACCGCGGTTCAGGGCGGTTTCGAGGTGGACTCGCCGCTCGCGACGACCACGATCACCGTCGACGACAACGGTTTCGTCCTCGACTACCCGGGTCTCGCGCGCCGGGTCTGAGGGCGGTCGGTCCCGACCTCAGCCCACCCACACCCGGCCCTGGTGGGCCTGACGACGCAATTCTTGCTGCCAGCCGTCGTCGCCGACGGTCACCCCGCTGATGACCTCAGCGGTTCCGGAGTGCAACTGCTCGTAGGCCGACCGGGCGCGGTGCCCGTCGTCGACGAGCACTTCGACGGTGCCGTGGTCGCGGAGTTCGTCGCGCGCTGCGATGAGACGGTCGATGGTCTCACTGAGGACGTTGAGCACCGCGATGCCGTTGGCCTCGATCATCGCGCGTTGCAGGGCCGGTGCCGTGCCGGCGACCCGGGTTCCGTCGCGGAAGCTGCCCGCCGCCAGCCGCAGGGCGAGATCGCTCTCCCCGGCTCCGACGGCGGCGGTGGCCGCTGCGGTCAGATGCGGCAGGTGAGAGATCGCGGCGACCGCCCGGTCGTGCGCGTCCGGAGCCACCGGCACCACACGTGAGCCGACGGCCACAGCCAGCGAGGCCACCGTCAGCCAGTCGTCCGACGGCGTGTCGTCGGTGGTGGTGACCGCCCACATGGCCCCGTCGAAGAGGGCGGCGTCGGTCGCTGCCCAACCCGACGAACTGGTTCCCGCCATCGGATGGCCGCCCACGTACCGGCCACCGGGGTGGAGGTGGGCGAGCACGCGCGCGACTTCCTGCTTGACGCTGATGACGTCGGTGACCAGGACGCCGGGGGCGTTTTCGGCGAGAGCGGTCACCAGCGGCTCGATGGTCGTCACCGGCGTCGCCAGCACGACCAGCGCGTCCGACGACGCCGCGCGCTGGAGTGTCGCAACAAGATCCGCAGACGCGTCATAGCCGTCACCGGTGGCGGCGTCGACCGTCGCGGTGGACCGGTTGTAGCCGAAGGCGTCGTGTCCGGCGTCGTGCAGGGCCCGCAGCAGTGACCCGCCGATCAGCCCGAGACCGAGCACGCACACCGGTCGGGGGAGGACGGGAGCGGGGGACGACGGCGCGGCAGTCACCCTGACACGTTCCCATACCGGTCACGCACGGTGAACCGGGACTTGGGAGTACCGGTGATAGGGGCTACGGTTTGCTGCATGGCCGGTGCCGGATTTGGGAAGTCGGGGTCGAACGCGCAGGACGTGGACGACGACATCGACGGTTTCGCCGTGGCGGTCGTCCGCGACGAGAGTGGCTGGAAGGTCACCGCGATGAAACCGTCGGCGCTCTCCGACCTCGAGGACGCCGAAACCCAGTTGCGTGAGCTGCGTTCCGCGGGCGCCGTGTTCGGGCTGCTGGATGTCGACGACGAGTTCTTCATCATCGTGCGGCCGTCCCCGACGGGAGCGCGTCTCCTGATCTCCGACGCGACCGCCTCCGTCGACTATGACATCGCGGTCGACGCGCTGGACGCGCTGAACGTCGAGGTGCCCGACATCGATCCGGACGAGCTCGACCAGATCGATCCGTGGGAGGAAGGGGATCTCGGGTTGCTCGCCGATCTGGGACTGCCCGACGCGGTGATGAGCATCATCGTCGGCGACACCGATCTCTACGCCGACGAACAGCTCGGCATGATCGCGGCACGGCTCGGCTTCGCCGACGAGCTGGGCAAGGTCCTCGACTCCCTCGGCCACTGAGTCGGCACGAACTCGTGCGATGAGTGCGCCCGCCTGGGAGGCCATGGTCCGTGCGGCGCTCGACGCGGCAGCACTCTCGGGGACCGACGACGTTCCCATCGGCGCGGTCGTGTTCGACCCGGAAGGCATCGAACTGGCTCGCGCCGCCAACCGCCGCGAGGCCGATGGCGATCCGACGGCACACGCCGAGGTGCTCGCACTGCGTGCGGCGGCGCGGGCGTTCGGCGACGGCTGGCGCCTGCCCGGATGCACGATCGCGGTGACCGTCGAACCCTGCACCATGTGCGCGGGCGCGATCACGCTGTCCCGGGTCGACGCCGTCGTGTTCGGAGCATGGGAGCCCAAGACGGGCGCGGTCGGTTCGCTCTGGGACGTCGTGCGCGACCCGCGGCTGTCGCATCGGCCCCAGGTGAAGGGTGGCGTGCTCGAACCCGAGTGCCGCGCCCTCATGGTCGACTTCTTCGCCACCCGACGACATCCGTGACCGCGGCGTCTCGGGGTCGCGAGACATCAAGATCGGTGAGATCTCAGGGTCCCGTCCGGTGGTCGTGGCCGCTCGGTCCTGGCAGATTGGACTGCAGTACCCCCGACCCGCGAGGAGTAGTCATGACCGATCCGTCCGACAAGGTGACCGCGGCCTTCGACACCGCGAAGGCGAAGATCAACGAACTCGCCGAGAGCGGCAAGGTCCAGGAGGCGCTGGGTACCGCCCGCGACAAGATCGACGAGTTCGTCGAGAGCAAGCAGGTGCAGGACGCCCTGGGCACCGCGAAGGACAAGCTCAACGACCTCGCCGAGAACGAGAAGGTCCAGGAGGCGTTCACCACCGCCAAGGACAAGCTCAACGAGGTGTCGCAGAAGTTCAACAACCGCTGACCTGGGGTTCTGCAGACCATCGTGGTCCTGTGGCACGGTGGAAGCAGGAGTCAGCTCCTGAGCGGCGGCGTTGGCGTCGAGCCGTGGCGCGACGAACGTCGTCGAGTTCTTCCACTCGGCCGATGGGCCGAACCCTATAGAGGAGGCTTCATGGGAACCACTGACGACGCACAGAACAAGGCCGAAGAGCTGAAGGGTCGCGGCAAGGAAGCTGCCGGCAGCCTCACCGACAACCAGGACCTCAAGAACGAGGGCAAAGGTGACCAGGCGCAGGCCCAGGGCAAGCAGAAGATCACCGATGCCGCTGACGCCGTCAAGGGCAAGATCGACGACGTCAAGGACAAGCTGACCGGCCACTAGGCCCCCTGCTCCATCAGGTGCGAGGAGCGCGACGTATCCCCTGCTCCCTGAGGTGCGAGGAGCGATAGCGACGAGCCTCGAAGGGCAGGTGACGTGCGCTGACACCCACGCCTGACCAGCCGATTTAAGTCTGACCGCCCCTCTGCGGTACAGTCTTCGGCGGTGGCGTGTCCGAGCGGCCGAAGGTGCAGCACTCGAAATGCTGTGTGCGGTAACCCCGTACCGAGGGTTCAAATCCCTCCGCCACCGCCAGAAATGGCCCCCCACTCGCAAGGGTGGGGGGCCATTTCGATGTTCTGGCCGCGGTTCCGCGGATCAGCCCATGCTGAACGGCTTGCCGTACACGGCGATCGATTGCGACACGTTGTCGGTCGTGATGCTCACCTTGGCGTATGAGCGGGCCTGTGCGTAGCCGGCACAGCCGTTCACCATCATCGTCTCGTTGGTGTACGCCAGGGTGCCCTTGCCGCCGGCGAAGCTGATCGACGACGAGTGTCCGGCTGCACCGAACGCGTCCTTGTATTCACGGTCGTTGATGACGTAGTTGACCGCCTGGCCGGGGCCGATGGTCACGCCGGCGCCGGTCTCGGCCGTCGTGGTCGTGCTCTGGAGGTCGAAGTCGGGTGCGGTCGCGCCGGCCCGGCTGTTCGAGTTGCCGCCGAGGGTGAGCTGGCAACCGACGATGTAACCCGCGCCGACGCCGATCTTCGCCGCCTTGTCGGAGGTGGTCACCACGTACTTGCCGGAGACCCATGCATTGCGATGCAGGGGCGTACCGCCCATGGAGGGGTTGATCCGCGCGGATTCGTTGCTGCGCGTGATGGTCACCGTCGTACCGTCTTTCAACTTCTTCGTGACGGACTGTCCGGGGAGTTGGACGGCGGTGTCGGCCTGCGCGGGTGCGGCGGTCAGCGCGGGCACCAGTGCCGCGCAGGCGATTGCGGTTGTGGCCGCGATGATCCGGGTGCGCGCGGCGGGGCGCTGGGGGACGGTCATGGGAGCTCCGATTCGGCGAGTCTTGGTCATGGTCAACGGGTTCGCGGTCAGCCGATGGAGAACGGCTTGCCGTAGAGGTTCACCTTCTGGTGCACCTCGCCGGTGGTCTCGATCGTGGTGAAGGCACGGGCCTGGGCGTATCCGCCACAGTTCTGCACATCGATCTGGGCGTCGTCGTAACCGAGATGGTAGGTGCCGGCCTTCTCGATGTTCTTGGTGTTCAGCACCACGAACGTGACGTCGCCGGCGGCAAGTGGAACGGTCAGGGTGCCCGAGAGCGACGGCGCGGTCGGGGTCAGCGAGCCGGACAGCCCGCCCTGGAGGCCCTTGATGTTCACCTGGCATCCGATGATGTAACCGGTGGACAGTGTGGCGGCGGCGCCGTTCGTCGCGGTTCCGTTGCTCCCCGGTAGTGTCGTCTCGCCGGCCGCACCGACACTCGGCCCTGCCTTGGCGGGCTTGAGATGTGGTGCGTACAAGGTGATCTGGCCGCTGACCCAGGTGGTCCTGGACACGCCGTTCGCGGCCATCGACGCCGAGACCCGGGCGCTCTCCTCGGACCGGACGATCTGGATGCCCTCACCTTTCGCGGTGCCGCCCGGAAGTCGGACGAATGCGTCTGCGCCCGCCGACGCGGCGCCGGCGAGCAGCGCGGCAGTCACCGATCCGCCGATGAGTGCGGACAGTCCGACGGCCCGCAAGGTTCGTTGTGTCATCTCGTGCTCTCCTCGTTTCATCTCCCCGTCCGCGGACGGGGTGTCGCACTGCGTCGAGAACTCATCGCAGGGGGATGAGCCCGTCAGCTGCGGCAGGGTGGCGATCGTAGGTGAACGTACCCTAAATAGAAGATGAGTGAAAAACTATGTAGGGGTTGACACACACCCCTCGAATAAAGGTAGCCTAACCTCTGTAAGGCGGTGGGCTCCTCCGGCGTTCGCGGGTTGTGGTTCACGCACTGTGTGTCGGGTTCGACTGCAGCGCAGACGAACTCGTTGACCATCGGGGATGTGTGACTCGGACGTCGACTTCGTGCTCGCTGCTGGGAGCAGCCCACGACATTCACGGTGCATTGCCCGCAGTGCACACCGGCGACGTCGTCATCGACTTCGAACGCTTCTATGAGTCCGTGGAGTGGATGGCCGAGCAACTGGTCTTCTGCGGGGTCACTCCCGGGAGCCGGGTGGCACTCGCGATCCACACGGGTTGGGAGTTCGTCCTCGCGTGGCATTCGTTGCTGGAGGCCGACGTCGTGACGGTCCCGATCGTCCTCGGCCCACGCTGCAATGCGGTCGGCACTCAGGATGTCGGTTTCGTCTTCGCCCACATCGACCAGTGCGTCGAGGTCGAGGACTTCATCGAAGCCGTTGTGCCGCCGACTCGATCCCGGGTGCTGTACCGGGTTGCCGGTGATTTCGTACTCGTCGCTCTCGGAGGGGCTGCTCCGATCCGCGAGGAGGGTGGCCTCGTCACCGACCTCGATGCCGGGTCTGTCGACAGTGCTCGCCGCCTCGTGGCCGAGGCGGAGTGGATGGCCGAGGACGACGGCGGTGTGCGGCGAGGTGCCCGTGTCCGACTGGAAGGGGATCTCGGCACCCGCGAGACCATGGTCCGAATTCTCGCGTGTGCGTCTGCCGGCGCATGTGTGGCGGTCGACGCGCCCTTCGGGCTGCCCGAGTGGGGTGCCCCCGTCGCTCCGTGACCGATGCGCCCGATACCTCAGCCCAGCGCGGCGGAGACCCGGTCGGCGAGGTCGGTCTCACGACGCCGGGCGAGGAGGCCGAGGATGTCGTCGAGGGTGGAATCGTCGGGTAACCACAATGATTCCGCGAGTATCCGGGTGAGCCGGGACCTGGTGACGCGTTCCGGGCGACGCCCGATCCGGGTCAGGATGGAGTTGCCGGGTGACGTGCTGGAGTGCTCGGCCCGTCGAACGGCGAAGGTGCTCGGCCCGAAGTCGAGAAAGACCGCCGAACCGGCCGTGAGTTCGAGTGCGTCGATGAACCGTTTGATCGAACCCGTTCGTGCCTGAACCGACGCCCACGTGAAAGTCTGTGACCCCAGCCCGGTCTCGAGGGCGACCGGTGTGCCGGGGCCGATGCCGAGGACGCCGGCGAGGGCGCTGGGAATGTTGAATCCTGTTCCGCGACACTGCGCCGGAGTGATCGTGGTCGCCCAGTGCACGACGTCGTTCTCGCGGTACAGGCCGCGTGTCCGTCCAGGCGTCCGGCGGGGCCGATGTGTTCGTTCGCGCCGGGTGACAATGCCGCCGCGGGTCTGGAACTCGCCGGCCCCGGCGTACGCACGGATGGTGGCCTCGCTGACGTCGTGACGGCCGCGGATCGTCGCGATGACGTCGTCGAGAGGCGCGGCGCCGTCGCGGTCGGAGAGAATCGCATCGATCTGCAGATGGACCGGTTCGTATCGTGGGAGGCCCCACTCGACGAGGCCATAGCGGGTGCGGTCGGTCTTGACGATACGTGCGTCCGATGCGAGGGCGTTTCGAATACTGTTGTGGGCACGCGGGATCGACGATGTCGCGTTCACGATCTCGTCGAATGTCAACGGCGCGCCGTGTATCGCGAGCGTCGCGACGACGATCTCCCCCGTCGTCGAGCGGGTGGCGATCGCGTGGCCGTCGAGCACTTCGTATCCCGCCCGCCGCAACCACCGTGCGGCCGAATCATCGGGCAGGCCGAGGTGGTCGGCGATGGCGGCAACCGGAGGCACCTCGCCGGGGCGTGCCGCCGCCGCGACGGCTGACTTCGTGAACTCGGCGACCGCGCGGAGGCCGCCCCGGATGATCCAGTTCTCGCTCGTGCGCAGACCCGACGCCGCGGCCACCACTCGCCAGCACGGGGCCTCGAGGTCGCCCACCGGTGACCCGGCGAGCGTCGAGTCGCCGGTGAGCGCAGTGGCGTCCGCGATCGGCGCGGCCCGCCGGTCGATCATCGCCGACAGCTCGGAGAGAACCGGATCCGCGTCTATCAACGAGGCCAGACGGGCTCGGAGGGAGCGATCGATCTGGGTGATCCGCTCGCGGGACAGTCCGAGGATCTCGGCGACCTCTGACTGTGTTCGAGGGTGGGCGGCGTAGACCCGCTCGGTCAGCACCCGCCGCTCCTGGCCGGACAGTCCGGCGTCGAAGGCGGCGACCGCGTCGAGCGCCTGCCTGTCGCCCGGCGTCCGTTCCGACGCCAAGAGTCCGCCGGCATGCGCGGTCATGGGTGGTGCGTTCTCGTCCACCATCGTATTGTCCCCCGAGCACAAAGGTCAGGAGGAAGTCTGGCCTCCGCGACCGTTCCCGTTCGCCTCTCGCTTTCATAGTGTTCTGGATCACATCGATCACTACGAATTCGGAGGCAAGCCCGTTGACCAGCACGTACTTCGCATGGGATCTGACCCACCGCGCCGACACCCCGTGTGTTCGCGATGACGAGGTCGCCCTGGACTACGCCGGTTTCGCGCGGCGCGTCGAGGGTGTCGCCGAACAACTCAGCCGGGGTGGCGTTCGACGCGGGGACGTCGTGGCCACCTTTCTGCCCAACCGGATCGAACTGCTGGTCACGCTGATGGCGGCATGGCGGATCGGTGCGGTTGCCACTCCGGTCAATCCGGCATTCACCCCCGCGGAAGCCGAGTACCAGCTGACGGATTCGCGAGCACGGGTCGTCATCGGCACCCGCACAGCGGAACTAGGGTCCGGACTTGCCCGGTTCGACGTGGATGAGCTGGCGACGGGGCCGAGCGCGGACTGGCGGGGCTCAGAATCGCCGTCCGCCGACGACGACGCACTGCTCATCTACACCTCCGGCTCCACCGGCAGGCCCAAAGGTGTCCGGTTGTCGCACGGCAATCTGCACTACATGGCGTCGACGATGGTCACGCACTTCGGTCTCACCGAGGCCGACCACGCCCTCTTGGTGCTGCCCCTGTTCCACGTCAACGCCATCTGCGTGAGCTTCCTGGCGCCGATGCTCGCGGGCGGACAGCTGAGCATCACCGGAAAGTTCTCGCCGTCAAGGTTCTTCGATGATGTCGCACGCCTCACCCCGACATACTTCTCGGCCGTGCCGACAATCTACGCGCTACTGGTGTCGCAGGACGGACTGACAAGCGAGGCCATCGGGTCACTCCGGTTCGCGGTCTGCGGCGCCGCCCCGATATCGAGGGAACTCCTCGACCGGGTCGAGGGCGCTTTCGGGATACCTGTCGTCGAGGGCTACGGCCTGACCGAGGGCACCTGTGCGTCGGCCTGCAATCCGGTCGTCGGAGTACGCAAACTCGGGACGGTGGGCCCCGCGCTACCGGGCCAGCGGATCTCCGTCGTCGACGAACAGGGCACGGAGGTGCCCACCGGTGAGATCGGTGAAGTCGTCATCAGTGGGCCGAATGTCATGCGCGGCTACCTGAACCGGCCGGAAGCCACCGCGTCGACCATCGTCGACGGCCGACTGCACACCGGGGATGTGGGCCGGCTCGACGAGGACGGATACCTCACCCTGGTCGACCGCATCAAGGACATGATCATCCGGGGCGGGGAGAACATCTATCCCAAGGAGATCGAGAACGCCCTCGCGACCCACCCGGACGTGCTCGAGTGCGCGGTGGTGGGCGCGCCGGACGAGCTCTACGGCGAGTTGCCGGTCGCATTCGTCGTCGCATACCCGGGCCGCGCGGTGGACGCCGAGACGCTGGCTGCTCACCTCGCCGGTCGATTGGCAAAGGTCAAGCAGCCGAGCATCATCCAGGTCGTCGACCAACTCCCGCGAAATCCGGTGGGAAAGATCGACAAACCGGCGCTGCGATCCGGTCTCCGAAGTCCGCAGCCCATCTGATCCTCACGTCGACCCGACCTCGACGCCCGCGCTGGGCGCCGGGTCGGTGGCCGGCGCGCCGAGACCGGGAATGCCCGACCCGCATCACACAACCGACACACAGAACAAGACAAGGAGTGCGCACCAATGGGACTCACCCAACCAGACTTCCCCCAGGTGGACCCGGAGACATTTCTCCAGCGGCCGTTCTTCGACCGGATTCGCGTGCTGGGAGCACATTGGGCCGACCACGGTTTCGGGACACCGAAGATGGTCCATCTGATCTATCTGATGAAGGTCTTCGTCTTCTACGGAGGCGTCGGGATCGTGCTCGCGACGCTGACATCCGGACTGAACCCGCTGCATGTGACCGAGTGGTGGAATCAACCGATCGTCTATCAGAAACTGGTCTTGTGGACCGTGCTGGTGGAGGTCCTGGGCATCGGAGGGTCGTGGGGGCCGCTGGCCGGACATTTCAAACCGATGACCGGTGGCTTCCTGTACTGGCTGCGGCCACAGACGATCCGGCTCCCACCATGGCCCGGCAAGGTGCCCCTCACCAAGGGTGACTCCCGCACCGCGTTCGACATCGCGGTCTACGCGCTCATCCTCGCGAATCTTGCTGTTGCGATAGCACTCCCGGGTATCGTGTCGAACTCGCTGGACTCGGTGGTGGCCGACAATCAGGGACTGGTGAACCCCGTCCTGATGTACCCGCTCATCGCGTTGTTCGTCGTGATCGGCCTGCGTGACAAGGTCATCTTCATCGCCGCTCGCTCCGAGCAGTACCTCCCGGCGATGATCTTCTTCGGCTTCCTGCCCTTCGTCGACATGATCCTCGCGCTCAAACTGCTCATCGTGTCGGTCTGGGTCGGCGCCGGGATCTCCAAGCTGGGACATCACTTCTCGATGGTGATCCCACCGATGCTGTCGAACACCCCGTGGCTGCCGAGCAAGAAGATCAAGCGGGCGCACTATCGCAACTTCCCCGAGGACATGCGGCCGTCGAGGCTGGCCGGCGGCGTCGGGCACGTCCTGGGCACCATCGTCGAGGTCGTCACCCCACTGGTCTTGCTGTTCTCGACGAGCAAGTCGCTCACCGTGGCGGCGGTCGTCCTCATGGTGTGCTTCCACTTCTTCATCCTGTCGACGTTCCCACTGGCCGTTCCGCTCGAATGGAACCTGCTCTTCGCCTATGCCGCGGTGTTCCTGTTCCTCGGATTCCCGGCCTGGGACGGCTATGCGCTGACCGACACGTCGATGCCGTGGGCGATGGTGCTGATCGCCGCCGCGCTCTGCTTCTTCCCCGTGCTCGGCAACCTCCGTCCCGATCTGGTCTCGTTCCTCCCGTCGATGCGCCAGTATGCGGGGAACTGGGCGTCGGCCACCTGGGCTTTCGCGCCTGGTGCCGAGGAGAAGCTCGACCAGCACATCGTGCGGCCCGCGAAGAACACCCGCACCCAGCTCCTCGCGTCGTACCCGGCCGACGTGGCCGATGTCGTGATGCACCAACTGCTGGCCTGGCGTTCGATGCACAGCCAGGGGCGTGCGCTGTACTCGCTGATGATCCGTCATCTCGGCACCGACATCGACTCCTACACGCTGAGGGAGGCGGAGTTCTCGTGTAACTCGCTGGTGGCCTTCAACTTCGGTGACGGGCATCTCCACGACGAACGGCTCATCGCGGCGCTGCAGAAGCGGTGCGGTTTCGCGCCGGGCGAGTTCACGGTGGCCTGGATCGAGTCCCAGCCGATCCACCGGGGCACACAGCGGTTCAAGGTGATCGATGCGGCGCTGGGCGTCATCGAGACCGGAACCTACCGGGTGGTGGATGCGGTGAATGAGCAGCCGTGGCTGCCCAACGGCCCCATCCCGTTCCATGTCGACTGGACTCTCGACGTTGACGCTCGTCGCGCCGTCACCGATCCTGAAGTGGTGCATGAACCGCAGATGCGCTCCGATGATCGCAGCGCGACGCCGGTCCGGCTGACGGATCAGGCGCCGCAGTGACCACAGCTGTCGTGGTCGGCGGCGGGCCCAATGGGCTCGCCGCCGCTCTGCACCTGGCGCGCAACGGTGTCGACGTGCAGGTCCTCGAGGCGGCCGAGGTCGTCGGTGGCGGGGCCCGGTCGGGCGAGCTCACGGTGCCGGGTGTCATCCACGACCATTGTTCGGCCTTCCACCCGTTGGGTGTGGGCTCGCCGTTCTGGTCGGAGGTCGGTCTCGAACGGTACGGGCTGGTGTGGAAGTGGCCCGACGCCGACTGCGCACATCCTCTCGATTCCGGTGAGGCCGGGCTGCTGTTCCGCTCGGTCGGCGCCACCGCGGCGGGGTTGGGCGCCGACGGATCGCGCTGGCAGGCGATGTTCGGTGATCTGGCCCGGCATTTCGACGATCTGGGCGACGATCTGCTCCGTCCGGTCATGCACGTGCCCGGTCACCCGATCCGGTTGGCGTCGTTCGGGCCCCGAGCCGTCCTGCCTGCCACCGTCATCGCGCGCTGGTTTCGCACCGAGCGTGCCCGCGCGCTGTACGGCGGGATCGCGGCACACCTGTTCTCCCGGTTGGACCGCCCGCTCACCGCGTCGCTCGGGCTGATGATCGCCGCGAGCGGACACCGTTACGGATGGCCGGTGGCCGAAGGCGGTTCAGGGGCGATCACCGCGGCGATCGTCGGCGCACTACGGGATTCGGGCGGCAAGATCGAGACCGGTGTCCGGGTGAGCTCGCGTGCCGACCTGCCGCCGGCGGACATCACGTTGCTGGACTTGTCCCCGGCGCAGGTCCTCTCGATCTTCGGCGACGAGATGCCGGCTCGAATCCGACGCTCGTACCGGCGTCACCGGATCGGGTCGTCGGCGTACAAGGTCGACTTCGCGATCGACGGGGACATCCCGTGGTCGAATCCGGATTGCCTGCGAGCCGGGACAGTGCACCTCGGTGGGAGTTTCGACGAGATCGCCCACACCGAGCGACAGCGAGCGGCCGGTGTGATGGTCACACGGCCGTTCGTCCTGCTCGGTCAGCAGTACATCGCCGATCCCGGTCGCAGTGCGGGCGGCATCAATCCGATCTACGCCTACGCGCACGTCCCTCGAGGCTTCGACGGGGATGCCACCGAGCAGATCGTCGCGCAGATCGAGAGATTCGCCCCCGGATTCCGTGACCGGATCGTCGCGACCGCGAGCACTGGTACCGAACAACTCCATGCCTCGAACGCCAACTTCGCCGGCGGCGACATCATCGGCGGAGCGAACGACGGGTTGCAGATGGTCCTACGGCCCCGTGCGGCGCTCGATCCGTACGCGATCGGAGTACCGGGTGTGTACATCTGCTCCCAGGCCAGCCCGCCAGGTGCTGGTATCCACGGGTTGTGTGGGTACCATGCCGCCGAGTCGGCATTACGGTACGCACGGTCGACACGATGACCGCCTCGCGATCGTCCCGTGCGCTGTGGACAGCGGGAGACGCCGCGCGCGACCGGCTCGCCGGAGTTCCCGCGGCAGCCGGTTCCGAACTGCTCGAGCAGGCGGCCGTGATCGCGAAGACGTTGCAGGAGAACGTGTCCGACATCGTCTCCGAGTTGAGTGCGATGATGGCCCGGGAGATCGATCAGCTCGACACCGACCCCAAGCTGGTGGAGTTGCTCGAGGCGAGCGTGCACGGCAACGTCTCCACGATCATCCACGTCCTGGCGAACGACATCCCGATCGAGCACCTGCAACCGACCACCGCCGCGGTGGAATACGCGTTGCGACTGGCGCAACGGGACGTGCCCTCGAACTCGCTCGTCCGGGCCTACCATCTCGGGCAGAACAGCGTGATGCGCCAATGTTATCGATTGGTCGAGGATCTCGATCTCGACGCGGGTCAGTCGATGGCGTTGACCCGGCACATCTCCGATGTGCTGTCCGGTTACATCGATTGGATCTCCCTGTACGTGTTCGAGGCGTACGAAGATGAACGCCGGCGGTGGCTCGGGGTCGAGGGCAACGTGCAATCAGCGGCCATCCACTCGTTCCTCGACAGCGCCGAACCCGATGAGCGGGCCTTCGAGTCCGAGACCGGTTATCCACTGGACCGGCGGCACGTCGCGCTCATCCTCTGGTCCTCCGACGATGAACCGCGCGAACTGGTGACGCTCACCCACGCGGCCCGCGAACTCGGTACCCGACTGGGCGGAGGCGCACCACCGATCGTCACCGCGATCGACCGTTCGACGGTCTGGGCCTGGATTCCCTTGGTCGGGCGGGACATCACCGACGACTCCTCCGTGGTCACCGTCCGCTCGACCGTGCCGGCGGGGATCCGAGTCGCGGTGGGACTGCCTGCATCCGGGGCGCGAGGATTCCGGCGAACCCACGAGCAGGCGCGCGCCGCCTACTCGGTGGCGACCATGCCGGGTGGTACGGCGGATCGGGTGATCGGATTCGGAGACCGGGGTGTGGCCGTGGTGTCCCTGCTGGCACGGGATCTCGAGTCGACGCGGGCCTGGGTCCGGGAGGTCCTGGGCGGGCTCGCCGAGGACACCTCGACCGCGAACATGTTGCGGGAGACCCTGTCTGTGTACTTCGCCACCAAAGAGAGCCACCTCCACACCGCCGAGCGGCTCAACCTCCATCGCAACACGGTGAAGTACCGGGTCGGCAAAGCACTCGCCGAGGTCCCGGCGGACCGCGATCGCCTGGATCTCGCTCTGGCACTGACGGTCTGCGAATTCCTCGGGCCGGTGATGTTCGCGCGGTGAGCGTTGGTGTGGGCGTTGGCGTCCGGTGTCCGGGTGTCAGGCCCGTCCGTCGGACGGCTCGATGTCGCCACGGAACCGCCCGGTGATCTCGTCGATCTTCGCGCCGGTCGTGGGTGCGAAATGCGAGTCGTCGAACCTGGGGGAACCGTCGACGCGGAGGTCGTAACGCTGCAGTTGTTCTCGCACCGGGTCTTTCATCTCGGCGAAGACGAGTGTGATGGCGTGGGTGCGCAGATAGTCGTCCAGTTCGACGAGTTCGTCGACCGCGGTGGCATCGATGTCGACGATGGGTTCGGCCGCGATGATCACGGTGTGCAGTTGTCGGCCCGCTGTTCTCGCCTCGCGGACCTTACCGCGGACGTAGTCGTCGAACATGCCGCCGTTGGCGAAGAAGAGTGGTGCGTCGAACCGGATGATGAGCACACCGTCGATGCGTTCGGCGTCGGGATGGCGGGTCACATCGTGGTAGCCGCGTAGTCCCGGAACCCGCCCCAGCTCCGTCCGGTACGGACGCCACGCGAGATTCACGAAGGCGATGAACGACAGGCCGATCGCCACCAGGATGCCTTGCAGGACACCGATCAGCGCAACACCGAGGAACGCGGCGATCGACAGCGCGCCCTCGACCCAGTTGGCGCGGAACAGCGCCAACACGCCGGAGATGTCGATCAGCGAGATTGCCGCGGCGATCACGACGGCGGCCAGCGCTGCCGACGGCAGGTAGGCGGTGACTCCCGGTGCGACGAAGATGAACACGACGATCAGGAGCGCCCCGACGACCGCGGCGAGTTGCGATTTGGCCCCGGCCTGTTCGGCCACCGGGGTCCGGGACGACGACGCCGAGATCGCGAACCCGCTCAGGAACCCGGTAACGATGTTGGCGGTGCCGATGGCCGCCATCTCCTGGCTGCCGTTGACCTGGTCGCCGGCTCGGGCAGCAAAGGTCCGGGACAGCACACTCGTGTCGGCGAAGGCGATCAGTGCGATACCGACAGCTGGGCCGATGAGGCTGATGACGTCGTCGACGGTCACGCCTTCCAACGACGGTGACGGGAACCCGCGGGGCATGGCGCCGACGACCGGCAGATCGTCGGACCATCCGAACACCGCCACTGCGACGATCGAGGCCACCACCGCGACGAGGACACCGGGAATGGCCTTGCGCCAGAACTTGAGCGCGAAGATCAGGACGAGGCATGCGATGCCGATGGCCGAGGGGAGCAGTTCGGCCTCACCGGACGCGACACCCTTGACGATGTTGACCGCCTCCTGGATGACGGAATCGCCGTCGACGCTGAACCCCAACAGCTTCGGCAGTTGGCTGAGCACGACGACGAGTGCGATTCCGTTGAGGTAACCGATACGGATCGGCTTGGACAGGAGATCGGTGACGAAGCCGAGCCGGAGCAACCCGCCGATCAGCAGGACCAGGCCGACCTCGATGGCCAGTACGCCGGCGAGCGCGATCCGTTCTTCGTCGAACGCCGCGAGCGGGATGATCGACGCCGCGATGATCGGTGCGAGCGACGAGTCGGGGCCGAGGACCAGGATGCGGGACGGTCCGACGGCGGCGTACACGAGCAGCGGTATCACCGTGGCGTAGAGCCCGGTGACCGGCGGCAACCCGGCGACTTCGGCGTATCCCATACCCGCGGGGATCAGCAACGCCGTCAGCACGATACCGGCGACGATGTCGCCCTTCAGCCACGACTTCTCGTAACCGCGGAGCACTCCCAGCCCGGGCAGGAACCGTGAGACCGTTTCCGGTTGCATCAGGCGATTATGGGCCTTCCCGGCCGCGTCGGCACGCCTTTGCCGAGTGGATATCGTGCCGGATTCGATCGGGTCAGGCGGTGACGGTCCGGGCGACGCTTCTCGAGGCCGATGTCCGCGGCGCGACCACCGGTGACAGCGCCAGGGCGATGGTGCCGGTGACCGTGAGATGCGCGGGAACCTCGGCGTGCAGGGTGCGACGATGGCGGGAAAGGTCGACCACGGTGAGGTCGGCCATGGTGGCGCCCGCGAGGTGCGTGCCGGGGAAAGCGACGTCGAGCACCGCGGAGTGCAGGGGGAGAGCGGCGTCGACCTGGACGACGACGCGACCGTGTGCGGCAACCGCGGACGTGATCCGGGTGACAAGGGTGGGGAACCACACCGAGGTCGGGCACAGGGACTGGCAGACCGGTTGGCCCTCGGTGTCGAGGTAGAACGCGATCTTGCGGTGCAGGGATTCTGCGCGGAGCGAGAGATCGCCGGCGACGACATCCGTGCCCGACGCGTGCAGCGTTGTTCCCCACGTTGTCGTCTCGAACGTTCTGGTCACGGTGACACCTTTCAGTGAGGGCAGCATGTCGAACAAGGTCACCGGATCAGATCTACTCCGTGAAACGGTGTCGGGGAACAGATCCTGGCGCTAAGAGTTCGTCAATTCGGCTGCTGCGACGCGAGCATCTCGAGCGCGACGTCCCGAGCGGCGTCGAGTGCATCGGGTTCGACGCCCATGCCGGCGGTCACCAGCGCGCCCTCGTGCAAGATGAACAACCGTTGCGCCAGTGTGTTCCCGTCGGAGACACCGGCATCCGCCGCGATCGAGCGGAGCAGATCCCGTAGCTCGTACTTCTGCCCGACGATGATCGGATAGGCCGGATGGTCGGGATCGCTGATCTCGGCGTGCGCGTTGATCATCGCGCACCCCTTGTGGCCTCGGTCGGCCGACCAGTCCCGCGTGGCGTCGAAGACCGCGGAGAGTTGCGCGCCCGGAGTCGCGTCGGCCGCGTCGAGCCGGGAGCGGAGGAATTCCTGCCAGGTGGCGTTGCGGGCACGTAGGTACTCGACCACCAACTGTTCCTTGGAGCCGAAACGGTCGTAGAGCGTGCGCTTGGTGACGCCTGCCGCCTCCGCGATGGAGTCGACGCCGACCGCATGGATTCCGCGCTCGTAGAACAGCGCGGAGGCCGCGTCCAGGATGAGGCGGGCCTTCGGCGTCCAGTCCACGGTCGCCGGTGCGGCCTCGTGATGAGTGGGCACATGACAAAGACTACACCGATCGGTAAGGTCGGCGAACATGCAGACTTCACAGATCGGTATACCCGCGCGTTGGGCGACGTTTGCGATGTCGGCGGTGTTCGTCATCTGCTGGTCGTCTGGATTCATCGGAGCGAAACTCGGCGCCGGGGCGGCATCGGTGCTCACCGTGCTCATGTGGCGCTTCCTGGTTGTGGCGGTCGTGCTCGGGGGTGTCGTGTACGTCCTGTGGCGGCGGCGTGGTCTGGCGACTATGTCGGCGAGGTGGCTCGGTTCTCAGCTCGTGATCGGGGCCCTCTCGCAAGCGGGTTACACCGTCACCGTGTACTGGGCGATCGCGCTGGGCGTCAGCACCGGCACGACGGCACTGATCGACGGCGTCCAGCCGCTCGTCGTCGCCGCGATGGCTGGGCCGTTGCTCGGGGCGGTCACCCATCGACGCCAGTGGTGGGGACTGCTCGTGGGAGCGGCCGGCGTCGTCGTGGTCACCTGGTCGGACGCGGCATCGTCGGCAGGTGCGCCCTGGTGGGCATACCTGGTTCCGCTGCTGGGGATGGCCGCCCTCGTCGCGGCCACCTTCCTCGAGCGGCGCGTCGACGACTCACCCTCGCCTGTCGTCGTCTTGGCGATCCACTGCGGAGCGTCCGCGGTGATCTTCACCGTGGCAGGGCTTCTCGCGGGCGTGGCGATGCCGCCGGCAGACGGCGCCTTCTGGTTGGCCATCGTCTGGCTGACGGTGCTGTCCACCTTCGGCGGCTACGGGTTGTACTGGGTGCTCCTACGACGATCCGGCGTCACATCGGTGAACACGCTCATGTTCCTCATGCCGCCTGTCACCGCTGTCTGGGGCACCGCGATGTACGGCGAACCCTTCGGCTGGGCAACGGCTCTCGGGCTCGTGATGGCATGCGGCGCCACCTGGGTGGTGAATCGTGCGGCACCGCCGCCCGAGGCACGTGATCGGGGAGAGGCCGAAGCGCGTACGGCAACCGCTGCTCCCTGAGGTCGGGCGTTGCACCTCACCCGGCGGGTTCGTCCGTGCGGTCCCCGTCGGCGCGCCAGGTCACCGTGACCGGGACCTGGTCGTCCCACGGTTGGCGGGTGACGAGGTCGGCGACACGCACGTACCCGCGCTCGAACTCGCCGATCGCCGGGTCGACGAGACGGTACTCCTGCGTCTGACGGTGAATGGGTTGCGCGTCGAGCAGCACGATCCGAACTTCACCGGGCTCGAAATGGCAACGTCGCTGCAGGGATTCGATGAGTTGCTCGTTCGAGAGATGCCCGTCCCCGAAATTCCACCCCATCGCCGTGCTGCAGATGCGTTCGCCGTCGGTGAGGACGTACTGCTCTTCGGGCGTCGGGTGCATCGCTCGGTGCGCCAGCGTGAACAGCGCCCGACCGTGACTGTTGAACGAACGGAACGCATATCCCATGTAGAGCGGGATCTGGGCTGCTTCCGGGCTGCCGTAGAAGCGTTCGAGTTGTGCGGCCGGCATGGACGCGATGGCGACGATGCCCTGCTCGATCTTCGCCGACGCCGACGGTTTGATGCACCACAGGCCGGTGTCCCAGTTGCCGGCGTAGTACCGCATTCCCGGCAGGAACGAGACCTTGCGCGGCATCAGATTCCCGACGACGACAGTGCCTGCGGAGACTGCGAAGAGCAGTATCGGCCAGGGCGATTGGAGATCGGTCAGTCCGATGCCGGGGTGACCGAGGAAGATCGCCACGATCCCGAACATCATGAAGACGTTCCATTCCAACGGAACGCCCATCGGGATCGACGACAGGATGCCGAAGTGGAAGACGAGCATGATGGTCGCCGCGATCGCGGTCACCCATCCGCCGTGCGAGAAGAACAGGACAAGCGGGACGAGGCCCTCGATCGCAGTCGAGAAGTGGGCGATCCACCGCGAACGACGCCCTGGCCTCAGGTCATCGGGGAAGTTCTCGAAGAACTTGCGCTTGATCTTCGGCGACCGCCAGATCGGGTTGTTGGACATCATCGTCGCGATGACGAAGGGGAAGTGTTTGTTCAGCTTCGACGTCGCCGCCCCGAGCCAGATGCAGAGGAATACCAGCTTCGCGGCGATGATCATGTCGACACCGCTGAAGAGGAACGCGACCGTGAACGCGCCGTAGACCTCGCCGCGCGCCGCGAGGAACACGGTCTTGTCGCGCAGACCGATAGCAGCGAGCAAGCCCAGCACGGCCCAGATCTGCCAGCTGGGGAGGACACCGACGGTCGTGTCCAATTCCGGGTTCGCGCCGGAACCCGGGCTGAACAGCGCGATGACGAGGACGACGAGCAGCGCGCCGTAGAGGACGACATCGACCGGACCACGAGAGTCTCCTGCGGTCAACGGGATTCGCGGCCACGGTGGTTGACGGATGGTCTTCGGGCGCAACCAGTAGAGGATCGAACCCAGCGGTGGGAAGAACCGGTTGTTCAGCGGACCGAACCCACATCCGAGGCCCACGACCTCGAACAACATGGTGTAGAGCACGATCTTCTGGAAGACGATCGGCTCGTTGTACCAAGTCGTGACGTCGAAGAAGCCGTCGACGCCGGGGGTGCTGATCACGATGACCCAGCCGATGAGGATGTAGGCGAGGATCTTGCCCACATAGAACAGGTGTAGGGCCACCGGCGTGCCGAACCCGACTTCGGCCCAGTGCCGGGCCATCGGCTTGATCTTTTCCGCGCGAGAGCCCCGGCTCCACGTCGGGAAGTCGATCTCCGGGGTTGTCTGTTTCAGGAATCCCATCGTCGGAGAACCTAGCAAACCAAGTGCTTGCTTGGTGCCGGTTCGGTTGTCTGGGCGACAGCGACCGTTGGGGTGTGAACCGTGGTCTACTGAATGGATGATGTACGTCGTGATTGCCGTCTTCGTGGTGGTCATGGCGGCGGCCCTCGTCGTGCTGCTGGGCATGGCGATCGGCGCGTTCTCGGCGATGTTCACCGGCATGCGTGACGACATCCGCAGCCGGAGGGCGGCCACACGGTCGAAGGCAGGCGGCCCACTCCCGACGCGCGCACCCGAGGAATCCTCGGCGGACCCGTTGGCCGAACTCGCCGACACGCTTCGGGTGGCGCAGGCCCGGCGGTGGGAGTCATGCGAGTCGATTCGACAGCGCCTGGACGTCGATCCCTCCGACGGCGGGGAGGGCGATCCCGGCGGGTTCATCTTCCGAGCCCTGAACATCTGGTGTGGTCGATCGCTCGAGGGGTTCGACGATGGGCCCGACGATGCGGGAGGTCGGGCTCAGGGGTACAGACGAGCCGTGGACGAACTCGACGGCTTCTCGTCCGACCCGATAGGTCAGATCGCATGGACGACCGCGTCGGTTGCCGAACGCATCGACGGTCTCCCCGCGTGGCGCCTCGACTTCTTCGATCGCCACTCGGTGCGCGTCGACCTGAGCGGTGAGGTCACCGCAATCGCGAACGCGGCCGTCGGCCTTCGCGACCAGTTCGCCATTCTCGGCGCCGCGCCGGCGGGGCACCTGGCCGCGGACCCGGAAGTGGTCTCCACTTTTGCCGAGAAGTCACTCCTGCTGTCGGGCCGCCTCGACGAACTGGTCCGGCGCCTGGAGGCGTTCGCCGGTTACGAGCAGATCGTTGCGCAGATCCAGCATCGGCAGGAGAAGCAGGCGTGGCTCGACCGTGTCGGCGGAATCAACGATTTCGAGCATGTCGTCGCCACCGAATGGGATCGGGCGGAGGCCGACCGGGTACGGCACATGGCCGACGAATCGGATGTGCTGGCCTCGATCTACCTCGATGATATTGCGCCGCTGGCGAAGTCGTTGAAGCGCAACTGACCGAGACCGGTCGGTGTGCTCATCGCGGGGCGGTGACGATCTGGAACAAGACCTCCCGGCGGACGACGAAACCCAGTTGCTCGTATAGCCGGATCGCGCTGACATTGCGGGCATCGGCATGAAGAATCGGGGTGTCGCCTCGGTCCCGGATACGGTCTGCCAGATCGAGTACGAGTCGTGAGGCCAGCCCGAGACCGCGAAACTCCGGGTCGGTGCACACGGCGCTGATCTCGGTGTACCCCGGAAGCCTCAGCCGTTCGCCGCCGATCGCGATGAGACGGCCGTTGCGTCGAATCCCGAGATAGGTGCCCATCTCGATGGTGCGAGGACGGAACGGGCCGGGGCGGGTCCGTTCGACCAGATCGGTCATCTCCGGCACATCCGCAGGTGTCAGGGGCACGGCCTCGTCGTCTCGCCGCGTGTCGACGCCTGCATCGATCATCTGTACTCCGGGTAGGTCCATCGTCGTATCCCATTCGGTGGGTGGACGATTGGTGACCACCGGCAAGAACAGGGAACCACCCCGACCGACGAGTTCGGCGGCGTCCGACCAGTCCTGCGCGGTGGGAGAGTCGGGGAGAGCTGCCATGGGGCAGACGTCGGGGTGATACCGCAGAGCCGAACCATGGCGCTGTGCGAAGTGGGCGTGCGGACCGGTGAGCGCGGCGAGAGCCGGATTGTCGAGCAAGGCGTGACCGGTGCTTCCGTGTTCGGGTACCCGTTCGTCGATGATGCGGTCGGTCACACGGTGACGATACGCCCACACGGTGCGAACATCGGTGGTGGCACGTCGGGGTGCGGGATTGCACGTGGGTGTTGAAGCCTGTGGATGTATTCGGGAACGTGATCGGCCCGCGCTGTTACTGTCCGCCGTGTGAATTCGCGCTATCCGCCGGGATACTCTCACCGCCCGAATCCCGGAACTCCCTGGCCCACCCAGCATCCCGGTCCGCATCCCGCCTTCGGCGTCCCGGTGAACCGTACTCCGCCGCCACGGAAGCAGGGGAGCGGATGCATGGTCGCGCTGCTGATCGGTGGTGGAATCGTCCTCGGTGTGGTCGTTCTTGCCGTCGGGCTCATGACGGCGTTCCGTGACGGGCAGAGCGGGGCGGACAGGCAACGAATGTTCGCAGTGGGCGACTGTGTGGTGTGGAACGCGGCGGGGATAGTGTTCGACCGCGTCCCGTGCTCGTCGCAGCGTGCGGTGGACAAGGTCTACGCGGTGGTCGAGCTGACGGAGCTCGCTCGATGTGTCCAGGTGGACGGAGTCGAGCGTGCGGTGACCCTGACGTCGCCGGACCGCGTGGCCCTCTGTGTGGGACCGAAAGACATCGATCCCTCGAAGTCCATCAACAATGTGCAACGGGGCGAGTGCATCTCGTCCGAGGTGCCGCCGCAGCGGCCACGCCGGGTGGCGTGCACCGAGAGCGGGGCGAGGAAGGTCGACGCGCGAGTCGACCACCCGTTGCCACAGAATCATCCCGACGCCAAGCGGGATTGCATCAACGCGGGAGCCGCTGATTCGACGCTGATGTTCTACTACGGGGCCGAGGGAGTGGTGGACGGGAAGCATGAGGCGCATTACCGGTTGCTGTGTCTCTCGGATGCGCGTGGTTGATCATTCGTATCGAAGTCCATGTCGGTGAGGTGCCGTCGAGGGTAAGGGGCTCGATGATGGGTGGACGTTTGGGTGCGCTGTTGGTGGTCGGTGTGCTTGTCTCGGGGTGTTCGACGGTCAATCAGGCGACGTTCGGTCCGACCGAGGAGGTGTCGGCGGAGCGGCTTGCTGAGTTGAACAAGGAGCTTCGTGAGTTGCCGAGTTTGGAGGCGACTCTTGAGGAGTATCGCGGGGTGCGGGCGTCGCTGGTCGAGCAGATCGAGGCGATCGCGCCGGGGGTGCGGTTCGAGTCGACGATGGAGCCTGGCGATCACTATCCGGATGATCGTGAGGGGTGCTCTGGCGAGTGGGTTGAGACCGATGGTTTGAGTGAATATCTCGATTCGCAGGTCTCTAGTGTGCCGATCAGTGAGGAGTCCTGGCCAAGAGCTCTGTCTATCATCCGTGTGGCCGCTCGTGATCTCGACATAACGCACGAGTCGTCGTTCAAGAACTCGCCGGGTAACCGGGAGATTCGGTTCACCAACTCAGAGAACGCCTCGCTGAAGCTCATGTCGTACAAGGCAGCGGTGTTGTCGATCCGTACGCCGTGCCGACTCCCGGAGGGGCCGGCAGTGTCGACACCGCCGGCCGCGCAGCCTCGTTCTCCTGTCGTGGGTGAGAGCTGACGGTGGTGGGTCTGGCTGTGGCGACGAATGGCTCGCGGGTCAGAGATCTAGCAGTCGTGGGGAACCGGTCGACTTGGCGATCCGCTGGCCGGACGTGCTGTCGGTGCGTTCGTAGTGGGCGGCGGCCGCCCGAGTAGCCTGCTCGATGTCGGCCAGTTTGTGTGACAAGTTCCTGGTGAAGCGTTCGGAACGGTCCATGAACTCGTCGAAACCGTGAGATGCACGTGTCGCCCATCCGGCGCGGCATCCGGTCATCTCGGTGTCTCTGCTCTGCAGTTGGGTGTTGGCCACGTCGCCGGTGGTCGAGATCGTGCGAGCTGCCGACCAGAGAGCTTCTGGATCGACCTCGACCCGGTTGGTAGACATCCGACACCCCCGTCGCCAGCATGTACATTCTCTGCAGTGCGGTGAACTCTACCCGAGTCTGCTGCGTTGAATCGGTGTCGGAGGCGGAGGTGTGCCTCGTCGGACAGGGTCAGGGGGCCTGTTGATGCGTGGACGTTTGGTGAGTGCGCTGTTGCTGGTCGGTGTGCTCGTCTCGGGGTGTTCGGCGGTGAACCAGGCCACGTTCGGTCCGACCGAGGAGGTGTCGGCGGAGCGGCTTGCTGAGTTGAACAAGGAGCTTCGTGAGTTGCCGAGTTTGGAGGCGACTCTTGGTGAGTACCGCGAGATGCGGGCGTCGCTGGTTGAGCAGATCGAGGCGATCGCGCCGGGGACGCGATTCGAGTCGACGATGGAGCCTGGCGATCACTATCCGGACGACCGTCGGTCGTGTTCGGGGGAGTGGTTGGACACCGACGGGATGAGCGTAGACCTCGCCATGTGGGTGTCCGACGTGCCCATCGGTGAGGAGGCGTGGCTGAAAGCTGTGGCGATTGTTCGGAACGCTGCCGGCGACCGCGGGATTGACTATGAGTCGGCAATCAACAGCGTGCCGGGTGACCGAGAAATCCGCTTCTCCAACTCACGGAACGCCACGATAAATCTGTCATCGTTCAAGGCTGCGGTGTTGTCGATCCGCACGCCGTGCCGGCTCCCTGATGGGCCGGCGGTACCGACCCCACCCAGTGGGCCGACGGACGCGTCACCCGCAGGTGAGGGCTGGTAGTAATGGATCTGGCCACCATAGACGCGTGGGACACGGGCGCGCTGGACACGATGGCCGACTCACTCGGTAAGCGGGTGACCACGGTTTCAGAGGTTGACGAAGCCCTCCGAACAGTGAGCCGGTTGCCGGGCTGGTATGGCGAGGGAGCAGACTCCGCTCGCCAGCTCTACACCCTGACCGCGGACGACCTCCGCGACGAGGCGGCCGTCCTGGGCGCGGCGCGTCAGCTCGCGGTCGAGACATCCTCGGCGGTCAATCACCTGAAAGGTCGGTTGGCCGGCCTTCGCGCCCAAGCCGCGGGTGCCCGGATGACCATCCATAACGACGGGTCCGTCACCGCGGCGCCGACGCCAGAGCACGACGATGACGAGGCCCGCGAAGGTCTGCGCAAGTCCCTGGAGACAGCGGCAAAAGCGCTGATCACGCAGGCGTCCGACATCGATGGTGACGCCGCCAAGGTGTTCGATGCGATCCGGGACGGCACGATCTCCGCGCACGGAGCGGCCTCAGTAGACGAAGCGATCAAGGCCGGCGCTGACCAGGGCGGACTGACCGCGCTCGAACCACCCAAGGACAAGACTCCGCACGAGGTGAAGGCTTACTGGGACGCATTATCTCCCGAGCAGCAGCAGGAACTGTTGCACGATCGCCCCGAGTTGTTGGGAAATGTCGATGGCATCCCCTCGGCAGTCCGACACGAGGCGAATATGGCCCAACTAGGTCCGGTGCTCAAGCAACTCGAGGACCGTCGTGATCAGCTGAAGAAGCAGATCAAGTTGTGGGGTCTGTTCAGCAACGAGGATGCGGAGCTCGAGCAGGTCGAAAAGAAGATCGACGACGTCATGAAGCTCCAAGAGCTGATCGGCCATGGCGAATGGGATTCCGTGAGCAACCCAGACGGGCGAATGCTCTTGGTGCTGGACATGTTCTCAGGCGAACAAGGTAAGGCTGCAATAGCGCTGGGAAATCCGGATGATGCCGACCACGTGTCGGTGACGACGCCCGGCCTGGATACCAACATTCGTAACAGTTTTGGTTCCATGCTCGACGAGTCTGCAGCACTCCGTCGGCAGACGATCGAGGGGCTGGAAGACGCAGGCCGTGGCCATGAGAAGGTCTCGACAATCTCCTGGCTCGATTTCGAGCCGCCAGACAACGACAGCAGCCGCTTTCCTGGTATCCCCTATCTCGAAGTTGCACAACAGGACCGTGCCAGCGATGGTGCGAGCGACCTCGCGAACTTCTACCGGGCGATCGACGCCACATCGACCAAAGATGATCCGCATATCGTCGCGTTGGGTCATTCCTACGGGTCGCTGACACAGGGACTTGCACTACAGGACCCCGGTGGCCACCCAGTCGATGAGGCCGTTTTCTACGGATCTCCTGGGTTCGAGGCCAACGACGAGCCCGAACTCGGTCTCAAGGACGGGCACGGTTACGTGATGATGGGCACGAGCGACTTCATCGAGCATGTCGGCGGCGGACCGAACGGCCCGGCGCCGGTAGAGACAAAACTCGAGCACCTTGATGTGAACAGCCGGACCACCGCCGACGGCGTCGAACGCGAGGGTGCGTACATCCACTCCGACTATCCCCGGAACGGACAGAACGGTGAGTTGCGGGTGTCCGGTTACCTGATGGCTCGAATTCTGGCCGGTTTGTCCCCGGAGTGAGCGCGGCCCTGGGGCGCCGGAGGTCGATCATCTGCACGCAGTCGATTCAGCTGGTCTCCGGTCGACGCCAGTTGATGTCAGTGCGGGAGAGTGTCGTGATGTTGTTGCGGCCCAACCAGACCGGAGTACTGACTGGTTGCGTGACGTACAGCCCACGGCGTGCCGCGACGACGCGGTCGTACTGGCTCGACCAGTTGATCTCGGCGGCGATCCCGTCGAGTGTCGCACGTCCACGGTCTAGCGCGCGTTGCACGTGGACCGGCGCGGGCAAGCGGTCGGACTTGTTGATGTTGCAACCTTGACAGGCGGTCACGAGATTGGCCAGTCCGTCGATGCCCAGGCGTGACCACGGTAAGACGTGATCTACGTGCCGAAGGCGTGTTGTCGTTGTCCCGCAGTAGAAGCACGACGGGCCGAACCTGTCGACCAGAGCTTCTCCTGCTCGCTGCAGGGATACTCGGTCGGTACCGAAGAGGTGGCCGACCAGGTCCGGACCGTCGTCGAGGATGGCCTTGTTCATTCGACGCACGTCATCCACCCAGGCGAGTTGAAAAGCCGGTTTGAGCAAGGGCGCAAGGCGCGCAAGGGAGAGACAGACACCGGGGAACAGCGTGAGCCTGTTCCCGTGATCGATGACCGCTCTTCGCGAGTCGGTCCCATCCATGAGTCGTCATACAGGAAGCGTTCATTGGTATCGCCAGATGTCAGGTTCTGCAACAGTTTCAGTGGATAGCGGACGAGGGTTCGCTTCACACTGGCATGGGCGATCAAGTACGCGTCCGACTTACGCGAAGCGAAGAGTTCGGCTGTGCCCTGGCGTGGCCCGGTCGTCTGGGACCGCAAGACGGCGACCGCGTCGAAGACGACCCCTCGGCCATCGCTGGATTGACGCAACTGGTTACCGTCGAGGGGTCGCAACTGACGCCAGTACAGTTCGATCACTCGGCTCGTGAGTTCATCCAGGTCGATGTCCACCGGCGCCTCGGTGTTCTCGGGAACGGACTCGACGGCGAGGTCGAGCAGCGCCACGAGTACTGCGAGTTTATATGTTGCTGTGCGCCTTCCGCTCTCGAGAATGGCGACGAGCTTCTGGCCGAGAGCCAAGGGATCAGCGGGGACGGACACCCAAAGAGCTTACGACTCCGCCAGTGGCCGCATGTGTTCGACGACTTTCGCCCAGTTCTCGAATTTTGGCCGGCCGAAATGAATGTGGGTCCCTTGGAAATCTTCGACGCCGCGGGCGGTGCGATCGTCGATGATGAAGTCGCCTCGATTGAGGTTCTTGTGGTGCGAGAGGATCAGTCGCTTGTGGGCGCGGGAGTCCTTCTCGCGACCGAAGTGCATTTTCACCCACAGCAGCTTCTCGGTCCAGGCGAGGGGATTGTCCCAGGGGGCGGTGGACAGGATGTAGGTGTCGAATAGTCGCGACAGGTCGTCGAAGGCTTCGATGGCGCCGGGCATGGGGTCCATCAGAGAGAAGATCCCGGGAACGTCGTCGAGTCGGCCCTCGAATCGTGTGTGCTCAGCTGCGCTGAGCTTGTCTATGCCGGACTGGAAATCGACGAGCGTGTTGTCCATGTCGATGTAAAGAATCTTCTTGGTGGTAACCACCGGCGCCTCTGTCATGATGTGTGACTCCCTCTGCGCTGGATCAGTTGTGACGATGGCTCATTCCTCCGACAACGTTCGGGCCGTGACCACGGTCGAAAAGGGTCTCGAACACCTGACACTCACAGAGTAGGACGGGGGTATGACAGTTTGACCGTTTCGCGTCGGCACCGCACAAGGCTGGGCGGGTGCATGTGATGCACCCCGCCCAGCCTCTTTCGGATCTCGACCAGCAGGTCGCCGAGTCCGAGAACTCCGTAGAACTCAGTTCAAGACGATCTCCACAGGAACGGAGTTGCCGAGGGTGTGCCCGACCGGTGAGCTCGCCTGGACTTTGGCGTGCAGTTCGTCGAGCTTCTCGCGCGGGGCGTCGGAGTCTATGGTGACTGTCGCGGTGATGGACTCGAACCCCGCATGGCCCTCCGCCAGGCCGAGGAAGACGTGGAGGTCGAGGTCGCCTTTCAGATCGATTCGCAGATCCTTGAGTTCGATGCCCGCCGTCGTGGCGTTCGCGGCGTAACCGACGGCCAGGCAGTTGCCCAACGCACCGAGTAGTTGCTCGACGGGGTTGGGCGCCGTGTCGCCGCCCCCGAGCGCGGCGGGCTCGTCGGATGCGATCGGCGAGAAGTTGCGAATCCGGGCCGCCGATGCGAACGAACCGTTCCACTGGACGTGCGCGGCCCACGTCGTCTGAGCCTTGGTGGCGTCGCCCTGGATCGCTTCGACCAGTTGGCCGACGGCGGCGATGTCCACGTCATTGAGGCGGGTGGCGGTCTCGGTCATGGTGCTCCTTCGACGGTCTGGTTGCCGACGAAGCTAGCGGGCGACGCGGTGACCGGCGAGGTTCTGCGTCAGGCTGGGCGGAAGCCTTCACTGTTGTCGCACGGGAGCGCATCCTGCGCGTCCGCAGATCGTGATTCGTAGCGCTGTCGGCCCTGACTGCCAGACTTCAACTCGACTGACAGACCTCGATCGAAGTCTGTCAGTCGAGTTGAAGTCTGGGAGTGGGGGCGAACAGCGGCTGGGTGGTGGCATGAGCGCACCGAACCCGCTACATTGTTCAGCATGCTGAACAATGTCGAGGTGCCTAGCGCGTGCCGCCACTCGCCGAGGACTGAGGGGCGAGTGTGACACCTGCGGAACAGGTCTCGATTCCACTGGCGCTGTTCGACTTCGTGCCGGTGGTCTTCGGTGCTCTTGGGGCATTCATCGTCGCTCGCCGAATCGGCTGGCTCCCTGCGTATGTCGGCGCGACCCTGATCTTTGCCGGTGGATTCGCGAAAGCTACCTGGAAGCTCCTGGCTGCCTCCGACGTTGCTGATATCCCCAGGCTGGCGGATGGGTTGTTTCCACTCATGGGATGCGGGTTTCTGCTGCTCGCGGCAGCTGCGTGGGGAGTCCGCAACCTCGCGGTCGCTCTCCTTCTCATGGGTGTGGCGGCTGTTGGTGTGGCGGTACCGGCGATCGCGGGCTGGTACCTGATCGCGGTGATACTCGGATCGACAGCGCTCTACGCCGCCCTCGCTCGCGATGCGTGGAAGGTCCGTGACGTCACGACGGTGGCGCTGCTCGCCGTGTGCCTGGTGGCGGCTTACACGCTGGGCCCGCTGGCGGGTCGAGAACAGACGCTGTCGCTGCAGTGGCTCGAGCAGTCGATCAACGCGGTCGGCCAGGCAGCTTTCGCGCTCGCCGCTTGGCGGCTGACGCGTGTGGTTCGCTCGGATGCGGCACGGGACGGGACCGGGGTGCTGACGCAGCGCGGCGTCTGACACGGCCCGCCGACTGAGAATATCGCCTGTCTACCAGGTGATTTCGATCTCCAGCTCGGATTCGTCCTCGCCCCGCTCGATCTCGATCTTCAACTGGACCCTGGCCGGGATGTCCACGCGGACGGTCTTGTTGTTCTCCACGAAGGACACTTCGTTGTGTCGCGCGATGGCGTCCGCGAGTTCGTGAATCTTCTTCGCCGCCTCCTCGCGAGTCAGTTCCGTCTTGGTCTTGTGCTCGAACAGTTCGTCGCTCATCAGTCCATCTGAACGGACCGGATGGGTCCGGTCAAGCGACATGCGTGCCGAGAAACGCCGACCCGTGACACGGACACCTTCTGGTCACCCGTGCTTCACGATCCATTGAAAGTGCTGCGCGACCCTGAGGATCATGACCCAACCCGAACGAGTCGGCACCCCGTCACGACGCACGATTCTGCGCACCGCCGCTGCAGGCGCGCTGCTCGTCCCGGTCGGATCGGCGATGGCGGCCTGTGGGTCGTCGAATACTGGTTCGGCGGCGCCGAGCCTGGTCCGGAATCGCCCCGTTCTCACTCATGGAGTGGCCTCCGGGGAGGTCACCAGCGGAGGGGCGCTCGTGTGGGCGCGGTCGGACCGTCCGGCGACCATGATCGTCGAGACGGCGTCGAGCGAAACCTTCAGCAATGCACGGAAACTCCGTGGACCGATGCTCACTCCCGCCGGCGATGGGACCGGCCGACTGCGGGTGGCCGGTCTGGAACCCGGGCAGACCGTGCACTACCGCGTCACTCTCGAAAGTGAGGACGGGGCGCTGTCCGAACCGGTGACCGGCGTCTTCACCACCGCTCCGGTGCGAGAGAGGGACATCAGGTTCCAATGGTCCGGCGACGTGGTCGGTCAGGGGTGGGGAATCAACCCCGACATGGGCGGGATGACCATCTTCGGCACCATGGCCGATCGCGATCCGCAGTTCTTCGTCCACTCCGGCGACGCCATCTACGCCGACAACCCCGTCGAACCGACGCAAGAGCAAAATGACGGCAAGGTCTACCGCAGTATCACCAGCCCGGCGAAGGAACAGGTGGCGCAGACCGTCGACCAGTTCCGCGGGAACTACGCATACAACCTGACGGACCATCATTTTCGACGCTTCGTCGGGTCTGTCCCGCAGCTGGTGCAGTGGGACGATCACGAGGTCGTCAACAATTGGTTCCCGGGCGAGAGCCTCGCGGGGCAGGGGCGCGAGGGTTACACCGAGATGAGCGTCGATGTGTTGGCGCGCAATGGACGTCAGGCCTGGCAGGAATGGCAACCCGTCGAGATCGGCTCCGCTGGTCGTGTGTATCGCAAGGTCTCGTACGGCCCGCTGCTGGACGTCTTCCTCCTCGACATGCGCAGCCACAAGGACCCGAATCCCGATGCCTGGTCGAAAGACAACGCCGACGGTCTTCTCGGTTCCGAGCAGACGCAGTGGCTCATCGACGGACTCCGGGGTTCGCGGGCCACGTGGAAGATCGTCGCCAACGACCTGCCGCTGAGCATCGTCGTGGAGGACAAGAACACGACACCGGCCCATGGCCCGAAGGCGATGGAAGCAGTCGCGCAGGGGGATGACGGTGGCCCGCTCGGTCGAGAGATCGCGTTCTCTCGCATCCTTTCTCAGACGAGGGACGTTCAGAACATGGTGTTCCTCACCGCCGATGTCCACTACGCCGCCGCGATCTCCTACGAGCCCGACCGCGCGGGCTTCCAGGACTTCTCGCCGTTCTGGGAGTTCGTGGCCGGACCACTGCACGCCGGAGCGTTCCCCGAGAGTCCGCTGGACCGTACATTCGGCGCCGAGTACGAGTTCGTTCACGCGCCGACGGAGTCGAATGTGTCGCCGGCCGAGGGATTCCAGCACTTCGGCGAGGTCACGATCGACGGCAGGACCAAGGTGCTGAGTGTGACTCTGGTCGACGCATCGGGAAAGGACCTGTACCGAAAGGACCTCGAGCCGGCGTCGTGACGACCCGTTGACAGAGTGCGGGATTCGTCCCGGAATCCGGTGCCTGTTCCGCACTCTCGGGAGCGCTCACTAGCTCAACGGCCGCAGGAACTCACCGGTCACGTCGACGGCGGGGGCCGACGACCCGCCGCCCACGACCAAGGTTGCGAACGCCAGGTCCCCGACGATCCCGGCGAACCAGCCATGCGGGTTCTTGTTGTTACCGTACTCGGCGGTGCCGGTCTTGCCGCCCAAGCCGGGAATGTCCCGGAGTGCGGTGGCCGTACCGCTAATGACCGTGTCACGCATCATGCCCCGAAGTGCACGAGTGACATCGTCCGAGATCTGTTGCGGTTCGATGTCTCCCGTCGTTCGCTGACCCTGAACCAAGCTGGGGACGACGGTTTCGCCGCGCGCGAGACTAGCCTCGGCGAGCGCAAGGCCGAAGGGGCTCACGGTCACCGTGCCCTGACCGATGCCGTTCTCGACACGTAGCGCGGGGGAGTCGGCTCTGGGTACCGAGCCGGTCACAGTCGTCAGGCCCGGAATGGTGTAATCCGCGCCGATGCCGAAGCGGCGCGCCATCGTGGTCAGGGCGTCGTCGGAGAGCTTGTTCGCGAGTGCGCCCATCGTCGTGTTGCACGACCGTGCGAACGCGGTGGGCAGTGGCACGGTCCCCAGGTCGAAGTCATCCTCATTCGGGATGGTCCGCCCCTCGATGGTGGCGCGACCGGGGCAGCGGACCTGCGAACCGACCTGCACCGCATCGGCATCGAGCGCAGCGGCGGTCGTGATGGTCTTGAAGGTCGAACCCGGTGGATAAAGGCCGGACAGCGACACCGACCCCGACTTGTCGGCGGCGCCGTTTTGTGCGACGGCGACGATGCCCCCGGTCGAGGGCTTGATTGCGACGATCATGGCTGGGCGTCGGTCACCGTCGACGGCGAGCTGAGCCCGGGTCTGGATATCCCGGTCGATGGTGGTTCGCACCGGCGGTGTCGGACCGGGCTGAGCCGAATCCACCAGGTGGGTGGGAGTGCCCTCGGCGTCGACTATCTGAACCGACCACCCGGCCGTGGCGTCGATCGCCGTGCGCCAGATGTCCTCGAGTCCCGACATCGCCGGCGAGTGGAGAGCTTTCGTCGCGCTGAGGAGCGCGCCCTGCTCGGTGAGCGTGACGCCGGGGATGGCTGCCACGTCGCGCTTCACCCGGCCGATGTCGGAGTCGCGGAGTCGGATGACCGTGTGTTGCGGAGCGTCGTTGCCCTCGAAGCTCGCGCGGATCCCGGCTGCCGTCATCCCGGGTTCGACAGGCCGGAGCGCACGCGCGAGTGTGGCTGCCGAATTGAGTTGGGCGCGCGACAGGCTCACCAGCGTCACGGGTTGCCACGTCATGAGGGGTCGACCGTTGGAGTCGAGCACCGGGGTTCGGTATGCGCGATCGTCGCTGTAGGAGAACGATTCTCCGGCACTGAGCTGCCGGTGCATCACCGACGGCTGCCACCGGACCCGCCACTGCGAATTCGACTCCACGAGCGTCACAGAGGTCTGATATTCGACACTGCGGTCCCGGATCTGCCAACGATGATCGAGCGAACCGCTGACCTCCTTGTCGTCGACGAGGCTGCCGGTCACCGAGAGTTTCGGCGTCTGACCCATGCCGTCGAACACCGCTGCGATCGCCGCGCCTGCCGCTGCCGGATCGTCGGTGAGCGCCGCAGCACCGGTGGCATCACCCTTCTGCAGAGCAGCGGCGAACGACCGCAACGCATCCTCCGGCGAGTCCGAGGTCAGGAAGCACCCCGACACCGTGCCCACGATCACCGCACATGCACTCAGGAGTGCCCACCAACGACGCATGTCCGCAAGCCAACCCATCGGGCCACCGTGACGCAAAGTTTCGGCACGCGATAGGACGATAGTGATTCGCTATCGCCGCTGTTGGGACGCCCCATCAACCTCCGTCATCGGGCGTCCGCAATTCGGTGACGACGGCGCGCGCGACCGACCCGATCGCACGATCGACCTCCGGTAGGGCCATCTCGGATCTCGCACTCATCGTGAACACCGCGATCGCGACCGGCAGCTCGCCGGGGAACTCGACGACCCCGACCTCGTTGCGGACGGCGACGAGCGTGCCCGTCTTTCCCGCGACGCTGACTCGTCGGAACGGAAACCCCGACGCGAGTCGCGAAGTGAACACCTGCTTCCTCATCGTCTGGCGGACGAACTCGCACGATGGTGCGGACGCTGCGCGATCGGTCCAGACCGCGTCGAGCAGGGTCGTGCAGTCGCGCGGTGTCGCGGAGCTGGAGTAGGCGGCGTCGTAGGCGCTGACCGACGCGTCGAGATCGGGATCGGCCAGTGCGGCGAATGCCTCGGCGACCGTACTCGTGCCGGTCTCCCGCTGCAGACGTTCGTGCAGTTCGGCGACACCTCCGACGATCCGGGTGTTCGTCAGGCCCAGTTCGACGAGATCGTCTCGGACCTGCTGCAATCCGATCTGGGCAAGGATGACGTCGGCGGCGACATTGTCGGACACGGTCATCATCGACGTTGCGAGGTCACGCCAGGACAAGGTCACCGGATCCACGAAGAGCGCGAGTCCGGTCGGGCCCTGAGCCCAACGGGTGGGATCGACGGTGACCGACGCGGAGAGATCGATGTCGCCGCGATCTGCCATGCGGCACAAAGAGATCAGCACGGCCAATTTGTAGACCGACGCGAGGACGACCGGCGTGTCGGCGTCGTGGCAGTACTCGATGGGCGTCGGGCCGATCGTCCGAACATGCACACAACCAGAACAACCTGCGTCGGCGAAAGACTCGCGGACAACCCGATCGAGTTCGGTACGGACGGACTCGGGCAGGGTCGACGATGCGCTCACGAGGCCTTGCCGATCCGGTAGAGGGCAGCGGTGACGACTTCGGCCACCTCGCCGAGGCCGGGTTCGCGATACACGACCCGAAGGCGCAGGGCGGTGGCGTCCCGGCCGATGGGAACGCAGCCGACGGCCTCGACCGCGGCGAGGGCGTCACGATCGGCGGTGAGCGCGAAGGCGTGCCCGGCGGCGACCGCCGCCAGCACCTGATCGGCCGAGGTCACCGGATGCAACTGCGGGTCGAGTCCCGACTCGCGGAGCCGGTCGATCAGCTGGTCGTGTGCCGGCGGGTTGAACGATCGCGGCGTGTGGCAGAACCGCAAGTCGGCCAGTTGCCGCAGGCGCGGCCGGTCGGTAGATGCCACCGGGTGCGTTGCAGGCACCACCACCGAACGCTTGAGTACGACGACCGGCCCGACCCCCAACGAGCCGGTGACACAGGGTGCTTCGACGACGGCGAGGTCGATGGTACCTGCCGAGACCTGTTCGATGAGGTTCACTGTCGAGGCGCTGACGGAGTCCTGCCCTGATGTCACACCTGCGATGCGCTGTGCCAGAGTGGCCGTGATCGTCGAGCCGACGAGTGATGCAGCACCCCAACGTAATACCTCAGTTCGTTCGTGGAGTCGACGGGCTTCGCCGAGGAACCTCGAGGCGTCGTCGATGAGCAGTCGGGCTCGGGGTAGGAGTTCGCGGCCGGCGTCGGTCAGCTCGGCGCCGCGCGTGGTGCGTCGGATGAGCTGCAGACCCAACTGCTTTTCCAGACGCCGCAGTCCCTGCGACACCGGCGGCTGCGTCATCTCCAGGCGGGCCGCAGCCTCGCCGAAATGGCCCTCCTCGGCCACGGCGACGAAGAACCGCAGGTGCCTGATCAGATCCACGCGTTCCAGGATGGCATGGTCGACCTGCGATGGTGCCGGCCGAGCGGTGGACGAGTGTCTTCCGCGAACGCTGTACCGACGCCGTGGTGCGGCCTTTGACGGGGCAGTTTGTGCCGTATAGCGGACACAACTGCCCCAACCGCGGCCGTCAGCGCAGGAACACCGCGGCGGATTCCGCGAGATCGAGCAGCGGTTGGGGGAAGACACCGAGCGCCACCGTCACCAGCGTGCACAGGGCGATCCCGGAGGTCGTCAGCACGCTCGGCTTCACCACATGCGGGGCGCCGGTGGTGGGGACGTCGTCGAAGAAGACGGCCACGATGATGCGGATGTAGACGTAGGCGGCGATCGCGCTACTGATGACGCCGACGACCACGAGCACGCCGCCGCCGGAGCCGGCGGCTGCGGCGAAGACGTCGAACTTGGCGATGAAACCGCTGGTCAGGGGGATGCCCGCGAACGAGAGCAGGTAGACCGCGAACATGGCGCCCACCAACGGGTATCGGCGTCCCAACCCCGACCATTGGGTGAGGTCGGTGGCCTCCCGGCCGGACAGGTGCGGGTTCCGTGGGGCGGGTGTCGTGCCGTGGACGGCGGCGCTGCGAGCGGAGGTCCCGGCGGCGGAGTCGGGTTCGCGGATCACCGCGACGGTCGCGAAGGCGCCGAGAGTGGTGAACGCGTAGGCGGCGAGGTAGAAGAGCGTGGCGCCGAGACCGGCCTCGTCGAAGGCGATCAGGCCGAGCAGGATGAACCCGGCGTGTGCGATGGACGAGTACGCGAGCATCCGCTTCACGTCGTTCTGGGTCACCGCCATCACCGAGGCGATGACCATCGAGGCGATCGCCACCGCCCACAACGCGGGCTCCCACTGCTCGCGGAGCCCCTCGAAGCCGACGTAGAACACGCGCAGCAGCGCCCCGAAGGCGGCGACCTTGGTCGCTGCGGCCATGAACGCGGTGACCGGCGTCGGCGCGCCCTGGTAGACATCGGGAATCCACGAATGGAACGGCACCGCACCCACTTTGAAGAGCAGGCCCACGGCGAGCAGTGCCAGCCCGATGAGGGCCAGCGTGGTGTCGCCACCGCTGTCGGCAGTCGCGGAGATCGACGCACCGATCGTCGAGAGGTTGAGCGAACCGGTGGCGCCGTAGACGAATGCCGAACCGAACAGGAAGAACGCCGACGAGAACGCGCCCAGCAGGAAGTACTTCAGCGAGGCCTCCTGCGAGATGAGGCGCCGTCGCCGCGCAAGTCCACACAGTAGGTACAACGGGAGCGAGAACACCTCCAGCGCCACGAACATCGTGAGCAGGTCGCCGCATGCCGGGAACAGCATCATCCCACCCACCGCGAGCAGTGCCAGGGGAAAGACCTCGGTGGTGACCGCGCCGGCGCGGGTGGCCTCGAACTCGGCGTCGGTGTTGGGCACCGACGCCCCGGACGGGGTGAACATGTCGGCGTCGACGCCACCGCCGGCCGGGCCGCCGGTGGTGATGCCGTTGCCGGTCGACGGTCCATCCGGTCCGCCGACCCCGGCGAGCTTGCGCATCGTCACGGGCGCCACGACCCGCTCGAGGCGACGCTCGGCCATGAACCCGACCGCGACGATCGCGATGATCATCAGCAGCCCTTGCAGATACAGGGTCGGGCGGTCGATCACGACCGCGCCGGACATAGCGAACTCGCCGTTCGCGCCGTCGTGCGTCTGCGCGATCGTCACCGTGACCAGCACGGCGAGGCCGACGATCAGTGCGCCCAGTGAGAGCGACAGTTGCAGTGGGTATCGCAGTCGGCTGGGCGCGAAGGCTTCGACGAGCACCCCGATGACGCCGGCGCCGAACACGATGAGCATCGGCGACAGTGACGCGTATTCGACGCTGGGGGTGGCGATGGCGGCGAGCGTCATCGGACCGTCGGTGAGGGTTGTCGGGTTCATCAGTTGCCCTCCGCATCCGGTTCGGCCACCGCTGGTTCGGGCGCCTCGACGCCGACTGTGGTGAGAGTTGCCTGCACCGCGGGATCGATCAGGTCGATCATCGGCTTCGGGTACACCCCCAGCGCGATGAGCAGCGCGAGCAGCGGGGCGACGACCACCAGTTCACGTCCCGCCAGGTCGCGCATCGACGACCCTCGGACATCAGGTGCCTTCGGCGGTCCGCCCATCATGCGTTGATAGGTCCACAGGATGTAGATCGCCGAGAGGACGAGCGCCGAACAGGCGACCACTGCGGCGACCGGATAGCGGGTGAATGTGCCGATGAGGACCAGGAACTCGCTGATGAACGGTGCGAGACCGGGGAGGGAGAGAGTGGCGAGTCCGGCGACGAGGAAGGTGCCCGCGAGGACCGGCGCGACCTTCTGTACCCCGCCGTAGTCGGCGATCAAGGTGCTCCCGCGCCGGGACACCAGGAACCCGGCGATGAGGAACAGTGCGGCGGTCGAGATCCCGTGGTTGACCATGTAGAGGGCGGAGCCGGTCTGGCCCTGGTCGGTCATCACGAAGATGCCGAGGATGATGAAGCCGAAGTGGGAGATCGACGTATAGGCGATCAGCCGCATCACGTCGGTCTGGCCGATCGCCAGCACCGCGCCGTAGACGATGCTGACCACCGCCAGCCCACAGACGAGCGGAGCGAAATACTGTGACGCGTCCGGGAACAGCTGCATGCAGAATCGCAGCATCGCGAAGGTCCCGACCTTGTCCATCACGGCCATCATCAGTACCGCCGAGGCCGGAGTCGCCGCGATCGCGGCGTCGGGCAGCCACGAATGCAGCGGCCACAGCGGCGCCTTGACCGCGAACGCGAACAGGAAGCCGAGGAACAGCAGCTTGGCCAGTCCGGTCGAGTCGTCGATCTGTCCGCTCGCGACAGCGGCTGCGATGTCCGGCAGTGCGAAGGTTCCGCCACCGTCCGCACCGACTCCGTTCTGGGCGGTCACCACGTAGAGTCCGATCACCGCGGCCAGCAGAACGAGGCCACCGAAGAGGTTGTACAGCAGGAACTTCACCGCGGCCGCCGACCGGTTGGGTCCGGTGCCGAACCCGCCGATCAGGAAGTACATCGGGATGAGCATCGCCTCGAAGAAGATGTAGAACAGCAGCACGTCGAGCGCGACGAAGCTCATCAGCACCATCGCCTCGGTCGCGAGGAACAGCGCCAGGTAGATGTGCGGGCCCTTCTGTGCGCGGCCGCCCGAATTGTCCAGCGAGCCCGACGATTCGACGTCGCGCCAGCCGGCGACGAGCAGAAGTGGCAGGAGCGCCGCGGTCAGCAGTATCAAGACCAGCCCGATGCCGTCGAGCCCCAATCCGTACCGCGTACCCAACGCCGGTATCCAGCTGACGTCCTCCACGAACTGGTACCGCTCGCCGTCCGGATCGAAACCGATCGCGAGACCGATCGACAGGGCGAGAACGGCCACGGACACCACGAGCGCGAACCACTTCGCCGCGGTCACCCGATGTGCCGGGACTGCGAGGACGAGCGCGGCGCCGACCGCGGGCGCGACCCAGAGGACGGTCAGCCAGGGGATGCTCACAGGACGTTCACCGCCATCACCAGGGCGACGATCACAGTGGTGCCGGCGAACATCGACAGGGCATAGGACCGGACATATCCGTTCTGCCACCCGCGTATTCGTCTCGACGCGCCGATCACCGCATCACCGACGCCGCTGGTGAGCGCGTCGACGCCGTCGGACTCGACTGCGACGAGGCCGGCGGTGACCCGCTGACCCGGCCGCATCAGCAGCTCTTCGTTGACGGCGTCGCCGTACAGATCGAGTCGGGCGGCGACGGTGAGCACGGACACGTCCTCGGGTGCGGTCACCGGCACCGGCCGAGTCGCGTATCGACGGTAGGCGACAGCCACGCCGACGGCGACCACGAGCAGGATGATCGCCGTCATGGCCCACACCGGGATGAGGTGGTGCGGGGTGTGTTCGCCGACAACGGGTTCGAGCCACGTCTCCAGCGATCCGCCGATGGCCAGGAGGCCGCCCGAGGCGATGGACCCGAGTGCGATCAGGATCATCGGGCCGGTCATGACCCGCGGCGACTCGTGCGGGTGCGGTGCCGGCGAGTCCGTGCCGTCGTGCCAGCGCTTCTCGCCGAAGAAGGTGAGCAGCATGACCCGGGTCATGTAGAAGGCGGTGATCCCGGCACCGAGGAGTGCAGCGCCACCGAGGATCAGTCCCTTTGCCCCACCGGCACCGAACGCCGCCTCGATGATGTGATCCTTCGAGTAGAAGCCGGCGAACGGCGGCACCCCGATGATGGCGAGGTACCCGACGCCGAAGGTGACGAACGTGATCGGCATGAGGGTGCGCAGGCCACCGTAGCGGCGCATGTCGGTCTCGTCGTTCATCCCGTGCATCACCGAACCCGCGCCGAGGAACAGGCCTGCCTTGAAGAATCCGTGGGTCAGCAGGTGCAGGATGGCGAATGCGTAGCCCGCCGGCCCGAGCCCGGCGGCCAGGACCATGTACCCGATCTGACTCATCGTCGACGCGGCGAGCGCCTTCTTGATGTCGTCCTTCGCGCAACCGATGATCGCGCCGAACAACAGGGTGACCGCGCCGACGACCACGACCCCGACCTGGGCGGCGGGGGCGAGGTCGAAGATCGGACCCGAGCGGACGATGAGGTAGACGCCCGCGGTCACCATGGTCGCGGCGTGGATCAGCGCCGACACCGGGGTCGGTCCCTCCA
Organism: Gordonia sp. PvP123; assembly: GCF_040547295.1. Taxonomy (NCBI): domain Bacteria; kingdom Bacillati; phylum Actinomycetota; class Actinomycetes; order Mycobacteriales; family Gordoniaceae; genus Gordonia; species Gordonia sp. PvP123. Next base: position 250,216 of record NZ_JBEPPN010000005.1, on the reverse strand, counting down.
TTGCGTCGCCCAGCCAGGACTGCAGCGGCACCTGTGCCGACTTGCCGCACGCGGCGAGGAGCAACACGAAACCCAGTGCGGTGAGGGTGCTCTCGCCCGCCTGGGAGGCGCTGCCGAACACCGCGGTGAAGGCCACCGAGCCGAACGTGGCGAACATGATCATGAGGGCGACGGCCAGCCCGATGTCGCCGACCCGGTTGACGACGAAGGCCTTCTTGGCCGCGGTGGCCGCCGACGGCTTGTGCTGCCAGAAGCCGATCAGCAGGTAGGACGCGAGGCCGACTCCTTCCCAGCCGAGGTAGAGGCCCAGATAGTTGTCGGCCAGGACGAGGACGAGCATGGCCGCGAGAAACAGGTTGAGGTAGGCGAAGAATCGACGACGATCGGGATCGTCCTGCATGTATCCGATCGAGTAGACGTGGATGAGTGAACCGACGCCGGTGATCAGGAGGACGAAGCACATCGACAGCTGATCGAGGAGAAGTCCGAAGTCGACCTGCAGCTCGCCCACCGGTACCCAACTGAACAGGATGTCCGACACGGCGCGGTCGTCGGCGCCACGAGAGACCATGCCGACGAACATGATCAGCGCGACCGCGAACGACGCGATCGCGAGGACCGTGCCGAGCAGGTGCCCCCACCGGTCGGTGACCCTGCCGCCGAGGAGAAGGATCGCGGCGCCGAGCAGCGGCAGTGCCGGGATCGACCAGAGCAGTGACGCAGTGAGTTCGGTGTTCACCAATCCTCCTCTACCGCTTCAGCAGATCCGCGTCGTCGACCGACGCCGAGCGGCGTGATCGGAAGATGGTCATGATGATCGCCAGTCCGACCACGACCTCGGCGGCGGCGACGACCATCGTGAAGAACGCGATCACCTGGCCGTCGAACGACTGGTTCATCCGGGCGAAGGTGACGAACGCGAGATTGGCCGCGTTGAGCATCAGCTCGACACACATGAAGACGACGATCGCGTTGCGTCGCAGCAGCACTCCGGCTGCGCCGATGGTGAACAGCAGCGCCGAGAGGTAGAGATAGTTCTCCGGATTCATCGGTCACCCGGATCGTCGGGCCGGCGGTTGCGCAGAGTGCGTGCGGCCAGGATGGCGTTCACCGACAGGTCCGACGGCGATCCGTCGGGCAGGCGTGCCGGCACGTTGACCGCGTTGTGACGCGCATACACACCCGGCGTCGGCAGCGGAGTGAGATTCACCCCGGCGCGGAACCGGGCCTGCGACATCTCCTTCTGCGTCAGGCGCGGTCCGAAACGCTCCCGGTGCGCGAGCACCATGGCCCCGAGTGTGGCGGCGATGAGGAGTGCACCGGTCAGCTCGAACGCCCACAGGTAGCGGACGAAGATCAGTTCGGCGATGGCCTCGACGGAGGAGTCGCTTCCGGCGGCCATGACGCCGGGACCCGTGGCGCCGGTGACGACACCGACCGTCGCGCTGCCGATCCCGGCGATCAGCAGGATGCCGAAGCCCAGACCGATCAGTGCGGCCGACAATCGCTGACCGCGCAACGTCTCTCGCAGTGAATCCGAGGAGTCGACGCCGATCAGCATGATGACGAACAGGAACAGCATCATCACCGCGCCGGTGTACACCACCACCTGCACCACACCGAGGAACAGCGCGCCCTGTGCGACGTAGAAGACGGCGAGCACGATCATCGTGGTGGCCAGGAAGATCGCCGAGTACACGGCCTTGGTGGCGAAGACGACGCCCAGCGCGCCCGCAACCGCGACGGCACCGAGAACCCAGAACTGGATTGCCTCACCGGTGGAGGTGCGCACCACCTCGTCGGCGAGCCACAGCGTGCCCGCGGGGGTCATGGCCGTGTCTCCCGTGCGCTGCTGTCACGCACAGTCGGATTCGGCAGGGTCACGCGACCGTCGGCAGTCACCTCGCCTCGGTAGTAGTTCTCCTCGGTGGAGCCCGGCGCCATCGCGTGCGGCGGCGCGTCGACGCCGGGCTTCAGCGGGGCCAGCAGACGGTCCTTCTCGTAGATGAGGTCGGCGCGGTTGTCGTCGGCGAGTTCGTAGTCGTTGGTCATGGTGAGTGCGCGCGTGGGGCACGCCTCGATGCACAGCCCGCAACCGATGCAGCGCAGGTAGTTGATCTGGTAGACGCGCCCGTACCGTTCGCCGGGCGAGTAGCGTTCGTCGGCGGTGTTGTCGGCACCCTCTACGTAGATGGCGTCGGCGGGGCAGGCCCAGGCGCACAGCTCGCAGCCGATGCACTTCTCGAGGCCGTCGGGATGCCGATTGAGTTGGTGGCGACCGTGATAGCGGGGAGCGGTGGGCCGCTTCTCCTCGGGATACTGCTCGGTGATCGTGGGCTGGAACATGCCGCCGAATGTCACGCGTAGTCCGCTGACCGGTCTCAGGAAGTCAGGCATCGGTGGTCTCCCTCACGCTGCGGGGCATGGGCGGCACGGGGAATCCGCCGGCCATGGGATCGAATTCGTCGGATGCCGCCGGGTCCCCGGACTCCTCGGACGGGTCCGGGATGTCGGGTACCCGCATCAGCCGCCAGACCGCGTAGGCGATCAGTCCGGTGACGACGAGCCCGGCGCCGGCGGACACGAGCGCGCGGGTGAGGTCGGCCCCGTCACCGGCGAAAGCCGCGCGGATGATCGCGACGACCATCACCCAGGTGAGCGAGATGGGGATCAGGACCTTCCAGCCCAGATTCATGAACTGGTCGTATCGCAAGCGCGGCAAGCTGGTTCGCAGCCAGATGAACACGAACAGGAACGCCCACACCTTCAGCGTGAACCAGAGGACCGGCCACCATCCGGAGTTCGCCCAGTCGAAGATGCTCACCGGCCACGGCGCCTGCCACCCACCGAGGAACAGCGTGGTGGCCAGCGCGGAGACGGTGACCATGTTGATGTACTCGGCGAGCATGAACATCGCGAACTTCAACGACGAGTACTCGGTGTGGAACCCGCCGACCAGTTCGCCCTCGGCTTCGGGCAGATCGAAGGGCGCCCGGTTGGTCTCGCCGACCATCGAGATGGCGTAGATGACGAACGAGGGCAGGAGCAGCAGCACATACCAGTGGTGTTCCTGCGCGGCAACGATTCCCGATGTCGACATCGTCGCGGCGTCGAGGAACACGGCGGCGAAGGTGAGTCCCATCGCGATCTCGTACGAGATCACCTGGGCGGTCGAGCGGAGTCCGCCGAGCAGCGGGTAGGTGGAGCCCGACGACCAGCCCGCCAGCACGATCCCGTAGACGCCCACCGACGTCACGGCCAGGACGTACAGCACCCCGACCGGGAGATCGGTGAGCTGTAACGGCGTCTGGTGACCGAACACCGACACCATCGGTCCGAACGGGATGACCGCGAAGGCCATCACCGCGGGGACGACCGCGATGATCGGTGCGAGAAGATAGATCACCTTGTCGACGCCGGTGGGGATGATCCCCTCCTTGAGCGCGAGCTTGACGCCATCGGCGAGGCTCTGCAGAATCCCCCGGGGGCCGACCCGGTTCGGTCCGATCCGGGTCTGCATGCGCGCCATGATCTTTCGCTCGAGCAGGATGGCGATGAGCGGATTGACCACGAGGAACACGAACACGGCCAGCGCCTTGGCGACGACGAGCCAGATCGGGTCGTGCCCGAAGTCGTCGAGTGTGGGGAAATCGGCGGCGATGCTCACGCGGCACCCCCTTCGGCGTCGTCGGTGATGTCGACCGCTGCTGGGGCCGGAGCGAGGGCCACGAGGTCGCCCTCCTGCGCGCGGAGCGCGGCGTGGACGTGTGAGCCGCGTGAGAACAGCGGGAGCCACACGACCCGATCCGGCATGTCGGTGATCTCGACCGGCAGGACGATGGCGCCGTCGGCGGTGCTGACGCGGAGACGGTCGCCCGCACCGACACCGGCTTCGGCGGCGGTCGACGGCGCGAGCCGGGCCACCGGCGGGCGGGCGGTGCCGGCGAGGTGCGGTTCCCCGTCCTGCAACCGGCCGTCGTCGAGCAGTGTGTGCCATCCGGCCAGAACCGCTTGGCCGGCAGCCGGACTGGGTTGCGTCCGGTCGACGGCGTCGATGGTGGTTCGGCGGCCCGACCACGCGCCGATCCGCCGCAGGTCGATGTGGATGGTCGGTACGTCGGCGCATCGGAGGTCGGCACCCATCTGCCGGGCGATCGCGTCGATGATGCGGTGGTCGGGCAGATGGCCCGAATCCTTCAGCGCAGTGGTGAAGCTGCGTGGGCGGCCCTCCCAGTCGACGAAGGTGCCTTCCTTCTCCGCGACGGCGGCCACCGGGAAGACGACGTCCGCGGATCGGGCGGCCGCGCTGAGGCGTTGCTCGAGGCTGACGACGAACGGCGCGGCCGCGAGGGCCTCGGTCGCCGCGGCCGGGTCGGGCAGGTCGTCGACGTCGACGCCGGCGACCACCAGCGCGAGTCCGTGATACCGCGCGGCATCGATGATCCTGGCGGTGTCGCGTCCCACCCGCGGGTCGAGATCGGTGCCCCAGACCGCGGATACCGCTGCACGAGCGGCATCGTCGGCGAGCGGCCGGCCGCCGGGCAAGAGGCCTGGCAACGCACCCGCTTCGAGCGCGCCTCGTTCGCCGGCGCGCCGCGGAATCCAGGCGAGTCGGGCGCCGGAGCGGTCGGCCAGCTCGGTGGCCGCGAGCAGTGCACCGGGCCGGGAGGCGAGCCGCTCGCCGACGAGGATGATCGAACCGGGTGCCCCGAGATGGGCGAGCACGGCGTCGGACCGCAGCACCCGGGCCTCGTCGCCCGGTACGACGGGGAACAGGGCGGCGTCGAGTTTGGCCGCTCCGCGACTCGCGAACGGTGCCACGGTCGCAATGCGTTGGCCTGCGGTGCGTACCGCACGGCGGAGGCGGAGGAAGACGATCGGGGACTCCTCCTCGGGTTCGAAGCCGGCGAGCAGCACCGCGGGGGCAGCGGACAGGTCGTCGTACGTGGCCGCGAGTCCGTGGCCGGCCACCCGGGCGGCGAGGAAGGCGGCCTCCTCGGTGCTGTGGCTGCGTACGCGGAAGTCGATGTCGTTCGTGTGCAGGACAGTTCGCGCAAACCGGGAGTACGCGTAGGCGTCCTCCACGGTCAACCGTCCGCCGGTGAGGACGCCGACGTTGCCGAGCGCACCGGACAGCCCCTCCGCGGCGGCGCGTACGGCATGCACCCACGACACCTCGGTCAGCTCACCGTTCCGGTCGCGAACCAGGGGGGCGGTGATCCGCTCGGCCGAGGACGCGTAGGCGAACGCCCACCGGCCCTTGTCACAGTTCCACTCGGAGTTGACATCGGGATCGTCACCGGCGAGGCGGCGCAACACCTTGCCACGACGGTGATCGGTGCGCTGGGCGCACCCGCTCGCGCAGTGCTCGCACACGCTCGGCGTCGACACCAGGTCGAAGGGGCGGGCGCGGAACCGGTACTGCGCCCCGGTCAGTGCACCCACCGGACAGATCTGGACGGTGTTGCCGGAGAAGTAGGAGTCGAACGGTTCGTCCGCGTAGATGCTGACCTGTTGCAGCGCACCGCGATCCGCGAGTTCGATGAGCGGATCGCCGGCGACCTCCGTGGCGAACCGCGTGCATCGGGCACACAGCACACAGCGTTCCCGGTCGAGCAGGACCTCCGACGACAGCGGGACCGGTTTGGTGAAAGTTCGCTTGACGCCGTCGAATCGCGATTCGGAACGTCCGGCCGACATGGCCTGGTTCTGCAGGGGGCACTCGCCGCCCTTGTCGCACACCGGGCAATCCAGGGGGTGGTTGATCAGGAGCAGCTCCATCACCCCGCGTTGCGCTCCCGCCGCGATCTGCGAGGTGAGCTGGGTGCGGACCACCATCCCCTCGGTCGCCACCGTCGTGCACGACGCGAGTGGCTTGCGCTGCCCCTCGACCTCGACGAGGCACTGGCGGCAGGCGCCGACGGGGTCGAGAAGCGGATGGTCGCAGAACCGCGGGATCGTGATCCCGATCTGTTCGGCAGCACGGATGACCAGGGTGCCCTTCGGCACCCGGACGGCACGGTCGTCGATGGTGATGCCCACCAGGTTGTCGGTCGTCGCAGTGGGATCGCTGCCGTGGGTGAGTGTCATCGGACGCCTCCCGACCAGACGGTCGATCGTGAGTGGTCGAATGGGCATCCGTGGTCGAGGTGGGCCAGGTACTCGTCGCGGAAGTACTTCAACGACGACACGATCGGACTGCCCGCGCCGTCCCCGAGCGCGCAGAACGACTTGCCCACGATGCTGTTGGTGACGTCGGCGAGGGTGTCGAGGTCGGCGGCGGTTCCGCCCTCGTGTTCCAACCGGTGGAGCAGTTGCACCAGCCAGTACGTGCCTTCGCGACACGGGGTGCATTTGCCGCAGGACTCGTGTTCGTAGAACTCCGTCCATCGCAGGACCGCACCGACCACGCACGTCGTCTCGTCGAAGATCTGCAGGGCCTTGGTACCGAGCATCGAACCGGCCGCCCCGACGCCCTCGTAGTCGAGCGGTACGTCGAGGTGCTCCGGCGTCAGGAGCGGCGTCGACGACCCGCCCGGAGTCCAGAACTTGAGCTCGTGTCCGGTGCGTACCCCGCCCGCACGATCGAGCAACTCGCGCAACGAAACCCCGAGCGCCGCTTCGTACTGCCCGGGGCGCGTGACATGACCCGACAGCGAGTACAGGGTGAACCCGGGCGACTTCTCGGTGCCCATGGACCGGAACCAGTCGACACCATTGCGGATGATCGCTGGGACACTGGCGATCGACTCCACGTTGTTCACGACCGTCGGACTCGCATACAGCCCGGCGACCGCCGGGAACGGTGGGCGTAGACGGGGCTGCCCGCGTCGGCCCTCCAGCGAATCGAGCAGAGCGGTTTCCTCGCCGCAGATGTAGGCGCCCGCACCGGCGTGGACGACCAGTTCGAGATCGAAGCCGGAACCCAGGATGTCGGTGCCGAGATAGCCCGCGGCGTAGGCCTCGTCGACGGCGGTGCGCAGTCGACGGAGAACCGAGGCGACTTCGCCGCGAACGTAGATGAACGCGTGGTGCGCGCGAATGGCGTACGCCGCGATGATCACGCCCTCGACGAGCGTGTGCGGCGACGCGAGCATCAACGGCATGTCCTTGCAGGTGCCGGGCTCGGACTCATCCGCGTTGACCACGAGGTAGTGCGGGACGGACGGGTCGGTCTGGGGAATGAACGACCATTTCATCCCCACCGGGAACCCCGCACCGCCGCGCCCGCGGAGACCGGAGGCCTTGATGGTCTCGATGATCTCGTCGGGAGGGGATGTCAATGCGGTCGACAACGCCCGATACCCGTTGTGGCGCCGGTGGTTGTCCAGGGTCCAGGATTCCGGCTCGTCCCAGTGGCGGGACAGGACCGGGGTCTCGGGGGGTTCGGGCTCGGGTGATGGTGGTTGCGAGGTGGCTTCGACTCGGCGCCTCGCTCCGCTCGGTGCCGGCTCAACCAGCGGAGAAGCGCTCGGTGCCGGCTCAACCAGCGGAGAAGCGCTCCGGGACGGCTCAACCAGCGGAGAAGCGCTCCGGGACGGGTCGGCCAGCGGGGTGGGTGCCGGATCGACCAGCGGGGAAGCCGGGCCGGCGAGGTCGCGTTCGGTCTCGCGGAACGACCGCACGGGACCGGTGCCTCGAACCGGGGAGACCGCGACACCGGCGCGGAGGTCCTCGATGAGTTCGATCGTCGACTCCGGGGTCTGGTCGTCGAAGAACTCCCAGTTGACCATCACCACCGGCGCGAAGTCGCAGGCCGCATTGCACTCCACGTGTTCGACGGTGATTCGGCGATCGGCCGTCGTGTCTCCGGGTTCGATGCCGAGGTGGTCGCAGACCGACCGCAGGATCTCGTCGCCGCCGAGGGTCGCGCACAGGGTGTTCGTGCAGACCCCGACCAGGTACTCGCCGGTGGGTGTGCGCCGGTACATCGAATAGAAGGTGGCGACCGAGGCCACCTGGGCAGGCGTCAGATCCAGTTGTGCGGCACAGAATTCGATGCCGGCGCGGGTCAGGCGGCCATCTCGGGATTGCACCAGGTGCAGCAGTGGTAGCAGCGCCGATCGTGCGTGGGGATAGCGGCCGATGATCGGAAGCGCCTCGGCGGTCAGATGTTCGACGACCTCATCGGGGTAATTGGCCGGGCCGTCGAAGGTGATCGGCGGGACCGGCATGTCGTGCGTGGGTCCCGTTCCCTCCGGTGGGGGTGCGGTGCTCAGGTCCACGAACACGGGATCGGTCATCGGTCCACGCCTCCCATCACGGGGTCGATGCTGGCCACCGCGGTGATGACGTCGGCCACCATCCCGCCTTCGCACATCGCCGCGACCGCTTGCAGATTCGTGAACGACGGGTCGCGGAAGTGGACGCGGTAGGGACGGGTGCCGCCGTCGCTGACCATGTGGACGCCGAGTTCCCCGCGCGGTGATTCGACGGCTACGTAGCACTGACCGGCCGGTACGCGCATCCCCTCGGTGACCAGTTTGAAGTGGTGGATGAGGGCCTCCATCGAGGTGCCCATGATCCGGGCGATGTGTTCGGGCGAGTTGCCCAGTCCGTCCGGTCCGAGCGCGAGGTCGGCCGGCCAGGCGAGTTTGCGGTCGGCGACCATCACCGGTCCGGGGCGGAGTCGTTCCAGACACTGTTCGACGATGCGGATCGACTCTCGCATCTCCCGCACGCGGATCAGGTAGCGGCCGTACGAATCGCACGTGTCCTCGGTGATGACGTCGAACTCGTAGGTCTCGTACCCGCAGTACGGTTCGGTCCGGCGCAGGTCGTGCGGGTACCCGGTCGACCGCAGCACCGGGCCGGTGATCCCGAGTGCCATGCAGCCGGTGAGGTCCAGATAGCCGACGCCCTGGGTCCGGGCCTTCCAGATGTAGTTGTCGTTCAGCAGGTCGCCGAGTTCGTCAAGGCGACCGGGAAGCTGCCGGATCACCTCGGCGACGCGGTCGACACCGTCGGCCGGGAGGTCCTGTGCGACGCCGCCTGGCCGGATGTAGGCGTGGTTCATCCGCAGGCCTGTGATGAGTTCGAACAGGTCGAGGATCATCTCCCGCTCGCGGAATCCGAGGAACATCGCCGTCACCGCGCCGAGTTCCATTCCGCCGGTTGCGAGTGCGACGAGATGGCTGGAGATCCGATTGAGCTCCATCAGCATCACCCGGATGACGGTGGCACGTTCCGGGATGTCGTCGGTGATCCCGAGGAGTTTCTCGACGCCGAGGCAGTAGGCGGTCTCGTTGAAGAACGGGGACAGGTAGTCCATCCGGGTGACGAACGTGACGCCCTGGGTCCAGTTGCGGTACTCCAGATTCTTCTCGATGCCGGTGTGCAGGTAGCCGATTCCGCACCGGGCCTCGGTGACGGTCTCGCCTTCGATCTCCAGGATCAGGCGCAGGACACCGTGCGTCGACGGATGTTGCGGACCCATGTTGACGACGATGCGTTCGTCCCCGGGTTGTTGCTCGGCACGGGTGCGGACGTCGGACACGATGAAATCCCAGTCCTGCCCGGACACGGTGTACGTGCGAGTGTTGGTGTCGGTCATCAGTTGTACGACCTCCTCCGGTCGGGCGGGTCGACGCGGGTTCCCTTGTATTCCACCGGAACTCCGCCGAGCGGATAGTCCTTGCGCTGGGGGTGACCCTCCCAGTCGTCGGGCATCTCGATCCGGGTCAGCGATCGGTGTCCGTCGAAGACGATGCCGAAGAAGTCGTAGGTCTCGCGTTCGTGCCAGTCGTTGGTCGGGTAAATGTCGCAGATGCTCGGGATGTGCGGATCGGTGTCCGGGGCGGCGACCTCGAGCCGGACCCGTCGACCGTGCGTCAGCGACGCCATGGGATAGACGGCGTGGAGTTCACGGTCCGCGTCGCCGGGGTAGTGGACACCGTTGACCCCGAGGCAGAGCTCGAAACGTAGCGCCGGCGCATTACGGAGTGCAAGAGCGACGGTCGGGAGGTGCTCGCGTGCAACGTGGATGGTCATCTCGTCGCGGAAGATCACGACCTTTTCGATGGCCTCGTCGTGGCGCTTGCCCAATTCGCCGAGCAGGTGGTCGGCGATCTCGTCGAAGTAGCCGCCGTACGGGCGGGACGAGCTGGGCGGCAGTGTGACCGGGCGGATCAACCCGCCGTATCCGGACGTGTCGCCGGTCCCGGGCGGGCCGAACAGCCCGTGCCGTACGCCGATCTGTTCTGCGTCGCGCGGTGGGGGCGCCGGGTTCTCGGGATCCTGATGGCCTGCGGGCGTCGTCATCGGAGCAACCCCTTCAGCTCGATCGTCGGGGTGGCCTGGAGCGCTGCGCGTTCGGCCGCCCAGATGGCCTCCTCGCGGTTGACTCCGAGCGGCATCTCCTGGATCTTCTCGTGCAGTTTGAGGATCGCGTGCAGGAGCATCTCCGGACGTGGCGGGCAGCCGGGCAGATAGATGTCGACGGGGACCACGTGGTCGACGCCCTGGACGATCGCGTAATTGTTGAACATCCCGCCCGATGACGCGCAGACCCCCATGGCGAGAACCCATTTGGGTTCCGGCATCTGGTCGTAGATCTGACGCAGGACGGGGGCCATCTTCTGGCTGACGCGACCGGCGACGATCATGAGGTCGGCCTGCCGGGGTGATGCCCGGAACGCCTCCATGCCGAAGCGGGCGAGATCGTAGCGTCCCGACGTGGTGGCCATCATCTCGATGGCGCAGCAGGCGAGGCCGAAGGTCGCCGGCCACAACGAGCCCTTGCGCATGAACCCCGCCAGATCCTCGACGGTACTCAGCAGGAATCCGCTGGGGAGCCGTTCCTCGAGTCCCATGGGTGGCCTCCTTGTCGGGGTCGGATCGGTGAAAAGCTCTCAGTCCCAACTCAGTCCGCCGCGACGCCATTCGTAGGCGTAGGCGACGGACACGTTGACGATGAACAGGAGCATGGCCATGAGGCCGAACCACCCGAGTGAGTCGAATGCGACAGCCCATGGGTAGAGGAACACGATCTCGATGTCGAAGATGATGAAGAGCATCGCGGTGAGGTAGTACTTGACCGGCACGCGCTGGATCGAGCCGGTTGCCACCGTGCCGCCCGCGGTGCGGCGCGTCGGGTAGAGCAGGCTCTGTTCGACCGGCTCGATGCCGCACTCGTAGGGCTCGAGTTTGGCGCGGTTGTACCGTTTCGGGCCGATCGCGATGCCGATGAAGACGCTGAAAACGGCAAACGCCACGCCGATTGCCCCGAGGACCATGATCGGGACGTAGGCGTTCAAAGCGCGGACCCCTCCTCGCTTGTGGCGACCGGAGTGCACTTGTTCGGTGCGGCCGGCCCGGGTGTTCGTCCTATCCGCGCCGCCGGCCGATCTGGTCCGCCAGTACGAATGTGAGCTGCAACACAAGCCTAGGTGAGTGTGTGGCGCGAGTCACTGTTTTCTAGAGTTCGGCGTTTCCGATCATGTCGACGAACGCGCGTGGAAGGGCGATCGGGTCGACGGGCAGGACGGCCACGGCATCGGCGCGGGACCAGTCCGCGAGCCATCGGTCATCGGCGCGCCCGAGGAGGACGAGCACCGGCGGAGCGGGGTCGAGTTCGTCCTTCATCTGCTTGGCCAGGCCCATGCCGCCGGCCGGGGTGGCCTCGCCGTCGGCGATCACGGCGTCGACGACACCGGCGTCGAGCTGTGCGAACACCATTGGGGCCGTGGCGACCTCGATATAGCTGACGGGTGGGATGCCGGGATCCGGGTGGCTGCCGATCGCACCGATGACCTGGGCGCGGGTCTGCGCGTCGTCGGAATAGACCAGCACCCGCAGGGCCCGCGCAGACTGGGAGTGGGTCACGGGTGTGATGCTACAACCCGCCACCCTCCGGATCTGTGGAAAACATGCGGGCGCCGCGCGGCCGCCACGGAGCGCGGGGTCAGTGCTCGGTGGAGAACCCCACGCGGCGTCGGTGCACCTCGAGTGCGAAGGTGACCAGCGAATCGATCAGATCGGGGTAGGGAACTCCGGTCGCTTCCCACAGTTTGGGATACATCGACCCCGGGGTGAATCCCGGGATGGTGTTGACCTCGTTGAGCAGCCAGCCGCGGCCGGACTCCTCGTAGAAGAAGTCGACGCGGGCCATGCCGGAGCATCGCATCGCGGTGAACGTCTTCGCCGCGAGTTCGCGAACCTCGGCGGCCGCAGCGTCGGACACCGGGGCGGGGATGACCAGCTGGGCGGCACCGGTGACGTACTTGTCCTCGTAGTCGTAGAACTCGCTCCCCGGCTTGATCTCCCCCGGCACCGAGGTCTCGGGCGCGGTGTCGCCGAGAACGGCGACCTCGATCTCGCGCCCGGTCACGGCCTCTTCGATGATGACCACGTTGTCGTAGCGGAGCGCGAGATTCACCGCCGCGTCGAGTTCGGCCTCGTCGTGGGCCTTGGTGATGCCGACAGACGAGCCGAGGTTCGCGGGTTTGACGAAGACCGGAAGCCCCAGGGCGTCGATCGCCCGGCCGGTGATCGTCTCCGGGTCGTCGACGCCGTCGCGGAACTCGACCCAGCGGCACTGCGGGATGCCCGCCTGCTCGGCGACGATCTTCGCCATCGCCTTGTCCATGCAGACCGCCGACGACAGCACTCCCGCGCCCACGTACGGCAGCTTGAACAGCTCGAGCATGCCCTGGATGGTGCCGTCCTCGCCGTGCGGTCCGTGCAGAAGCGGAAGGACGACCGTGATGGCCTCGTCCGCGTGACCGCGCAGTTCGGTGAGCGGGTCGACGACGGTCCCGGCGACCTCGAGCGTGTCGGGGAGTGGCGTCCCGTCGGCGATGGCCGCGATCGCCTTGTCGTTGCGTAGCCAGGTCCCGTCCTTGGCGATGCCGATGGGGACCAGGTCGTACTTGTTCCGATCGGCCGCGGCCAGGACATGCGCGGCTGTGACCCGCGACACATCGTGCTCGGCGGAGACTCCACCAAAGAGGACCACCAGACGCAACAGCCGAGAAGACATGCCTGTCACGATACGGCCCTGTGCACGTCGGCGGCTCAGCCGGCAGGGCAGGCCCGTCGGCTAGCGTGAGACCGTGCATTTCAGAGCGAGTGAGGTCGCGGAGGCCGTGGGCGGGGAGCTTCTCGGCCCCGACGTGCAGATCGACGGGGCGAGCATCGACTCGCGGAGCGTCCGGCCGGGGCAGCTGTTCGTACCGATCGTCGCCGAGCGCGACGGCCACGACTTCATCCCGGCGGCCCTCGACGGAGGTGCCACCGCCTACCTCACGTCGCGAACCGATCCGGTCGGTGGGACCGCGATCCGTGTCCCCGACACCGCGCTCGCGCTGGCCGACCTCGGGCGCGCCGTCCGTGCCCGGATCCCCGACCGCGTGGTGGGCATCACCGGGTCTGTCGGCAAGACCTCGACCAAGGACCTGCTCGCCGGGGTGCTGAGCACCACCTACCGGACCGCGGCCAGCGAGAGGTCGTTCAACAACGAGCTCGGACTCCCGATCACCCTCGCGGCGGCCGCCGACGACGTGGAGGCGGTGGTCCTCGAGATGGGTGCGCGCGGGATCGGACACATCGACCTGCTGTGCTCCATCGGCAGTCCGACGGTCGGCGTCATCACGCGCGTCGAAGGTGTGCACCTGGAGCTGTTCGGCGACATCGAGTCCGTCGCGCGCGCGAAAGGTGAACTGGTGGAATCGCTCCCGGCCGACGGGATCGCGGTGCTCAACGCCGACCACCGGTATGTCGCCGCGATGGCGGATCGCACCTCGGCGCGCGTCCTGCGATATGGACTCTCGCCGGATGCCGATGTGTACGCATCCGACATCGTGATGGACGACGAGTTGCGCGCGTCGTTCCGACTGCACACCCCGTGGGGTTCGACCGATGTGCGGTTGGGTGCCCGCGGCGAGCATCAGGTCCCCAACGCGTTGGCCGCCGCTGCTGCGGGTGGGGGTCTCGGCGTCCCCGTCGACGACATTGCGACCGGCCTGCTCGGAGCGCAATTGTCCGGCCTGCGAATGGAACTCGCGACATCATCGAAGGGCGTCGTCGTGCTGAACGACGCCTACAACGCGAATCCGACGTCGATGTCGGCCGCGCTGCGGTCGCTGGCCGCTCTGGCCGCGACCCGACGCGTGGCGGTACTCGGCACCATGGCCGAACTCGGCGCCGATTCGGCGGCCCAACATCAGGCGATCGCGCTCGAGGCCCGAGACCTCGGGATCGAGGTCATCGCCGTCGCCGAGACCGGCTACGGCGACACCGCCCGGCACGTGTCCGACGTCGACGGCGTGACGGCCGAACTCGGCGCCCTCGACGAGGGGACCGCGGTCCTGGTCAAGGGCAGCCGGGTCGCCGCACTCGAACGGGTGGCGCAGGCGCTGCTGGACTGAGGTTTCGACAAGCTCAACCGGCAGGGTCAGTGGTGGAAGTGTGACCCGTCCCCCTCGCGAGGCATCGGGCTCTCGAGACGATTGAGGAAGTCGACCTCGGCCCGGATGTCGGCGATGAGGGCCCGGGCGAGGTCGTGACTCAGCCCGGCGCGCACGACGATTCGCTGGACGGTCAGGTCGGCGAGGTCGTCGGCCATCGGGTAGGCGGGTACCAGCCAGCCCTTCATGCGTAGCCGGTCGGACAGGTCGTAGAGGTTCCAGTTCTCGCTGTGCCCGGCCTTCAGTTTCCAGGCGAAGACCGGAATGGTGTCGCCCTTGCTGACCAGTTCGAGACCGTCGATCTGGGAAATCTGGCCGGAAAGCCATTGCGCCACATCGAGAGAGCCCTGTTGGACCTGGGTGAAGCCGTCGCGGCCGAGTCGCAGGAACATGTAGTACTGCAACAGGACCTGGGCGCCGGGGCGCGAGAAGTTGAGCGCGAGCGTCGGCATGTCGCCGCCGAGGTAGGAGCAGTGGAACACCATGCTCTCCGGCAACGCGTCGGTGTTGCGCCACACGATCCATCCGACACCGGGATAGACCAGCCCGTACTTGTGGCCGGAGGTGTTGATCGAGACCACCCGATCGACGCGGAAATCCCACTCGAGATCCGGCTGGCAGAAGGGGGCGATCATGGCACCCGACGCCCCGTCGATGTGGATCTTGACGTCGAGGCCGGTCTCGGCCTGGATCTCGTCCAGCTTCGCCGCGATCGCGGTCACCGGCTCGTACATGCCCGTGTAGGTCTGACCCATGATGGCGACGACGCCGATGGTGTTCTCGTCCACGTACTTCTCGAGTTCGTGGCCGTCGAGCACGAGGTGGTCGGGGCTGATGGGCACCCATTTCGGCTCGACCTCGAAGTAGTTGCAGAACTTCTCCCAGCACACCTGGACCGCGGTCGAGAGAACGATGTTGGGGTTCTCGGTCGACTTGCCCTCGGCACGGCGTCGGGTCTGCCAGTGCCGCTTGAGGGCGAGTCCACCGAGCATGCACGCCTCCGACGAACCGATCGTGGAGGTGCCGATCGCGTTGTCGACGTCCGGGTTGTGCCACAGGTCGGCGAGGATGCGCCAGCACCGGTCCTCGATGGCCGCCGTCTGCGGATACTCGTCCTTGTCGATCATGTTCTTGTCGACGGTCTCCGCGTACAGCTTCTGCGCCTCGTCGTCCATCCACGTGGATACGAAGGTCGCGAGGTTGAGGCGAGCATTGCCGTCGAGCATCGCCTCGTCGTGGACGATCTGATATGCCGTCTCGGGCAACAACATCGAGTCACCCAGCGCGAACTTGGGGAGGTCGGTGGCCTCTCCATCGCGGGTGAAGACGGTGCGCAGGGTCATCGCATCGCCGATGTTGGTGGTGGCGCGGGCGCCACCGGACTGGTTGTGAACGCCCGGGTCGGTGGTCATGTGCACCGAAGCTAGTCGAACCGGACCACTTTCGGAGCGCTTCGTGAGTGAACCGCCCGCGCACGGTCGTCGAACTCATCCTCCGGTGTTCGACGACCGTGCCCGGCATCGGTCACTGTTGCGCCGCGTTGGCTCGGATCACCTCTCGCAGGTAGACGGCGAGCCCGGGCGCGTGTTCGTCATAGTGCTCGGTGAACCGCGGGTCCGCGACGTACATGTCGGCGAGGCAGACCTGCATGGCGTGGTCGCAGTCGTAGAAGCGACCGATCTGAGCCCGGTGCTCCTCGGCGAGCGCGTTGGCCTCCGCCGAACCGGGTGTCACGTCGCGACGCATCGCCTCGGCCAGACGGCGCTCGAGATCGTCGGTCTCGTCCTTGATCCGTTGCCAGTCCTCCTTGGAATACTGGGCGGTCCGCTGCCGGCTCTGTGTCCATGCCTCGGTGTTTCCCCAGCGTTCCTCGGCTTCGGCGGCGTATTCCTCGCCGGGCCAGTCGTCTCCGAAGATCTCGGCCTGGTCGGCCGCCGACAGGGTGATGCCCTTCTTCTTGGCGTTCATCATCTCCTCCAGTGCTGCGACCATCCGGAGCAGGCGATCGATCCGGCCGGTGAGGATCTCGCGCTGGGTCTGGAGATGACTCAGCGGGTCCGCATCGGGGTCGTCGAGCAGGGTCGCTATCTGCTCGAGGGAAAAGCCCAGCTCACGGTAGGTGAGTGCCTGGTGGAGTCGTTCGACGTCGGTGTCGTCGTACACGCGGTACCCGGCCGGCGTCCGGCCGGACGGCACCACCAGACCGATCTGGTCGTAGTGATGCAGGGTGCGGACGCTGACCCCCACCAGCCCGGCGACGACACCCACGGTCAGATCGCGGACGTTGTCGCTCTCGGTGCGCTTTTCCTCGCTCACGGCACCTACCCTGCTGCCTGACGTCGCGTGAGGGTCAAGTGTGGGGGGTTCGGGCTGTCGTCGGGTTCACGGTGCGAAGCCGATGACCGTGGTGCCCTTCTGACAGGCGGCGAGGACGCCCTCGAGTTGCGACGGCGCGCAGGTCCAGCCGGCGATCGACTGCTGCTGGCCGGTGGTGATCTTCGGTCCGTACTGGGTGGCGATGGTGCGCGCCGAGTCGCAGGCCACGTCGCCGGCGAGCACCATGACCCGCAACGAGCCGTCGGGGCCGGGGATCGTGCCGCAGGAGGTGTCGGAGTCGTCGGATGCGACTGCGCTGGAGGTCGGCGTCGACGACACGGGCTTGCGACCAGGGACCACCGGGGGCGACGTGGCGGGTTGTTCGGCGGACTGCGGTACGGACTCCGCAGCGCCGGCCTGGGTGGTCGACGAGGCGGTGGTCACGTCCTGTTCCGCGCCGCACGCCAGGAGCGTCGACATCGCCGCGGCGAGTCCGACGGCCGTCGCGGCGACCTTGATCGTTCGGCGAGGGCGGCTCGTGGTGGCACCGGTGGGACGAGTTCTGCGCGACATGGTTCCCCACGGTAGCGAATGGGGTGGCGCGCTCCGAACAGGTCATCGCCACCCGCGCCGGTTTGGGCGGGCGCGCTGGACCTGCGAAGATGCAGGACGTGAGCAGTACCGGAACCGAACTCGCCGACCCCACGTACGCCATCGGCACCACCCTGCCCGGCACCCGCGGGCGCACGGGGACGATCACCACGCCGCACGGGCCGATCCACACCCCGGCGTTCGTGCCCGTCGGTACCAAGGCGACGGTCAAGACGGTACTGCCGGAATCGGTCTCGGCCCTCGGCGCCCAGGCGGTGCTCGCCAACGCCTACCACCTGTACCTGCAGCCGGGTCCGGAGATCATCGACGCCGCGGGCGGGCTCGGCGCGTTCATGAACTGGCGAGGACCCACCTACACCGACAGCGGCGGATTCCAGGTGATGTCGCTCGGTGCGGGATTCAAGAAGGTCATCTCGATGGAGGCCACCGGCACCCCCGACGACGACCTGACCGCCAACGGCAAGGAACGGCTGTCGCGGGTCGACGACGACGGGGTGACCTTCAAGTCGCACCTGGACGGCTCGACGCATCGCTTCACCCCGGAGGTGTCGATGCAGATCCAACACCAGCTGGGCGCCGACATCATCTTCGCCTTCGACGAACTCACCACGCTGATGAACACCCGCGACTATCAGGTGAATTCGCTGGAGCGGACCCGGCTGTGGGCGATCCGGTGCCTCGACGAACACAATCGGTTGAGCGTCGAGCGCGCTCATCGGCCGCAGCAGGCCCTGTGGGGTGTCATCCAGGGTGCCCAGTACGAGGATCTGCGGCGCAAGGCGGCTCGCGACCTCGTCGCCCTCAGCGAGGCGGATCGCGGGGCCGGCGGAAAGGGGTTCGGCGGCTACGGCATCGGCGGGGCGCTCGAGAAGGACAACCTCGGCACGATAGTCGGATGGGTGAACGACGAGCTGCCGGAGGACTCGCCGAAACACCTGCTCGGGATCAGTGAACCGGACGACATCTTCACCGCCATCGAGAACGGGGTGGACACCTTCGACTGTGTGTCGCCGACGCGGGTCGCCCGCAACGGTGCCATCTACTCACTCGACGGCCGGTACAACGTCACCAACGCCAAGTACCGCAGCGACTTCCGTCCGCTCGACCCCGAGGTCGAGAACTACACGTCGCAGTACAGCCGCGCATATCTGCACCATCTGTTCAAGGCGAAGGAAGGACTCGGCCCGACCCTCGCCACACTGCACAACGTGTCCTTCATCGTCACGCTCGTCGACCGGGCCCGCGAGGCCATCGAGAACGGCACGTACACCGAGTACCGCGACGAATTCCTTCGCCGCTATTACGGGGCGTCGCGCGACGCATGACTTCGCCCACCGCGTCGGTGACGGCGGTGTTCAGAAGGGCGGTGGGTTGGCGTCGTTCCAGCGTTTCTCGGCACGCTGCTGGCGTCGGAAATCGTTGTCGCGCAACCGTTTCAGTTCGGCTCGTGCGGGGTGGTCGGGTGGCCGTCTCGGGGCGAGTCGGTTGAACAGGTCCCGCCCGCTGAAGGCGTTGCCGACGAACATGTGCCCGGTGGGTGTGGTGAACCAGGCCGTCAGGAAGTCGTCCTGGTGGTCCTGCCAGCTGGTGAAGGTCTTGATTCGGTGGTGGAACCGGCACAGCGGTTTCAGATTGCGCGCATCGGTCGGTCCGCCGCGTCGTGGGTCGGTGTGGTCGAACGGGTCGGTGTGATCGAGATCGATCTGCCACACCGGCGCATTGCAGCCGGGGAAGGTGCAGCACAGTTCTCCTGCACGCACCAACGCCTGCAGCTTCTTCGATGGGGTGTATCGGGACGCCGGGTCGGTGGTTGCCACTGGCGGGCCGGCGTCGGCCGGTGCCGGCTGGATGTAGGTGCGTCGGGCTTCGGCGAGGAGGGTTCGGGCGGTGTCGGCGTCGACGATGCCGAGCCGGTCGAGGAACGCGGGGTCGTCGTCGAGGCCGATCAGCGTCGACAGGTTCACCACGATGTGAAAGGTCGCGCGCGGAGCCTGTGATGGCGACGGGGAGGCGGTCGGCCCGGGCGGGTCGGCGACTGGTGCCTCGTCGACACGACGTGTGTCGTCGATGTCCTGAACCGCTGCGTTGTCGGATTCGGTTGCGGCATTGGTGCAGTCGTGGCACTGGCAGGCGATCGACGTTTGGCTGCGGGCTAGTGCTTTGAGGGCGTCGGCGCGGCGCTCGGGCAAGGTTCGTGGATCGCCGGCGTGGACGTCGCCGGCCATCGACGAGAGGCGGGCGTCGAACTCGGCAGCGTCGGCGACGGGGAGCGTGCCGGAGATCCGGGACTGTCCGGGCGTGAACCGATCGGGGGTGACGGTCACCTTGCGGTCTTTGGTCACCCGTTCCTTGCGTCGCCGGATCGCCTCGGGTGCCCATGTCGCGACGATCGCGTCGACCATGGCGGTGAAGCGGGTGGTCGACATCGTTGCTCGGGCGAAGATCGCTTCGGCGAGGTGGGCGTCGACGGTCTGCATTTCTTCGTCGTCGGTGATCAGTTCGGTGCGCTTGAGGGCGATCAGGAAGCGGCGCTTGTCGATTCGACCGCAGGCGAGTGCGTGTCCGGTGAACGCGAGCCGGTAGCGCAGTGCGTCGCCGGCCTCGATGAGTTCTTTCGCTTCGGCCGGGGTGACCGTGAGGGTGGCGCCGACTTCGGCGATGGCCTGTTCGAGGCCGGTCGGGCCGAACTGCTCGTACGGGTTCTCCCCGGCGGCGACGCGTGCCGACAGGGCGTCGAAGGCTTCGATGGAGTCGAGTTCGCCGGTGTGCACCTCAGCGCGCCGCTGGGTGTAGTCCATTTCGCGTTCGTCGTGAATGAGACTGGCAACGGTCATCATTCGATACGCAGACGCGGCCGCCAGGCCGGCGCAATGATTCAAGACCTCGACGAGTTCGGCGGCGGAGAGTTCATTGTCGGGACGAAGGCGCGGTTCGACGGAATGCTGTGATGGGTCCACCGGTGTGGTGGATCCGGCCCCCGCCCCCGATGACATGACTCCACTGTACTCGAATATGTGTTCGAGTCAAGGGAATTCCGCGGGTTTTGGCTACGAGTTGACCTATGCGACCCCGGTGCGAGGGGTTGAACGCGGGCCCGTTGTCGGAGAGCAGTCGCCGGGGTGCGCCATGGGCGGCAAGGCCTTGTCGAACACGGTGATCGCGGCATCGGTGGTTTCACTGGAGGACACATGCGAGCCCACCGCGCGGTGCATCATCAGGCCACTGTGAGATTGCTGGCCGCACAACAGGATCGATGAGTTCGTTGACAGTCATCGCCTGGGCATCGACTGTCGCACCTCGAACTGAGACCACGGTGACGGTGTGGGAACACAAGAATCGGGCGCGTCGGCTCCCTGTGGCAGTCCCGGTAGTACCTGGCGTGAAGTCGAGGTGGTGCGCACACTGAAACGACGTCTCGGCCACGCGCCGTACAGGGTTACCTGAATACAGGAATTTATGTATCGTCTCGTGTGTGGAGACGGTTGCTGTGAGTCAGCGCGACGCCCTGACTCGTTTCGGTTACGCCTTGTCGGATTCGACGCGAACGCAGGTGTTGTTGCGGCTGCGGCACGGTGGGGCGTATCCGGCGGAGTTGGCCGAGGAAATCGGGGTGTCGCGGCAGGTGTTGTCGAATCATCTGGCCTGCCTACGCGGATGCGGTTTGGTGGTTGTGGTGCCGCAGGGGCGGCGCAGTCGATATGAGCTGGCTGACAGTCGGATTGGGCATGCGCTCGATGATCTGCTCGGGTTGGTGTTGGCGGTCGACCCGGCGTGCTGTCCCGAGTCCGACGACCAGGGGTGCTGCTGATGTCCGCGGAATTGGGCCTACCGAGTGTGGGACGCCCGTCGTTGAGCGTGGAGCGGCGCGAGCTGCTGCAGCGCCGCATCCGCTGGTTTGTCGCGGCAACCATCACCTACAACGTGATCGAAGCCGTCATCGCGATCAGCGAGGGTGCCCGGGTCTCCTCGGGCGCGCTGATCGGCTTTGGCCTGGATTCGGTGATCGAGGTGTCCTCGGCCGCGGCGGTTGCCTGGCAATTCGCCGGCAAAGATCCCGAACGGCGGGAGAAGGTCGCGCTACGGATCATCGCGTTCTCGTTCTTCGCGCTGGCGGCGTACGTGAGCGTCGACTCGATCCGCACGTTGCTGGGCGTGGGTGGCGACGCCGAGCATTCCTCGATCGGCATCGCGTTGGCCGCGGTCAGTTTGGCGATTATGCCGCTTTTGTCATGGGCTGAACGCCGCGCAGGGCGCGAGCTCGGTTCATTGAGTGCGGTGGCCGACTCCAAGCAAACCCTGTTGTGCACGTATCTGTCGGCGGTGCTGCTGGTCGGTTTGCTGCTCAACAGCCTGTTCGGCTGGTCGTGGGCCGATCCGATCGCCGCCTTGGTGATCGCGGCGATCGCCGTGCGTGAGGGCATCAACGCGTGGAAGGGCGATGCCTGCTGCGCCCCTGTCGGCCAGCTCGCCGGTGCCGGCGAGACCGGCGGTCAGGACCATCGGTGCTCGTGCTGCGCCGAGGGGGCTGGCAATGGCTCGCATCAGTGACGCCGCCCGTGGCCTCTACTGGTCAGAGATGGCAGCGGCGGCCGTCACCGAGGTGGCCGAGCAGCGGTGGCATCACCTCGAGCGCGCCCACAACGTGTCTCAGCCGGACCCGTGGTTGCACACCGCGAATCACGTCGCCATGTTCAGATTCGCTGTGCGTCAGCATGTCGGCGCGAAGCTCTCGGGCAGATCGTGCGCATCATCCTGCTGGAACCCACCTCGATCGACGACCTCGAAGAGGCGCTGAACCAGGCCACGAGCAGATAACGCTCGTGGCGGTCGTCAGTCGTGGGGGGCTTCGCCGGTGACTTGGTGGTCTGCGTGGTTGAGGGCTTCGCGGACGAGGCGGGTGAGGTGGCCGTCGGCGAGGGTGTAGATGACGCGGCGGCCGTCTCGGCGGCTGGCAACGAGGCCGGTGAATCGGAGCTTGGCCAGGTGTTGGCTGACGGCGGTGCGTGAGGTGTGGCAGGCCTCGGTGAGGGTGGTGACGTCTGCTTCTGCTTGTGCGAGTAGCCACAGGATGTGCAGGCGGGTGGGGTCGGCGAGCATGCGGAAGGTCTCGGCGGCCACCGCCAGGCGGGTGTCGTCGGGTTCGTTGAGGTGGGCCAGGCTTGCCGCTGGATCGCTGCTGCGCTCTCGGGTACTGATGACGCTCACCTTTCAGCCTCCGCCGGCACGTCGGACTCAGTGTGTGCCGGCCACAGCGTGGCGGCTGTGATGGCTGCGAGTGTAGCCAGGCAGACCAGAACGAGCGCGGCAGTGAGCTGACCGGGGCCCGCTCCCACCCATCCGGCAATGGGATAGGTGAGCAGGAAACAGGCGTGTGAGAGCGAGAATTGGGCGGTGAAGACCGCTGGGCGGTTGCTGTCGGAGGAGAATGCGCGCAGCAGCCTGGCGGAGGGGGTGGTGATCAGCGAGGTCGCCGCGCCCAGGGTTGCCCAGGTGAGGATCAGCAATCCCCAACCGATGCCAGGCGCAGGGTCGGTGGCGATGAGCACGCACAGCAGCACCATCCCGGCGGGCACAACGGCGGCGCCGGCCAGCATCACTTGTCGGTCGGTGCTGGTGGTGAGAAGTTTGGGGAGTGCTAGGGCGATGATCATCGATCCCGCCCCATAGGAAGTTAGCGCGATAGCCACACCTGCTTCGGATCCGCCGAGCATGCCGCGGACGTAGACCACGGTGTTCACCACGACGATGCCGGTGGCCGCGGCGACCACGAGGTTGAGCGCCAGCAGGCCCCGTAGCGGCCGCCGCGCCACCATCACGCGGGCGCCTTTGGTGATCTGTTTCACCAGCGGTTGCCGGGCCTGACCGTTCGAAGATTGAGGTGGCAGTGGGCAACTCGCGACGAGGATCGCCGAGATTGCGAATACGACCGAGGTCGCGAGGAATACCTGGTTGTAGCTGATGACGGTCAGTAGTGCCGCGGCGAGTACAGGGCTGATCACTGCCTCGAGGTCGTACGCGAGCCGTGACAGCGACAAGCCTTTGGTGTAGTCGTCCTCGCGCTCGAGGACGACAGGTATCACCGCCTGGAAGGTGGGGGTGAACGTTGCTGACGCGGCCTGCAACAAGAAGATCAGGACATAGATCTGCCACACGTCATCGACACAGGGCAACAACACAGCGATGCCGCCGCGGATCAGATCGGCGCTCACCATGACCCGCGTGCGTGGGAACCGCTCGGTCAGTGCAGTGACTACCGGAGCAACGCCCACGTAAGCGAGCATCTTGATGGCCAGCGCAGTGCCCAACACCGCCCCCGCATTGCTGCCGGCGATAGTGAACGCGAGCAGACCTAGCGCGATGGTGAGCAAGCCCGTGCCGACCAGCGCGACGACCTGCGCGGTAAACAACCGTCGATATGTGCGGTAGCGCAACACATCCCACACGGCAAGACTCCCTCCGCAGTGAACTGGACGAGCCTCAACCATATATGTGCGCACGTGCGCACACAATGCCCTTTTCGGGTGTTCCGCTCAGACAGCTCCGTACCGCCAACACGGCAAGGGGGCATCGTCAGTCCTGACCCGTTGATGCAGAAGTGTCACCACCAGGATCGCTGACACTGTCACCGATGTCGTGATGCAGAAGTGTCACCGATGTCTTGCGACATGACATTTGCAGGCCTCGGCGAAGTAGGATGCCCACGGTCCGGGTAGCGCCCCGCCAGGCGGCTCTCTGTGCCGCTGGCTCGGTTTGTGCCAGGTGATCGAGTATCGCCACAGTGGTAGTCGACGCCACTTCATACCGGGAAGTACCGCGGCGGCGATCTGCCTGACCTCGACGAAGGTATGCGGAAACTGCATCCGTACAGGGGCATTGTGCTGCCAGAAGCCGCGAGTGCGAGACAAGACCTGGTGCTGCGCCGTTCCTACCAGGTCGCAGGCGAAATCATACGCGGATGAGCTACGGGCGCAGCCGATCACAACAAGGGTGCCGCCGGCAGCGGTGAGTTCGGCCAGCCGCTCGAGTCCGACGGCAAGCTCAGGGAAATGATGAACGGTGGCGACGGCGACCACGAGGTCGTAGTGAGCTTCGGGCAGCTTGTAAGTCAGAACATCCCCGGCGATCCAGGTGATGTCTGCCGGGGCGCTCGACCGAGCACGGGCGATGCTCTCGGCGTCCGAATCGATACCGGTGACCTCAGGGAACTTCTCAGCGAGACGAATCGCCAGGAGTCCATCACCAGTGCCCACGTCAAGAGCAGTGCGTGTGTTCGTCGGCGCGGCGTCGAGGGCTTTGTTGTAGTAGTGGATGTTGTGGTTCCACGCGTCTCCTTCTTTGCGCACCTCGCCATCGTGGCATGCAGCAACAGGCCCGGTATGAGGTCGACGTGTGCGACGGTGAGGTGATGACGACTCCTGTGCGATTCGGTCTGGTGTCTCTGGCCATCTCGCAGTCAATGTCTTGATGTAGAACTCTCACCGATGACCCGACACATCACGCAGAACATGCGAGGTTCGTGCCCGGTGTAGTTGGCGGCGTGAACCCACCACGGTGTGTCCACCGCCCACGGCATGATGGTGCCGACGCTCAGGTGGCGGCGCGGGATTGCCGGAACGTCTCGATCGCGGCGAGGTCGTAGGAGTTCGCGGCGGTTCCGATGCCCTGCGCGACATGCGCGGCGACAGCGCAACCGAGTTCGGCGGAGTCGGCGAGATCGAGCCCGCGGAGCCGACCGGTGAGGAATCCGGCGGAGAACGCGTCACCGCACCCGGTGGTGTCGACGACGTCCACCGGGAACGCGGGTACCCCGATCGCGTCGTCGGCGGTCACGACCAGCGCACCCTCGGCGCCGCGGGTGAGTGCCACACATCCGACGCCGAGCCCGAGGAGCGCTCGTGCGCCGTTCTCGAGGTCGTCGGAGCCGGTCAGGCCGCGGGTCTGCTCGTCGTTGGGCAGCAGGTAGTCGAGGTGGGGAAGCGCCTCGCCGATCCACTCGAGGAGCCCGGGGTCGCCACCGGAGAGCAGGTCCGCCGACGTCGTGATCCCGCGGTCGCGGGCGCGGCCCAGGAGTTCGGCGGCCACCAGGCCGCCGAGGAATTCGGGTCCGCCGAGGTGCAGATGATCGAGCCCGTCGAGCGCGCCCGAGGCGAGGTCGTCCAGGACGAACTGGGCATTGGCTCCGATGCAGTGCCACGCGGGCCGGTCCCCGTTGGGCCGCACGGGTATGACCGACGACGACGTCTGGACCCCGTCCTTGAGCACGAGGCCGCGCGTGTCGACGCCCTCGGCGTCGAGCAGCGCGGTCAGCGATCGCCCGATCGGGTCGCCGCCGATCGCGCCGTGGGTTCGGACCGAGGCGCCCAACCGGCTGAGCACGAGCGCGGTGCCGCCCGCGGTACCGGCCGCCGAAAAGCCGATGGACTCGACCAACGCGCCGTCGGAACCCGCCGGGATGGAATCGATACCGACGACATGTATGTCCAGCACATGGACGCCCACGGTCGCGATCGTGAGGGGAGCGGTCGTCGCGGAGGAGGGTGTCACGTGCGGTTCTCCTTGGGGGTCCCGTAGTCCAGTCGGATCGCCTGGGCGACAGTGGACTGTTGTTCGTCGGCGGTCAGCTCTCGGGGTCGGCCGATGCTGCTGGCCCGGTGGTACAACGTGGCGAGCCATTCCAACAGCAGGGCGTTCGCCACGGCGTCGGCCAGGCTGGAACCGCGTGCCACCGAACCGTGATTCGCCATCAGCGCGACCTGTGTGTCGACCAGGGCGCCGGCGACGATCTCCGCCAGTTCCGGGCTGCCGAACGTCGCATAGGGGGCGATCGGTATCGCGCCACCGAGACCGAGCTGTTGATAGTGCAGCACCGGCAGCGAGGTCAGTCCGCTCACACAGGCAACCGCGGTGCCGAAGGGTGCGTGCGTGTGCACGATCGCCTGGGCACTCGTTCGCTCGTATACGCGAAGGTGCAGGTCGAGCTCGGAGGACGGGGCGATCATCCCGTCGACGACGTCGCCGGAGAGGGACACGACCGTGACGTCGGCTGCCGAACATTCCGCGAGGACGATCCCGGTCCCGGTGATGGCGACGTGGTCGCCCGCGCGGGCCGACAGGTTGCCCGCGGTGCCGATCAGGAGGCCTTCGGCGGCCACCCGTCGAGCGGCCTCGGCGACCTGCTTGCGCAGCGACGAGAACGTCATCGGACGTGGGTGTAGACCCGGGGGCCGTGGGAAGACATCGCCGGGCGTGTCGCGGAACTCGCGGCGCGTTGGGTACGTTGGGACCACATACCGGACATTTACCCACATGCCTCAGCGCTCGGCACCCGGTATGGAACAGCCGAGCACCAGCGAGAGAGACGATGAGACGCGGAAAGCGCCGAAAACGCCGACGACACCAGTCGGCCCCCTGTTCTGAACTGAATCATCCGGGTGTTCCGCCCGGCACCGGCACCGGGGCGGTCACATGCTGACCCTCCTCGGAATCGGACTCGGAATCCTGGTGGTCTTTCTGATCACCGCCCTCACCGGTTACTTCGTGGCCCAGGAATTCGGCTACATGGCGGTCGACCGGTCCCGCCTCAAAGCCCGTGCCGAAGCCGGTGACGCTGCCGCGAAACGCGCGCTCGCGGTCACCCGCCGCACATCCTTCATGCTCTCCGGCGCGCAGCTGGGCATCACCGTCACCGGCCTTCTCGTCGGTTACGTCGCCGAACCGCTGATCGGTTCCGGCGTCGGGGAGTTGCTCGGCGGCGTCGGCATCCCGGTCGGTGTGGGCGTCGCGATCGGCACGATCATCGCGATCATCTTCTCGACCGTCGTGCAGATGGTCTTCGGTGAACTGTTCCCCAAGAACCTCGCCATCGCCCGGCCCGAGCCGGTCGCACGGTGGCTCGCTCGCTCGACCACGATCTATTTGGCCGTGTTCGGCTGGCTCATCGCCCTGTTCGACAAGTCGTCGAACCTGTTGCTCCGGGCGCTGCGCATCGAACCCGTCCACGACGTCGAGCATTCGGCGTCGGTGCGCGATCTCGAGCACATCGTGGCCGAGTCCCGGGACGCCGGCGATCTACCCGACGATCTGTCCGTACTGCTCGACCGCGTACTCGAATTCCCTACGCGCACAGCAGAACACGCAATGATCCCGCGGCCGAACACCGATCATGTCGATGCGGATCTGCCGGCCGGCGACGTGCTGACCCTGATGAGTACCGGGCACACGCGTTATCCCGTACTCGCCGGCGGTGACGACGAGGTGCGGGGCGTGATCCACCTGCAGGATCTGCTCGAGTGGACTCATGCGCTGAAACAGCAACCGCCGCAAGCTGATCAGAACGCCACCGCGGTCGATCTCTGCCGTCGGGCGGTGGTCGTGCCCTCCACGCTCCCGCTGCCCGAGGTGTTGGAGAACCTCGCGGACGCCCATGACGAGATGGCGGTGGTCATCGACGAGTACGGCGGCTTCGCCGGCGTCGTGACCGCCGAGGACATCGCCGAGGAACTGGTCGGCGAGATCGACGACGAACACGATCCCGAGTCGACCGTCGCCATCGAGGAGATCCCCGAGGGCTGGCGTGTGCGTGGCGACGCACATGTCGACGAGGTCTCCCGGACCGTCGGCTGGGACCTACCCGAAGGCGACTACGAGACGATGGCCGGTCTGGTGATCGCCGAGTTCGTCGGACTGCCCGAGGTCGGCGACACGGTCACGATCGCGATCGAACCCGACCCGTCGACCCTGCTCGACGACGACGAGGCGCCACCCCGCACCGTGCGGGCCACGGTGCTCGAAGTGGACAAGCGGGTTCCCGCGCTGCTGTCGATCAGCGTTGCCCAAGACGAGACGCATACGCACGCGAAGAATCCGGCCGAGAGCGGAGAGGGGCGAGACAATGGATAACCCATGGGTCATCACGGCCATCACAGTGGCCCTGATCGCGTCGAGCGCCTTCTTCGTCGCGATCGAGTTCGCACTGATCGCCGCCAAGCGGCACCGGCTCGAGGATGCGGCCGCGACCAGCGGCAGCGCCCGCGCGGCACTCCGCAGCGCATCGGAACTGTCGGTACTGCTCGCCGGATCGCAGCTCGGTATCACGGTGTGCACGCTCGCACTGGGTTCGATCACGAAACCGGCCGTGCACTACTGGCTCACGCCGCTGTTCGCGGGATGGGGGCTGCCGTACTGGTCGGCCGATGTGATCGGCTTCGTCCTCGCCCTCATCATCGTGACGTTCCTCCACCTCGTCGTCGGCGAGATGGCGCCGAAGTCGTGGGCGATCGCCCACCCCGAGAAGTCGGCGATCATGCTGGCGATCCCGATGCGCGCCTTCATGTGGGTCACCCGCCCGTTCATCGTCCAGCTCAACAACCTGGCCAACTGGTGCCTCAAGCGCGTCGGCGTCGAAGCCGTCGATCAGGTCGCGACGGGGCAGGACAGCGATGCCCTCCGACATCTGGTCGAGCACTCGGCCACCGTGGGCACGCTCGACGAGCGGTACCACGCCCACCTGACGAGTGCGCTGGAACTGGAGTCGTTGACCGTCGGAGACGTCGTGACGCCCAACGACCATCTGGCCGCCGTCGGTCCGACCGCGGACACCGATGAGATCCAGACGGCGGGCCGGACCTCGGGGCACCTGCGACTGCTCGTCCGCGACGACGCATCGGCGGCGCCCGTCCGCGGCGTCGTGCACGTCCGCGACAGTCTGAGCGCGTCGCCGGGCGCCACGGCGGCCGATCTCATGCGTCCGGTCCTCAGCGTCGAGTCGGGTCAGCCGGTGTACGAGACACTCACCGCCATGCGCGAACAGCGCGCTCACCTCGCGCTGGTCACCGATGACGGCCGCGCGGTCGGGCTCATCACGATCAACGACGTGCTCCAGCGGTTGCTGGCCACCACGGCGTAGGAGGGGTGCCGCTAGGTCCACTCGCCGGACGTGAGGAACCACGGCTCGGTCGGCAGCGCCGCCGGGTTGAAACGTTCGGCCAGCAGCGGGAGGGTCACGGGCTCGTCCCGGCCCCCGAGGCCCAGCGAGTGGGCGATGCGGGACAGCACTGTCGACGTCGAGATGCCCTCGTCCGCGAGGTCGGACAGGGTGACCGCGCCGTCGCGTTTGCTGAGCCGTATCCCGTTGGCGTTCAGCACCATCGGGACGTGCGCGTACTCCGGCGGGGTCGATCCGAGCAGCGTCGCCAGGTAGGCCTGGCGCGGTGCCGAGGACAGCAGATCGTCGCCGCGGACGACCTGATCGACACCCTGCGCGGCGTCGTCGACGACCACGGCCAGGTTGTAGGCCGGGGTGCCGTCGTTGCGCTGCAACACGAAGTCGTCGACCGCGCCCGAGTACGCGCCGTGCAGCAGGTCGTCGACGCCGAACACCTCGACATCGGCGCGGAGCCGGATCGCGGGTGGGCGGGTGGCGCGGCGTTCGTCGCGCTCGGCCGCGGTGAGGTCACGGCATGTACCGGGATAGGCGCCCTGCGGCGCATGCGGCGCGGACGGCGCCTCGAGGATCTCGCGGCGGGTGCAGAAGCACTCGAAGGTGCGACCGGCATCGCGGAGGTCGGCGATGACGGCGCGATATGTGGCGAGCCGGTCCGTCTGATGGATGACGGGCGGGTCCCAGTCCATGCCCAGGGCCGCGAGGTCGGACAGCTGGCGGGAGTCGGCATCCGGGACGGCGCGGTCGAGATCCTCCATCCGGATCAGGAACTGCCGGCCGGTGCTACGCGCGAAGAGCCACGCGAGGAGCGCGGTCCGCAGGTTGCCGACGTGGAGGTCCCCGGAGGGGGAGGGCGCGTACCGGCCCGCTCGCGGCGTCGACATCGCGTCGAGATTACCGCCCCGCGATGAGAATCGTCGTCGGGACCGGTCTGCCTGTGCGGCCCGGACCACGCCCCCGGGTACGCGGCGGCGCGTAGGCGTTGCGGTCGCGTCGACGAGTGAGGAACGATGAGTTTCATGGATCTCCCGGTCATGCCGCCTGTAGCGCCGATGCTGGCCAAGGCGGTGACCAGCGTGCCGCCGCAACCGGACGGTTCGGTGGCGTGGTCGTATGAACCCAAATGGGATGGTTTTCGCGCGTTGGTCTTCCGCGACGGCGACGAGGTCACGATCGGATCGCGAGGCGGCAAGGACCTGGCACGGTACTTCCCCGAGATCGTCGCGGCGGTGAAAGACGAACTGCCCGAGAAGGTGGTCCTCGACGGCGAGATCGGGGTGCCCGCCCTCATCGGTGACACCCACCGGTTGGACTGGGACTCGCTGGCGCAACGGATACATCCCGCCGAGTCGCGCGTGACCATGCTCGCCGAGAAGACCCCGGCGATCTTCATCGGCTTCGACGCGCTGGCGCTGGCGTCGACGAGCGTGATGGCCGAACCGTTCGAAGTACGACGGGAGGCGCTGCTGCGGGCCGTCGGTCCGGGTGGGCGGGATCGTCGCGTGCATGTCAGCCGGGTGACGAGCGACCCCGCGGTCGCCGAGGACTGGTTCTCCGCCTTCGAAGGTGCCGGGCTCGACGGTGTCGTCGCCAAACGACTCGACGGCGTGTACGTCGAGAACAAGCGGGAGATGCTGAAGATCAAACACAAGCGCACCGCGGACTGCGTGATCTTCGGGTATCGAATCCACAAGTCGGGGACCGGGATCGGCTCGATGCTGCTCGGATTGTTCGGCGACGACGGCGAACTGCGGATGGTCGGTGGGGCCGGTGCCTTCTCCGACGCGAAGCGGATCGAGCTGCAGCAGATGTTCGAGCCGATGCGCCTCGACCCCGAGAAGGCGTCACCGGGTGAGCCGACGCGCTGGCGATCGGAGAAGTCGGGGGAGTGGATTCCGATCCGTCCCGAACTGGTCGCGGAGTTCGCCTACGACCAGATGGAGAACCACCGCTTCCGGCACACCGTGAAGTTCCTGCGGTGGCGGCCCGATCGGGACCCGGAGAGCTGCGGCTATGACCAGCTCGAGGTCCCCCTCACCTACGATCTCCACGACGTCCTCGAAGGAGAATGACCATGGCATCTCGCTCTCCCGCAGAGGAACTCGACGTCGACGGAATCGCCGTCCGGATGAGCAACCCGGACAAGATCTACTTCCCCGAACTCGGCGAGAACGGGGGCCGCAAGCGGGATCTCGTGGGGTATTACCGCACCGTCGCGCTGGGAGTCGAGGAGAGCGGCGAGGGCCCGTTGATGCACGCGGCCAGCGATCGGCCGACGTTCCTGCAGCGCTTCCCCGACGGGGTCGAGGGCGAGGAGATCTATCAGAAGCACATCGCGAAGAAGCGTCCGGAGCATGTGCAATCGACTCCGATCGTGTTCCCGTCCAAGCGAACCGGCGATGCGATCCGGCCGACGGTGCCCGCCGACCTGGTGTGGGGCGCCAATCTGGGGACGGTCACCTTCCACACCTGGCCGACGCTGCATCCCGACAACGATCACCCCGACCAGCTCCGCATCGACCTCGATCCGCAGCCCGGCACGACCTTCGAAGACGTCCGGCGCGTGGCTGTCGAGGGGTTGAAGCCGCTGCTCGACGACCTGGGTTTCGTCGGTTTCGCGAAGACCTCCGGCGGGCGCGGAGTGCACGTGTACGTGCCCATCGAGCCGCTGTGGGACTTCATCGCGACCCGACGCTGCGTGATCGCGCTCGCCCGCGAACTCGAACGCCGCGACCCGGATGCGGTCACCACGTCGTGGTGGAAAGAGGAACGCGGAGAACGGATCTTCATCGATTACAACCAGAACGCCCGCGACCGGACGATGGCGTCACCGTATTCCGTTCGACGCAGCGCCCGCGCGCGGGTGTCGACGCCGGTGACGTGGGACGAACTCGCCGATGTCGACCCGGACGACTGCACCATCGCGACCGTCCCGAAGCTCCTCGCGGATCGTGGCGATCCGTGGGCCGACATCGCCGACCATCGGCGCGGCGTCGAGAAGCTCCTGGAGATGGTGCAGGCCGACGACGCAAACGGCTTGGGTGACATGCCTTATCCGCCCAGTTACCCCAAGATGCCGGGCGAGCCGCCGCGGGTGCAGCCGAGCAAGAAGGTCGCCGAGCACTGGGACGAGAAGGGGAATCGACGTTCCGATGGGTGAGGAGCGGAGCCGTCAGGTACGGAACGCGATCAAGAGCCCCAGGTAGACCAGGTAGAGAGCCACGAACGCGACGCCCTCGTACCGGGACACCCGCCGCCCGGAGAGGAACACCGGAATGCACAGCAACGCAACGGCGGCCATCAGTGGAAGGTCCACCCGGATCAGGTCATCGGTGACCTCGAGCGGCCGTACCAGTGCGGTCACGCCGAGGATGAAGGTGATGTTGTAGACGCTCGACCCGATGAGATTGCCGATGGCGAGGTCGCGGTTGCCGCGGAGCGTCGACATGATGGTCGTCGTGAGCTCGGGTGCGGACGTGCCGATCGCCACCACGGTGAGGCCGATGAACGCCTCGCTGACGCCCAGCTCCGTTGCCACGTCCACCGATCCGCGGACGAGCCAGTCGGCCGCGAGCACGATCAAGACGATCCCACCGAGCAGTTCGAGTACCCGGCCCCAGACCGGTCCACCGGTGGCGGGGAGCTCGTCGGTGACGGTCGGCGACGCCCTGGCCTTCACTTCCACGCGGATGGCGGTCACGGTGTAGGCAACCGCGACCGCCAGGAGCAGCACGCCGTCCAGACGGTTCAGGTCGCCGTTCAGGCTCAACACCAGGAGTAGCAGTGCGCTGGCGGTCATGACCGGCAGGTCGAGCCGAATGGTCTGACGTCCCAGCGCGAGTGGTACCAGGGCAGCCGAGAGGCCGAGGATGAGAAGGAGATTGACGATGTTGGTGCCCGCGATGTTGCCGACCGCGAGCGGACCCGCATCGTTCAGGGACGCATCGATGCCCACGGCGAGCTCCGGCATGCTGGTCCCGATGGAGACGATCGTGAGCCCGACCAGCAGGGGAGAGACACCGAGCCGGCTCGCGATCGCCGACCCACCGCGGACCAGGAACTCCGCGCCGACGATCAGTCCGGCCAGGCCCGCCAGGATCAGCGCGGCGTCGAGGACCATCCGGACTCCTTCCCGACCGTTGCGGGGTGATCAGCGGCGCAGCGCCTCCGCGGCCCAGGTGGCGAAGCTCTGCCAGCCGACATCGGGGAATCGTCGATGCAGCGTCGGGATGTCGACCTCGTAGCCGCGCCCGCCGAGGAAGGTGAACATCGCCCGGATGTCCTCGGACTCGATGCGTTCCGGGTCGTAGGACTCCGCGGTGACGGTGGTGCCGAGGACCTCGCCGATGATGCGCGCCATCTCGGCCGGCGTCGGCTGGTCGGACGCGAGGTCGATGCGCTGCCCGACGTGGACCTCGGGTGCGGCGAACAGGGTGGCGACCAGTCGTCCGAGGTCGCGCCGCGAGAGTTGTTGCAGCGGCTTGTCGGCGGGCATAGCGATCGGCATCACGCCTGCCGCTAGGGCGTCGGCGCCGCCGAGCAGGTTGTCGAAGAAATAGGCCGGGCCGACGATCGTGTGCGGGATCTCGGTGGCCGCCAGCATCTGCTCGACCTCGAACTTGGAATCGAAATGCGGCACGCCGGTCTGGCGATCGGCCGAGGCGACCGAGGAGAACACGAGGTACGGGATCGATGCGGACGTGGCCGCCTCGATGAGTGCGCGACCCTGTCCGATCTCGGCGCCGACCCCGGACTCGAACGGCGTGGTGAGTGCGAACACGCCTGCGGACCCGGTGAACGCCTCGGTCAGACCCACGCCACTCACGATGTCGCCGACCGCGAGTTCGACACCCCGATCGGCCAGGCGTGCCGCCTTGCTCGACACCGCGTCCCGCACGACGGCGCGGACGGGGAAACCGGCGTCGAGCAGCGCATCGAGCACGGCGCCGCCCTGCCCTCCGGTGGCTCCGACGACAACAACAGGAGAGGTATCCGCCATGCCGTCGACCCTAGCGGTGTGATGCCCCCGCCGGACGGTTTGGGTTGGTGCACGCTCGGCGGCTATCATCTCGACGTTGGAGGATTCGCCTAGTGGCCTATGGCGCTCGCCTGGAACGCGGGTTGGGTTAACAGCCCTCAGGGGTTCGAATCCCCTATCCTCCGCCACCGAAGGTCCGCAGTGACGCCCGCTCGCCGGGTGCACCGCGGACCTTCGTCGTTGTAACGACTGGGCCGGGGGTGGTGTCGCCCCGCCGGAGGCCCTCGCTACACTGGACGACGGATCCCGCGCGGCGTGCATCCTGTGAACTCCCCCAGGGCCGGAAGGCAGCAAGGGTCAACGGGCTCTCTCGGGTGCGCGGGGTCCCCTATATCCGATACACATCTTCTAGGTCTGCGGCGTCGGCCACCCGCACCGGCGTCGAGCCGCGAGAGGGCCCACGTTGAACTTCCACTCGATGAGTGCCGACCAGCTTCGCGAGACCCAGGCGGATCTGACCAAGCAGTACGAGTCACTGCGCGCTCTGGGCCTGAAGCTCGACCTCACCCGCGGCAAGCCGGCTCCCGAGCAGCTCGACCTCTCCAACGGCCTGCTGTCCCTCCCGGGCGACGAGTACCGCGACGGGGCGGGCACCGACACCCGCAACTACGGCGGACTCAACGGACTCCCGGAGCTGCGCGGGATCTTCGGCGAGCTGCTCGCCGTAGACCCCGACAACCTCCTCGCGCTCGGCAACTCGAGTCTCGAGATCATGCACGACCTCACCGTGTTCGGGATGCTGCACGGCACCGCCGACTCCGATGCGCCGTGGGGTCGTGAGCCGATCAAGTTCCTGTGCCCCTCGCCCGGGTACGACCGCCACTTCGCGATCACCGAGAGCCTCGGCATCGAGATGATCCCGGTGCCGATGCTTCCCGACGGTCCCGACGTGCGGGTGTGCGCCGAACTCGTGGCCGGCGACCCGAGCATCAAGGGCATGTGGGCCGTGCCGACCTACTCCAACCCGACCGGCGTCACCTTCTCCGAAGAGACCGCCCGCGGTCTGCTGGAGATGCCCGCAGCCCCCGACTTCCGGATCTACTGGGACAACGCCTACGTGGTGCACACCCTGGTGGAGAACCCGCCCGCCGCGCTGCCGATCGTCGAGATGGCCGCGGCCGCCGGCCACCCCAACCGCGTGTACGTCCTCGGCTCGACGTCGAAGATCACCTTCGCCGGCGCCGGCGTCTCGTTCTTCGGCTCGTCGCCGGAGAACCTGGCCTGGTTCAGCAAGTACCTCTCGCTGAAGACCATCGGACCCGACAAGGTCAATCAGCTGCGTCACCTCAAGTTCTTCGGCGATGCCGACGGCGTGCGGGCGCACATGGCCCGTCACCGGGAGATCCTCGCCCCGAAGTTCCAGCTCGTGCTCGACATCCTCGACGATCGCCTCACGGAGTCGAAGGTCGCGTCGTGGTCGGAGCCGGAGGGCGGCTACTTCATCAGCCTCGACGTCGTCGACGGCGCGGCCCGACGCACCATCGAGTTGGCCAAAGAGGCCGGTATCGCTCTCACCGCGGCCGGATCGGCGTTCCCGTACAAGACCGATCCGCACGATCAGAACATCCGCCTCGCACCGACGTTCCCGAACACCGACGACCTGCGAGCCGCGATGGACGGGGTGTCCACGTGCGTTCTGCTGGCGGCGGCGGAGACACTCCTCGCCCGGTCCAGCTGAGGTCGTCGCGCGCACCCGCGGCCGCTGACATGGCGGCCGTGGAAGCCGCGGACGGTGCCGACACACCGGCAACGCGCCGACCGCGGCGTTAGATTGCTCTCATTCTCCGGCGAGTGCGCTGGCGTGCACGCCACTTTGTGACAGGCTTTCAAATCGTGAATCTGCCCAGGCCGGTTCTTCTCGCAACCGGTTTCGCCGTCGTGGGGGTCATCGCACTGGCGCTCCAGGACGTCGTCGTACCCTTGGGCGCCCAGTTCTGGGGTTTGCTGAACAATCAGATCGACCTTGCGGTGTATCAGGCGGGCGCCCGGTCGGTGACCGGAGGCATCAGCCTCTACGACGTCAAGATGGTCGGCGACCTGGACTACACCTATTCGCCGTTCTCCGCGCTGTTGTTCAGTCCGCTGGCCTGGGTGTCCTTCGACCTCGCGCGTCCGCTGTGGACCGCGGGCATCGTCGTGGCGCTCTACCTGGTGATCATGCTGAGCTTCCGTAGCCTCGGCCGACCGGTGACCTGGCCGTTGCGCGTCATCGCGGTGTCGCTGGTCGCGGTGGCGATGTTGTTCGAGCCGGTGCGGACGACCATCTGGTACGGACAGATCAATGTCTTCCTGATGCTCGTCATCCTCGCGGACCTGACGCGTCCGGACGGTGGACGCCTCAAGGGGTTCTGGACCGGCGTCGCCGCCGGCATCAAGCTGACACCCCTCATCTTCGCCGGATACTTCCTGGTGCAGCGGAACTGGCGCGCCCTCGCGGGGGTCATCGGCGGTTTCGCCACCACCGTGGTGATCGGTTTCGCGGTGTTGCCGGGGGATTCGTGGTCGTACTGGACCGGAAAACTGTTCGAGTCCGACCGGGTCGGGTCGGCGCAGTTGCGCGGCAACCAGTCCCTCCGCGGCATGCTCGCCAACCACCTCGACACCGACAATCCGCCGACGCTCCTGTGGCTCGTCGTGGTCCTGGCGGCACTCGCGGTCGGCTTCGCGGTCGCGACCTACGCCCATCGCAAGGGCCAGGAACTCCTGGCCATCAGCATCGTCGGCATGACCGCGTGCGTCGTGTCGCCGATGTCCTGGGGCCATCACTGGGTCTGGTTCATCCCGATCCTGGTCATCGGGATCCATCTGGTCCTCGACGTCCGACGCCCGCGCACCCCGCGGGTGTGGGCGGGTGTTGGTGTCGCGGCTCTCGTGCTCCTCGCGTTCTCGTGGCCGACGCACGTGCCCGCGCTGATCCCCGACGGTTATTACACGGGGTTGTACGTCAAGACCCACATCCGGTGGCTGAACTGGTTCACCGTCAGCCCCTACCTGTGGGCCTACCTCGGTGTGCTCATCGCAACGGTCGTCGGCCTGCGGATGGTCGGCAGCCGCGGACCGTCGACCTCCGACCCGGTCATCCCGGCCGGCGTCGCGGCCGCTGTCATCGCCGACGGCGGCTTGCCGACCGGTGATGCGGGCGGCTCCGGGGCCGAGGACCGGCGGCGAGCGGAGAGAAGCGGCGACGAGTCCGGACCACGCGAGTCCGACCGCCCGTCCGAGCCCACCGACCACGTCCACGGCATGTCCGATGACCTGGTCGGAACCGACGGCGAACCCGTCAGCGAGACACCCGAACAGGGGTCTACTCCGCCAGTGTGAGGCACGCTCATCGAGTGTCACGGGTCGCCGGTAGTCTCGACGCGTGGCTCTGTATCGCACCTATCGCCCGGCTACCTTCGCCGACGTCGTGGGGCAGGAGCACGTCACCGATCCGTTGAGCCGCGCCCTGGATTCCGGGCGCATCAACCACGCGTATCTCTTCTCGGGTCCGCGTGGCTGTGGCAAGACGTCGTCGGCGCGAATCCTGGCCCGTTCGCTGAACTGTGTGCAGGGGCCGACCTCCACACCGTGCGGGACCTGCGCCTCATGCGTGGCGCTCGCGCCTGGCGGACCGGGCAACCTCGACGTCATCGAACTCGACGCCGCGAGCCATGGTGGTGTCGACGACACCCGCGAGCTCCGCGACCGTGCGTTCTACGCGCCCGCCGAGTCGCGCTACCGCGTCTTCATCGTCGACGAGGCGCACATGGTGACGAACGCGGGCTTCAACGCGCTCCTCAAGATTGTCGAGGAGCCGCCGGAGCACCTGATCTTCGTGTTCGCGACCACCGAACCCGAGAAGGTGCTCCCGACCATCCGGTCGCGGACCCATCACTATCCGTTCCGGCTGCTCGCGCCGCCGGTCATGCGCGGCCTGCTGGAGAAGATCTGCGAGCGCGAGAACGTGACGGTCGCTCCCGAGGTGTATCCGCTCGTCATCCGTGCGGGCGGCGGATCTCCTCGTGACTCACTGTCGATCCTCGACCAGTTGCTCGCCGGCGCCGACGACGACGGGGTCGCCTACGAACGCGCCCTGGCCCTGCTCGGTGTCACCGACGTCGCGCTGATCGACACCGCCGTCGACGCCCTCGCCGATGCCGACGGGTCGGCGTTGTTCGGCACGGTGGAGAAGGTGGTCGACGCCGGGCACGACCCCCGGCGATTCGCCGTCGACCTGCTCGAGCGTCTGCGCGATCTGATTCTGCTGCAAGCGGTTCCAGATGCTGCCGACCGCGGGTTGGTCGAGGCCCCGGGCGACCAGCTCGTCCGGATGCGCGCCCAGATCGAGACCCTCGGCCCGGCGTCGCTGACGCGGTTCGCCGAGATCGTGCACAACGCGCTCGGGGAGATGCGGGGCACCACGTCGCCGCGGCTGCTGCTCGAGGTGATGTGCGCGCGGATGCTGTTGCCCGCAGTGTCCGCCGACGACGCGGCGCTGCTGCAGCGACTCGAACGACTCGAGTCGGGCATCGGCACCACGTCGATCCCGGTGCCCGCGAAACCGGCTGAGCCGGAACCGGAGCCGAAGTTCGTCCGGCCGTCGCAACGCAAGGCGATGGAAGACGCCAAGGCCGCCCAGGCCTCCGACCGTGCGGCTGCCGAGGCGGTGGAGGCCGATGCCGTGGCGCCGGAACCCGTGGCGCCGGAACCCGTGGCGCCGGAACCTGCGGCGCCGGAACCTGCGGCGCCGGAACCTGCGGCGCCGGAACCCGTGGCGCCGGAACCTGTGGCGCCGGAACCTGTGGCGCCGGAACCTGCGGCGCCGGAACCTGCGGCGCCGACCCCCGCGGACCTCGACTCGGCCGCACCGACCGAAGGGTCCGCCGAGGACGAATCGATGTTCGACGAGCTGATCGCCGAACAGCCGAGCGCCGATGCGACAGACCCCGACCCGGTGGCCGACCCAGCGCCTGCCACGCCGACGCAACCGCCGGCTCGTGCCGAGCGGACTCCGTCCGCGCCGGAGCCGCCGTCGCGTCCGCGGGTGACGTCTTCGCCGGAACCGGAACCAGTCGCCGAATCCGCGTCGACGTCGCCCTACGACGACATCCCGCTTCCCGATGAACCCGTCGACGAGGACGACGTCCCACCACCGGATGCGATGCCCGTCCGCGCCCGCCGGCCAGAACCCGCACCCGAGCCGGAAGCAGAAGCCGAGCCCGAGCCCGAGGCGCCCGCCGGTCTCGACGCCGACTCGGTGCGCAAGCGGTATCAGGACTTTCGGGCCGCGGTGCGTGAGCGTTCGAAGAGTTTGGAACCGATGCTCTCGGCAGCGGTCATCGCCGACGTCGACGGAACGACCGTGGTGCTGTCGCATCCCGTTGAGGTGTTGGTCGGGCGTCTGTCGGCGCCGCACGCCGTCACGATCATCCGAGAGGCGCTGACCGAGGTCTTCGGTACCGAACTCGACGTTCGCACGGTGCACCAGGCGCCGGGTGCCGCCGCGCCCACGGGCGCGTCTGCCGCACCGCCGTCGAAGCAGCCGGGTAAGGCGCGCCAGTCGTATTCACGGCCGAGTCGTGCGCGCGACCAGTCGGCGACGCCGGCGCCCGCGCCGGAACCGGTTGCCGAACCGGAGGAACCCGAGCCGCCACGCGCCGACGAGGACATCCCGCACGACGAGCGCGCGGAGATGGTGGCCGACGCGCGGACCGGGAACCCCGAGCAGCGGCTCGACCCGGACCAGGTGGCGCTGGAATTGCTCAAGTCCGAGTTGGGGGCCAGGCCGCTCGAGTGACCGGGTGTGTTCGCGGCCGGCGCTCGTGTACGGCCGTTCGTGGTAGAACGCACAGATGCGACGAGTAGCGGTGCGCCTCGGATTGTCACTGATGTCGGTGACGGCGGCGCTCACGATGTCGATGGCGTGCGCTGCGGCGACCCCGACCGAAGCGCCTGCGGTCGGTGCGTCTCCCGGCGGCGGAACATCGGGATCGGCGGTCAGAGCTCCCGCCGTCGGGCCGGCGCCGTCGATGCGGATGCCGGTCGACCGGCGGGTCAGCGCCGTCGGTTTCGTCGACGTCCGGACCGCGGTTCCCGACGCCGTCCTCGACCTGCGATATGCGACGGCCGACAACTTCGTCGGCGAGCGACTGTACCCGCCGAACGCCCGCTGTCTGGTCCACGAATCGATGACCCCGGGACTTCGAACCGCCGCGCGGACTCTACGGGCCCGCGGCGAGGTGCTGGTGTTCTGGGACTGCTACCGGCCGCACTCGGTGCAGCAGAAGATGTTCGACAAGGTGCCGGATCCCGCGTGGGTGGCCAGGCCGGGGCCGTATTCGACCAGCCACGAAGCCGGACGTTCGGTTGACGTGACACTGGCCGACGGCCGCCCGAACTGTCCTCCGGCGCGCGTCGTCGGCGACCGGTGTCGTCTCGACATGGGGACCGACTTCGACTCGTTCACCCCGCGGGCCACCGCGTATGCGACCGAGGGGGTGTCCGCGCCGGCACGGGCCGCTCGAACCCGCCTTCGAGAGGCGATGGCCGCCGGTGGGCTGACGATCTACGCGGGGGAGTGGTGGCACTTCGACGGACCCGGCGCCCACGTCCGCCGCCCGGTCATCGACGTGCCGGTCACCTGAGGGGCGGCGACAGAGGGTGGCTGAAAACCGCCTCGCACAGCGGGTTCGACGACGATACGTCGTCGAACTGTGTGCAGAGGGCGGATTTCAGCAGCGCGGGCGCGACCTCAGGCGTCCCACCACGGCCGGAGTGGTACCTGGTGACCGCCGTCCTCGTCGAGCTTCGTGGCGAGCACGTGATGGAGCTGGATGATGTTGCGGTCGAAGCCGATTCGGCATCCTGCCATGTAGAGGCCCCACAGCAGCGCGGTGCCCTCGCCGACCTCGGCCACCGCCTCGTCCCAGTGCTCGACGAGGTTGATGTTCCAGTCACGCAGCGTCATCGCGTAGTGCTCGCGGAAGTTCTCCTCGTGGATGACCTCCATGCCGCCGATGTCCTGCAGCTTCGAGATGATCTTGCCGGAGCCGGTGAGCTCTCCGTCGGGGAACACGTAGCGGTCGATGAACGATCCGGCTTTGCTGCGACTGGCGTTGTCGGGCCGGGTGATGCAGTGGTTGAGCAGCATGCCGCCGGGGCGGAGCTTGTCGCGCATGAAGCCGAAGTACGCGGGGTAGTTGTGGACGCCGATGTGCTCGGTGAGCCCGATGGACGACACGGCGTCGAATCCGCTCTCGGTGATGTCGCGGTAGTCGCTGTGCCGGACCTCGGCGAACTCGCCGAGTCCTTCGTCTGCGATGGCCTTCTGGGCCCACTGCGCCTGCTCGGCGGACAGTGTCGCCCCGATGGCGTGGACGCCGCGTCGGGCGGCATAGCGGACCATTCCGCCCCAGCCGCAACCGATGTCGAGGAGGCGGTCGCCGGGTTTCAGGCGCAGCTTCTCGAAGATGAGGCGGTACTTGTTCTCCTGCGCGGCTTCCAGCGATGCGTCGCGTTCCGGGTAGACGGCGCAGGTGTAGGTCATCGACGGTCCGAGGACCCACTCGTAGAACGTGTTCGAGACGTCGTAGTGGTAGTGGATGACCTCGGCGTCGCGGGACTTGCTGTGCCGCAGTCCTTCCGCGAATCGCCGCCAGCGCGGCACGGCCTCCTGCGGCGGCGGTGCGATCGGCTTGAAGTGCTCGATGCCCAGCGACCTGGCGATGTGCGCGAGTGCCAGCGGGGAGGGACGGTGGAACTGCAGGTTACTGGCGAGAGCCTTCAGCGCGGGGTACGGGTCGCCGGGGTGGGCGCCGATGAGTTCGAGATCGCCTGCGATGTAGGCCCGTGCGAGCCCGAGGTCGCCGGGCGCGGTCACCAGATACGTCGTCCCCCGCGGGGTCTTGAGGTCGAGGCCGTATTGGGCGTCCGCGGGTCCGGCGCTGCTGCCGTCGTAGGCGGTGATCCGGATCGAGAGATTGCCGCCGAGGAGGGTCTCGAAGATCTCGGCGAGGGTCATCTTGCCGGCGTGTGAGTCGACACTCGACGGCGTGCTGTCCTTGAACGTGGTCATTGGCGTTTCACCGCTTTCGCATAGAGGTCCAGCAGACGGCCGCGCGGGTCGTACCGCTTCTTGAGGAGCCGATAACTCTCTCCGCCGTAGAGTTCGTCGAACTCCTCCGGCGTGTAGAAACTCTCTGAGTACAGCGACTTGTGGCCGTCGAGTTCGGCGACCTTGCGTTCGATGATCTTGTTGGTGTGTCCGGGATCGCCCGGGGTGACCGGCACGGCCGACCAGAAGCCGACGTTGACGTAGGTGCGTTGCGGGGCAAGGGGATACAGCGGCCACGGGCGTACCGGATCGGCGCTCGGGAGGGCCGGCTCCCGAAGACGCAGTGGGCACAGCCAGATCGGTTCGATCGGGATGTCGGCGAGGAACCACTCCACATACTCGGCGGTCCGTTCGATGGGCACCTCGATGTCCTGCACGACCCGCTCGCCCGCGGGCAGGCCCTTGCGGGCGTTGAGCCGGTCACCGATGTCGAACCGCTGGTCGAGTCCGATGAGCTTCCAGTAGAAACT
The DNA here is from genome assembly GCF_040547295.1 of Gordonia sp. PvP123. NCBI lineage: Bacteria > Bacillati > Actinomycetota > Actinomycetes > Mycobacteriales > Gordoniaceae > Gordonia > Gordonia sp. PvP123. The sequence continues at coordinate 207,339 of NZ_JBEPPN010000005.1, read as the reverse complement.
GCTGCGCAGGTACCGCTTCGGCCACCAGCGTCGGATCTTCGGGTTCTGTGCGCCGAACGCGCGGGAGCACCAGAACCAGTCGGTGTCCCAGCGCCACAGGTAGTCGTGGATCGTGAGCCGATCGGTGGTCTTTCGCTGAATGGACCGGTAGAAGACATCCATCCCGGTGTAGTCGCTGACCGGCCCGTCGTCGTCGGTCTGACGGCCCAGTGTCAGGTAGGACTCGTTGGCGGAGAAGACGACTCCGTCGAGATAGTCGACGGGCTCGCCGTCGTGCGTCTTGGTGGTGACGATCGCGTCCATGGTCGACTGGAGGTCGGCGATGGTGGTGAACCGGAGATGGCGCAACGCCACGTAGGGCTTCACCGGCTCCAGCTCGATGCGGAGGCGAACCGAATATCCGAGCGTGCCATAGGAATTCGGGAATCCGTAGAAGAGATCGGCGTGCTCGTTGGTCGGCGTCGCCGTGAGGATCTCGCCGTCGCCGGTGAGGATGTCGATCTCCAGCACCGATTCGTGGGGAAGGCCGGATCGGAACGATGTGCTCTCGATGCCGAGGCCGGTGACCGCGCCGCCCAGGGTGATCGTCTTGAGCTGCGGGACGACCAGCGGCGCGAGGCCGTACGGCAGGGTGGCCGCGACCAGGTTCTCGTAGGTACACATCCCGGCGACGTCGGCGGTTCGTGCCGCCGGATCCACCGAGATCACGCGGTCGAGTCCGGAGACGTCCAGTCCGGGATGCGGATTGGCGGCGCGCTTGCGGAAGAGGTTGGACGTCTTCTTCGCCAGGCGCACGGTTGCGTGCGGCGGAATGGCACGATAGCTGGCCAGAAGGTCGGACACCCCCTGGTCGAATGCCGCTCCCCCCATCTCCAGCCGGTTGCTCACCCGGATAGCCTAGGACTTGATCAGTTCGCCCGCCAATCGTTTCGTACTGAGGAGTGTCCAATCGTGGGTCAGGTTTCCGCATCGCAGTCGCTCGACATCGCCGCCGCCCCGGACGCCGTGGTCGGAGCACTCGCCGACTACAACGACGTACGCCCGGCCATCCTCCCGGAGCAGTACCGCGACTACAAGGTGATCAGCGGCGGCAACGGCGACGGCACCGTCGTGCACTGGATCCTGCAGGCCACCTCGAAGCGTCAGCGTGACGTGCAGGCGACGGTCAGCGTCACCCCGGACACCGTCACCGAGCGCGATGCCAACTCGACGATGGTGACCACCTACACCGTCGCTCCGTCGGGAAGCGGTTCGCGCGTCACGACCACCACCACGTGGCAGGGTGCGGGCGGCATCGGCGGATTCTTCGAAAAGACGTTTGCGCCGAAGGGTCTCAATCGAATTCAGGCCGAGGTGCTCGGAAATCTGAAGAAGCGCCTCGAGCGCTGAGAAGTCGGAGTCTCCTCCGGCGGCGTTCGAACACACACACATGACCGGCGCGGGGCCTTCCGGCAGGCGACGTCGGGGCCGGGCGCGGCCATCGCCGTTGCCCATCCGCGACGGCGTCGACGCCACGCGCGTGGTGTTGCGTTCGGGGCCGGAGACGACGGTGTCGCAGGCGTTGCTGGCCGCGCCCGGTCTGGCGGGGCTGACCGCCGACGACCTGCGTCGACGCGCCTCCGCCGGCGAGGTCGTCGATGCCGACGGTCACCCGGTGGATCTCGATTCGCCGTCGCGCCGCAACATCTCGCTCTACCTCTACCGCGACCTCGACGACGAGGTGCCGGTCCCGTTCGACCTACCGGTGCTCTACCGCGACGAGAACATCGTCGTGGTGGACAAACCGCATTTCCTCGCCACCATGCCCCGGGGCCGCCACGTCACCGAGACCGCGCTGGTCCGACTGCGTCGCGAGCTGGGCTCCGACACGATCTCGCCGGCTCACCGACTCGACCGGCTCACCGCCGGAGTGCTGCTGTTCACGCTGCGCCCGGAGGTGCGGGCGGCCTATCAAGATCTGTTCGCATCCCGGATCGCCCGCAAGGAGTACCTCGCGCTCGCGCCCGCCGACGAGGCACTCGCCACCACTGTGACCGTGCGGGATCGGATCGAGAAGACCGCGGGCGACCTCCGCGCGCTCGTCGTCGACGGACCCGTCAACGCCATCAGTGACATCACTCTCGTCGACGGCGCGGGGCGCCACGGCGTCTACCGGCTGGTGCCGCACACCGGTCGCACGCATCAGCTCCGATTGCACATGGCGTCACTGGGTGTGCCCATCGTCGATGACCCGCTGTACCCCGAGGTGCGTCCGGAACTGGCGGCGCGCCCCGACCACGCGGACTTCTCGAGGCCCCTGCGTCTGCTGGCACGGGTGTTGGAGTTCAACGATCCCCTGACCGGCGAGCACCGCAGGTTCGAGAGCCTGCGGTCGGTGTCGGGGTAGCAGGACACGATCTACCCTGGCCGCATGACCATCCGAGCGTCCTACGAGCGGCATCCCGACTTGGGGTGCGAGGCCGTGGTCTTCATCGACGACGAGTCGCTGGCATGTTTTCAGATCCAACGCGATCTCGTCGGGGGACCGCGCGCCGACGAGTACTGCGTCACGACGGGGGCGAGTGCGCCGATCTACGGGGCGATCACACAGTGGCGTCGGGTCGACGACCGATTCGAGTTCGCACTGACAGCGCGAGCGGGACGGCTGTTCGGCGACGAGGTCCTGTCTTTCGAGGTCGCGGCCGTCGAGGAGTCGACCGTCGACGACATCGCCGCGCATGTCGATCGGTTGCTGCGCTGACGCTGCGACTACCCTGGGCCGGGTGACGCAACCATTCGATCCCAGCGCGTTGTTCGGCGGCGGTCAGGGCGGAGAGAACCCGATGGCCGGACTGCTCGCGCAAGCTCAGCAGATGCAGGAGAAACTCCTGTCCGCGCAGAACGAGATCGCTGCGGCAGAGGTGGTCGGCAGCGCGGGCAACGGACTCGTCACCGTGACCGGCAACGGCACCGGCGAGGTGACCGCGGTGTCGATCGACCCGAAGGTCGTCGATCCCGACGACGTGGAAACCCTGCAGGACCTGCTGCTCGGTGCGCTCGCCGACCTGTCGGAGAATCGCGAGCAGCTGGCCGGCGAGAAGATGGGCCCGCTCGCCGGTGGCCTCGGCGGCGGCCTTCCCGGACTCGGCGGCTGAGCACCACGCCCACGCACGACGCCGAACGACGAGTAGAGACCCCGGACACCATGGACGCAGAACACCATGTATGAGGGACCGATCCAGGACCTGATCGACCAGCTGGCCAAACAGCCGGGGCTCGGTCCGAAGGGGGCCCAGCGGATCGCGTTCCACCTGCTGGCCGGAGAGAAATCCGACATCGATCGCCTCATCGCGGCGCTCGGGCGGGTTCGCGACGACGTCGTCTTCTGTGCCGAGTGCGGAAACGTGTCGGCGAACCGCCTGTGCCGGATCTGCTCGGACTCGCGTCGCGACGCCAGCAAGATCTGCGTCGTCGAGGAGCCCAAGGACGTGCATGCGATCGAACGGACCAAGGAGTTCACCGGGCGCTATCACGTGCTCGGGGGTGCTCTGGATCCGTTGTCGGGGATCGGCCCCGACCAGTTGCGGATCCGCGAGCTGTTGCGTCGGCTGGCCAATCAGGAGGACGGCGTCGACGTCTCCGAGGTGATCGTCGCCACCGACCCGAACACCGAGGGCGAAGCCACCGCGACCTACCTCCAGCGCATGCTCAAGGACTTCCCCGGTCTGTCGGTCACCCGACTCGCGTCGGGGTTGCCGATGGGCGGCGACCTCGAGTTCGCCGACGAGCTCACTCTGGGCCGCGCCCTGTCGGGTCGTCGCATCCTGGCGTGAGGCCCGGCCCTCCTACCCGGCCCCTCGTACCCGGCAAACCGGACGGCTACTGTCAGGTGGTGATCTCGCGTAATCGGTGGCGTCGTCGAAATCGGGTAGTGGCAACGGGCCTGACGGCGGTGGTCGTGGCCGGGCTGGTGAGCGTGGGTCAGTTCGCGGCGACGCCCGAAGCGTCGGCGGCGCCCGCGCTCGACTGGGAAGCATGTCCCGCCGTTCACGGCGTCCCGGCGACCGTCCGATGCGCGACGGTCGAGGTGCCGCTCGACTACCGCAAGCCGGATGGCAAGACGATCGAGATCGGTGTCAGCCGGATGCAGGCGCGAGACCAATCGCGCCGGCGCGGTGTCGTGATGGGCAACCCGGGAGGTCCGGGTGGCGACGGCATCGCGATGTTCAGCCAGGTGCCCCCGCCCGCGGCGATGCTCGACGAATGGGACCTGGTGGCCGTACAGCCCCGCGGTCTGGTGTCGGGCACGCCGCTGCGCTGCGAACCCATCACCGGCGACGAACCCGAACTGATGACTGCGCTGGGCAAGGTGAATCGCGATCGCTGTGAGGCCCGGACACCGGGTCTGGGAGCCTCGCTCACCACCGAGAACACCGCCCGGGACATGGAGGTCGTCCGCGGTCTGCTCGGTGAGTCGAAGGTCAGTCTCTACGGCATCTCCTACGGCACCCTGTTGATGTCGACGTACGCGACACTGTTCCCGCAGCGGGTCGACCGGATGGTCCTCGATTCCGGTTTCGACCCCGATCTCGTGTGGAACACACTCCTCTCCGCCCAGACGCCCGGCTACAAGGCCCGCGTACACGCGATGATGGCGTGGATCGCGCGCCACGACCGGATCTACGGTCTCGGAAAGACTCCGCTGGCCGTGTACCGGAAGTGGAGTGACCGGGTCAGTGCGGAGGCAGGCGTCCCGCCGTCCCTCCTGGCGCCGCCGGCCCAGGTGGGCGACGTGCCCCCGGGACTGCGGGCGTTCGCCCAGCAGTACATCGCCGGCACCGACCTCACCGCGGACGCGCGGGCGCGGTTCGAGAACCTGATGCTCACGTTGCTCCGACCCGGCTCGCTGCAACTGTCGTCGCAGCTACTGGTGCTCACTCGCGCCCTCGCGCCGGATCGGAACTCGTGGCCACTCGTCGCACAGCTGACCGCGAAGCCCGGCCGCAAGCTGCCCACCCCGGCGCCCGCGGTCCTCGAAGCCGCGCAGGTCTCTCAGGACATGCAGGGCGCGGTCCTCTGCAACGAGAACCGGGTGCCCGCACAGCCGTCGCTCGGCTTCCAGGCGTTCGTCGCGAACTACGTCACCGGGGATCCGTTCGAGGCGCCCGGGCTGGCCTACGAGTCCGGACTCGCCTGCGCCGGCGCGCCGGCCCTCGCCCGGCCGATCGAGATCCGCAATCGCGGGCTGGCGGTGACACCGTTGCAGATCCAGAGCGTCGGCGACCCGCAGACCCCGTACCGCGGCGCGCTGAAGATGCGTTCACTCATGCGCAGCCACCTCATCACCGTCGGCGGCGGCGACCACGCGCAACTCGGCCGGGCCAACAAGCCGCTCGAGAACGCGATCGTCGAATACCTCCGCACGGGGCGGACCGCCGTGCAGCGCGTTCCCGAAGCACCCATCACGGCGCCGCTGACGCAGATGCCGCCGGCATTCGCGGTCGGCACGGCCGGTCGGTGACCCATCCTGATCCGGTGAACCCCCGGATCCGCGCCCGGGTCACCGACTTGGCCGATCGACTCGATGCGGGGATCGTCGCCGTCGACGGGCCGTCGGGAGCGGGGAAATCGACGGTCGCCGACCTCCTGGTCGCGGACCTGCGAGCCCGTGGAGTCGGCGTGACCCTGGTCCGCACCGACGACTTCGCGACGTGGGACGACCCGGTCGCATGGTGGCCGGAGCTGGAAGCCGATGTGCTGCATCCCTTCACGCGACGACGGGACTACCGATACCGGCCGCGCGTATGGCAGGACGGTACCCCGACCCCCGGACCCCGTGTGTGGATCGAGTGGCAGCCCCTGCTCATCATCGAAGGGGTCTCCTCGGCGCGGCGACGGATCGCCGACCGCCTGTCCCACGCGCTGTGGCTCGACGGCGGAACACCCGGCGAACGACTCGAGCGGACGATCGCCCGTGACGGGGAGGGCGCGCGGGCACATCTGGAGGCCTGGCAGCAGTTCGAACGCGGCTGGTTCGGCGTGGATCGCACCCGGGAACGGTGCGTCGTCCTCGACTGACGGGGGTCCTCGGCCGATGAGGTGCCGCTTCCGACTCGACGGTTAGTGTCGAGGTATGGCCACCCGACGACGCTTCCGTGATCTGGCGGAGCTCGACGCGCAGCTGATCGAGTGCCGAGCATGCCCGCGCCTCGTCGAATGGCGGGAGCAGGTCGCCCGCGAGAAGCGTCGCGCGTACGCCGACGAGGAGTACTGGGGCCGGCCGGTGGCCGGTATCGGTCCGGCCGACGCGCGACTGCTGATCGTCGGACTCGCCCCCGCGGCGCACGGCGGAAACCGCACCGGGCGTATGTTCACCGGAGATCGCAGCGGCGATGTCCTGTTCTCGGCGTTGTACCTCGCCGGCCTTGCGAGCCAACCCCATTCGGTCGCGATCGGTGACGGGTTGGAGCTCTTCGATACGCGGATCACCGCGCCGGTGCATTGTGCCCCGCCGCAGAACAAACCGACGGTCGCGGAACGCGACACCTGCTCCCACTGGTTGCATGCCGAACTCGAACTGCTCGCGCCGACCGTGCGTTCGGTGGTCACCCTCGGTGGATTCGGTTGGCAGTCAACGCTTCGCACGTTCGCGAAACTTGGCTGGACGGTCCCCAAGCCGCTGCCGAAGTTCGGGCACGGCGCCTCCACGACGCTTGTCCGCGAGGGTGCCGAGCTCGAGGTGTTCGGGTGTTATCACGTGAGCCAGCAGAACACCTTCACCGGACGGTTGACGGTGGAGATGGTCGTGGACGTGCTCACCGCGGCGGCACGGTCCGCGGGTATCGAGAACGGCCACCGCCCGGCTTTCTGAGGTGCGAACGAAGCCTCCCCTGCTCCCTGAGGTGCGGCGAAGCGAGCCAGGAAGGGGCTCGCGAGGTGTCCCACCAGGCCCTTCGAGGCTCGTCGCTATCGCTCCTCACACCTCAGGATCTGCGGCCTGGCGACCGTCATGGGCCACGAAAGACCTACCCCAACGCCTTATTTCGTGACCGACAGACTTCAACTCGACTCCCAGACCTCGATCGAAGTCTGTCGGTCGAGTTGAAGTCTGCCGGTGGCGGGGCCGCCCTCCGCAAGCTCCGGGCGTCGGGAAGCAGGGGGTCGTCGCTACCGCCGCCGACCGGCGGCGAGGCGCTCGCGACGAAGCCGGTCGACCTCGGGGAGATCCAGCGGCGCAAGGGATTCGACGCCCATGGCGGTCGCCAGGAGATGATCGGCGAGTTCGGGGTTGCGGGCCAGTGCCGGACCGTGCATGTAGGTGCCGATGACGCTGCCCTGGACGACGCCCTCGGTGCCGTCGCCGACGCCGTTGCCGACGCCGTGCCGTACTCGACCCAGCGGGGCTGCGTCGGAACCGAGAGTGGTTCCGCCGCGGTGGTTCTCGAAGCCGGTGAGAGTCTGGGTCAAGCCGGGCAGCGACGGCTCGACGAGCAGCTCGCCGATGCTCCGGGTTGCTTGGGGGGCCGTCGTGAGGTCGAACAGGGAGATGCCGTCGACGCGTTCACCCGCCGACGTCTCGTACCAGTGGCCGAGCACCTGGATGGCCGCGCAGATGGCCAGCACCGGACGTCCGGCCGCCGCGGCCTGCTGCAGACCGGGGTAGCGCGTGAGATGTCGGGTGGCGAGCCGCTGCGCGTAGTCCTCTGCGCCGCCGAGGGTGTAGACGTCGAGGGAGTCGGGGACCGGGTCGTCGAGCGTGATGTGCACGACCTCGGCGTCGATGCTGCGCATCAGCGCTCGACGTTTCAGCACGAGCGCGTTCCCGCCGTCCCCGTAGGTGCCCATCACGTCGGGCAGGACGAGACCGATCCGCAGGGTCGATTCGCTCACTGCTCTGCCTTCCGCGATCGTGCTGCGCGTTCCAGGGCGGTCCCGAGGTCGCGGAACGCCGTGTAATTGGCCAGGACCTCGACGCGTCCCGGCGGGCAGGATGCGATGGCCGCCATGGGGTCGGGGACGGTGGTGTGCTCGGCGCCCGCGTAGAGCAACCGAACGGAGAGATCGGCGGCGCGCTCGCCGGCCGCGACAACCTGCATGCTCTCGAACGCCTCGAATCGCACATCCCACAGCCACGACAGGTCCTCGCCGTCGGGTACCTGGCCGTTGACCGCGATGACGAGTCCGTCGGCGTCCTGGTCGATCATCGACATCGCCTCTTGCCAGCCGGCCGGGTTCTTCGCCAGAAGTGTTCGGACGGAATAGTTCCCGACCTGATGGATGCCGTACCGGCCGGCGACCTCGCCGACCGTGCCGACGGCTGCCACCGCGCTGCGCGGGTCGGCGCCCATCGCGACGGCCGCCGCCACCGCCTGGGTCGCGTTGCCGCGGTTGGCCCTACCCGGTACCGCGAGCTGCAGGGGAGCGCTGAATCCGTCGGGGCCGTAGATGTTCTCGTCGTCGAACCACCAGTCGGGGGTGGGGCGCCGGAAGTCGTCGTCGCCGGTCGAGCGCCACCCCTCCTCGGAACGGACGATGGGCTCGCCGGTCCGCGGGCAACTGACCGAGTCGCCGACCCAGCTCGCGCCGGCCGCGACCCACACCACGTCGGGGGCATCGAAGGCGGCGGAGGTCACGAGGACATCGTCGCAATTGGCGATGACCGTGGTCTCGGGGTGACGTGCGATGCCCTCGCGGAGACGGCGCTCGATCATGTTGATCTCGCCGACCCGGTCGAGCTGGTCCCGGGAGAGGTTCAGCAGCACCAGGACCTCGGGGTCGACGGCGTCGCTGACATGGGGGACGTGCAGCTCGTCCACTTCCAGTGCGCAGAACGGGGCGGTGCGGCTGAGTGTGAGTGTCGCGATGATCCCGGCGTCCATGTTGGCGCCGTCGGCCTGCGTCGCGACCTCACCGAGTTCGGCCATGGCGGCCGCGGTCATCCGCGTGGTCGTCGACTTGCCGTTGGTGCCGGTGACGATGGCGGTCCGCTTGCCGGCCGCGAGCCTGCCCATGATCTGGGGGTCGATCTTCGCGGCGACCAGACCGCCGATCATCGATCCCTTGCCTCGTCCCGCGGTTCGCGACGCCCACCGAGCGGCAGCGGCAGCACCCAGTGCAACGGCGGTACGCGCGGGAACTCGGGTATTCGTACGGGGTGCGGAACCGGCGGAAGAGAGTCGGTCGGGCATGCGCACGAGTGTGTCACAGCCCGATCCGGCGGGAGTGGTCGTGCCATGCGCCGGCGCCGCGTAGGCTCTGCGGCTGTGAGCCGCGACACCCAACTGCGACTGTCCCTGCCCGCTCGAGTGCAACGCCGCGTGCTGCTCGCCGCCGCGCGGATCCCCGCCGGCGCGCTGGCCGTTCTGGGGCGTCGGGCCCCGGTGAACTCCGACGGCGAACGGGTGGCCCCCGAACTCGCGGCGATCGGCTGGGCCAACGACAACGTGCCCGGCTTGAATCCCTTCCAGGGTGAGGTGGCGCAGTCGCGCGCGCAGACCGATGAGAGCGGCGCATCCATGGCCGAGGTGCTGCCGCCGCTGGCGGTGGAAGAGGACCTCGTCATCGACGGGCCCGCCGGACCGATCCCGGCCACCCGGTACCGCTCCTCGACCGAGTCGGCGGGATTGCTCGTCTACTACCACGGTGGTGGGTTCGTCACCGGCAGTCGGATCAGCCACGACGCGTTCGTCCGGCGTCTCGCGCACGGCACCGGACTCGACGTGCTGTCGATCGAGTACCGCCTGGCCCCGGAGGCGCCGTTCCCCGCAGCGGTCGAGGATGCGGTGGCGGCCTGGCGCTTCGCCGTCGAGGTCGCACCGAGGTGGGGGCTCGATCCGGGGCGGATCGTGGTCGGCGGGGACAGCGCCGGCGGGAACCTCGCGACCGTCGTCGCCCGCGAGGTCCGGGGCGATGCGGTGACCCCGGTGTTCCAGCTGCTCATCTATCCGGTCACCGATCAGGGCGCCGACACCCCGTCGCGGCGGGAGTTCGCCACCGGATACTTCCTCACCGCCGACGGCATCGACTGGTTCACCGACCGGTATGTGCCCGATGTCGCGCAGCGGCGCGACCCGCGCTGCTCGCCGCTGCTGGCCGAGGATCTCAGTGGCCTCCCGCCCGCGCATGTGATGGTCGCCGGGTTCGACCCGCTCCGCGACGAGGGCCTCGCGTACGCGCGCAGACTCGAGGAGGCGGGCGTGCCGGTCACGGTTCGCCGAGAGGGCGCGATGATCCACGGATTCGTCAACATGACCCTCATCAGTCCCGGCGCCCGCGCGGCGGTCGACCGCCTGTGCGCGGTGGTGCGCGATGCGCTCGCCGCGACTCCGCCCGGCGGGACGACGTCACCGGTCTGAACGCACCGGGGTCCCGATGCCGACGAGCGCGGCGGGGTCGACCGATTCGGAGTCGGGTGACTCGGCCGTGGCCGGATCGACGTCGACCGCGGCTCTTCTGCGGGCCCGCGGACGGGCCATCACCCCGGCCGCGCAGCCGGCCACGACGATGACCGCGCCGATGATCTCGCCGACCGACGGGACCTCGCCGAGGACGACGAAGGCCGCCGAGATCCCGACCACGGGCACGAGGAGCGACATCGGGGACACCCGACTGGCGTCGTTGCGCCCGAGGAGTGTGGTCCACAGGCCCGCGCCGATGACGGTGCCGAAGACCGCGAGGTAGAGCAGACCGCCGAGGGCGCGGAGACCACTCTCGGTGCCGAGCGTGGCGAGCGCCTCGAACCCCGCGGCCGGCCCCTCGACGATGAGACTGACCGCGTACAGCGGCGGGGTGGCGACGACGGCCATCCACAGCGTCATCCGGAGGGAATCATCCGGCCGGGCGAGCCGGCCACCGATGTTGCCGGCCGCCCAACTCAGACCGCCGAGAACGGTGAGGCCGATCGGCAGCAGTGCGGCCGCGCCGAGGTCGCTGCCGTGAACGCGGTCCAGCGCGATCACCGCCATGCCGACGACCGCGATCGCCAGTCCGAGGACCTGGCCGACGGTCATCCGCTCCCGGAGGAACAGCACGCCGAGCACGACGGTGAACGGCGCCGAGGTCTGGAGCACCAGCGAGGCGAGCCCGGTGGGCATGCCCAGATCCATCGCCAGGAACAACAAGATGAACTGCACGCTGCCGAAGCCGGCGACGTAGAGCAGGAACCACTTCAGGCGCACCTTCGGGAGCCGGACGAAGAGCATCACCGGTATCGCGAGCACCGCGAATCGCATGGCGGCGAGAAAGAACGGCGGGAAGTGGTCGAGTCCGAGTCGGATCGCGATGAAGTTCAGTCCCCAGAGGACGACGACGAACAACGCGAGGAGGCGATCACGAGTGGACATGGCCCCATCGTCGGCGCTACCCAAATGAAGAACAATCTAATTTTGACGCACTGACTATTCAGATTTACTGAATATTACGCGCGTCACTCCTGGGCCGCGGCGACCTTCGCGCGCACGTCGTCCATGTCGAGACCCTCGACGGCGCCGATCAATTCCTCGAGCTGAGCCGCGGGGAGCGCGCCCGGCTGGTTGAACACCAGGATCCCGTCGCGGAACGCCATCAGTGTCGGGATGGAACGGATGCCGAGACTGCCGGCGAGCTGCTGCTCGGCCTCGGTGTCGATCTTGCCGAACGTGATGTTCGAATGTGTTTCGGAAGCCTTCTCGAAAACCGGCGCGAACTGGCGGCACGGACCGCACCAGCCGGCCCAGAAGTCGAGCAGGACGATGCCGTCCGAGGCGATGGTGTCCTCGAAGGTTTCCAGGGTGATGTCTTGTGATGCCATGCCCCCGACAACGGTGTGGGGCGTCCAGACATTCCGGGCAGCCCGGACGGGGACTCGATGCACGTTGCGCGAGCAGTCGGCCGGAGTGGGCCGCCGGCATGGGTGAGTACCGTTGCCGCATGGAGGTCCGGCGTCTACGGCTGCTGCGTGAGTTCGCCGATCGGGAGTCGATCGGTGCGGTGGCCGATGCGATGCACATGACCCCGTCAGCGGTGTCACAGCAGTTGAAGGTCCTGGCCGAGGAGGCGGGGGTCGCGCTGTTCGAACCCGACGGCAGGCGAATCCGTCTGACGGAGGCCGGACGCGCACTCGTGTTGCGCGCCGACGACGTGATCGCGGCGGTGGATCGGGCCCAGGAGGAGATGTCGTCGTACCGGTCCGGCAAGGCGCGCGTCCGGCTGGCGATGTTCCCGTCGGGTGCGACGCTCCTGCTGCCATCGGCCCTGGAGCGCGCCGCGGCGTCGGGCATCGACGTGCACGCAGTGCATCTGGACGTCGGATATCACGATGCCGCACCAGCTCTCGCGGATCACGACATCGTGGTCACCCACCGTGACGAACGCACGCCGGCGATCGACGTACCCCGGGTCCGGGTCACCGAGCTGATGCGCGAACCCGTCGACGTGATCGTCGCCGCCGACAACGAATTGGCCCTGCGAGACCAGGTCGCGGTCACCGAACTCGCCGACCACGACTGGATCAGCGTCGAAGGCGGCTTCCCGGTCGACGATGTGCTGCTGTCGATCTCGGCGGCGACCGGTGTGGCGCCACGGGTGACCCAGCGGATGCTGGACTTCACGACGATCGAGGCCCTGGTGGCCCATGGGCACGGCATCGCTCTGATGCCGCGGTTCGCCGTCCGCCACCCGGGGGTGAAACGGCTGGTGCTCAAGGGTGTTCGTGCCGCACGGGTCTACGAGGCGCTCGCCCGGCCACGTTCGCGAGCGGCCGTGCAGCAGGTCGTCGACCACCTGCGCGGCGTCGGCGCCGACCAGGGCTGACCGCCGCCGGGCGCGGGTGGCGCCAGGATGACGCACACAGCCCGGGGCGTGGCCCCGGGCTGTGGACGATGTCGAGGACTCAGACGCCGAGGCTCTTGCCGACGATGTCCTTCATGATCTCGGTGGTGCCACCGAAGATCGTCTGGATACGCGCGTCGGTGTAAGCGCGGGCGACGCGGTACTCGTTCATGTAGCCGTAGCCGCCGTGCAGCTGCAGGCAGCTGTCGATGACGCGCTTGGCCAGTTCGGTACACCACCACTTGTTCTTCGAGGCGTCGACGGCGTTCAGCTCGCCGTCGAGAACGCCCTGCAGGCAGCGGTCGATGTAGACCTCGGCGATGTCGAGCTCGGTGGCCATCTCGGCGAGGGTGAAGCGATTCGCCTGGAAGGTGCCGATCGGACGGCCGAAGGCCTTGCGGTCCTTGGTGTACTGCAGCGTCTCGTCGAAGATGGCGCGTGCCCCGGCGATGGCGCCGATGCCGATCGACAGGCGCTCGGAGGGCAGGTTCTGCATGAGGTGGTAGAAGCCCATGCCCTCCTGGCCGAGCAGGTTCTCGACCGGCACGCGCACGTCGTTGAAGTGCAGTTCGGCGGTGTCCTGCGCCTTGAGGCCCATCTTGTCGAGCTTGCGCCCGCGCTCGAAGCCCTCCATGCCGCGTTCGACGACGAGGAGCGAGAACGCCTTGTGGCCTGCTTCGGGGTCCGGGTTGGTCCGGCACACCACGACCACGAGATCGGAGTTGATGCCCGAGGAGATGAACGTCTTGTTGCCGTTGAGGACGTAGTGATCACCCTCCAGCTTCGCCGAGGTCTTGATGCCCGCGAGGTCGGAGCCGGCGCCCGGCTCGGTCATCGCGACGGCGAGAATCGTCTCACCGGTGGCGATCCCGGGCATCCAGCGCTTCTTCTGCTCGTCGTTGGCGAGGTGCACGAAGTACGGTGCGACGACGTCGTTCTGCAGGCTGAGGCCGGGTGCCGCCCCGTCGAACTTCGCGAATTCCTCGACCACCACGGCGTTGAACCGGAAGTCGTCCATGGCGCCGCCGCCGCCGTACTCCTCCGGGATGTTGAACCCGAGAAGGCCTGCGTCACCGGCCTTCTTGAACGCGATGCGATCGACCTGACCGGCTCGCGTCCACTCCTCGGTGTACGGGGCGCATTCGCGCTGCAGGAACTGGCGCGCGGTTTCCCGCAGGGCCTCGTGCTCGTCTTCGAAGATGGTGCGTTTCATGGCTTCTCCCTTTCGTGAGTGAGTCTGTCTCAGATGTCGGTCGGTGATCGGTCGGCGTCGCTGTGTCCTCGGGCACCGACGACGCGCAGGGAGATCAGGGCGTACGACGCCGCGACCTCGGCCGGTGTCCGGGGACCAGACGGGCGGTACCAGGTGGTCACCGCCTGGCACGCACCGAAGAGATAGCGCAGGACCTCTTTCGGGTCCTCTTCGAAGTGGAACTCGCCCGATTCGACACCGCGCGCGATGACATCGGCGAGCAGGTCCTCGGTTTCGGTGCGCATCGCGACGTAGGTCTCACGTCGCGGATCGTCGGAGTCGAGATGGCGGAACTCGTGGGCAACGCTGGCGAGTTCGAGATCGCTCGTCATGTGCAGGACGATCGACTCGATGGCATTGGACAATTGCTCGCTCGGCGTCCGGCCGGACTGGATGGCCGCACCGACCCATGCCAGCACCGAGGTCATCGCGGCCTCGAGCAGTTCGACGAGGATGCCGAGTTTGTTGTCGTGGTGGTAGTAGAGCGTCGGCAGGGAAACGCCTGCCCGCGAGGCGATGTCGCGGATCGAGGTGCCGTGATAACCGCGCTCGTAGAAGGCGTGCTTGGCCGCGACGAGGGTGGCCGGAAGCGGCACGGGCTCGCGCTCCCGCCAGTCCAGCCCCTCGGTCTCGATCGTCAGCTTCCGGGTGGGAGCCGTCCGCGCCGCCTCAGACACGTTCGATGATGGTGGCGTTGGCCATGCCGGCGCCCTCGCACATGGTCTGGAGGCCGTAGCGGCCGCCGGTCGCCTCGAGATGGTTGACCATCGTCGACAGCAGGCGGGTACCGGACGAACCGAGCGCGTGACCCAGCGAGATGGCACCACCGCGCGGGTTCAGTTTGGCGGGGTCGGCACCGAATTCGTGTGCCCAGGCCAGCGGCACCGGTGCGAACGCCTCGTTGACCTCGTAGGTGTCGATGTCGTCGATGGACAACCCGGATCGCTTGAGCACCTTGTGGGTCGCCGGGATCGGTGCGGTGAGCATGAAGATCGGGTCATCGCCGGCGACCGAGAACGAATGGAAACGCGCGCGCGGGGTGAGCCCCAGCTTGGCGGCCATGGTGTCGCTCATGATGAGCGCACCCGATGCGCCATCGGTCAGCGGTGAGGAGTTGCCCGGCGTGATGAGCCAGTTGATGTCCGGGAAGCGTGCGGCGGTCTCTTCGGTGTAGAAGGACGGGCGCAGACCGGACAGTCCTTCGGCGGTGGTCGTCGCCCGGACGGTTTCGTCGATGCGGTGGGTGACGGTCTCGCCGTTGGCGTCGGTGACGTCGATCGGCAGGACCTCGCGGTCGAAGAAGTCCTCCGCGGCCGCGGCTGCGGCGCGTTGATGCGACTGCGCGGCGAAGGCGTCGAGGGTGTCGCGATCGAACTTCCACTTGGCCGAGATCAATTCGGCCGAGATGCCCTGGTTGACCAGACCCTCGGGGTAGCGCGCGGCGATGCTCGGACCGTACGGGCTCTGTCCGGCGGTGGTGAATCCCATCGGGACGCGGCTCATGGATTCCACGCCCGCTGCGATGACCACGTCGTAGGCGCCGGCGATGATGCCCTGCGCGGCGAAGTGGGCGGCCTGCTGGCTCGATCCGCACTGCCGGTCGACTGTGGTGGCGGGGACGGACTCGGGGAAGCCTGCCGAGAGGAGTGCGGTCCGCGAGATGTTCAGGGCCTGCTCGCCGGCCTGGCCGACGCAGCCGCCGATCACGTCGTCGACGATGGCCGGATCGATGTCGTTGCGCTCGACCAGCGAACGCAACACGTGCGCCAGCAACTCGACGGGCTTGGTCTCCGAGAGCGCCCCACCGGGCTTGCCCTTTCCGGACGCGAGACGGACGACGTCGACGATGACGGCTTCGGGCATGGGGTTCCTCTCGATGGCGCGACGCAGCACAGTGCATGGCACGCGTCACTTTATCTAACGATCGTTATACCCGGTCTAGCACGCCATCAGCAGCGGAATCAAGATCGGGGACCGGTGGACACGACGAAGCCCTCACCCGGTGGTCGGGTGAGGGCGGTTGCCGCGAAAGCGTCAGATAGTGCCTTTGTCGTCCTGACCTGCGGGGACCGCGGTGAATGTGCGGACATCGAGAGGTCCGGCGAGCAGACCGCCGATCGTCTTGCCGAGTTCGGTGAGGGCAGGTGCGGCGCCGTGGGTGGCCAGGGCCTCCATGGATTCCCAGCGCTCGATCATCACCAGATCGGTCGAGTCCCCGGTGGCCTCGTGTAGTGCGTACTTCCCGCAACCGGGCTCATCGTGCACCTGGGGGATGGCCTTGAGGACGGCGTCGCGCACGGCCTGTTCCTCCCCGGCCTTGGGGGAGATGGTGGCGACAACGATCACTTCGGACATTCGTGGTTCTCCATTCGCGATGGGGCTTGGCGTGTATCTCGACAACTCGTCGGTGATGTCCCTCGGACATCGGACCCCCCGCTGACGTTAGGTCAGCGAGTCGACTCCATGTGGCGGTTTCGACACCCCGCGCAGAAGCGCTGCCCCCGAACAGCTTCGCGCGCAGACCGGTGCGACCGGCCGGGGCCGGCGGACGCGGTGTCAGCGCCAGCCGAGCGCCGGCGCGACATAGGTGAGGATCGACTCGAGCACATGCGCGTTGTAGTCCACACCCAGTTGATTCGGCACCGTCAGCAGCAGGGTGTCGGCCGCGGCGATCGCCTCGTCCTCACGTAGTTGCTCGATCAACTTGTCCGGCTCATCGGCGTAGCTGCGGCCGAACCGGGCCACGCTGTTGTCGATCACACCGACCTGGTCCGACTCGGCGCCGCCGCGGCCGAAGTAGGCGCGGTCGTGGTCGTCGACGATGGCGAAGATGCTGCGGCTCACCGACACTCGCGGCTCACGCGGGTGCCCGGCGTCGGCCCAGGCCTTGCGGAAGCGCTGGATCTGTTCGGCCTGCAACTGGTGGAAGGGCACGCCGGTGTCCTCGGTCAGCAGCGTCGAACTCATCAGGTTCATGCCCTGCT
Source organism: Gordonia sp. PvP123 (assembly GCF_040547295.1). Taxonomy (NCBI): domain Bacteria; kingdom Bacillati; phylum Actinomycetota; class Actinomycetes; order Mycobacteriales; family Gordoniaceae; genus Gordonia; species Gordonia sp. PvP123. The sequence goes on along the minus strand of NZ_JBEPPN010000005.1, from coordinate 190,317 downwards.
GAGCGGTCCACTCAGCCGTTGCCCGGCTCCCGGCACCCCACCAGATGCGATCCCGGAGACCGGGCGACTGCGGCTCGATGGGCAGCAGGCCGGGCGGATTGGGGAACATCGGACGCGGGTTCGGGGTCGCGAAACCCCCGCCCTCGATGACCCGCAGGAAGACCTCGGTGTGTTGACGCGCCATGTCGGCGTCGGTCTCGCCGTCGGGCGGGACGTATCCGAAGTACTTGTACCCGTCGATGACCTGCTCAGGCGATCCACGGCTGATGCCGAGCTGGAGTCGGCCCTCGGAGATGAGATCGGCGGCGCCGGCGTCCTCGGCCATGTACAGCGGATTCTCGTACCGCATGTCGATGACCCCGGTGCCGATCTCGATCCGGCTGGTCTTCGCGCCGATTGCGGCCAGCAGCGGGAACGGCGAGGCGAGCTGTCGGGCGAAGTGGTGGACCCGGAAGTACGCGCCGTCGGCGCCGAGCTCCTCGGCGGCCACTGCCAGGTCGATCGACTGGAGCAAGGTGTCGGCGCCGGACCGCACCTGGGACCCGTGGGCGTCCGACCAGTGGCCGAACGAGAGGAAACCGATGTTCTTCATGACCCTCTAAATGAAACTCCGGTCCGTTTTGTTCCCGCGACCCCGCGACCCCGCGGCCGTTCGGCGGATCGGACCAGATCAGCCGAACGGCGGCGGTTCGAGGAAGGTGGGGTCAGGGCGCCCAGGTGCCCGGGGCGGTCTCGTCGTCGGCGGCCGGCACCGAGACGACCCGGTAGGCGCGGTTCACCGCCGAGACGACTGCACGCAGGCTCGCGGTGGTGATGGACGAGGCGATCCCGACACCCCACACCGTCTCGCCGTTGACCTCGGTCTCCACGTACGCCGCGGCGCTCGCGTCGCCGCCCGCGGTCAGTGCGTGCTCGCTGTAATCGAGCACCCGGACCTCGTAACCGACGGTGCCCAGCGCGTCGACGAACGCCGCCAAGGGTCCGTTGCCCGAGCCGGAGATCTCGCGCTCGTTGCCCTCGACCTTCACCACCGCGGTGATGTGGTCGTCGCCGCCGTCGACCTCCGCGGCGTCGACCTTCTGACGGATGCGCTCCAGCGGCCAGATCGGATGCAGGTAGTTCTCCGCGAAGACGTCCCACATCTCCTTGGGATTGACCTCGCCACCCTCGCCGTCGGTGATCTTCTGGATCTCGCGGCTGAACTCGATCTGCAGACGACGCGGCAGGTTCATGCCGTGGTCGGCCTTCATGATGTAGGCGACGCCACCCTTGCCGGACTGGCTGTTCACCCGGATGACCGCTTCGTAGTTGCGGCCCACGTCCTTGGGGTCGATCGGCAGATACGGGACGGCCCAGGTGATGTCGTCGACGTCGGAATCGGCGTCGTCGGCGTCGACCTTCATCTGGTCGAGGCCCTTGTTGATGGCGTCCTGATGGCTGCCCGAGAAGGCGGTGTAGACCAGGTCTCCGCCGTAGGGATGGCGCTCGGGGACGTTCAGCTGGTTGCAGTACTCGACCGTCCGGCGGATCTCGTCGATGTCGGAGAAGCTGATCTGGGGGTCGACACCGCGGCTGAACATGTTCATGCCGAGGGTGACCAGGCAGACGTTCCCGGTGCGCTCGCCGTTGCCGAACAGGCATCCCTCGATGCGGTCGGCGCCCGCCTGGTAGCCGAGTTCGGCTGCGGCGACGGCGGTTCCGCGGTCGTTGTGGGGGTGCAGGCTCAGGATGACCGAGTCGCGCCGGGCGAGATTGCGGTGCATCCACTCGATCGAGTCGGCGTAGACATTGGGAGTGGCCATCTCGACGGTCGCCGGCAGATTGATGATCATCGGGCGCTCCGGGGTGGGGGCGATGATCTCGGTGACCGCGTCGCACACCTCCTTGGCGAAGCTCAGCTCGGTGCCCGTGTAGGACTCCGGCGAGTATTCGTACCGCCAGTTGGTGTCGGGGTAGTTCTGCTGTACCTCGAGGACCTTGTGCGCGGCGTCGGTCGCGATCTTGGTGATCGCCGCCTTGTCCGCGCGGAACACGACGCGACGCTGCAGGACCGACGTCGAATTGTAGAAGTGGACGATCACGTTGGCCGCGCCGCGGCAGGCGTCGAAGGTGCGCTCGATCAGTTCGTCACGACACTGGGTCAGCACCTGGATCGTGACGTCGTCGGGGATGGCGCCGTCTTCGATGATCTCGCGGACGAAGTCGTAATCGGTCTGGCTGGCCGACGGGAAGCCGACCTCGATCTCCTTGTAGCCCATCCGGACCAGGAGGTCGAACATGCGGCGCTTGCGTGCCGGGCTCATCGGGTCGATGAGTGCCTGGTTGCCGTCGCGGAGGTCGACCGCGCACCACATCGGGGCGGTGGTGATGACCTTGTCGGGCCAGGTGCGGTCGGGAACCGCCACCCTCTCGACCTCGTCGGCGAACTGGCGATAACGATGAACCGGCATCGCGGAGCTGCGCTGCGGGTTCCATGAGGGCTGTCCGGCGGGAATCGGGCCCGCGGGCTCGACGATTCGGCTGGCGCCGGAAGTGAAGCTGTCTGCTGGTGCCATGGTGGTCATTCTCCGTGTGTGGAAGGAAAGTGACCGGCGCGTGATGAGGCCCCGCGACGGAGGGCCGGTCGGTTCAGACCCCGCCGCGGCAACCGAGGAGGAGTGCGCGCTGCATGCGCCCGACTGTACTCCCCGGCGACGAAGTGACCAAAGCTGCAGGTGAGGCCCCAGATCGGTTCCCCCCTCTTCGGGGGGTGCCGCCCCAGCTGCCCGCATTCCAGACTATGACATGCCTCTCAGTCGGCAGCGTGAGTGACGTAATTCATCCATGCGGCCGACGGGGCGCCCGGGTGAGTTGTCGTCCGGGATAGCGCGCCGCCCACGCGGCCGTCTGCAGAAAGGGACGAACGCCAGTGACGACCATCCCCGCCGAGCCCCCGGTGACCGACCCGCCGGAGGGCAAGCGCACAAGCCTTCGACGAGTGGCCGCCGCGAGCTCCATCGGTACGACCATCGAGTTCTACGACTTCTTCATCTACGGCACCGCCGCCGCGCTGGTGTTCCCGACGGTGTTCTTCCCGTCCGCCGACGAGGTCACCGGGACGATCGCCTCCTTCGCGACCTTCGCCGTGGCCTTCTTCGCCCGCCCGGTCGGCGCCATGCTCTTCGGTCACTTCGGCGACCGGATCGGCCGCAAGCGCACCCTGGTGTGGACCCTGCTGATCATGGGACTGGCGACGGTCGCGATCGGACTTCTGCCCGGTTACGAGACCGGTGTGTTCGGCTTCGCCGAATCCGGCATCGGTATCGCGGCCCCCATCCTCCTCGTGTTCCTGCGGTTCCTGCAGGGCTTCGCCGTCGGCGGGGAATGGGCGGGCGCAACACTTCTCACCGCCGAATACGCCCCGCCGGGCAAGCGTGGGCTGTACGCGATGTTCCCTCAGCTCGGCCCGGCCTTCGCGTTCTTCCTCTCGAGCCTGACCTTCCTCATCGCGAGCCTGACCCTCGGCGAGACCAGTTCGGCCTTCCTCGATTACGGCTGGCGGATCCCCTTCATCCTCTCGTTCGCGCTGGTGGCTGTCGGGTTGTGGGTTAGGCTCGCGGTCGCCGAGACCCCGGTGTTCCGGGAGGCGCAGCAGCGCAAGGCGACCGGCGCCGCCACGACCGACGGCCCCGCCCTGCCGTTCCTGGACGCGTTCCGGCACCAGTGGCGCGAGATCCTCATCGCCGGCGGTGCGCTGGCGAGCCTGTTCTCGCTGTTCTACATGGGTACCGCGTTCCTCACGAACTACGGCACCAAGTCGCTGGAGCTGTCGCGGACGTTCGTGCTGACCGCCGGGATGGGTGCGGCCGTGGTGTTCGGTCTGTCGACCGCGGCTTCGGCGGTGTGGTCGGACCGCGTGGGGCGTCGCCGGGTCATCCTCACCTCGTGTGCCATCGCGATTCCGTGGACGCTGGTGCTGTTCCCGATCCTCGAGATCGGCGGCGGCCTGGCATTCGTCGTCGGGCTCCTCGGCACGCTGCTCATCTTCGGCATCGCCTACGGGCCTGCCGGTGCGCTCCTGCCCGAACTGTTCGAGGCGCGGTACCGCTACACCGGTGCGGGAATGGGCTACAACCTGGCCGGCATCCTCGGTGGGGCGATCCCGCCGCTGATCGCCGCCCCGTTGATCGCCGGTCCCGGTGCCATCTGGGTGGGCGTCCTGCTCGCCGGTCTGTCGGCGCTCAGCGTGGTCTGCACGATCATGATCGTCGAGACGAAGGACAAGACCATGCGTGCGTCGGCAACCGACGAGGACCAGGTCTTGGTCGCGTAAACGTCTTGGTTGCGTAAACGACTGTCACCCAACGCATACGCACTCCGCCCCCGAGCCGAACGGCTCGGGGGCGGAGTGTTGTGGGACGAGGGTCGGCGGACTCAGGGGGTGTAGCGCAACCAGTCGACGGTCATCGTCGCCGGACTCGGGGTCGTCGACGACGGTGGGCCGGGCCAGATCCCGCCGACGGCCACGTTGAGCAATGCGTACATCGGCTTGTCGAAGACCCATCGTTCATCGCCGGTGAGGGAGGAACGATTGATTGTGTGGACCGCGTTTCCGTCGATGGTGAAGCGGATCTGCGACGACGTCTTGGTCACGGCATAGACGTGGAAGTCGCCGGGGTCGATGCCGGTGAGGTCGTGGCCCCGCTCCCAGCGGCCGGCGAGGGGGCCCGGCAGGGGGAGTCCGGGCAGCAGGTCGGTGAGTGAGATGTCGAGCGACCCGGTGGCGGTCCCCAGGGCCGTCGGACCGTGTACGCCCACATGCACCCAGTCGGAAGTGTTGATCGTCTCCGCGATGTCGACCTCACCGGCCGCCGGGTATCCGACCGAGTCGATGTCGCTGCCCAGCAACCAGAATGCCGGGTGCAGCCCGCGACCCTGCGGTAGGGAGATACGCGCGGAGATCGTTCCGTAGGTGAACTCGAAGCTGTCCTTGGTGGTCAGCCGGGCCGATGTCCAGCCGCCGGTCGCGGCGCGGCGTGCCTCGATGAGCAGGTTGCCGTTGCCGTCCAGTCGTGAGTTCAGGCGGTCGGCGGTGTAGTTCTGCACCTCGTTGTTGCCCCAGCCGCCGGCGCCGGTCTCGTGCTGCAGCGCCGACGGCAAGGTGCCGGCCGCGCCGTTGAACTCGAGGCTGAAGGGCTCATCGGCGTGGGCGGTCGCCGGCACGGACAATGCCGCAGCGGCCGACAGTGCCGTGACGGCGGCGACGGGAGCGAGGTGCGCTCCCAATCGGCGGAGCATTCCTCGTCGAGGAGGTGTGACAGTCATGCAGAAGAAGTACCACAAGTCACTCCTGTCCCATATGCCTCGTTCGTCACATCCGCCGGTCAGGGGGCCTGCGGGTCGGTGAATGCAGCGCGACCCCACTCGCCGGCGAAGGCGACCTCGCTGAGTGGGAGTCGGGTGCGTGGCTTCTCGTCGCGGGCGCGGATGTCCTCGGGGAGCGACGCCGCGTCGGCGACGAGCACTCCGATGCCGAGCAACACCAGCGGCCGTCGGCCGGCCGGGATCCCGAAAGCGTCTCGGGCGGCCTCGGCGTCGAACCCGGCCATCGGATGAGCGTTGAAACCGAGTGCCTCGGTCTGCAGGATCATCTGGGCGACGGCAAGTCCGCAGTCGACCGCCCCGTAGGTATGGGCCTTCGCGTCGTCGGGGTCATCGGTGGTGCAGACCAGGACCAGCGCCGCCGAGCGCGGCGCCCACCCCGAGTTGCCGCGGGTCAGGACGCCGCTCAGGGCGATGAAGGTCGGGTCGTCGCGCAGGCCCACGATGAACCGCACCGGTTGCACCCGGCCCCAGGTGGGTGCCCAGCGACCGGCGTCGACGATGGTGGTGACGTCGTCGACCGAGATGGTCGCGGCGGGATCGTAGCCGCGGGCGCTCCAGCGCCCCGAGATCAGTTCGTGCATCCGCCCGAGAGTAGTGCGGCGACGCCGTCAGGACCGGGTGTGTGCGGCGCCGACCGAATCACCGTCGGGCAGCTGCACGTCGGCGACCTCGGCCTGCGGATCGGTCGGCTCGTCGCGCATCACGACGAGCAGGATCGTCCCCAGGACGAGCAGGGCGAGACCGCTCGCGAGCGATGCGGCATGCATGCCGTCGACGAACGACTGCTTCGCCGCCGTGGCCAGACCCTCGCCGGCCGGACCCATGTCGGCCGAGCGGTGCAGCGTCTCGCCGAGGGTGTCGCCGAACGCCCAGCCGCGATCGCCGTCCCGGAACACGAGGGTGGCCAGCGATCCGAGAAGCGCCAGACCCATCGCGGTGCCGAGCTCGAAACTCGTCTCCGAGATACCGGATGCGGCGCCCGATCGTTCCGGGGGCACCGAACCGACGACCACGACGGAGACCAGGCTGAACTGGATGCCGTAACCGATGCCCGCGATCGTCGTGCACAGGATGTACACCCAGACCGGAGACGAGGTGCCGAGGGTCAGCATGCCGAGGTTGCCCGCCGCCGCGAGGCCGACGGAACCGACGAAGGCCAACCGGGTGCCCAGGAAGGCGGCGACCCTGGTCGCCCCGATCGAGAACACCGCCACCGCGACGGCCATCGGGAGGCCGGCGATGGCCGCGGCCAGGACGTCGTGGCCCATGACCGACTGGAGATAGACGCCGGTCAGGTAGGACATGCCGCCGAGGGCCATCATGCCGATCAGCGCGACGGCGACCGCGCCGCTGAACTGTGCGTTGCCGAACAGTTTGAGGTCGAGGAGCGGGGACGCGATCCGCCGCTGGTGCAGCAGGAACGCGATGAGCAGAGCCGCACCCACCACGCCCGCGACGACCACGGCCGTCGTGGCGCCGTCGCTCGCCACCGTCTTGACCGCGTAGACCAGCGGGAGGATGCCTGCCATCGAGAGCACGACGCCGAGGACGTCGAAGGGATCGGTGGTCGCAGCCCGGTACTCCGGGATCAGGCGCGGGCCGAAGACGAAGAGCAGGACGAGCACCGGAACGTTGATGAGGAAGACCACGCCCCACCAGAAGTGGTGCAGCAGAACGCCGCCGATGACCGGGCCCACCGCGCTGCCGCCGGCGAACGCCGCGGTCCACACGCCGATCGCGCGACCGCGCTCGCGGGCGTCGGGGAACATGTTGGCGATGAGTGACAGGCTCGACGGCAGCAGGGTCGCGCCGCCGATGCCCATCAGGGCGCGCGCCGCGATCAGGATGCCGGCCGTGGGAGCGAATGCCGCGATGACCGAGGCGACGCCGAAGAGGCCGGCGCCGGCGAGCAGGATGCGACGACGCCCAACGCGGTCGCCGACGTTGCCCATCGTGATGAGCAGTCCGGCGATGAGGAACCCGTAGATGTCGAGAATCCACAGCTGCTGGGCCGCGGACGGCGCGAGCGCGTCGGTGATCGACGGAATGGCGAGGTACAGCACCGAGACGTCCATCGAGACCAGGAACACCGGCAGGGTGAGCACGGCCAGTCCCAGCCACGTTCGTCGGTCGGCGGCACCCGGGGTCGGGTGGAGCCGGTTCGACGGGTCGAGCTGGGCGGACATCGCTTCCTCCTTCGCGGCAGACGACAGCTACCTACGCGTACGGTGTACGCGGGTCAGCGTACGGGGATGAGTACGCTGTACGCAATCGCTTTATTCCCGCCCTGAGCAGGAGGAACCCGGAAGTGACGTCCGACACCTCGAAGCTGTCGCCCGCGACGATCGTGAACGCCGCGATCGCCGTCGCCGATGACGACGGCATCGGATCGCTGTCGATGCGGCGGGTTGCCGAGAAACTCGGGGTCGGTGCGATGTCGCTCTATCGCCACGTCGCGGACAAGGACGCGCTGCTGCAGGCGATGTCGACCGAGGTGGGGCGTCGGTTCCCGTACCCGGTGGACACCGCACCCGGGTGGCGCGCCCGGGTCGAGGTGGCCGTCGACGTCGACTGGGAGCTCTACACGCGGCACCCATGGGTCGTCCTCGCCTACTCGTCGCCCCGGCACAGCTATGGCGAGGATTCGCTGGCGTGCCTCGATTGGCTCGCGGCGGGGTTCCTGGAACTCGGCGTCGGCATCGAACGCGCGACCGACATGGCGCTGTCGGTCTGGAGTTTCGTCCACGGTGTGGCGCTGGTTGCGGTGAGCGACCAACTGCTGCGCGACGACTCGCTGCTCCCGTCCGCCGGACTCGCCGAGGTGATCTCGGGAGAGTCCGAGGTCGAGGTCCCGTCGCACCTCGCCCGTCTGGCCGGGCGGCCCGATGCCGGCCGGCTCCTCGATCCCCGCGCGCGGCTCGACGCCGGGATCGACTACCTCTGCCGGGGATTCGCGGCGTCTGCGGTGTGAGTCCGTGCCCTCGGTACGAGAGGACCCCAGAACCTCAGCGCGGGTGGGTCACATGGCGTGGGGGAACACGGTGAGCATGTGCGCGCCGAACCACGAGCTGCCCACCACGATCGGCACGACGATCAGGCCGGCGACGACCGGTCGCATCCGGGCGAGCGCCATCGCCAGCGGGATCAGCAGGACGAACGCGGGCAGGAGCAGCCGCGGCCTGCTCATCATCAGCCCGCTCGACAGCACGATCTGCGCGACCAGCAGCGAGCCGTAGAGCAGGACCGGCCACGGCATCCGTGACCACACCGCGACGCCGAGCATCGCCAGCGTGCTCAAGACGATCCACGCGGTGGCAACCGGTGCGATCTCGGCCGAGTGCACGAGCATCTCGTTGACGAACCGGAAAGCGGCCTCACCCCAGTCGAACTGGGTGTCCCACCCCTCGGTCTGGATTCGGAACCATCCGGTCGGTGATCCGGTGTGCGCCCACACCACGCAGAGGTATGCGAGATAGCCGAGGGGGCTGATCAGGATGGCGACGATCGCGCGGACCCGTGCCCCTCGGGAGACGGTGGTTCGGCGTGCCTGCCACAGGAACACGACGGCCGCGAGCATCACGACCCCGATCAGGACCGCCGCCGTCGGCCGGCACAACCCGCAGATCGCGGCCACGACGCCGGCGAGGAGCCAGCGCTTCTCGAGGATCCCGACCAGCGCCCACACCGCGAGCGCGCAGAACAGCGCCTCGGTGTAGGCCATGTTCAGCACGATCGACATCGGCGTCGCCGCGAACAGCGCCACCAGGAAGAGTCCGGTGCCCCGCTCGGGGGCCGGGCCGACCGGTGACCGGCGGGCCATGAGTCGCGCGCACACCATGCCCAGGCGTGCCGCGCCGACCGCGGCCACACAACCCAGGAGCAGGTTCACCGTGAGGGCGGCACCGAACGGGCTCAGCCCGGGCAATTTCGCGATCAACCCGACGAGGTACGGATATCCCGGGAAGAAGGCGTAGGCCGTGTCGACGGTGTGCAGCCCCCGTGCGTCGGTGAGGGCGTAGGGCACGCCGTCGTAACCGTGGGTCGCGATCGCGATCATCCACTGCCCGTCCCACACCGCCAGGGAGTCGCCGAGCGTGGTCCCGCGGAGATCGGCGAATCGGGCCAGGACCAGGATGCCGATCGCTCGGATGACGAGGAAGACCAGTAGCGCGTCTAGCCACCAGCGATGTCTGCGGAGGCCGGCGGGCGACGAGCCGACCGGACCGAAGAACGCCGAGGTCAGCGTCCGTAGCCGACGACCCGCGTCGGACCGGCTCCCGGTCCGGCCGTCGGCGCCGCTTCCGGTATCGCCGACGTCGGTAGGGGAGGCCACCCGAGCGATCCTAGGGCGGATCGGATCGTCCGGGTGCCGATGGGTGGCGCGGAGACCAGGTCAGGCCGTCGGGCGTGGTCCCGGTAAGGTTGTCCCGGCAAGTTGACGTCTATGGTCCGGCCGACGCGGCCGGCAGGAGGTAACTCGACGTGGCCCTCGTGGTGCAGAAGTACGGCGGATCCTCGGTCGCAACGGCCGAACGCATCCGTCGCGTCGCCGAGCGGATCGTCGAGACCAAGAAGCAGGGCAACGACGTCGTCGTGGTCGTGTCCGCGATGGGCGACACCACCGATGAGCTGCTCGACCTCGCCCAGCAGGTCAATCCGGCGCCGCCGGCGCGCGAGATGGACATGCTGTTGACCTCGGGTGAGCGGATCTCCAACTCGCTCGTGGCCATGGCGATCAGCTCGATGGGTGCGCAGGCGCAGTCGTTCACCGGCTCGCAGGCCGGCGTGATCACGACGAGCAGCCACGGCAAGGCCAAGATCATCGACGTGACCCCCGGCCGGGTCCGCAGCGCCCTCGACGAGGGCAAGATCGTGCTGGTCGCCGGATTCCAAGGCGTCTCGCAGGACACGAAGGACGTCACCACGCTGGGACGCGGTGGTTCCGACACCACCGCGGTCGCGCTCGCCGCGGCGCTCGAAGCGGATGTCTGCGAGATCTACACCGACGTCGACGGCGTCTACTCCGCGGACCCGCGCATCGTGCCCGACGCCCGCCGGCTGGACACCGTCAGTTTCGAGGAGATGCTCGAACTGGCCGCCTGCGGTGCCAAAGTGCTGATGCTGCGCTGCGTCGAATACGCCCGTCGGTACAACGTTCCCGTTCACGTGCGCTCGTCGTACTCGACCAAACCCGGCACCGTGGTGACCGGATCGATGGAGGACATTCCCGTGGAAGAAGCCATTCTCACCGGCGTCGCACATGATCGCAGCGAGGCCAAGATCACCGTCGTCGGGCTCGACGACAAGCCCGGTTACGCCGCGCGGGTCTTCCGTGCCGTCGCCGACGCCGAGATCAACATCGACATGGTGCTCCAGAACGTCTCGAAGATCGACACCGGCAAGACCGACATCACGTTCACCCTGCCGCGCGAGCTCGGACCGCTCGGTGTCGAGAAGCTCACCAAGCTGCAGCAGGAGATCGGCTTCACCGATCTGCTCTACGACGATCACATCGGCAAGGTCTCGCTGGTGGGTGCGGGCATGAAGTCGCATCCCGGCGTCACCGCCACGTTCTGTGAGGCGCTCAGTGAGGCCGGCGTCAACATCGAGTTGATCTCCACGTCGGAGATCCGTATCTCGGTGCTGTGCCGCGACACCGAACTCGACGACGCGGTGCGCGCCCTGCACGCCGCATTCGACCTCGGCGGCGAAGAAGAAGCCGTCGTCTACGCCGGAACGGGGCGATAGCCATGGGTGTTCGTATCGGAGTCGTGGGTGCGACCGGTCAGGTCGGTGCAGTCATGCGAACCCTGTTGGCCCAGCGCAACTTCCCGGCCGACGAGGTGCGGTTCTTCGCGTCGTCGCGTTCGGCAGGCAAGACGCTGCCGTGGGGCGACGGCGAGATCGTCGTCGAGGACGCCTCGACCGCCGACCCGTCGGGTCTGGACATCGCGCTGTTCTCCGCGGGGGCCACGATGTCCCGCGAGCAGGCGCCGCGGTTCGCCGCGGCCGGCGTGACCGTCATCGACAACTCGTCGGCGTGGCGCAAGGATCCCGATGTGCCGCTGGTGGTCTCGGAGGTCAACGGCGAGCTGGCGAAGAACCCGCCCAAGGGGATCATCGCCAACCCCAACTGCACCACCATGGCCGCGATGCCGGTCCTCAAGCCGCTGCACGACGAGGCCGGCCTCCAGCGACTGATCGTCTCGAGCTACCAGGCTGTCTCGGGCAGTGGCCTGGCCGGTGTCGAGGAACTCGCCGGTCAGGTGCGTGCTGTTGCCGGTGAGGCCGAGAAGCTGGTCCACGACGGATCTGCTGTCGAGTTCCCGGCGCCGAACAAGTACGTCGCGCCGATCGCCTTCAACGTGCTGCCCCTCGCCGGGTCGCTCGTCGACGACGGTTCGGGTGAGACCGACGAGGATCAGAAGCTGCGCAACGAGTCTCGCAAGATCTTGGGCCTCCCAGAGCTGCTCGTGAGCGGCACCTGCGTGCGGGTGCCGGTGTTCACCGGACACTCGCTGTCGATCAACGCCGAGTTCGCGAGTCCGCTGTCGGTGGCGCGCGCCCAGGAGATCCTCGGCGCGGCCGCCGGTGTCGAGCTCGCCGACGTGCCGACGCCACTGGCGGCCGCGGGCAACGACGCGTCGCTCGTGGGCCGGATCCGCCAGGACCCGGGTGTTCCCGACGGCCGCGGACTCGCGCTCTTCATCTCGGGGGACAACCTCCGAAAAGGCGCTGCGCTCAACACCATCCAGATCGCCGAACTGCTGGTCTGAGCGGTCCCTCCCGAGCGGCCTTCGTGGCTCGCTGCGCTCGCACCTCAGGCAGCAAAGCGGTGGCTCGCTACGCTCGCACCTCAGGCGGCAAGGGGGTCTCCTCGGAGACGGCTGCCGCCGCCTCGGTGATGATCGCCCGCATCGACGCCTCCGCGACCTCCGGGTCGCGGAGGCGTATTGCTCTGGCCACGTCGTCGTGCAGTGCGATGGCGGCCGGGTTGGGGGTCGCCGGCATCATCCCGTGATGGGTGCGTCCGGCCAGGACCTCGTTCACCACGCCGGTGAGTGACCGGAACATCTCGTTGCCGCTCGCCTCGAGCAGGGTCCGGTGGAAGACCTTGTCGGCCAACAGGTATGACTCGAGGTCGCCGGTGCGGCCATGCACCGACATGTCCGACACCGCCGCGGCGAGGATGCGGCACTGGTGTTCGTTCGCGCGTTCCGCGGCCAGCGCTGCCGCCACCGGTTCGAAACCACGCCGCAACTCCGACAGTGTCGCCAGGAACTCGGCGCGCTCACCGCCGTCGAGCCGCCACCGGATCAGCCGTGCGTCGAACACGCTCCAGCGCGTCCGCGGTTGGATGGTGATGCCGACGCGCCGCCTCGACTCGACCAGCCCCATCGACTCGAGTACCCGGATCACCTCGCGGGACACTGTCCGGGAGACGCCGTGTTCGGCACTGATGGAGTCGAGGGTCAGCACGCTGCCGGCCGGCTGTGCTCCGGACACGATGCGTCTGCCGATCGCCGCAAGGATCTCCTCGTGTCGTTCGGGTGCGCTTCGTGTGCCCTGACTCACCGTTTCATCTTCTCATTAGTCGAGGTCCGGCCGAATGTGCGTACTTAATGGCAGGACAGGCTTGCAAAAGTATTACTATTGAGGCAGCCTACGTGATCAGCAGCACAATGTCGTGAGGAGTGAACATGCGATCACCGATTGTCGTCATGGGGGTGTCGGGGTCCGGGAAGTCGACGGTCGGAGCAGCGCTGGCGCAGCGTTTGCGCGTGCCGTTCGCCGACGCCGACGACTTCCACCCGGCGGAGAACATCGCCAAGATGTCGGCCGGACAACCGCTCGACGACGACGATCGCGGCCCCTGGCTCGAATCGATCGGGGTCTGGCTGGCCGAGCACGAGAGCGGTGGCGTCATGAGCTGTTCCGCACTCAAGCGCGACTACCGGAACCGCCTCCGCGAGCACGCGCCGGCGACACTGTTCGCCCACCTGGCCGGCTCGGTCGATGTCATCTCGCGACGGCAGGCGTCGCGGCCCGGGCACTTCATGCCCCCGGCACTGCTCGCCTCGCAGTTCGAGACCCTGGAGCCGCTGACCGCGGACGAACGCGGGTTCACCGTCGACGTCGACCAGAGTGTGGACGCCATCGTCGACGAACTGGTCGCGTCCCTGCCTGATACGCACGTTGACGGCGAGGAGAGCTGACGATGTCGACGACGATCACGATCCTCGCCGCCGGTGCGGACCTACCCGAACCCGTTGCCCCCGGTTGGCAACTCATCCTCGCGGCGCTGGCCGGCATCGCCGTCATCGTCGTCGCGATCACGATCGCGAAGGTCCACCCCTTCCTCGCGCTCGTCGGCGGCGGTGCGACGGTCGGCATCGTCGCGGGTGAGTCCATCCCGACGGTCCTCGAGTCGTTCACCGCCGGATTCGGCACCACCGCAGCGGGTGTCGGCATCCTGATCGCACTCGGTGCCATGTTCGCCAAACTCCTGGCGGACTCCGGCGGGGCCGACGAGATCGTCGACACGATCGTCGGTCATGCGTCACCGCGGATGCTGCCGTGGGCGATGGCCCTCGTCGGCGCCATCATCGGGCTGCCGATGTTCTTCGAGATCGGTCTCGTCCTGCTGATGCCGGTGATCTACCTGGTGGCCCGACGATCGGGACTCGGTCTGATCCCGATCGGCATTCCCGCGCTGGCCGGGCTCTCGGCGATGCACGGTTTCGTCCCGCCGCACCCGGGCCCGCTGGTGGCGATCGACGCTCTCGGCGCCGACCTGGGCATGACCCTCGGACTCGGTGTGCTGGTGGCCATTCCGACCATCATCGTGTCCGGACCGCTGTTCGGTGTGCTCGCCGGGAAATGGGTGACGGTCGACGCCCCGACGACCTTCGACGTCGATCCGGCAGACGGCCCGACGACGAAGCGGCCGTCTTTCGCGATCACCATGTTCAGCGTCCTGCTGCCCGTCGTGCTGATGCTGGGCAAAGCCATCGCCGAGATCTTCATCGCCGACGAGGACCAGCCCCTGCGCAAGGTGCTCGACATCCTCGGCACCCCGCTGATCGCGCTGCTGATCGCCGTGATCGTCGCGATGTTCACCCTCGGCCGTGGGTCCGGGATGGACCGCGAGACGATCTCGAAGTGCACGGGTGCGGCGCTGCCCGCCATCGCGGGAATCCTGCTGATCGTCTCGGCCGGTGGCGGATTCAAGGAGGTGCTCGTCGACACGGGTATCGGCACCCTGCTGGCGGACTGGGCCACCGGTGCGAACGTCTCCGTCCTCCTGCTCGCCTGGACCCTCGCGGCACTGATCCGCCTCGCGACCGGTTCGGCGACGGTTGCCACCATCACCGCGTCGTCGCTGATCCTCGGACTGGTCGACGGTATGGGTTCGGGAGAGCTCTCCCTGGTCGTCCTGGCGATCGGTGCCGGCTCGGTGTTCCTGTCGCACGTCAACGACGCCGGCTTCTGGTTGGTGAAGGAGTACTTCGGGATGACCGTCGGCCAGACCTTCAAGACCTGGTCGATGATGGAGACCGTCCTGTCGGTGACCGGACTGATCGTGGTACTCGCTCTCGGCCTGGTCATCTGAGCCGCGCGGCCGCGCCTGAAACCCACCCTCAGCAGCCGGGCCGTCGACATATCGTCGTCGAGCAGTCTGTGGGGGGTGGGTTTCAGAGGCGGATTTCTGCTGGGGTCCGGTAGCTTCACCTTCCATGACGCGGATGAAGCGGGTCTGGACGGCGGTGGTCAGCGGAGTCATGGCGATGGCGGTGGGTCTCGCGTACCCCGCGGTGGCGCAACCGGACTCGCCGAGCGTTGGGCTCGGACCGGCCGACACCTCGCTCATGCACGGCGATCTCGCCTCCACCGACTCTACGTCGCATCGCGGACCCGGCCGCGGTGCCCGGTTGGCCGCCTCCTCCGTCCCCGGCGGAGCCTGTGCGGCGACCTTCGTGGGCCGCGACGGGATGCCGGTCGCGTTGTGCACGCAGTTCGTCGGAACGACGCCGCCCGCATTCGCGGCACCGACGGTCGTCCTCTTCGATCCCCGGACCGCGCAACCGTTGGCGTCGACGCAGCTCACGAAGGGCGGCCTGCTCGGCGGTGTGTACGGCTACCTCGACGACCGTGACCGGGTGGTCGTAGCCGACGGCTCGAACTCGATTCTTCGTGTCGCGCATGCGAAGACGGCGAACGGCTGGCGGGTCTACGTCGATGATCGGGTCGACGTCGGCCAGGCGATCCCGGCGGGTGACGCGATCACCGGCCTGGCGCCGGACTTCGACGGCCGCGTCTGGTTTGCGACCACGGGTGGGGTGGTCGGGACGGTCGACCGGCATCGCGCCGTCCGGTCCACCCGGCTCCCGGCGGGAGAGGAACTGGGCAACGGCCTGTCCATCCGGCGGACCGGTGCGTCGATCCTCACGACGCAGGCGCTGTACGAGATGCGCGCCGACCCGGGCGCGGCACCGCGAGTCGTCTGGCGTCGCGCATATGACCGGGGACCGGCACGCAAACCCGGGCAGCTCACCTGGGGTTCGGGAACGACGCCGACCTATTTCGGTCCGGGCGGCGACGGGTGGGTCGCCATCGTCGACAACGCGGAGCCGCCGAGTCTTCGTGTGCTGCGCAGCGACGACGGTTCCGAGGTTTGCCGGATGCGGGCCTTCGCGAGGTCGGGGCCGGGCACCGAGAATTCGCCGATGGCCTGGGGTAACTCGCTGGTCATCCCGAGTACCCACGGCTACCAGTACCCGCCGATGGCGGTGCGGGGGCCGTCGGTCCCGGCCGATGCCCCGTTCGTCGGCGGCGCCACCCGCATCGATGTCGGCGACGGCGGTTGTCGTCGCGTGTGGGAGAACGACGACCGGATCGCCACGCTTCCCAAGCTGTCTCGCGCGGATGGGCTGATCCATGCGATCGGGTACGGACCTCTCGAGTCGCGCCGCCCCCAACAACTGGGTGAAGTCGTCTACCTCGCAACCGACTTCGCGACGGGGCGGCGGGTGGCGACCGTGCCGGTCGGGGCGGCACCATTCGACGAGCCGCTCGAACTGACCGGAACCATCACCGCGGATGGAACACTGTGGCAGGCGACTCTCGGCCGCATGCTGAAGGTGGCGCCGGGTCGCTGAATCGCCTCTCAGCGATACCCGTCGGCCGTTGTCGGCTCCGAGGTTCGCGAGACATCGGGAACTGCCTGTCCGACTTCGGATTCGCGTGTCGCCGGGGAAGTGGTCGGCGTCGGGGGCGTCGAGGTCTGTGGGCCATCGGTCGGTGAGGCCGGGTCCGTGGACGGCTCGGTCGACGATGATCCCGGGGTCTGCGACGCCGAACTCGGCGAGCCGGATTCGCTCGGGGTCGTGCTCGACACGGACGGGGCGGTGCGGGCCTGACGTCCGGGTGCTGCCCCGGGACTCGTCACCGTCCCCGGCGTCGCGCACGACGAACTCAAGACAGCCTTCGTGATCCGATGGGTCAGTGTGGGACTCGGCGAGATCCAGAAGTTCCCCACGCGGGAGACGAGATGAACCGTCGTCGAGCTGGGGAGCAGATCCAGGAGACCCGCACTCACCGTGTAGCTGACGGTCCCCGACGCCTGGGCCGGTAGGTCCTGGGTACTGAGCAGGAGACCGGTCGTCGTGGCCCGGAACTCGAGCCGGTAACCGAACGCGGGCCCGACCACCGGCCAGCTCAAGAGGGCGCTCGTCAGCAGTGTTCCCTGGGTCGCACAGGTGAAGCTCGCCGGCCGGGGCGCGGTGCCCAGCGTCATCGTCACCTGGCCGACCGTCCGGTCCGTCATTCCCGCTCGGGCGGCACCGGGCGGCGAGGCGACAATCAACGTCGCCGACAGCGCACCGACGAGGACGATCGGCATCCCGGCATGCGTGGCGCGTCCGGGGACGCCGGGGTGCGGTGCGGCCGCCCGGTGCCGACCGCTGCTGCGTCTGCGCCGGTGGGGTCCGAACACGGCGATGAGCAGCCAGACCGCCAGGACGATGCCCGCCGCGCGGGCAGCGGGCGTCGACGACCACGCGACGGCATAACCGAGATAGGGGACATCGGCCATCACGCGCTCGACGTCGGTGACGACATACGGGGTGAGGTCGGGTTCGGTGTTCGCGTCACCCTTCAGTACGAGCGCCACCGAATTGCCCGCGCCGGCATCCACGTTCACCACCCGGTGGGTGATCCGATTGCCGTTGTCGGCGGTCACGCTCACGACGTCACCCGGCTCGACCGCGCCGGCCGGGACCTCGCGAGCGAGGGCGAGGGAACCGACGGGGATCGCCGGCTCCATCGATCCGGACCGGAAGACGAGTGGTGTGATGCCGAACAGCACGGCCGAGAAGGCCAGGCACATACAGACCACGCCCGCGACGGCACCGACGCTCAGCGCGACGTCGGTTCCTCGCCCGGGCCGGCGACCGGGGGTGACGGGCTCAGGCATTCGCCACCCCGGTGCCGTCGAAGGTGAACAGGACGCCGCCGGTTGCGGCCTGGGTGGCATTCGATGCCGTTGCGGGCAGCGTGAACTGAAGGCACAGGATCTCGGCTCCGGTGCCGGCCGCGAGTGGGCCGCGCGTACCGAGGATGGCGGCGTCGGCGCCGGTCAGCGGCATGGTGGGAACCGTGGGGGTGCCGGTGCAGGTCGATCCCGAGATGGTGCCGCCGACCACGACGGCGAGTTGTACCGCGGTACCGGCCGTGCCCGTCCCTCGGACCTTGGTCGTGTAGGTCGCGGCGACATTGCCCCGACTCTGGACGGTGACACGTACGGCGGCGGATTGTCCGGGCAGCAGCGCCGACCCGAGTGGCACCGACAGCGGCGCGGCCTGAGTCGCGTTCACGTTGTCGAGCCACAGATCGACGGTGCCGGTGGTGAAGGTCCCGGAGGTGGTCGTCGTGGTTGCCGACCAGGCGGCCAGTGTCCCGACTGTGCCGAGTCCGAGAACGATCCCGACCGACAGCACCGCACGGACGCGGGTCGACCGCAGGAATCGTCCGAACCCGCGCGCGGCCGCGCGCATCGTGCTCATCGCGGCGCGGATCCGGTCGACACCCGCCGCCTGTCGACGACCGCACCGACGAGCTGAACGGCGGCATAGAGCCCGAGGGCGCCCGCCATGACGGTCACCACCAGAACGCGAGTGTCTCCGGTGAGCCAGTTGTTGACGTGACCGAGGTACGGGATCGAGTACCACACCGCTCCGCGGATCTGGGCCGGCTCCGCGGACCCGGGGTCGGGCTGTGGGTTGTTGTCGCCCTGCGTCGTATACGTACGTCCGCCGGTACTGTCCATGCCCGTGGCGATGATCCGATGCGTGACGACTGCGGGTTCGCCCGACCGGATCTGGAAGGTGATCACCTCGCCGACCGGCAGGCGGTTCGTGTCCGAGTCCCGGACCACGACAAGCGTGCCCGGTGGATAGGTGGGTCGCATCGACTCCGTCAGCACCGTGTACGGCTGGGCGTTGCCGACGAGTGGGATCACGACGAGCGCCAGGACCAGTGCCGAGACCGCGAACACGAGTAGCCAGGTGACGATCGTGCTGACCCACCACCAGGGTCCGGTGCGCGACGGATCCGCCTCCGTGATCGACCGAGTGTCGGTGTGCCGGTGGCTCATACCTGCTCCGCCCGGAAGCCGAAGACGTGGGTGTAGGTGGCCGGTTCGGCCCCGGCGACGGAGATCAGCGTGCTCCGGACGCACCAGGTGTCCTGCGCCCCGGCGGCCAGGGTGCGGAACGCCGATGC
Organism: Gordonia sp. PvP123; assembly: GCF_040547295.1. Lineage (NCBI taxonomy): Bacteria > Bacillati > Actinomycetota > Actinomycetes > Mycobacteriales > Gordoniaceae > Gordonia > Gordonia sp. PvP123. Next base: position 171,171 of record NZ_JBEPPN010000005.1, on the reverse strand, counting down.
GACGGTCGAGACGGAGCCGACGCCCGACAGCGTCGGGAAGGCGCTCGTCGGCCCGAGAGCCGATGTTGCCGTACAGGTTCCACCGATTGCCCCGGCGAGGGTCACCGTGACCGTCGACGCCGTCGACACCTGTGGGCCGGCGGAGGTCAATCGGTACCGCAGTGGCGTCGTCCCCGTGTTGACGATCGCCAGCGGCGCCTGCCGGAACTGGTTCGGGACGAGAGCCGCTCCGGTCAGCTCGGGAAAGGTGTAGACGTTGTCGGCTCCCGAGCCGGTGGCGAGGGCCAGTCGGCCGGTGGCCACCTGGCCGGGAGCCGACGACGCGGTCTCGGTCCAGTACGCCCCGGTCGAGCGCACCGACACCGCGATCAGGACGACCACCACCGCGAGCGCGACCGCGCCCGCGACGGGCCCGAACACGTGGCGCGACATGCGCATCCGTCGTCGTCGAGGTCGCTCAGGCGCGTTCCTGCTGCAGGGTCACCTGCAGCTGCGAGAGGTTGACCGTCGAGTTGATCCCCACCTGATCGGGGGTGCCGCGATCGAAGTCCACCGTGACGGTGACGTCAACGGTCTTTCCGTTGTCGGCCGTCGTGATCACGCTGCTCGGAATGGGCGCGCCGCCGAAGGTCGCGGTGTTCGTGACCGTCACCCAATCCGTCAGCGCTGCCGGAATGACGTTGGTGCCCTGATTCGTCGTGGTGATGCGCGCGGTCAGGTTGTCGCCGACCGCCGCGACCCGGTAGCTCGCGGTGAACTGCAGGACGTCACCGGGCACCATCCGGAAGGTCGCCGGATCGATGTCGACCGGGGCCGCGGCATTCGAGACATCCTGCCACTGACCCGCATTCACTGCTGTCAGGTCGAGCGTTCCGGTCTGGACGTCGCCGGAGTCGGTGGTCTCGCTGTCGCTCCACAGGGCGTAGGTGCCCAGGCCGCCCAGCAACAGCAGCACGGCCGCCACCGCTGCGAACAGACCCTTGCTGACCTTCTTGTTCACTTTTCGCCTCTCGTCGTGGTGTGCCGATTCGCCCGAGAAACCGATCGAAATGGGGTCGGAATCGACCTGAGAAATGTACCGATCCGAATTCGAGGCTATTCGTATGAATGGGTGAGGGAAAAGTGCCGGTCATTCTTTTTGGGGAACGCGAGCGAAATTGCGCATTATTCAATCACGAGACCGTAACGAATTCATTCGCTGCACTGAAATGACCGGGCCCCTTGGGGAGGATGTTCGGCCCACCGCGTCGGGACTCCGTCGTCGGCTGCTCCCCCGGATGCCGGAGTGGGGAACTCCTGGTGCCCGGACCCCCGACGCGATGCCAGTCACCTGACTCAAGTTACTGTGGGGTAGGTTACACAGCCATGAACGTGAGGTCGGGGAAGAACATGACTCATCGCAGGACATCGAGACGCATCGTCGGTGTCGCCGGCGCGTTGGTGGCGGCCTGTGCCGCATCCTTGGTTCCGGCTGCGGCCGGGACCGCTGCCGCGGCGGATTTCTACAGCCCACCGGCCCGGTATGCATCCGAGCCGGGTTCGGTGATCCGCAGCCAGTCGAGTCCGCTGCTGCTCCAGATCCCCGGGATGGCCGGTCAGTGGCCGGGGACGGCGCGCACCGTGATGTACACCTCGCGTCGTTCCGACGGGACACCCGTCCCGGTCACCGGCACCGTCGTCGAGCCCACCGCGCCGTGGCGCGGCAAGGGTCCGCGACCGACTCTGGTCGTCGGTTCCGGAACGATCGGTCAGGGCGACCAGTGCGCCCCGTCGAAGCTGATGGGTCTGCCGATGGCGGTCGACCTCACGAAGCCGAGCATCTCGGTCAACTACACGGCACCTGAGATGTACTACATGCTCGTCCACGGCGTGCGGGTCTTCGTCACCGATTACGTCGGGATGGGCACGCCCGGTGTGCACACCTACGTCAACCGCGCCGAGTCCGGACAGGCCATGCTCGACGGTGCGCGGGCCGCGCTCGACCTCTCGGGCGCGCCCGCCGATGCGCCGGTCGGCTTCGCCGGGTACTCGCAAGGCGGGGGAGCCGCGGCGTCGGCCGCCGAACTCGCCGAGACCTACGCGCCCGAGCTGAACGTCCGCGCCACCTATGCCGGCGCACCCCCGGCCGACCTGGAGAAGGTCATCCCGGCGATCGACGGCACCACCATCGCGGGTGCGATCGGTTTCGCGATCAACGGACTGACCGAGCGGTATCCGAACGTCGCCGACGTGGTGCGCCGAGAGACCAATCCGACCGGCAAGGCCGCACTGAAGCAGATCTCGACGAGTTGTATCGGCGACATCATCCCGGCCTTCGGTTTCCGCCGCGTCGAGACGTGGACGCGAACCGGTGAGACGCTGTCAGCCCTCATCGCGCGATCGCCGGGGCTGCAGGACGTGGTCCGGCAACAGCGGATCGGACGCCTGAAGCCGAACGCGCCCGTCTTCGTCGAAGGCGGACTGCACGACGACGTGATCCCGTACGGCCAGGTCGCGCAGCTCGCCGCGGACTGGCGGGCGCAGGGCGCCGACGTCACCTTCGTCACCGATCCCACCCCGCCCATCCTGACCAAGTCGATCGTCAACCACGTCGTGCCCATGCTCGGGACATTCGTGCCCGGGATGGAATTCGTACTGACCGAGTTCCGGAAATAGGCCGCACGTTGTCGGGCGGTTCTCGGCGCTGGAGGGCCGCCGGGGCGAGTGGCAGGATCGGGGCATGACGGATCCGAAGGACCCGACCGGCGGGACGTCCGGCGACCCGGCCGGGCGTGACCCCGACCGTGTCCCGAGCCAGGCCGAGCTGGATGCCGAGGACCTGGCCGCCCTCGAACGATCCTCCCGAGACCGGGACCAGGCGGCGCTCTATCCGGCCCGGCCCGGCGATCCCGGACGGCCACCGGATGCGCTCGCCGTGCACGCACGGATCGTGTGGTGGGGCGCTGCGGTGATCGGGTTGGTGCTGACGATCTACGGCTTCTTCAACCTGGGGACCATCACCGACGACCTGCGTGGCCGGTTGCTGGAAGGAGTGGTGGCCGACCCGGCGAACTCCGCCCCGGAGAGCGAGGTCGATACGCTCGCCGGGTTCTTCCCGCCGTTCATGCTGGTGATGATCATCGTCGTGCTCGCCATCGAGTACGCGTGCCTGGTCACCGCTGCCACACAGCACAGCCGCCACCTCCGGAACTTCTTCCTGGCTGCCGTCGTCGTGCACCTGTTGTGCATCCCCGTCGGCGTCGACCTCCTCTTCCGGTACCCGGACGTGTCGTCGACCATGGTCGTCCTGAGCTATGCGCAATTCGTTCTGCTCGTGGTCGCCGCCCTCTGCACCCTGCGTCGCCCGGTCAACCAATGGCTACCGGAGTCGACCCGGATGAAGCCGACGCGGATGATGCGCGGACGCTGAGCCGGTTGCGGAGACCGGTGTCGCGACCATCACGTCGCCGACGGCGGTGTCGCCGGAATGTTCGGTGAACGGAACGGGTTGGAACGACCGTTGGCCCGAACCCGCACTGAGCATCCAGGAGGATCTCGAATGGCAATCGAACCGGTGTACACCATCTCGTCGAAGGCGTCCGGCGGTGGACGCGACGGCGAAGTCGTCTCGGCAAGCGGCCAGATCGACCTGGACCTGCGCCCGCCGAAGGAACTCGGTGGCAACGGCGAGGGAACCAATCCGGAGGAGTTGTTCTCCGCGGGCTACGCGGCCTGCTTCCTGAGCGCGCTTCGTGCCACGGCCAAGCAGGCGGACACCTCGGTCCCCGACGGGGCAACCGTGGACGTGACCGTCGGAATCGGGAAAGACCCCGCGGACAACGGATTCGGGCTCACCGTCGCCATCGAGGTGTCGCTGCCCGGCCTCGATGAGGCCAAGGCCAAGGAGCTCGCCGACCTCGCGTACACGTTCTGCCCGTACTCGAAGGCGACCAAGGGCAACATCGACTCCGCGGTCACCGTCCGCGTCTGACCGCGTCGCACAGCGCAGTCGGAGCACGACTGCGACCAGCTATGACAAGAAGGGAGTTCTTGATCATGACCACCACTCCGATCACCAGCACACTCACCGACGAGCAGCAGTCCGTCGCCGGAAAGGCGTTGCAGGACACTCTCGTCGATCTCATCGACTTGTCGCTCATCGCGAAGCAGGCGCACTGGAACGTGGTCGGCAAGCAGTTCCGGTCGGTGCATCTCGACCTCGATGAGCTGGTCACGGTGTCCCGGGAGTTCACCGATGCGGCGGCCGAACGGGCCACCGCGATCGGCGTGAGCCCCGACGGCCGTGCCGAGACCGTCGCGAAGACCGCCCACACCAAGGGATTCGGTGAGGGATGGACCAAGGACAGTGACGTCGTCGAGGCGATCGTCGACAATCTCAAGGCAGTCGTCGCGGGTCTCCGCGAGCGAATCGGGGTCACCGAGGAGGCCGATCCGGTCACCCAGGATCTGCTGATCTCGTTCGCCTCGAAGCTCGAGCAGCTGCACTGGATGTGGCAGGCGCAGATCGCCTAGCGAGCCGCCTGACCCTCTCACAGCAACGAACCCCCGCCGGGCGGTCCAGCCCGGTGGGGGTTCGTTGTGTCTCGGGTCGCCGGTCGGTCAGTCGACGGGCCGTGTGGAGACCGGGGTTTCGGTGGAGGGGGTTTCGGTGGACGGGGCCTCGGTGGACGTGGCTTCGGCCGTCGGGGCCTCGGTGGACGTGGCTTCGGTGGACGGGGCCGAGTCCGGATCCGAGTCCTCGCCGGCGTAGGAGTCGCTGAAGGACACCCGTGGCGTGGTCGCCGAGTGATACAGCGCGATGCCGACGTACACCAGCGTCGAGACCCCGAAGACGCCTGCGGCCACGATCGTCGCGACGTGTACGACGGTCGCGAACACGCCGTCGAGTGATCCCACCGCGAGCGCTCCCGCTCCGGCGAGCACTGAACCGAGAAGCGCCCACGCGGCGCTCCGAATCCACGGCGCGACCACCGAGGCGTAGAAGAGCCGGTGATAGATGGTCAACGAGAACTCGTCGACCGCGGCCAGCCGCACCTCGTCGTCGCCGGCGAGGTCGCGCAGTTCCCGGGCGAGCTGGGTCTGGCGCTGCAGGGTCGTCGATTCCCGTTCGCGGTATCGCACGAATCCGACGACGCCGAACGCCGTAGCCAAGAGTCCCAACCCGACCATCACACCCCAGTAGTCCACGACATGCACGCTACAACTAGAACCTGTTGCAGTCGTGAAGCGGGTCACAGGGCCGCGTCGTCGTGGCCGGTCACGGCCTCGCCCCCGCGGTGGCCGTCGAACCCGCACTGCCGGCGCTGCTACGTTGGGCGTCCGTCTGCGCCGGAACGGACGGACCGGGGCGAGCCCGGCAGCCGCGCGGAGGATTCGGCAACGAACGGGAGGGTGCGCGGGTGACCGGTCGGGTGATCTGGACGTCGATCGTGTGCGTGGTCGTCGGCCTCGTCGTGAGCGCTTCGGCAACCGGTGTCGGGGCTTCAGGCGTCGGGGCGTCCGGGATCGGTGCGTATACGAACCCGCCGCCGGGCGTCGGCGTGCTCTCCGGCGATGCACCGGAGTCCGTTCAGCTCAGTCGCGAGCTGTACGCCCGATCCGACGAGGCGATCCTGGTGGGTCCCGACGCACTCGACGACGCCGCCGGCCGGGCCGCTGCAGCACGTGTCGCACAGGACAAGCACGTGCCGGTCCTGGCCGTGACCCCGCAGACGGCGCCCAGCGTCACCGACGAACTCCGACGACTCGGGGTCGAGACCGAGGTCCGGCTCGGTCGGGTCGATGGCATCCCGTCGCCGCGTATCTCGGCGGCTCTCGACGACCTGCGGGGCAACGCCTCGAGGTCGGGGACCGCACCGGTGGTGATGCTGACCCGCGACGCCCCGGCCGACGCGATCATGACGGCACGGTCGGCGGCACGTGTCGTCGAGGTGCCGGTACCCGACCCGCGTGCGACCGCCGAGTCGGTGGCCACGATCGAGGCGGCCGCGTCCGAACCGGCCGCCGTGCGGGCGGTGGGACCCGGCTTCGGCACCACCGAGGAGTTCGCCCGGCGCGTCGAACTGGCCCGCGACACACCGGAACTGCCCGGCGGTGGGCAGGTCGTCTTCCCGGGCAGGCGGATGGTGGCGTTGTACGGCTCGCCGGACGCGCCGGCGCTCGGTCCCCTCGGCCGGCAGGGCATCGCGGCGTCGATAGACCGGGTGCGTCGCCTCGCCGCCGAGTATCAGCGGGTGAGTGCCGAACCGGTGGTCCCGGCGTTCGAGATCATCGCGTCGGTCGCCTCGGCCGAACCGGGCCCGGGGTCGACCTACACGAACATGATCGATCCGGAGACCCTGCGGCCCTGGGTCGAGGCCGCCGGCCGCGCCGGGGTCTACGTGACCCTCGACCTCCAACCGGGGCGCATGGACTTCCTGACGCAGGCGCGTCGCTACGCCGACCTGCTGGCCCAGCCGCATGTCGGCCTGGCGCTGGACCCCGAGTGGCGGCTCGAACCCGATCAGGTCCATCTCACCCAGATCGGCTCGGTCGGGGCCGGGGAGGTCAACCGGACCTCGGAGTGGCTCGCCGGACTCGTCCGAAGCCGCCGCCTCCCGCAGAAATTGTTCGTGCTGCACCAGTTCGACGCCGGGATGCTCGACGATCGGCCCGCGATCGTGACCGACCGCGACGAGTTGCAGGTGGTTCTGCACGCCGACGGGCACGGCACCCCGGACGTCAAGATGGAAACCTGGCGCAGATTGGTCACCGATCTCCCGGCGGGGATGTGGATGGGCTGGAAGAATTTCTACACGGAGGACAAGCCGACGTTCTCGCCCGCGACCACGCTGGCGGTGCGCCCGTCCCCCTGGTTCGTGTCGTATCAGTGACTCCGACGTCACCATGCGGTCCGGGCCGGACGGACGTCGTTCGCGGCGGTTCACCGCGGGTTCCGAACGGGACCCGGAGAACTGCAACTCCGCCCGGTGGCGGGGCCGCACCGACGTGAAGGAGCGCCCGTGGCGACATCCCTCTCCACCCTGCCCACCGCTGCCGAACTCGCCGCGTGCCCCACGCCGACCGAGCGCGCCGACCCGCTGAAAATCCTGGCGGCGCAGGCACAGACCCGGGTCGCCGACCTGATCCCGGTGCGGCACGCCCGGATGTCGGCCACCCCGTTCACCTTCTACCGCGGTGCGGCCGCGGTGATGTCCGACGATCTGTCGCGAACCCCGGACACCGGGATCATCACGCAACTCTGTGGCGACGCACACCTCAGCAATCTCGGTCTCTTCTTCAGCCCCGAACGTCGAATGGTGTTCGACCTCAACGACTTCGACGAGACGCACGTCGGCCCGTTCGAGTGGGACGTCAAACGCCTCGCGGCGAGCTTCGCGATCGCCGGACGCAACAACGGATTCGACGACGCGATCAACCGCAAGGTCGCCAAGACCGTCGCCAAGTCGTACCGGCGGGCCATCGCGCGCAGCGCCACGCAGACGACGCTCGAGAACTGGTACGCCGGCATCGACGCCGACGACTTCCTGACGGATTTCGGTCCGAAGCTCGACACGTCGATGAGTGAGCGTACGCAGAAGGCCCTCAAGAAGGCGCGTCACCGCGACAGTGCCCAGGCCCTTGCGAAGCTCTGCGTGATCGACGCCGACGGTACGGCGCACATCCGCAGTGACCCTCCGCTTCTGGTGCCCCTGCACGAACGGTTCCCGGCGGAGACCGCCGACGTCGTCGCGGAGCGGGTCCGCGAGCGGATCAGTGCCTACCGCGACACCGTGCCCCTGCACGTGGCGGCGCTCCTCGACCAGTTCGAGATCGTCGACATCGCGTTCAAGGTGGTGGGAGTCGGCAGCGTCGGTACGCGGGCATGGATCATCCTGCTCACCGGCAAGGAGATGGGTGACCCGCTCTTCCTCCAGGTCAAGGAAGCGCAACGCTCGGTTCTCGCCGACCATGTGCCTGCGTCCGGCTTCGACAACCAGGGCCAGCGGGTGGTCGAGGGTCAGCGACTGCTCCAGGCGACCAGCGATCTGTTCCTCGGCTGGTCGACGGGGACCGACGAGAACGGCGAGCGACGCGACTTCTACGTGCGCCAACTGCGGGATGGCAAGGGTTCGGTGGTCGTCGAGGCCCTGAGCCCGGAGGGCATGAAGTTGTATGCGCAGTTGTGCGGTCTGGTCCTGGGTCAGGCGCATGCGCGCACCGCGAGCCGCTTCCGGATCGCCGAGTACCTGGAGACCACCAAGGGCTTCGGCGAGGCCATCGCCGAGTTCTCGATCGGCTACGCGGATCTCAACGACTCCGACCATTCGAGGATGATGGAGGCCATCGGCCGCGGCGAACTCGAGGTGTACGACCTGGCGGCCGAGGGAAAGAGCTGAGTCCCGTCCGTTCGGCCGGGACCGCCCGATTCGAGGACAGACGGGAGATCGCCGGTGAAATCGACTGCGCGAGAAAACGACAGGGACGTCGAACTGCGTGACCAGGTGGCCGCGCTGATGCCGCAGGCGAGGTCAGATCTCGCGGAGATGGTCGGTTTCCGGTCGGTGCACGATCCGCATCAGTTCCCCGTCGAGGAGTGCGACGGGATGGTCGACTGGCTGCTGTCGGCGTTCCGGGATGTCGGCGTGGAGGACATCGCCGCACATGTCACGAGCGACGGGAGCAAGGCGATCACCGGATCGATTCCCGGCCCGGAGGGCGCACCGACCGTCCTGCTCTACTTTCACCACGACGTCCAACCGCCCCTCGGTGACGACGAATGGGATTCTCCCGTGTGGGAATTGACCGAGCGCGACGGTCGCTGGTTCGGGCGCGGAGCGGCGGACTGCAAAGGCAACATCGCGGTACACCTCACCGCGCTGCGGGCACTTGCCGGCCGGGCCGGGGTGACGGTGAAGATCATCGGTGAGGGCTCGGAGGAGCAGGGGACCGGCGGCCTCGAGGACTTCGCGGTCCGGAATCCGGAACTGCTTGCGGCCGATGCCATCCTGATCGCGGACTCCGGCAACTTCGCCGTCGGGAAACCGAGCCTGACGACCACCCTGCGGGGTATCGCGAACATCGTGGTGTCGGTGGAGACGCTCGGGTCGGCCATGCACTCCGGGATGTTCGGCGGCGCCGCGCCGGATGCCCTCGCCGCCCTCATCTCGATGCTCGCCACCCTGCGTGACGAGCGCGGCAACACCACCGTCAGTGGACTCGACGCCGACGCCCGCTGGTCTGGGGTGTCCTACCCGCCCGAGCGATTCCGTGGCGATGCAACGGTTCTCGACGGGGTCGAACTGGTCGGATCGGGATCGGTGTCGGACATGGTGTGGGCGCGTCCGGCCGCCACGGTGCTCGGTATCGACTGCCCACCGGTGGTCGGATCGTCGGCGGCCGTGCAGCCGCGGGCGCGGGCGCGGATCAATCTCCGGGTGCCGCCGGGGATGGACCCCACGCATGCGCAGGACGCACTGATCGAGCATCTCCGCGGGGTCACGCCCTGGAACGCACGGGTGTCCTTCGAACGCGAGGCGGTCGGGGCGCCGTTCGTCGGGTCCACCAGCGGCCCGGCGTACGACACACTCACCGACGCGATGTCGACCGCCTACGGCAGTGAGGTGCTGATCCAGGGACAGGGCGGGTCGATCCCGTTGTGCAACGTTCTCCAGTCGCTGTACCCCGACGCCGAGATCATGCTCTTCGGTGTCGAGGAGCCGCGCTGCCTGATCCACGCACCCAACGAGAGCGTCGACCCTTCGGAGATCGAACGGATCGCGCTGGCCGAGGCCATCTTCCTGCGCGACTTCACCTACCGCTGAAGAGCTGCAGCAGCGCGTTTTTCAGCTCCGGTCGACTCGCGGCGACCAGGATGAACGCGGCTTCGCGGAACAGTCGCTCGGAATGACTCCCGCGCACGAGTGCGCGTCCGCCGTCCGCGGACACCAGCGCGGCGGCGGCGTCGAGTGCCAGGCGGGCGGCGTCGGCCCGGGCTGCCAGCAACGCGGTGGCATCCGCCATCCCGGCGTCGAGTGCGGTTCGCACGACGTCGGCGCGTTCACGCAGCGCACGGGCTTCACGGTCGTGCCCGCTGACGTCGAGCAGCGCGGTGCATCGGCGCAGGAGTCCGAACGGGAGGGTGCCGTTGAGCCGGACTCCGACGTTCTGGTTCGTGAAGAACTCCGCGAGGCCCACTCGGGTCACCACCCGATCGACGGGGACGATGAGGCCGTCGACGTGCAGCGACACCGTCTTCGTCCCGGCGGCAGCGGACAGGTCGACGGGTGTGGCCTGCACCGCGCGGGCCGACGAGCCGTCGAGGAGATCGGACATGCGCACGATCGCGGACACGACATCGTCGGTGCCGGCGTCGCGTGCCGAGATCTGCAGGAGGTCGAGGTCGCCCCAGCCGCTGACGAAGGGAGCGTGACCGGTGAGCAGCCAGCCGTCGGCGGTGGCCGTCGCGGACATCCGTGGCGGCGTGGGGACGACCCCGGCATAGGCGACCCCCGCACGCAGTCGTCCGGCCACGGTCGCTTCGAGGAATTCCGCTCGTAGGTCGGCGTTCGTGGTCCGGGACAGGGCCACCACGACGCCGTGATGCTGAATCCAGGTGAAGGCGGTGGCGAGACAACCGCTGGTCAGTACCTCCAGGATCTCGGTGATCTGACCGAACTCGAGTCCCGGCCCACCGGCCTCGACCGGCGCGGCCATCCCGTACAGGCCGGCGTCGGCGAGCGCCTGCCAGTGCGCTTCGGGCACTGTGCCGGTGCGGTCCACCTCTCCGGCCGCCGGGAACAAGACCTCATCGGCGATCCTGAGCGCGGCCGCCCGGAGCTCGACGCGTCGTGCGTCTGCGGCGTCGTCGGTGGTCACGGTTCTCACCCTACGACGCGTGCTCCCGCCGGCCTCCAGAGTTGGACGTCTGACCCGGTCTGGCGCCGCCCCGGCTCACGGAACCCGTCGTGGCGCAGCACGATCCCGGGACCAGAATCCTTGAAAGTGGGACCAAAGGCCCAAGACCGGCGACGTGAGCGTCGATAAGCTCGTGTATCGGGTGGGAGCAGTCTTCGTGTGGAAGGAACCCAGGTGACCGCAATCCTCAATGGTCGGGACGTGCAGTCGATACGCGTAGTGCCGGAATCGAATTCGGGTGCTCCGCGGTCGGATATGCGGACGAGTGAGCGGTACTTGCGCGCCGCGGTCACCGACCTCATCGAGCGCAACTTCCGTGATCCCGACTTCAGCGTCGAGATCGTCGCCCGGCACCTGCACGTGAGTCGCCGGCACCTCTACCGGGTCCTCGCCGGCGGCACCACCTCGCTCGCGGAGATGATCGCCGACCGCCGCCTGGAATGGGCCCAGGGATTGCTCATGGGGCCGGGCAATCTGAAACTCGAGGCCATCGCGCACGCGTCCGGCTTCGCCTCGACGGCGACGATGCGCAACCGTTTCCGGTCGAAGTTCGGCTGCACCCCCGACGAGTTCCGCCGCACCGCGCCGATGCCCGGGCCGGACGCCGAGGCAAGCTGAAAAAGCTCCGGCGCAAACACTTTCGTGCCTGCGCCGGAGTCTGTGGTCATCGTCTGACGGTGGCCGTCACACCGTGCACAAGGGCGAGTAGTCGCTGCGTCCGCCGGTGGTCGGAGACACCAGGAAGGTGCACGGGTTGTACCCGACCTTCTCGATCTCCTTGGTCAATCGACGCAGCTCCGAGTTGGGGACCACCTTGTCGCGGGAGAGCAGAAATCCCGATCCCCGGGTGGGATCACCGACGATCGCATACCGGTAGGGGCCGGTCGGGTTCGGGCCGTCCTCGAGATAGGCGACGATGTAGTTGGGCGCGCCGCCGGGGTTGATGCTGCCCGGGGTCTGCGGGAAGCGAACGCTCAGTTGCGCATTGGTCTGCGGGTCGACGACGGTCGCGCGCCCGACGACGCCTCCGCGCATGCCGGTGGGGCCGGTGCACTGGTTGTCGACGCCGATCGTCGTGGCGTCGATGTAGGTGTAGGTCGCGCTGGTGTCCCGGGCGCAGGTGACGCCGAAGAACGACGGCACTGTCGCCAGCTGCCACCACTTACCGAGGTAACGGTCCACCTCGACCTTCGCCACGGGGGCCAGCGGCGCCGCTTGCGCCGGGCCGGCTCCGGATGCGAAGCCGACGCTGAGGACTACGCCTGCGACAAGGGCTGCAAGGGACCGGGTGATGCGCATGGTGTTCCTTTCGGGCGAAACGTCGTCGCGCGGCTCTCGAGGTGGAGCAGCGTCACCAGACGATTCGGACCGGATGCGCGTCGTGGATTGGTCGGTCCCCGCAGCCCTCGTCTCAGCGAAGTGTTCTCACTGCGTCAGTGGCCGGTCGGTCACAGGTTGTATTCGTTGGTGGGATTCCAGGTGGAGACGGCCCAGATCACGATCAGATCCAGGACGATGATCAGGATGGCCCACGCGGGGTAGTAGGGCAGCCACAGGAACTGCGCGATGATCGACAGCGACGCGATGATGATCGCGGAGATGCGCGCCCAGTCGGCGCCCACGGCGAGGCCACCGGCGACCAGGACCCCGACGATGCCGAGGATCAGGTGGATCCAGCCCCAGGTGGTGAGGTCGAACTGCCAGATGTACTGGGGTCCGGCGACGAACAGTTCATCGTTGGCGATGGCTGAGATGCCCTGGAAGATCGAGACCAAGCCGGCTACGAAGAGCAGCGCGGCGGCTACGATCGCGATCCCGAATGCGAAACCCTGCTTGGCAGACGAGTTGGCCTGCTGATCCGGGGAAGCGCTCATGGTTGGCGTGTCCTTTCAGTGGTTGTACGCCGACTCCCTGGTCCCGACCGACGGCGCGGCGGCACTGGTACGGATGGACCACAACAAGAATGAGGTGCGGGAGGCACTTTCGCACAGCATTCGAGCCAGACCGGGCACATCTTTGACCAGGCGATTTAGTACTCGACCACAGTGGGGTATAAGCTATCGCAGGCTACACACGGGGTGTGGCGCAGCTTGGTAGCGCGCTTCGTTCGGGACGAAGAGGTCGTGGGTTCGAATCCCGCCACCCCGACGCAAGGTTGAGATTGCAGAAGAGACCCTGACCGGAGACATCCGGTCGGGGTCTCCTCGTTTCCGCAGGTCGCCGGGTCACTCCGGCTCTTCCTCCGAGGAGAGCCGACCACCGATGTGGGCCAGGATGATCGGGTCGTCGGTGAGGACGCGGTCGACTTCCTCGCCACCGTCGCAGCGGAGCAGGCCCAGCGTCACCCCGGCCGGTCCGTGGTGGACCACCCGCCACGACGCCCCGGAGTCCTCCCAGCGCAGCAGGTCCTCGAGGGTCATCCGGGGGCGACGCTCTCGGCGCGGCTCAGCTGACGCGCGAGGTCGAGCAGATCCGTGGCGTGGTAGTCGTTGTCCGGCGAACCGGAGTCGTCTTTCTCGTCCCCGCCCCACTCATCGGGCCGCTCGATGAACGCCGTCCGCAGTCCGAAGGACCGGGCGGCGTCGAGATCGCTCTGGTGGGTTGCCACCATCATCACCTCGGCTGGTTCGACCTCAAGGAGATCGGCCAGCCCGCAATAGGTCTCGCGCGCCGGCTTGTAGTGCAGCCAGAGGTCGGAACCGCCGATGACGTCCCAGGGGAATCCGTTGTGCCGGGCCATGTCGGTGAGCAGGGCGACGGTCCCGTTGCTCAGCGCGCAGATGATGTGATCGCGTTTGAGGCGCCGGAGGCCGTCGGCGGCGTCCGGCCAGCCGGGGATCGTCCGCCAGGCACGGACGAGAGAGCGGGACTGAGTGTCGTCGAGCGACACGTCGTGCAGCGCGGCGACCTCCTGCAGGGTCTCGGTCTGCAGATCGTCGAGGCGGCGCCACGGCAGCTCGCCGGATTCGACGCGAGCCAGGATCGGCGAATACCGGCGCCGCCAGTCCTTGGCGAACGACGCGGCGTCGACACCCGGGACGGTCTCGCGGACGGAGTCGGAGATGCCGGTGAACCAGTCGGTGACCGTTCCGAAGGTGTCGAAAGCGAGGACCTTCACACGGGGATGAAGGTCAGCGCTCACATGGTCTCCCGGGCCAGCTGCGGCAGCGACTGGTCGGCGTCGTAGTCGGCGTCGCCGTGGGACACGGGCGTGAGGGTGAGAAGGCTGGCCTCCGGACGGCAGCAGAAGCGTGCCGGAGCGTACGGCGAGGTACCCAGGCCGGCGCTCACGTGCAGTTTCATCGAGGAGCCCCAGCTCGACGGGCCCTTCACCCGGGACCGATCGAGCTGGCAGTTCGTCACCAGCGCGCCGAAGTACGGCAGACAGAGCTGCCCACCGTGCGTGTGACCGGCCATGACCAGGTCATAACCGTCGGCAGCGAACCGGTCGAGGACCCGCGGCTCGGGCGAGTGGGTCAGACCGAGCCGCAGATGGGCCAGTGGGTTGGGACGTCCGGCGATCGTCTCGTAGCGGTCCCGCTCGATGTGTGGATCGTCGACGCCGGCCGCGACGACCCGTACGCCGCTGACCTCGAGTTCGCGGACGGTGTGCGTCGCGTCGAGCCATCCACGTTCAGTGAACGCGGCCCGCAGGTCCTGCCACGGCAGCGGCTCGCCCTGCGTGCGCTGGTGGTCTTTCTTGAAGTACTTGAGCGGGTTCTTGGGCTTGGGACCGAAGTAGTCGTTGGACCCGAACACGAACAGGCCGGGCCGCGACAGCAGGCCGCCGAGCGCCTGGATCACCGACGGGACCGCCTGCGGGTGCGCGAGATTGTCTCCGGTGTTGACGACGAGGTCCGGTTCGAGCGCCTCGAGCTCGGCGATCCACGCCTGCTTCAGCCGCTGGCCGGGCATCATGTGCAGATCGCTGATGTGCAGGACCCGCAGCGGGGAGGCGCCGGGTTCGAGGACCGACAGCGTCGTGTGTCGCAGCGCGAATGCGTTGCGCTCGATCACCGTCGAGTAGAACAGCCCGGCCGCGGCGAGTCCCGCGGCGCCGGCCAGAGCGCGGACGGGTACCCCGGAACCGGACGGACCGAGGCGGGGGATGCCGAGGCGTGCGATGTCGAGTTCGGAGTGCTGCATCCCCCCAGGATACGCATCCCGCGCGCCGGTTCCGCCCCCGTTTCCCCGGCGGCGCGGGCGGGTCGTCGACCGTCCGATCGCGATCAGCCCGGGAGCTGGATCACCACCGGTCCGACGCCGGGCACGACGACCGTCGTCTCGGTGGGACCGCCGTCGTCGCCACCGGCACGGCGGCCGTTGCTGACGTAGATCGTCACGGTGCTGCCGGGCATGGCCGAGTCGGACGGCGCGGTGAAGACCACGGTGCCCTGCGGACGTCCGCTGTCGACGTCGAGTTCGCTGACCTTGAATCCGGCGCCTTGCAAGCGCGACGTGGCCTCGCTCGCAGGGAGGCCGCTGACCTGCGGGATGCGCCCTCGATCGCTCCCGTTCCAGTACTCCCGATCGACCGGGGGCAGGTTGACGGGACCGAACTTCGTCGCTACCGGCTTGACGGCCTGGAACCACGTGCGCGCGGGTTCCATACCGCCGTAGAGGTCGCCGTCGTAGCAGGACCGCAGCGGGCTGCTGCACACGCCCTGCGGGTTGGGGCCGTCGCTGTAGACGTATGCGGCACCGGCGATCTGGTTGGTGAAGCCCACGAACGCCGACGAGCGGTGCGCCTCGGTGGTACCGGTCTTGCCCGACATCGGCAGGGTCCAGCCCGCCGAGCCGGCCGCACCGGCCGCGGTGCCGCCGCCCACGTCGTCCTTGCTCATCGCGTTGGCGAGGGTGTGCGCGAGTCCCTCGTCCACGACCTGCTCACACGGGGGAGGGGTGAACGGGACCGCGGTCAGGGCGCGCTGGCCGTCCGGTCCGATGACCGGGTTGCCGTACTGGTCCCGCTTGATCCGGCTGATCGCCCTGATCGGGTTCGGCGGGCACCACGTGCCGCCCGACGCGATGGTCGCGGCGACATTGGCGAGCTCGAGACCGTTGAGCGGTAGGGGGCCGAGGGTGAAGGAGCCGAAGTTCCCGTCCTTGACGTACTGGGCCATGCTCTTCTCGCCGTAACCCGACGATCCGGGGATGGTGTACGAGCGCAGGCCCAGGCGAACGGCCATGTCGACCGCAGGCTTGACGCCGACCTGCTGGAGCAGCTTCACGAACGCGGTGTTCGGCGACTGCGCCAGGGCGTTGGTCACCGACATCGAGGCCGGATACCGGCCGTCGTTCTTGACGCAGTAGGCGTTGACGGGACAACCGTTGGCCCCACCGCTGTTGCCCATGCCCTCCACGGCGATGGAGCCGGGGACGGGGATGTTGGATCCCGCGCCGAGACCCTTCTCCATCGCGGCGGCGACGGTGAAGATCTTGAACACCGAGCCGGCGCCGTCGCCGACCATCGAGAACGGCTGGGGTTGCATCGTCTCGCCGGCGCCGAGGTCGAGGCCGTAATCGCGGCTCGACGCCATCGACAGCACGTCGTGCGACTTCTTGCCGGGGCGCAGCGTGCTCATCACGTCGGCGACACCGTCGGCGGTCGGGCTGGCCTGTGCCTTGACCGCCCGCACGGTGGAACGCTGGACCTCGGGGTCGAGCGTGGTCTGGATGATGTAGCCGCCGCGCAGGACCGAGTTGCGGGACATGCCGTTCTCGGCCAGGAACTGCAGGGCGTAGTCGCAGAAGAAGCCGTTGTTGTCCGCCGCGATGCATCCCTGCGTCGGGGTCTGCGGGCGCGGCAGCACGCCGAGCGGCTTCTCCTTGGCCGCGATCAGCTCGTCACGTCGTTCCGGGAAGTTCTCGATCATCGTGTCCAGCACGACGTTCCGGCGGGCGAGGGAGGCCTCGGGGTTGGAGTACGGGTTCAGCGCGGAGCTGGACTGGACCATGCCGGCGAGCAGCGCGGCCTGCTCGACCCGGAGGTCCTTGGCGGGGATGCCGAAGTAGGTCTGCGCGGCGGCCTCGATGCCGTAGGCGTTGTTGCCGAACGGCACCACGTTCAGGTACCGGGTGACGATCTGCTTCTTCGCCTCCTGCTTGGCAGCGGCGTCGTCGAGTCCCTTGTCGCGCTTGGCCTGATCGATGAGGGTCTGCTCGAGGGTCAGCGCCATCCGCACCTCGCGGAGCTTGCGCGCGGGCGTGGTCTCCACCGCGGCCTGGCGATCGGCCTCGGTCCGGGCGAGCACGAGGAGCTGGTAGTTCTTGATGTACTGCTGATCGAGGGTCGACGCACCCTGCTGGACCTCGCCCGACGACGAGTTCTTCAGCGCGGCACGGATGGTGCCCTTCCAGTCGACGCCGTCGTGTTCGAGGAACCGTCGGTCCTCGACCGAGATGATCGCGCGGATCATGTCGGGCGAGATGTCGTTGTAGCCCACCTGATAGCGGTACTGGTCGAACAGCACCGCGATCGGCTTCCCGTCGACATCGGTCATCGTGGTGACCTCTGGCAACGTGCCGTTGAGGAGTTCGGAGGACACGTTCTCGACCGCGGCCGCCGCTCGGTTGGAGACGACCCCGATTCCGCTGGCCACGGGATAGAGCAGACCGGCGACGAGAACTCCGGCCAGCAGGCTCGCCCACGCCAGCGACCACAGTTTCTTCGACATCACCCCGACAGGATACGTGCGTTCTTCCCGAACACCTCCCTGCACTCGCCCGCGGCGACGACGATGACCGGGTCGACCGGAGTTCCCGGGGCGGCGGGGTGCGTCCGCGCGACAGGGTGATCGCGGACCGTCCGAACGGATGAGTTTGCACGGTTGTCCCACTTTGTTGCTTCCAGGGGTTGCGCCCCCCAGCACAGATCCCTAGATTGAGTGCAGAATGTGACTCACTTAACAGTTCGCTGCAAATGTGGCTTGAGCAGCGAGGTTGAGACGTTCTCGCAGCTACGCAGATACGACAGGTAGGGGTGGCGGATGGCGACAGCGGCAGTTTCCAACGAAGAGGATCGCTTGGCGTGGGTTGCTCAGGCGCGGTGTAGAGGGGGAGACCCCGACGATCTGTTCGTGCGAGGCGCGGCCCAGCGCAAAGCCGCCACGATCTGCCGCCACTGCCCGGTGCAGCTCGAATGCGGCGCCGACGCGCTCGACAACCGTGTCGAGTTCGGCGTGTGGGGCGGATTGACCGAACGCCAGCGCCGTGCACTCCTCCGCCAGCACCCCGAGGTCACATCCTGGTCGGCGTTCTTCGCCGCGCAGCGTCGGCGCCACCGCGACGCGGTCTGAACTCAGGGGGAGCAGTGATCAGCCGCGGCCGGTGATCTGCTCGGCCACCGCTCGCAGCGCGGTCACGTCCGCGACCTCGAACGGCAGCGCCGGCACCCCGACGATCGGTACCCGCGGATGCGACGCCGTGAATCGTTGCAGCAGATGGAGTTCGCGTTTCCCCGTGGCCGCCCGATCGGCGTGAATCCGGAGGACTCCCCGGGTGAGGTCGTCGGTCACCGAGTCGAGGGCGACCAACGCGGCCTCCTCGTGGATCGACGTCAGGTTCGGATGGGTCCGGTTGAGGATCAACCCGGCGAGCGGCATCGACTCCTCGGACAGGCGGTCGACGAAGAACGCGGCCTCCCGCAGGGCGTCGGCCTCCGCGGCGGCGACGACCGCGAACTGGGTGCCCGGCTGCTTGAGCAGGGCGTAGGTCTTCGCGGCACGGTCCTGGAAGCCGCCGAACATCGAGTCCAGCGACTGCACGAACATCGCGACGTCGCGGAGCATGTCGCCGCCGATGATCGTCGCGACACCGCGCATGGCCAGGCTCATCGCGCCGGTGACCATGCGGCCGACCCCGCGGCCGCCGCCGACCAGCACCTTCATCAGGCGGCCGGAGAGAAACGAACCCAGTCGCTGTGGCGCGTCGAGGAAGTCGAGCGCGTTCCGCGACGGCGGGGTGTCGACGACGATCAGATCCCAGTGGTCCTGTTCCAGCAGCTTGCCGAGCTTCTCCATCGCCATGTACTCCTGCGTGCCGGAGAACGACGAGGCCACGGTCTGATAGAAGGCGTTCTCCATGATCGCCTCGGCCCGCTCGGGGGAGGAGTACTCGAGCACCATCTCGTCGAAGGTGCGTCGCATGTCGAGCATCATCGCGTCGAGCGTGCCCTTGCCGTCGATCGCCACCGGTTGCGGATCGTTGGTGAGTTCGGACATCCCGAGGGACTGGGCCAGACGCTTGGCCGGGTCGATCGTCAGCACCGCCACGGTCCGGCCCTGCTCGGCGGCGTACATGGCCATCGCGGCCGCGGTGGTCGTCTTGCCGACTCCGCCCGCGCCACAACAGATCACGACGCGCGTCGACGGATCGGTGAGCACCGAGCCCATCTTGAGGTCGAGTGGCATCACGCACCCGCTTTCTGGAGGAGGTTGGCCAGCTCGTAGATGGATCCCAGGTCGACGCCGTCGCCGAGGGACGGGAGTTCGAGCGTCGGCAATTCGACCTCGTCGAGCTGCGCCTTGGCGATCTGCTGCGCCTGCAGCCGGGTCGCGTGCTCGATGGTCTCGGTGAGCAGGCCGGCCAGATCCCCGTCGGCGAGCTTGAGTCCGGCCGCGGTCAGGCTGTCCTCCACTCGCCCCGCGTCGATCCGGCCCTCGGCGATCTCGTCGATCACGTCGGCGGGCAGATGGGGCGCGCTCACGCGGTTGATGACGAGGCTGCCCAGAGTGAGGTTCTTGCCCCGGAGCTCGTCGATGGCCTCGATGGTCTCCTGGATCGGCATGGCCTCGAGGAGCGTCACGAGGTGGATGATCGTCTCCTCCGAATGCAGGAGCCGGACCACGCCTTCGCTCTGGTTGCGGATCGGGCCGGTCTTGGCGAGATCGGCCATCGCCTGCGTGACGTCGAGGAAATTCCCGATGCGTCCGGTCGGCGGGGCATCCACGACCACCGCGTCGTACACACGGTTGCCCTGCTTGTCGGTGTGGATGATCCGCTCTTTGATCTTGCCGGTGAGCAACACGTCGCGAAGGCCGGGAGCGACGGTCGTGACGAAGTCGATGGCACCGATCCGCTTCATCGCGCGGCCGGCGAAGCCGAGGTTGTAGAACATGTCGAGGTACTCGAGCAGGGCATGCTCGATGTCGATGGCCAGCGCGGACACCTCGCCGCCGCCCTCGGCCGTCGCGATGCGGGTGTCGGTCGGCGGCAACGGCGGGATGTCGAAGACCTGCGCGATGCCCTGGCGTCCCTCGGTCTCGACGAGGAGGACCTTCTTGCCGTCGGCGGCCAGCGCCAGCGCCAGCGCGGCCGCGACCGTGGTCTTGCCGGTGCCGCCTTTGCCGGACACGAAGTGCAGGCGGGCGCGGGCGGCGGCCGCAGGCCACTCGTTCCCACCCGCGACGGACGAAGCGTCTGTCGCACCGCTGCCGGAAGCGTCGTCTGTCACGCCGGAATCGAGCGACTCACCCGACCCGGATCGCGAGCCCTGTTCATTGGCCACGGCAACACCTTATCCATTCACCGTCGCCAGATAGGGTGAGTCCATGAGTGAAGTGACCGCGTGGGAATACGTGACCGTGCCGCTGCTGACGCACGCCACGAAGCAGATCCTCGATCAGTGGGGCGCCGATGGCTGGGAACTGGTTTCGGTTCTGCCCGGTCCGACCGGCGAGCAGCACGTCGCGTACCTGAAGCGACCGAAGGGCTGACCATGGCGACCACGTGGACCGATCGTCTCGTCGAGCTGGGCATCGAGCTCCCGTCCGTGGTGCCGCCGGTGGCGAGCTACACCCCGGCGGTGCGCACCGGCAACCTCGTCTACACCTCGGGTCAGCTGCCCGTCGTCGACGGCGAGCTGTCGGCGCGCGGCAAGGTCCACGAGGGCGCCGAGGGCATCGTTCAACCGGAGGATGCGACTGCGGCAGCCCGGGTCTGCGCGCTCAACGCACTGGCGGCGATCGACGCGCTGGTCGGGATCGACTCGATCGTGCGGGTGATCAAGGTCGTCGGGTTCGTCGCGTCCGCCCCCGGTTTCACCGGTCAGCCCGGCGTGATCAACGGAGCCTCGGATGTCCTCGGCGAGATCTTCGGTGACGCCGGGGTGCACGCCCGCTCTGCCGTCGGTGTCGCCGAACTGCCGCTCGGTGCGTGCGTCGAGGTGGAACTGATCGTCGAAGTGGCCTGACGTCCGCCTTGGACGTCGCACTCCTGATCGCCGCGGCCGCCGCGGCGGGCTGGGTCGACGCCGTGGTCGGCGGCGGTGGACTCGTCCTGATCCCGGCGATGTTGATCGTTCAACCGGGGTTGCCCACCGCGACGGCCCTGGGGACCAACAAACTCGCCGCGGTGTTCGGCACCGCGTCGGCGGCATGGCGCTACACGCGTCATGTCCGGGTCGATCTTCGTCGGCTGATCCCGGTTTTCGTCGCGGCGCTGTTCTTCTCGGCGCTCGGTGCAACGGTGGCCGTGGCCCTGCCCACCGAGATCTTCACGCCGATCGTGCTGGTGATGCTGGTGTGCGTCGGACTGTTCGTCGCGCTCAACCCGGGCTTCGGCGGTGACGCGTCGGCGGGCCCGCGCTCGCGCGTGTCGACGATCGCCGGTCTCGTGGTGGCCGGCGTCGTCGTCGCCTTCTACGACGGGGTGATGGGACCGGGGACCGGCACGTTCCTGATCATCAGCCTGACCGCGCTGGTCGGTACCAGCTTTCTGGAGAGCTCGGCGATGGCGAAGGTCGTCAACACCGGCACCAACCTCGGTGCGCTCACGGTATTCGGCCTGCAGGGAAATGTCCTGTGGCTGTTGGGGTTGGGGTTGGCCGTCGCCAACGTCATCGGCGCCCAGATCGGATCCCACATGGCGATCGGACGGGGTAGTTCGTTCGTGCGGTGGGTCCTGCTGGCCATCGTCGTGGTGATGGTGGGGAAGCTCGGGTACGACCTCATCGCGGGGTGAACGCCGCCGGGCGTCGCAACAGGCGGGTGGAACGGCTCCGGCCGATCTATGCTCTCCTCGTCGAGCCCGCGGCGGACGGGCCGTGACGCGGCTGTCGTGGAGGCGGTGCACCATGGGCGATTCGGCGACTTCGGAAACCGCGGCTCCGCTGTCGGGCAAGCAGCGGGTGCTCGCGCTGCTGCTCGCGATGGCGATGTTCGTTCTGGTCGTGGACACCTCGTTCATGAACGTGTCGATCTCGGCGGTGGTTCGCGATCTCGACACGACCGTGAGTGGGGTGCAGTCGGCGATCGCCCTGGAGGCACTGGTGTCCGCGGCGTTCATCCTGATCGGCGGCAAGGTCGGCGATCTGATCGGCCGGCGGCGGGCGTACGTCATCGGATTGCTGGCCTACGCCGTCGGCGCATCCGCCATGGCCCTCGCGCAGGGACTCACGACGATCATCGTCTTCTGGGCGATCATCGGTGGGATCGGGGCGTCGCTCCTCCTTCCCGCGATGCAGTCGCTGGTACACGGCAATTTCCAGGGCGACGATCAGAAGCGGGTGTACGCCCTCGTGGGCGCCGCGGCGGCGATCGCGGCCGCGGTCGGCCCGCTGTTGGGCGGATTCATCACGACGTACCTCTCGTGGCGCCTGGCCTTCGTCGCCGAAGTCGTCATCATCGCAATCGTGTTGTGTGGAATCGGTTTGGTCCGCGATGTCGCGTACACCGGGCCGCGCGGAGTCGACCCGATCGGAGCGCTGCTGTCGGTGCTGGGGATGGGCGGGATCGTCTTGGGGATCCTCGTCTGGCAGGAGGGCGGTGAGGCGGTTGGCATCCTGCTCGTGGTCGGAGCCGCGGGTCTGGTCGGCCTCACCTGGTGGTTGATTCGCCGGCGCCGCGCCGGCCGACCCACTCTCCTGGACCCGGATCTGTTCCGCTCGAGGCCGTTTCGTCTGGGCGTCAGCCAGCAGCTACTCCAGCAGATCGCACTCGGCGGCATCATGATCTCGCTGCCGATCTATCTCCAGATGGTCCTCGAGTACGACGCCATGGAAGCCGGGCTGTCACTGGCACCCTTGTCGCTCAGCATGTTCGTGGTCGCGTTGCTCGCCGGGCGGCGGACGCACACCCGGCCCCCGTCGACGATCGTGCTCGCCGGTTTCGGGCTGCTCACGCTCGGTGTCGCCGTCCTCCTCCCGATCGTGCCGCGGGCGGATTTCGGTTGGGGTCTGATCGTGCCGCTGATCGTGGCGGGTGCCGGTCTGGGACTGCTCGTCTCGCAGCTGAACGACTACACGCTTGGGCCGATCAGCGACGAACGCGTGAGCGAGGCCGCCGGGACGAACTCTGCGGCCGGGTCATTCGGATTGTCCTTCGGTCTGGCGGGCGCAGGCGCGATCTTGCTGGCGTCGCTCGCCTTCGGATTCGTCCGCGAGGCGGAGTCCAGTGCGGTCCTGGCACCCGCGGAACAGCAACAGGTGGCTCGAGTACTCGACGACGACGCGCAGGTGATGAGCAACACGCAGCTGACCGAGTTGCTGGCCGGTCAGCCCGCGGACGTTCGCGACGAGATCATCCGCATCAACACCGAGGTGCGACCGGTCGCGCTCCAGGTGGCACTCGTGATCCCGTTGGCCGCGGGCGTGCTCGGCACGGTCAACGCGCTGCGGATGAGAAGCGGGGCGGGTCGGCGGCGATCATGAGTTCGCTTGTCGCCCTGCAACGGCGAACCGTCGTGCTGCTCTGTGTGGCCCAGGTCCTGGGCGGGTTGTCGATGGGTGGGGCGCTGGCGCTCGGCGCGATCCTCGGTGAGGAACTGTCGGGGACGGACTCGCTGGCCGGTCTGCCGACCACTGTGGTCACTCTCGGTGCGGCTGCCGCGGGCCTCCCGCTGGCGTCCCTGGCAGCCGGGCGCGGTCGTCGTCCCGCGTTGACCACCGGTCTGCTGATCGCCGGATTCGGGACCCTGACCGTGGCGGTGGCGGTCGACCACGGTTGGTTCGTGCTGATGCTCATCGGCATGGCCGGACTGGGGTCGGGCAGTGCGGTGAGTCTGCAGGCGCGGTTCGCCGCGACCGATCTGTCGTCGCCGGGAACACGGGGGCGCGATCTCTCACTCGTGGTGTGGACGACGATGGTCGGCGCGGTGATCGGACCCGCGGTCGTCCCGCTCGGTGCGACCGTCGCGGGGTGGTTCGCGATGACCGAGCTGTCGGGTCCGTTCCTCGTCGGCGCCGCGGGGTGTTTCGGCGCCGCCGCCGTGCTCTTCGTCGGGTTGCGTCCCGACCCCCTCGTCGTGGCGATCGGCGCGACCGGTGGATCGCGTGCCAGAGTGTCGCTGGCCGAGGGGTTCTCGGCGATCGTGCACACACCGCCGGCCCGCGCGGCGATGGCTGCGGTGGTGTCGGCGCATGCGGTCATGGTCGGGGTCATGGCGCTGACGCCGGTCCACATGCATCACGGCGGCGCCTCGGTGACCCTGGTCGGTCTGTCGATCAGCGCGCACATCGCCGGGATGTACGCGCTCGCACCGGTGATGGGACTGCTCTCGGACCGGGCGGGGCGAGTCCCGGTCATCCTCGGCGGTCAGGCGGTACTCGTCGTCAGTTGCGTCGTCGGCTTCGTCTTCGCGGAGTCGCAGACCGGCCTCGTCGTGGCCCTGGTCCTGCTCGGCATCGGATGGTCGGCGTCTACGGTCGCAGCGTCGACGTTGCTCACCGACAGTGTGGACACCGCACGACGTGCACCGGCGCAGGGCGTTTCGGATACCTCGATGAGTCTCGCCGGAGCGGCCGCGGGCGCGCTCGCCGGGATCGTCGTCGGTGCCTTCGGATACCCGGCGCTGGTTCTCGGTGCCGCGGTGATCGCGGTGGTGACCGCGGCCTACGTCGTGCTCGACGGTGTCCGCGACCGGCGTCGGACCGTGATGGCCTAGGGTTCGACACACTGCTCGGGAACACAGGGGAGGCCGTCGGATGACAGCGTCGCATCTCGTCGGGCGTACCGGAACGGTGACGATGTCGATACCGGGCGGTGAGGTTCTCGGGGAGATCGAGTTGCCGTTGGCAGGCGGAACCGAGAGGTTCCTGGCACGCGCCGTCGAACCGATCGGGTTCGACGCGCCCGTACTGGTGATCGCCGAACGGCCCGGCCGAATCGTCGACGTCGAACCGTGGATGCCGGTCCCGGGCACGGCGGACCGAACCATGTGAACAACCGATCGTCGAAACGTCCCGGATGAGGCAGGATCTGACGTCGACACCTACCGCCTGCCTCTCGAGGAGAGACCATGCTCGGCTACTACGTTCCCGAACCCGACGAGGCGATGCTGATCTCCGGCGCCAAATCCGAGGCCGACAACGCGCCGTTCGTCGTGGTGGTGGGGCACGGCAAATGGGTCATGCCCTTCTTCCGGAAGGTCCGTTTCCTGTCGATGGCATTGCACGAGGCGACGATTCGCGAGGTGTGCGTGACGACGCAGGGCATCCAGCTGAACGTGCGGGCGGTCATCGCCCACAAGGTCGGCAACGACGTGGCGTCGATCGTGAATGCCGGACAACGGTTCATCTCCGAGCAGGAGAACGAGATGAACCAGCTGACCGGACAGATCTTCTCGGGCCATCTGCGGTCCATCGTGGGCTCGATGACCGTCGAACAGATCATCCGCGAACGCGACACCCTGGCCCGTCAGGTGCTCGATGCCTCGAAGCGCGAGATGGGATCGATCGGCCTGGTCGTCGACTCGTTCCAGATCCAGTCGATCGACGACATGGACTCCGGTTACATCAATGCGCTTGCCGCTCCCAACATCGCCAAGGTGCAGCGCGAGGCCGCCGTCGAACGGGCTCGCGCAGACCAGGAGTCGGCCAAGGCGCAGCAGGAGTCGCTGCGCAATCAGGCCGATTACGAGCGGGAGACGGCGATCAAGCGGGCCGCGATCAAGGCCGAGACCGACAAGGCCAATGCCGAAGCCGCCCAGGCCGGTCCACTCGCGCAAGCCCGCGTCAACCAGGAGGTCATCCGTGAACAGTCCGTGCTCGCGCAGGCGCAGGCCGAACTCCGTGAGCAGGAACTGATCTCGGAGGTCGTGAAACCGGCCGAGGCCGAGGCGCTGCGCCGCCAGATCATCGCCGAGGCGGAGGCCAAGGCGGTCGAGATCCAGTCGGCGGCCGCCGCGCAGCACAATCGGATCGCCCTCGACCAGCAGCTCATCGAGGCCCTGCCCACGCTCGTCGGCGAGGTCGCCAAGGGGCTCAGCACCGCGAATCTCACCGTGTACAACGGCGCCGAAGGGGTCAACGAGATCATGACCGGTGTGATCACCCAGGGTGCCGCGCTCCTGCGGAGTCTGCAGGATCAGGTGGCGCCGACGTTGGTCGACGGATCCGCCGACGAGCATCACGTGAACGGCACCCAGGTCCGCGAGAACTGATCGGGCCGTTCGGCTCGGCGTGGTCGGATCGTCGGGCTTCGCCCGGCCGTCCGGGCCGAGTCGATAGGCTCGGAGACCATGAGCTCACCGAATGACGCCGCACCGACGCACCCGGCCTACGGGGTGCTTCGCGAAGTGACCCCCTTCGCGTCGGTCTTGCTGTGCGACAACTCCGGGATGATGGAACTCGATGGTACGAACACCTATGTGCTCCGTGCGCCCGGAAGCGACGAGTGCGTGGTCGTCGACCCGGGGCCGCCGAAGTACAAGCACCATGCCCGACGCCTCGCCGAGCTGCCCGGGGTCTCGCTGGTGCTGGTGACCCACCGGCACTTCGATCACACCGGCGGGGTGTCGCGTCTGCACAAGCGCACCGGTGCTCCGGTGCGCGCTCGTCTCGAGAAGTACTGTCGCGGCGGGACACCGCTGCGCGACCGTGAGGTGATCGAGGCCGCGGGCCTGCGGATCACGGTGTTGTCCACGCCCGGGCACACGGGTGACTCCGTCAGCTTCCTCGTCGAACACGAGGGGCAGCGCGCGGTCCTGACCGGCGACACGATCCTCGGGAGTGGCACGACCGTGCTCGATCCCGCCGACGGTGGGCTGCGCGATTACCTGAACTCGCTGAACCGCCTCATCGTCGACGGGGAGGGGGCGGCGCTGCTCCCGGCGCACGGTCCGGACCATCCCGACCTCGGACCCGTCGCGCGGTACTACAAAGCCCATCGCGAGGAGCGGATCGACCAGATCGTCGCCGCCCTCGACACGATGGGGGTCTCGGCCCGGGACGCGAAGCCGATGAAGGTGGTGCGCAAGGTGTACGCCGACGTCGACAAGAAGCTGTGGCCCGCCGCCCGGATGTCGGTGAAAGCACAGCTGGAGTACCTGCGCGAGGCCTGACCACGACGAAGGCCGCCGGCTCGTGGAGCCGGCGGCCTTCTGTTCGTGTCGGTGTGCCTCGCTGTTTGTTCCCTGAGGAGCGAGCGCGGCGCCCTACATCTGCTCCCTGAGGAGCGAGCGTAGCGAGCGTCTCGAAGGGTCAGCGCGCGCGGCGCGCGAGACGCTCGGAGTCGGCGATGAGGACGCTCTTGCCCTCGAGGCGCAGCCATCCGCGCTGGGCGAAGTCGGCGAGCGCCTTGTTGACGGTCTCGCGCGACGCCCCGACGAGCTGGGCGATCTCTTCCTGGGTCAGGTCGTGGGTGACGCGCAGGGCGCCGCCCTCCTGGGTTCCGAAGCGCTGTGCGAGCTGCAGGAGCTGCTTGGCGACGCGACCGGGGACATCGGTGAAGATGAGGTCGGCGAGGTTGTTGTTGGTGCGGCGCAAGCGGCGTGCCAGGACGCGCAGCAGCTGCTCGGCGATCTCCGGGCGGTCCTTGATCCACGCCTTGAGCGCGTCGCGGTCCATCGACACCGCACGCACCTCGGTGACGGTCGTCGCGGACGAGGTACGCGGGCCGGGGTCGAAGATGGAGAGCTCGCCGAACATGTCGGACGGTCCCATGATCGTCAGCAGGTTCTCGCGTCCGTCAGGGGAGCGGCGGCCGACCTTCACCTTGCCGGACATGATGATGTAGAGCCGATCCCCGGGCTCGCCTTCGTGGAAGATCACATGTCCGCGAGGGAAGTCGACGGGCTGAAGCTGCTTGGTCAGCGCCGCGACGGCGGAGGGCTCGACGCCCTGGAATATGCCCGCCCGCGCCAGTACTTCTTCCACCTAGGGAACCTTTCTCGAATCTTTGCTACAGCCCCGCGTCAGATCGCGCCCTTGGATACGCTACCCCGCGCACAAGCATATGTGTTGGATGGGTCACTGAAAGCTCATTGCGCGTGTGTCCCGTCGTCGAGGTGTCGACGTGGCGTCCGGTGCGAGGTGGAGGCGGACTCGCGGTGACCGATCAGCTGGCCCGCTGCGGCGACGCGGCGTGGTCGGCGACGGCCGATTCGTGACGCGTGACGCGTCGGTCGCGGAGCTCGTCGAGTGCGGCCGGCATCCCCTCGCGGGCGAGGGTCTGGACGTTCTGGGCGTCGGCCGAGTCGAGGAAGTCCTCGACCTCGTCGCGGGAGACCGCCGTGCGGTCGATCCGGGACTGGACCTTGTCCATGCCCATGGCGAAGAGCATGAGTACAGCCGGGAACAGCAGCGCCGCGAGACCGTGCATGGGGACCAGTAAACACAATGGACCCGCCGGAATCCCCATCCGGAGTGCCGCCGTCACTGACTTGTTACCTGACCGTAGGTTGTGGGTGA
The DNA here is from genome assembly GCF_040547295.1 of Gordonia sp. PvP123. Taxonomy (NCBI): domain Bacteria; kingdom Bacillati; phylum Actinomycetota; class Actinomycetes; order Mycobacteriales; family Gordoniaceae; genus Gordonia; species Gordonia sp. PvP123. Next base: position 142,649 of record NZ_JBEPPN010000005.1, on the reverse strand, counting down.
GCTGATCCCCGCGACCGGCCGGAGGACTTCGCGCAGGGCGGAAAACCCGCGTTGAACTGCGCAAACGGTGGGCATTCCGACGTGGTGCCGGCAGGCCGGGGTGTGCTTGGAGCCGCTGGAATCGGGATTGCCGCTGCACATCGCTAACCTGAATCAGGTGAGCGCACGCAAGACCGCTGCCACGGGCCCGGCCCCGGCACGTAAGCAGGAGACCCATCTCGGATTGGTCCGGCGCGCGCGACGGATGAACCGCACCCTGAAGGTCGCCTTCCCGCACGTGTACTGCGAGCTCGACTTCACCGATCCGCTGGAGCTCTCGGTGGCGACGATCCTGTCTGCACAGTGCACCGATGTCCGCGTGAACCAGACCACCCCGGCGTTGTTCGCGAAGTACCGGACGGCCGCGGACTACGCCGGCGCCGACCGCACCGAGCTCGAGGAGATGATCCGCCCGACCGGGTTCTACCGGAACAAGGCGAACTCGATCATGGGACTCGGCCAAGCCCTCGTCGAGCGGTTCGACGGGGCGGTGCCGAACAACCTGAAAGACCTGGTGTCGTTGCCCGGATTCGGGAGGAAGACCGCGAACGTGGTGCTGGGCAATGCCTTCGGGGTTCCCGGGATCACCGTCGACACCCACTTCGGCCGCCTGGTCCGACGCTGGCAGTGGACCGAGGAGACCGATCCGGTGAAGGTCGAGCACGCCATCGGCGAGCTGATCGAACGGCGCGAGTGGACCGACCTGTCACACCGGATCATCTTCCACGGCCGCCGGGTGTGTCATGCGCGCAAACCGGCCTGCGGCGTGTGCATCCTCGCCAAGGACTGCCCGTCGGTGGGGACCGGTCCGATGGACAAGGCCGACGCCGCCGCTCTGGTGAAGGGGCCGGAGACCGAGCATCTCCTCGCGCTGGCCGGGATCGCCGCCCCGTGAACGACACCACGGACACAGACCAGAGCGCAGGGACCGAAGCGGGTCCGTCGTCGCGGGATTCGCGTTTTCCCCCTGTCGCGCGGTGGACCGTCGTCTTCGTGATCGTGATGATCGCCCTGATCGTCGCGATCTGGCCGCGCGGGGAGGATCCGGCGCCGATGACCGGCACGCCGTCGTCGGCGAGTGGACCCCGCCCGATCGACGCCCCGGTCGACGAGGCGCGGGTGGCGGAGGCGCGCCAAGCCGCCGCACTGCCTGAGTGCCCGGTCACGGGTCTGCCGGAGTCACCCGATTCCGTCCTCGAGGGTGTCGTCGAGCCCTGTCTGGGCACCGGCGCGCCGTACGACCTCGGTGCGTCGACTGCGGGCCGCCCGCTGGTGATCAACGTGTGGGCGCAGTGGTGCGGTCCGTGCAAGACCGAGTTGCCCTACTTCGAAGAGTTCGCCGCGCGCGCCGGGGACCGGGTCACCGTGCTGGCCTTGCACGCCAAGGAGGGCGGTAGCAATCCGTTCTTCCCGCTGACGCTGCTCACCGAGATCGGAGTCCGTTTGCCGTCCGTGCTCGACCTCGACGGGAAGGTCGCCGCGGCCATCGGCGCGCCGCGGGTGTTCCCGTCGACCGTCTTCCTCAGGCCCGACGGCACGGTGGCCGAGGTCTATCCCGGTGTCTTCGACAGCCCGGAGGAGATCGCCGACTCGGTGGCCGAGCACCTGGGCGTGCGGATATGAGCGGGCGGCCGCGCGCGGACGCGGGTCCGCTGGTCCCGCGTGCGGAGATCCCACCCTGGCTACGAGCTCTCACCGAGGATGTCACCGCTGTCACCAGGAGTGTCGACAATCGTGGCGGCGACCGGTCGCGGTGGGCGTCGATGCTGCCGACGAAGTCGCGGTCGGCGGCGGTCCTGATCCTGTTCTCCGGGTCGTGGGAGTCGGCCGACGACCATCCCGGCGGTGTGCCCGCCGACGCCGAGGTCCTGCTGACCGAGCGTGCGCCGACGCTGCGCCAACACAGCGGGCAGGTCGCGTTCCCCGGCGGTGCGGCCGATCCGGGCGACGACTTCCCGGTGGGCACCGCGTTGCGTGAGGCCGCCGAGGAGACCGGCCTCGATGCCTCCGGGGTCAGCATCCTCGCGACCCTCCCCAGCTTTCCGGTCGGGGTCTCGGGGTTCGACGTCGTCCCGGTGATCGGCTATTGGCACCGTCCGAGCGAAGTGCGCGTCGTCGACGAGGGCGAGACCGCGCGGGTGGACCGCATCAACCTGCGCGAGTTGCTCGACCCGGACAACCGATTCCAGGTCCGTCGCAAGGCGGTCGGCATCGTCTACAAGGGTCCGGCCTTCTTCGTCGACCGGCTGCTCGTGTGGGGCTTCACCGGTGGGCTCGTCGCCGCCATCAGCGAGGTGTCCGGCTGGGACCGCCCCTGGGACAAGAACGACGTGCGTTCGCTGGAGAAGATGATCGAACTCGCCGGCAGCCGTCAGGAATCCGGTTTCGCCGAACTCCACCCGGACGACCGCGACGTCGTCGATGCCCGCAACGCCGAGTCGGGTGGTCCCCGGTGACCGGCTCGACCTGGGTCGACATCATCGTGATCGGCATCGCCCTGCTCGCCGCGGCCAGCGGGTACCGATCGGGTGCGGTCGCATCCGCCCTGGCGTTCATCGGTGTCGCGCTCGGCGCCGTGGCCGGTCTGCTGCTCGCGCCGCGCCTGATCGAACAGTTCGACGACCTGCAGGTGCGGGTGCTCGCCGGAATCCTGGTGCTCGTCGTACTCGTCGTCGTCGGCGAGGTCGCGGGCATGGTTCTGGGCCGCGCGGCTCGCGGTGGTATCCGGTCGCCCGGGCTGCGTGCCGTCGACAGTGGTGTCGGCTCGCTCCTGCAGGTGGTCGCCGTGCTGCTGGCCGCAGGCCTGCTGGCCATCCCGTTGCGGGAGTCGGCGGACCCGGCGATCGCGGGGGCGGTGCGTGACTCCAAGGTGCTGACCGGCGTCGACGCGGTGTCGCCGCAGTGGGTCGACGACCTGCCCGACGACTTCAAGGCGCTTCTGGACAGTTCGGGGCTCCCGAAGCTCCCGTTCGTCAGCACCCCGTCGACGAATGTCGACCCGCCGGACCAGGCGCTGGCCGAACTGCCGGTGGTGACGCAGGCACGTCCCAGCGTCGTGAAGATCGAGGGCGTTGCGCCGAGCTGCCGGCAGGCGCTCGAGGGGAGTGGGTTCGTCGTGTCGCCCGAGCGGGTCATGACCAACGCGCACGTGGTCGCGGGTACCGAGCGGCTCGAGGTGCAGACCTCGACCGGGGCGCAGCTCCCGGCGCGCGTGGTGCTCTTCGACAGCGAGAACGACATCGCGGTGCTCGACGTCCCGGGTCTGCGTGCGCCTGCCCTGCGGTTCGCCTCACGGCCCGCGTCGACCGGGGACGACGCGATCGCGCTCGGTTTCCCCGAGGCCGGACCCTTCTACGTGAGTCCGCTGCGGGTTCGCGCGGTGTTCGCCCACACCGGCGACGACATCTACCGCACCGGGCAGGTGACCCGTGAGGTCTATGCCGTGCGTGGTCTGATCCGGCAGGGCAATTCGGGTGGGCCGCTGCTCAACTCGGACGGCGAGGTGCTCGGCGTGGTGTTCGGGGCGGCCGAGAACGCGGCCGACGAGACCGGTTTCGTGCTCACCGCCCGTCAGGTCCGCTCCGACTTCGACGAATCCGAGCGGCGAAGCGAGCGGGTGAGTACACAGCGCTGCGTCCTCGCCTGACCTTCCGCGCTGATCGGCGCGTGCCGTCCGCGGTGGGTTCGGGCTCGTGGCGCAGGAACTCGATGATGTGCCCGGTCACCGCGGCCGGTTGTTCCTGGTGGACGAAGTGACCGCTGCCCTCGACCTGCCGGTACAGCTGGTGTGCAGCCCACCGGTGGCTGTCGGCCATCGCGTCGTCGAGGATGTACGGGTCGTCGCGGCCGCGGAGGGCGAGCACCGGCAGGTGCAATCGCTGATCCATGAGTTCCATGAAGCGGGCGCCGTCGGGCCGGAATTGCGAACGGAACGCCCAGCGCCGGTACTCCAGGCTGCAGTGCGCGACGTTGGGGATCAGCATGGCCGAACGATTGAGCTCGACGGTGTGACCGTAGTCGGGCTCGGCCCGCCAGGGAGCCGACGACCGTTCCGCGAAGTAGTCGGAGACGAAGGCGGCGTCGTCGCGGGTGACCTGACGTTCGCCGAGACGCGGGATCTGGTTGCGCAGGAACAGCGGCAGGAATCGGGCCCGCTGGGCCTTGTCGCGCAGTACCCGTCGGCGCAGGGCGCGCGGATGGGGGGACGCGATGACGACGATCCGGTCGACGACCCGTGGGTGGAGGGTCGCGGTCGCCCAACAGACCAGTCCGCCGTCGGAATGCCCGATGAGGGTGGCGCGCGAGTGCCCGAGTGCGCGGACGAGGCCGTTGGTGTCGCCGGCCAGGGTCCAGCCGTCGTAGCCGCGCGGCGGCTTGTCGGTGTCGCCGTAGCCGCGCAGGTCGACGGCGACGGCGCGGAATCCGGCGTCGGTGAGTGCGGTCAGTTGATGCCGCCAACTCCACCAGAACTCGCCGAAGCCGTGCAGCAACAACACCAGTGGACGGTCGCCTGCCGGGACGCCCGCGGGCTGGACGGCGTGGAACCGGACTCCGTTGGCGCGGACGTCGAAGTGCTCCCAGTCGCCCGGGAGACGAACGCTCGAGGGGTCGGGCTCCTCGCTCACGGATCAGCCTTCGCGGGCGGGCGGGATTCTCGGGTGGGTGGTCTCGTGTGTCGCATGACGGTTCGGCAGGACGGTCGGCAGTTCGTTGACCGACTCGATCGTCTTCTTGGGGCCGCGCACGCGTTTGAAGAACAGATACCCGACGAACGCGGCGACCACGGTCACCAGGACCAGGATGAGGAACACGATCAGGAAGGCCAGCCAGCGCCAGACCCATTCGTCGAGCAACTCGGCCAGGAAGAAAAAGAAGAAGAAGCTGGAGTACAACGCCATCACGCCGGCGACGATCAGCAGCCCGGTGCCGGTGCCGGCTTTCTTTGCCTCGGTGACGAGCTCTGCCTTGGCGAGCGCGACCTCGGATCGGAACAGGGTGGAGACACTGGTGGTCGCGTCCTTGACCAGGCTTCCGATTGTCGGCTCGCCGTTGTGGCCGGCGTTCGCGTCGGAGAGCGGGATCGACGGGACGGAGTCCCGGCCCGCGTCGGGCAGGCCGTGCTCGTTGGGGCTCACAGAATCCTCCGTTGTTCGGCAGATGCGCCTTATGTTGCCATGCGAGTGCCGCTGAGGTGGCGGCCCACCCTCGGGTGCGTCGGTGAGTTCCCCGGACGTGCGATGCGCCACCGGCGGGAGTCCGCCGGCGGCGCATCGACACAGTAGTGCTCGCGGGGGAGCGGTCGTCCGGGCCCGATCAGGCCTTCTTCGCGCGGATTGCCTCGAACACCGACGGGTCGACGAGCGTCGAGGTGTCGCCCAGTTCGCGTCCTTCGGCGACGTCCTTGAGCAGGCGACGCATGATCTTGCCCGACCGTGTCTTGGGCAGTTCGGGCACGACGTTGATCTCGCGGGGTTTGGCGATCGGCGAGATCTCCACCGACACCTGCTGGCGCAGTTCGGCGATCAGCTGATCACCGGTGTTCTCCACGCCCTCGCGCAGGATGACGAAGGCGACGATGCCCTGGCCGGTGGTCTCGTCGGCGGCGCCGATGACCGCGGCTTCGGCGACACCGGAGTGGCCGACGAGGGCGGACTCGACCTCGGCGGTCGAGATGCGGTGGCCGGAGACGTTCATGACGTCGTCGACACGTCCGAGGACCCAGAGGGCGTGGTCCTCGTCGTAGCGGGCGCCGTCACCGGCGAAGTACCAGCCCTGCTCGGCGAAGCGCGACCAGTAGGTTTCGCGGAATCGCTCGTCGTCGCCCCAGATGCCGCGCAGCATCGACGGCCACGGCTGGTCGAGCACGAGGTAGCCCTGCTCGCCCGCACCGACGGGGTTGCCCTGGTCGTCGACGATGTTGGCGCTGATGCCGGGCAGGGGCTTCATCGCCGATCCCGGCTTGGTCGCGGTGACGCCGGGCAGCGGCGAGATCATGATGGCGCCGGTCTCGGTCTGCCACCAGGTGTCGACGATGGGCGCGGAGTTTCCGCCGATGACTTCGCGGTACCACTTCCAGGCCTCGGGGTTGATCGGTTCGCCGACGCTGCCGAGCAGCCGGATGGTGGACAGGTCGTGGGCGTCGGGGATCTCGCGGCCCCACTTCATGAAGGTGCGGATCAGCGTCGGCGCGATGTAGTAGATGGTGACGCCGTACTTCTCGATGATCTCGAAGTGGCGGTGCTCGTTGGGGGAGTTGGGGGTTCCCTCGTAGACGACTTCGGTCGCGCCGTTGGAGAGCGGGCCGTACACGAGGTAGGAGTGGCCGGTCACCCAGCCGATGTCGGCACCGCACCAGAAGACGTCGCGGCCTTCCTTGTGGTCGAACACGTAGTGGAACGAGTAGCTGACCTGGGTGAGGTAGCCGCCCGAGGAGTGGACGATCCCCTTGGGCTTGCCGGTGGTCCCCGAGGTGTAGAGCAGGAACAGCGGGTGCTCGGCGTCGAACGCCTCGGCCTCGTGGGTGTCGGACTGCTCGTCGACGGTGTCTTCCCACCACACGTCGCGGCCTTCGACCCAGTTCAGGTCGGGGTCGTGGTTGGTCCGACGCACGACCAGGACCTTCTCGACCGACTTCGCGGCGTCCTCGCCGGTGCCGAGCGCTTCGTCGACCTGCGTCTTCAGCGGCGCCGGCTGGCCGCGGCGGTACTGGCCGTCGGTGGTGATCACGAGCTTGGCCTCGGCGTCGTCGACGCGTGAGCGCAGCGCGCCCGAGGAGAAGCCGGCGAAGACCACCGAATGGGTCAGTCCGAGGCGGGCGCAGGCGAGCATCGAGATCAGGGCCTCGGGCACCATCGGCATGTAGATGGCGACGCGGTCGCCGGCGACCAGTCCGATGGCGGCGAAGTAGTTGGCCGCCTTGCTGACCTCGGCGAGCAACTGGCTGTAGGTGAGATCGCGGGTGTCGCCGGGTTCGCCGACCCAGTGGATGGCGACCCGGTCGCCCTTTCCTGCGGCGACGTGGCGGTCCACGCAGTTGACGGCCACGTTCAGCTTGCCGCCGACGAACCACTTGGCGAAGGGTGCGTCGGACCAGTCGAGGGTGGTGGTGAAATCGGTGGCCCACTCCAGCCGCCGGGCCTGCTCGGCCCAGAACTCGAGGCGATCGGCATCGGCATGGTCGTACATCTCGGCGGTGCCGTTGGCCTGGGCGGCGAACTCGTCGGAGGGTGGGAATGCCTGGACGGTGGAGGACATCGGTGACAAGGGCCTTTCGCTGTCGACGGCGGTCACTCAACAGTAAGGTGACCCGACGTCAGTACGGGGAAACAGTGTGAGCGTAGTCACGTAGGAGTCGAGCCAGGAACCGCCCCGTATGCGAACGCGACCGATACGCGATGAACGGCAGGTGAGCGACGACGAACGGTCGTACGCCCATCCGGGGTGCCTTACGACGACCCACGCCGACGTTTCACTCAGAGTTCTGACATATCCCGCAAACAATTGACTACACGGATTTCCTGAAACGACGACTAACAATGGATCGTCGGAGTTTCCAATTCGCCGAAAGGTGTAACTCTCGATGCGGGGGGTGGCCATCCGATCGTCCAACCCGGGGCGTCCTGGCCGGGGTGTCGACGACGCAACTATCGTCGGTTCGTGACCACCGACCCGCTGCTGCCCCTGCTGGAACTCCCCGGCGTCGCCGACGCTGCCGACCGCGCGCGCGATGCTCTGTCTGCGGTCCACCGGCACCCCGCCAACCTGCGAGGATGGGACAAGACCGCCACCGAGGCCTCGTGGCGCGCGGGTCGGTCCTCGGCCGCGATCGACGGTGGAAGCGTCGAACTCCGGCGCGACGGCGACTTCGACGATCCGATCCTGGCGGGCGCGATGCGGGTGTCGCAGGCGCTCGACGGCGACTCCCTCGTCACGCTGACCGCCGTGATCCGGCGGGCGCCTGCGCAGGCTCTGGCGCGGCTGCACACCCTGGCCGCGGCGGACCTCGTCGGTGACCCCGAGGAGCTGGGACGGCCACGAAGTGGGACGGATGCGGGTGAACGTCTCAACCTGTTGGGGCAGTTGACAACCGGTGCTACGTCGGTCCCGGCGCCGGTGCTCGTCGCGGTGGTCCACGGCGAGCTGCTCGCCGTGGATGCCTTCCCGACCGCCAACGGCGTCGTCGCCCGAGCCGCGTCCCGCCTCGTCAGTGCTGCGACCGGTCTGGACCCGCACTGTCTCGGGGTGCCGGAGGTGACCTGGTTCAAACGGGTCGGCGAGTACCGCACCTTGGCGGCGAACTTCGGGGCGGGTACCGAATCGGGCCTGCGGGACTGGATCGTCTTCTGCTGCGAGGCCCTGGAAGCCGGTGCGGCGGAGGCGAAATCGATCGCCGACGCGGCGCGGGCGGGCTAGCGTCCCGGGGTCGGCCCCGGACAGCACTGCGGGCGGCCGCCGGCGTCGTAAACGACGCGGTTGCCGCCCGCGTAGCACGGACCCAAGTTACCAAGCGTGCTTGGTGGGCTGTGGTTACCGCCTCGGCGATTGACCACGAGTCGGGATTGCGGACCGTCCACGTGCTGCCAGCTGTGGGCCATTCCTCCCGGGCCTGGCGCCTCATGAGAGGAAGGCGGTGGCGCATCGAGTGGTGGCGGTCGGTCGTCCTGACTGTGATGTCGCAGGCGCACAACACTTTTGCCATATGCGGCGTGCTCCGCGTGGGTGCTTGCCGCCCGTGCTGGGAAGTGCTCGGCGTGGGGGTCCGTTCCTTCTCTTCCGGATCGAACTTGGCCTTCCGAGTTTCCGTAACCACTGTTCTACACCGTGATGCCGATCACATCAAGCGTTCGGCGCCGGAATGTTGGACCAGTTGCCGAATTCAGTGAGATCGCTTGGGGCGCAGGCGAACCGAACGACCCGTCGAGGTCTCGGGGCCCGAGGCGGAATGTGGCGAGCCTGCTGGGCGCGCTGAGTAGACGTTGCAATGACGTTGCGAAGATTCGCGCGTCCCTAAAAGGCGTTTCCTCGATAGCGGCCAGGAAGCGCATGCATTTCGCAGAACTTGTTACCGAGGAGTAGAACGGACATTCGCGAATGCGATTGTTGTGCTTGCAAAGAATCCGAAACCGTGTGTATAGTCATCGGTACCCGGTTCTCATACCGGTACGTTTCAGCCCGACCCCCCGGGGCTGAAACGTGACGACCCCGGCCTCCTCCCCCCCTGGCCGGGGTTGTCCTCTGTCTGGGGTCTTTTCTACCGCGGAACTTCGGCGGTCGCGCCCGGTTGTCCACAGGCCCGGACTCCATCCCCAGGCGGCGGTGTTCCGGCCGGTCGGCGTCCTCCGCCTGCCGCATGATCGTCCGCATGCCCGACGAACTGCTGGTTCTCGTAGACCCTGACCTCCGCGACGACGTCGCGCGCTGCGCCGCCGCGGCCGGTTACCTCGTGCACGTCGGGTCTGCCGACGACTGCCGACGCGAGTGGCTGACGGCCCGGGCCGTGGTCGCGGACCCGCCTGCGGTCGCGGTCCTGTCCCGCATACGCCCGCCCCGTCGCCCTGGACTCGTGCTGGTCAGTGCTGCCGAGCCGGGGGCACACACCTGGCGGATGGCGATGGACCTGGGTGCCGAGGACGCGTCGACCCTGCCGGCCGAGGAGGGGCGCCTGGTCCGCGTGCTGACCGAGTGTCGGGTACCTCGACGCCGCCCGGCCGGCGTCGTCGCGGTCATCGGTGCACACGGCGGCGCCGGCGCATCGACGCTGGCTGCCGCGGTGGCGCTGACGTCGGCCGACGCCGGCTCGCCCACGCTTCTCCTCGACCTCGACGACATGGGCGCAGGTGCCGACCTTCTGCTCGGCATCGAGCGCCGCCCAGGGCTGCGTTGGCAGGATCTCGCGCTCGACGGTGGGGTCGTCGGCGGTACGGCCCTCCACCAGGCGCTGCCGAGTGCGCGTGACGGTCTCGCGGTGCTGACCTCCCAGCGACTGCCCGCCGCCGGGTTGAGCGTGGAGGCCGTCACCGCGGTCATCGATGCGGGACAGACGCACGGCGATCTTGTCGTGGTCGACCTGCCGCGCTCCGACAACCCCGTGGTGCGCGCCGCAATCGCATCCACCGACGTCGTGGTGGTGGTGACCACTCCCACCGTCGGCGGATGCGCCGCCGCTCGACGCATCGTCGACCGTGTCGTCGGCGACGAGGTGGCCGTCGAGCTCGTCGTGCGGGGACCCTCGCCCGGCGGGCTACGGCCACAGCAGGTCGCCGACGCGATCGGACTCCCACTGCTCGCCGCCTTTCGCCCGGACCCGCGTCTGGCCGTGCGGCTGGAAGGTGGCCCGTTGCGACTGCGACCTCGCAGCCCACTCGGCCGCGCGGCCGCGACGGTGCACTCGCGGGTCGCCGAGCGACGGCGGCTCGCATCATGACGCGGGCACGAACGGACGGGCAGGCCGACGAAGCGCTGTTGGACCGGGTGCGCTCGCGTCTGGCCGCCGACGCGGCCGACCCGAGTCCGGCCGTCATCGCCGACGCGATCCGGGCAGAGGCCGGGGGAGTGCTCGGCGACACCGACCTGCTCGCCGCGCTCCGATTCCTGCAGACCGAACTGACCGGGGCGGGCAAGCTCGAGCAACTCCTCGCCGAACCCGACATCGCCGACATCCTGGTGGCGGGTCCGGACGAGGTGTGGGTGGATCGGGGTTCCGGGCTCGAGTCGACGCCGATCCGATTTCCGGACGAGGGGTCGGTGCGTCGACTGGCGGGCCGGCTCGCACTCGGGGCCGGACGACGCCTCGACGACGCCCAGCCCTGGGTCGACGGGCAGTTGTCGAACGTCGGACGCCGCGGGTACACCGTGCGGCTCCACGCGATCATTCCGCCACTCGCTGCGGACGGAACGTGCATCTCACTGCGGGTTCTGCGTTCGGCGTCCAAGGACCTGCCGAGCCTGATCGACAACGGCGCGATCCCGTCCGAGGTGGTGCCGGTCATCGCCGACATCCTGCGTCACCGGCTCGCCTTCCTGGTGATCGGCGGCACCGGCTCGGGGAAGACGACCCTGCTGAACGCGCTGATCGGCGCCATGGATCCGCGCGAGCGGGTGGTGTGTGTGGAGGACGCCCTCGAGCTCGCCCCGCGCCACCCGCAGGTGGTGCGGCTGGTCGCGCGGGCATCGAATGTCGAGGGTGTGGGTGAGGTCCCGGTGCGGACGCTCGTCCGGCAGGCGCTTCGGATGAGACCCGACCGGATCATCGTCGGCGAAGTTCGAGGCAGTGAGGTCATCGACCTGCTCACGGCGCTGAACACCGGTCACGACGGGAGTGCCGGTACGGTGCACGCGAACTCGACCTCGGAGGTGCCGGCGCGGATGGAAGCACTTGCCGCGCTGGGAGGTATGGGACGTGATGCCCTCCACAGTCAGCTGGGTGCCGCGTTGCAGGTGGTCCTCGGGGTGGCACGGAATGCGGGTGGAACACGGGGTCTCGTCGAGATCGGGATCGTCCGACGGGACGACTCCGGGCGGGTGATGATCGTGCCGATCTGGTTGCGCCACAACGGTTTCACCGCGGATCGTCGGCAGTTCGACGCGCTGGTCGCCGGCCGGGGGACGGCTACGGGGGAGTGCCGGTGATGTCGACTCCGGTCGCCGTCGCGCTGGTGTCGGCCGCTGCGGGTGTCGCGGTACTGATGACTTCTCCGCCACGGGTGACGTACCGAATCCTGGCTGTCTGCGGAGGCGAGGACCCCAGCCGGTCATCCATCCCGGTCGTGCTGGCTCCGATGGCGGCGCCCTTCGGTGTCTCCCTGATGGGCGGGTTGCCCGCCGCCATCGCGGCCGCGATCATCGTGACGGTCGTGCTCTGGGTGCGCCGCCGCCGACTGGCCGAGAAATCGCGCGATCGTCGGTCGGACGACCTGCTCCTCGCGCTGTCGCTGATGATCGCCGAACTGTCGGTCGGCGCGCCACCGGTGCGGGCCTGCGAGGTCGCGGTCGCCGAACTCCGCCGTCGTGATCCCGGTGACGGGGGTTCCGGATCAGCGATCGCCGACGGCCTCGAGGCGATGGCCTGCCGTGCCGCCCTGGGTGGTTCGGTGCTCGATTCGACGTCCGGGGACGACGCCTCGGCGGGTGGCGAGTCGTGGCGTCGTATCGGTGTGGCGTGGCAGATCGCCGACGACCGCGGTCTGCCGATGGGCGACCTCCTCGGCGCGGTGCGCTCGGACCTGCAGGCACGGCGGGGTTTCGCGGATCGAACACGGGCCGGACTGTCGGGGCCACGCGCGACGGCAGCGGTTCTGGCCGGTCTGCCGCTGCTCGGGATCGCGCTGGGGCAGGCGACGGGTGCGGGACCGATCCAGGTCCTCCTCGGTGGCGGTCTGGGCGGCGTTCTGCTGGTGGTCGGGTGTGGCCTGGTGGCCGCAGGGATCGGCTGGTCGGAGCGCATCACCGGGAAGGTGCTGGCGCGGTGATGCCCGGCGGGATGGCGGGCGCCGCCTGGTCCGCGGCACTGTTGGCCGTGGCGTTGTGGCTCTGGCCGGCGCCGCGGTGGTTGCTGTGCCGGGTGACCGGGCCGCCCCCACCCCCGGATCGCACGCCACGGTGGCTGGGTGCCGGACCTGCTCCCGACGACCCGTTCGCAGTCGCGTCGGCGTTCGATCTCTTCGCCGTGTGCCTACGTGCCGGACTCCCGGTGGGGACCGCGGCGTCGGTGGTCGCCGAGCGCGCACCGGCGTCGATGGCCGGGCCCCTCGCTCACGTCGCCGACCTGCTGCAGCTCGGCGCCGATCCGGACGCGGCGTGGTCGGCGTTGATCGACGGGTCGAACGGCGCGGCCTCCGACGACCATCTCGACGCGCTCGCCGCGATGGCTCGTCGCTCGGCGCGGGCCGGCTCGTCGCTCGCGGGCGGGCTCGCCGAACTCGCCGAGGACGTGCGGCGCCGGGCCCACGACGACGCCCTTGCCGCCGCCGAGCGGGCCGGGGTCGCCATCAGCGGCCCGCTCGGATTGTGCTTCCTACCCGCATTCATCTGCCTCGGTATCGTTCCGGTCGTCGTCGGCCTCGCCTCGACGGTTCTGGGTTCGGTCTGACGCGCTGTCGGTGCGAGGACGCACAATGGACCCATGACCGACTCAGGTTCTCGACACCACGCGATCGACTACATCGAACTCACCGTCACCGACTCCGCCGCGGCGCAGGCGTTCTATTCGTCGGCGTTCGGCTGGCAGTTCAACGACTACGGGCCCGCGTACGCGGGGATCGTGAACCCGGGCGGTCCCGACCTGCCCGAGGTCGGTGGCCTCGCGACGAGCGAGACGGCTGCGGTGCGCGGTGGCCCGCTCGTGCTGCTCTACTCCGACGACCTGGACGCCACGGCGGAACAGGTTCGCGCCGCCGGTGGCGAGATCGTCAACGGACCCTACGCTTTTCCCGGCGGCCGACGGTTCCATTTCACGGATCCGAGCGGCAACGAACTCGGGGTGTGGTCGACCTCGTAGGCAGCCTCGTCCGGGTCCGGCCAGGGCTCGGCATGGTCTCGAAATCCGAGGGATCCGAATCGGCGCCCGGCGCGTCCAAGTACCTGCAACACCGCAAGTGCTCGGACCAGATCGGCCCGCGGTTCCATCGACTCTCAGGAGAGATCATGTCACGCACCATTTTCCGGACTCACGACACTCCCGCCGCGCACGACCCCGGCACCGTGACCGAACGTCTCGGCGCGCACCTGACCCTCCTCATGACCGACGAGGAAGGGATGTCGACCGCGGAGTACGCAATCGGGACCATTGCCGCGGCCGCGTTCGGTGCGATCCTCTACACGGTCGTCACCGGTGACAACATCGTGAGCGCGTTGACCGGCATCATCGGGAAGGCGCTCAACACCTCGGTCGGCTGATGATCGGGTCACAACGATTGCGACGCTTGGCCGTCGACGAATCGGGGATGGTGACCGTCGAGGCCGCGTACGCGATCGCCGCGATTGTCGTCACGGTGCTGATCGCGGTCGGCGCCATCGCCGCGGTGACCACGCAGATCCGATGTACCGATGCGGCACGAGAGGTGGCGCGACTGTCCGCCGCGGGGGATTCCTCGGCGCGGGAGGCCGCCCGGCGGCTCGTCGGTGACGCTGCACGCGTGTCGATCTCGGCCTCGGACGAGAATGTCGTCGTCGAGGTCAGGTCGGAGGTGGCGATGCTGCCGGGTCTGACGATGTCGGCACGGGCGGTGGCGGCGAAGGAGCCGACGGGTGCGGATCAGGTGATGTTCGCGCCGGGGGTCGGACCATGACGGCCGGCCGGGGACTGGTCGTGGACGATGACGGTCACGCGACGGTACTGGGTGCATTCACGATCGCGGCATTCGCCGCCGTCCTCGTGATGGTGATCTACGTCGGGGGCGCGGTGCTCGCCCGGCACCGGGCGCAGTCGGCGGCCGATCTGTCGGCACTGGCCGCGGCGATCGATCACGTCGCCGGCGAGGTGAATCCGTGTGCGGCCGCGCACGACCTGGCCGGCCGTCAACGACCCCGCGCAGAACTGGTCGGGTGTCGTGTCGACGGCGATGACGTGGTGGTGACGGTACGGGTGCCGGTCGAACTCGGAAGCCTCGGGACGAATCACGCCACCGCACAGGCCCGGGCGGGGCCGATCGACTGACGCCGCCGGGGCGGACTCATCCGAGCCCGTCCGAGTCGACGGCGATCTGCTTCGGGTACACGCGGATGGATTGCATGGGGGCAAACCACAATTGGTGAAAGTGAACCTCGGTGTCACCGCGGTACGCGAGTTCGAAGCCGTCGGTGCCGGTGTTCAAGGGAATCCACGACCGGGCAGCCCGAACGAACGACGACCAGTGGATGAGCTCGCCCTCGGTGAGGAAACCTCCTGCTGCTGCCCAGATCTCGCCGGATTGGGCATCGGAGGAAGCCAGATAGACCTCGCCGAGCGACGCGGTCACCCGTGGCCCGACCATCGCCGTCTGGAGGTACCACTGCGCCGTCGTCACGACGTCGGTGAACCCACCGGACCGGGCAGCGCACCAGGCGTAGTGGAGGTCCAGGGCGTCGAGTGCCTCCTCTTCGGAGAAGAATACGTCGCGTTCGCCGATGGAGGACGGCAACTGGTCGGTGTTCTGCGTCGGCCGGGCGAGCAGGAAGAAGGCACGGGAGGGGCGGGTGACCTGACGGTACGTGTGGGTTCCCCGGTCGGATGCCTCGTCATGCATGGGCCAAGTATTCCCGACGGAGAAGATCCAGGACGGCCACTGCGCCATTCTTGTCCAGCGGGTCGTTGCCGTTGCCGCACTTGGGGCTCTGGACGCAGGACGGGCAGCCGCTCTCGCACCCGCAGCCGGCCACCGCGTCCCGGGTGGCGTCGATCCAGGTCAGGAATGCCGAGTGCCCCCGTTCGGCGAAGCCGGCACCGCCCATGTACCCGTCGTAGACGAAGACCGTCGGCAGCCCGGTGTCCGGGTGGAGGTCGGTGGAGAGTCCACCGATGTCCCAGCGGTCGCAGGTGGCCACCAGGGGAAGGAGGCCGATGGCCGCATGCTCGGCGGCGTGGAGAGAGCCGGGGAGCCGGGTCTCGTCGATGCCGGCGTCGGCGAGCGACTCCGGTGTGAGGGTGTACATCACCGCGCGGGTACTGAGTGTCTGTTCGGGCATGTCGAGTTCGACGGCGTCGAGCACCTCGCCGGTCCGCAACGTGCGCAGATACCCCACGACCTGGTGCGTGACGTCGACCTCCACGAACGCGACCGTCAACGGACCGAACCGTCGGCTCGCGAGGGTTGCGGTCACGGTGACGTCGGTCGTCTCTCGCGCCGACGTCGTCCAGTCCGGGTCCTCGGGGTGTGTCAGCGCGAGACCGTCGTCGAGGTCGAGCTCGTCGACGAGATAGCTTTCGCCCTGGTGGATGTGGACGGCGCCGGGGTGCACCGTGGACATGGCCCGGCCGGTGTCGACCGTGCCGAGCAGTTGCGACGTCGTGGTGTCGACGATGAGGACCTGACCGCCGATGCCGCCGCGGATGTCGACGTCGGCGTGGGGTTCGGTCCCGGCGGTGACGTACCAGCCCGACTTGCGTTTGCGGAGCAGACCCTCGGCGGCGAGGTCGTGTGCCACGTCGTGTGCATTCCAGGCGTCGATCTCTGTGTCCGACAGCGGCTTCTCCATGGCAGCGCACAACAGGTGCGGGCCCAGGATGTAGGGATTGGCCGGGTCGGTGACCGTGGCCTCGACGGGCTTGCCGAGCAGCGACTCGGGGTGGTGCACGAGGTAGGTGTCGAGTGGGTCATCGCGCGCGACGAGCACGACGAGCGAATCGCCGGACTCGCGCTGGCGTCCCGCCCGTCCGGCCTGCTGCCAGAACGAGGCGACCGTGCCGGGATATCCACTGACGATCACGGCGTCGAGTCCGCTGATGTCGACGCCGAGTTCGAGCGCGTTGGTGGTGGCCACGCCGAGCAGTTCGCCGTCGGAGATGGCCTTCTCGAGACGGCGCCGGTCGTCGGCCAGATAACCGGCGCGGTAGGCCCCGATCCGGGACTCGAGCTCGGGGGCGCTCTGCGACAACAGGTGTCGCGCACTGAGCGCGGTGAGCTCCACGCCTCGTCGGCTGCGCGCGAAGCACAGTGTGCGAGCCCCCTCCACCACGAAATCGGCCAGCAGTCGCGCGGATTCGGCCCCGGCCGAGCGGCGCACCGGTGCGCCGTTCTCCCCGGTGACCACCGGCAGGAAGTCGGGCTCCCAGAGGGCGACGGTCCGCTCACCGCGGGGAGACCCGTCCTCGGTCACCGCCACCGCGGGCTCGCCGATCAGCCTTCCCAGCGCCTCCGCCGGCTCGGCGACCGTCGCACTCGCCCCGATGACGATCGGGTCGGCGCCTGCGGCCCGCGCGATGCGCAGCAACCGCCGCATCACCAGCGCGGTGTGCGAGCCGAACACCCCACGGTAGTGGTGACATTCGTCGACGACGATGAATCGAAGATGTCGGAAGAACTGTCGCCACCGGTGATGGTGGGACAGGATGCCGATGTGCAGCATGTCGGGGTTGGTGAAGATCCAGCGCGAATGCGCACGCGCCCACTGTCGGATCTCGGGGTCGGTGTCGCCGTCGTATGCGCACGGCTGCAGGTGCCCGAACTCCGGTCGTCCGGCGATGATCGACGACACCGCCCGGATCTGGTCGGCGCCGAGTGCTTTTGTCGGCGCGAGGTATAGCGCCGTCGCATTCTTTTCGTTCAGCAAAGCAGTGAGAATGGGCATTTGATACGACAGGGATTTGCCCGATGCGGTACCCGTGCAAATAGCGACATGATTTCCGTGGAATGCGGCGTCGGCCGCGCTCGCCTGATGAGTCCACACCTTCTCGATGCCGTTGTCGGCGTAGGCGTCGATCAGCGGTTGCGGCACCCATTCCGGCCACTCGACGAAAGATGCTGAGCGCGACGGGATTACCGACAGGTGGGTGAGGGGGGAGGGGTCGGCGTCGGAACCCGCGAGGGTCCGGGCCAGTAGTCCTGTCCCGAATGTGGAGTACTGCATCTTCTGGTGACAACTCTTCGAAATAGTGTCGCGGCTTCAGGTCTCCTGACCTGCGGCGATGTTACCGGCTGATGTCGTTGCTCTGAAGTTTGACGAGGTTTTGACTCACTTTGGTTCGTGTGACTATCGCTGGGGGGCCGAACATGATTGACTGGTTCCGGCCGCAGCTTTCGCGACCCACCGCCCGGTGGGCGACAAGCATGTTGCAGCCGTGGTACTGAGGTTAGTTTGGCGGATCGATGCAGATCTTCGCGGGGCTCTTTGAGGTATGGCGGTCGACCGGCCACGACACGATGACCCATCGTGTCGCGACAGTTGATATGTAAAGGATTGCAAGAATGGCACAGGGAACTGTGAAGTGGTTCAACGCGGAAAAGGGCTTCGGCTTCATCGCGCCTGATGAGGGTTCCGACGACGTGTTCGTCCACTATTCCGAGATCCAGGGATCCGGTTTCCGCACCCTCGAGGAGAACCAGCGGGTCGAGTTCGAGGTCGGACAGGGCACCAAGGGGCCGCAGGCCACCGGCGTTCGCGCCGTCTGAGAACACCCGCGTGTGACTGCACCACGCAGTCGGGGCAAACCACCGCTCCCGTTTCGATTCGTCGAGGCGGGAGCGGTTTGTTGTCCGTGCCCCACAATGCGCCTCTGTCCGCGCTCCCATACCTCCTCCTTCGTCGTGCCGATCACCGATTGCTCCCTGGGAAACCTCCCACCGGTTTCCGAGACACACCACTAGTCTCGACTCGTGGGCCAGTTGTCGTTTTTCTCTGCCGAGACCGAACAGCCCGCGTACGCCGATCTCGCGGGGTTGCTCGCGGCGCACGGACAGTCCGTCCGCTCCGAAACCGGTACGCGGGTCTCGATCGTGGTGGCCGACCGCTGGCGGGCCGAGCAGATCGTCGTCGAGATGCGTGCGGCCGGACTCGACGCCGAGTCGACGGCGTCGGACGAGGGCACTCCACTGGCACGCACCGCCTCCTGTCATGAACTGGACCCGCTGCACAAGGCATGGTCGGCGGGAGCGGTGAAGGCGATGCCGTCCGGCTGGGTTCCGAGTTACCGGGCATTGCGTCTGTGGGTCATCGCCGCAGGCCACCTGGACGACGGTCGCTACCAGCTCGGTTTGGATCCGCACGCCCCGGAGTCGCACGCCGCGCTCGCCACCGCGCTGATGCGTGTCGGCATCGCGCCCACCCTGGTCGGTACGCGTGGGCATTCGCCGGCACTGCGGATCGCCGGCCATCGGCGACTGTCGCGCCTGCACGAGTACGTCGGAGTGCCGCCCTGCGCCGAGGCCGTCGCGGACTGGCCGCCGGTGGACGAGCATTAGCCATCCCACACTCGAGGCTCTGAACTGGTAGAACGTGTCAAAGTGCCGGCGGATCCGTCGCTCGCTGGGGTCCGGCGCGGAATTCAGATGTGCAAACGGCGCTATACATAAGGTACAAACCCATCGAACACACCTGAACTGACACGCAGGAACGTTCTCCACCCAGTCAACCAAAGGACGCCCCGGTGGCAGAGACCAGCACCGCATCCCGCTCGAGTGGGGCCACCCGACGCCTCGTGATCGTCGAGTCGCCGACCAAGGCCCGCAAGATCGCCGGCTACCTCGGGTCGAACTATGTGGTGGAGTCCTCCCGCGGGCACATCCGCGACCTCCCGCGCGGCGCCGCCGACGTGCCGGCCAAGTACAAGGGTCAGCCGTGGGCCCGTCTCGGGGTCAACGTCGACGAGAACTTCGAGCCGCTGTACGTGGTGTCGCCCGACAAGAAGTCCACCGTCAGCGAACTCAAGTCCCTGATGAAGGACGTCGACGAGCTCTACCTCGCCACCGACGGTGACCGCGAGGGGGAGGCGATCGCCTGGCATCTCCTCGAGACGCTCAAGCCGAAGATCCCGGTCAAGCGCATGGTGTTCCACGAGATCACCGAACCGGCCATCCGGGCGGCCGCGGAGAATCCGCGTGACCTCGACATCGACCTCGTCGACGCGCAGGAGACCCGACGCATCCTCGACCGCCTGTACGGCTACGAGGTGTCGCCGGTGCTGTGGAAGAAGGTCATGCCGAAGCTGTCGGCAGGCCGCGTGCAATCGGTGGCCACGCGGATCATCGTCGAGCGCGAACGCGAGCGCATGGCGTTCGTGTCAGCGGAGTACTGGGACATCTCGGCGACGATGGATGCCGACGCAGATGCCGGTGTCGGCAACCCCCAGACCTTCAAGGCGCGGCTGGTCAACGTCGACGATGCCCGGGTCGCCACCGGCCGCGACTTCGAGTCCACGGGTGCGCTGAAGAAGTCCGACGGGGTGATCGTGCTCGACGCCGACCGCGCCGAGGGGCTGGCGGCCGGTCTGCGGGGCGCGGCGATGACCGTGACGTCGGTCGAGGAGAAGCCCTACACGCGTCGTCCGTATGCGCCGTTCATGACCTCGACGCTGCAGCAGGAGGCCGGCCGGAAGCTGCGCTTCACCTCTGACCGCACGATGCGGATCGCGCAGCGCCTGTACGAGAACGGCTTCATCACCTACATGCGTACCGACTCGACGAGCCTGAGCGAGTCGGCGATCAACGCCGCCCGCGCGCAGGCCCGCGAGCTCTACGGCGACAACTTCGTCCATCCGACGCCCCGGCAGTACACCCGCAAGGTGAAGAACGCTCAGGAGGCGCACGAGGCGATCCGGCCCGCCGGCGAGACCTTCCGTACCCCCGGCCAGGTCGCCGGGCAGCTCGAGGCCGACGAGTTCCGCCTCTACGAGCTGATCTGGCAGCGCACCGTCGCCTCGCAGATGGCCGATGCCAAGGGCACCACGCTGAGCCTGCGCATCGCGGGGATTGCCTCCAGCGGAGAGCGCGCGACGTTCGCCGCGTCGGGCCGCACGATCACCTTCCCCGGCTTCCTGTCGGCGTATGTCGAGACGGTGGACGAGCAGAGCGGCGGCCAGGCCGACGACGCCGAGAACCGGCTCCCGCAGCTGACCGAGGGCCAGTCGCTGACGGCGACCGACCTGACCGCGGACGGTCACTCGACCAACCCGCCCGCACGCTTCACCGAGGCCTCGCTGGTGAAGGTGCTCGAGGAACTCGGCATCGGCCGCCCGTCGACCTACGCCTCGATCATCGGCACCATCCAGGACCGCGGCTACGTGGTGAAGAAGGGCAATGCCCTCGTGCCGTCGTGGATCGCCTTCGCGGTCGTCGGGCTGCTCGAGGCGTACTTCCAGAGCCTCGTCGACTACGACTTCACCGCGACCCTGGAGGACGACCTCGACCAGATCGCGACCGGCAACGAGAACCGGACGAAGTGGTTGACGGAGTTCTACTTCGGCGATGACCACCCGGGTGCCGACGGCGAGAACCGTTCCGCCCATTCGGCGATCGCGCAGTACGGCGGACTCAAGAAGCTCGTCGGCGTCAACCTCGAAGAGATCGACGCCCGGCAGGTCAACTCGATCCGCCTGTTCAACGACGAGGAAGGGCGTCCGATCTACGTGCGGGTCGGCCGATTCGGGCCGTACCTGGAGCGCAATGTCGCGACATCGCCCGACGCCGAGCCGGATCTGCAGCGCGCCAACCTGCCCGCCGACATCACACCGGACGAGCTGACTCTCGCGATCGCCGAAAAGCTGTTCGCCACACCGCAAGAGGGCCGCTCGCTGGGCACGGACCCGGCAACGGGCCACGAGATCGTCGCCAAGGAAGGCCGGTTCGGTCCGTACGTGACCGAGATCCTGCCGTCGGACGACGATGACGACGACGGCGACACCCCGGCGACCATCCCCGCGGGCCCGACCCCGCGCGATGGCGGGGCCGGCGGTGGCACCGGCGGTTCCGATTCCGCCGACGGCGACGTCGTCCCGCTCGACGCGCCGGGCGGCGGCACGGCGACGAAGACGAAGCCCGCGGCCAAGAAGACCGCGAAGAAGGCTGCGAAGAAGGCCGGTCCCAAGCCGCGCACCGGCTCGCTGTTCAAGACGATGGACATCTCGACGGTCACGCTCGACGATGCGCTGAAGCTCCTGTCGCTGCCGCGTGTCGTCGGCGTCGACCCGGAGTCCGGCGACGAGATCACCGCGCAGAACGGCCGGTACGGTCCGTACCTCAAGAAGGGGTCGGACTCGCGGTCGCTCGGTTCCGAGGAGCAGCTGTTCGAGATCACCCTCGACGAGGCGCTGAAGATCTACTCCGAGCCCAAGCGTCGCGGTCGGCAGGCCGCCGCACCGCCGCTCCGTGAACTCGGCAAGGACGACGAGGTCAGCGGCAAGCCGATGGTCATCAAGGACGGCCGCTTCGGACCGTACGTGACCGACGGCGAGACCAACGCGAGCCTGCGCAAGGGCGACGAGGTCGCCTCGATCACGCCGGAACGCGCGATGGAACTGCTTGCCGATCGGCGCGCGCGCGGCCCCGCCAAGAAGGCCACGAAAAAGGCGGCCAAGAAGGCTCCGGCCAAGAAGGCCGCGGCGAAGAAGACGGCGGCGAAGAAGACGGCGGCCAAGAAGACCACGGCGAAGAAGACGACCGCCAAGAAGACGGCAGCGAAGAAGACCACCGCGAAGAAGACAGCTGCGAAGAAGGCGACCCCGGACGCCGAGTGACGCCCGGGGCGTCGCTCAGGCCGACCGGTCCGGCTCGAGATGCGGGCGCGCGAGAAGCGTCTCGATCCCGCGGCCGCGGAGTTCGACGCCCTCGCCGATCTCCCAGTGCTCGGCTTCCTCGTGCGACGCCAAGAACACCGCGCGGGCGGACCCGAGGACGCGTGTGGGCTCGTCTTTGGCGAGTTCGGTCAGGCGGGCCGCCTCGTTCACGGGGTCGCCGATGACCGTGTACTCGAGTCGCTGTTCGGCACCGATGTGACCGGCGATGGCCTTGCCGGCCGACACCCCGATGCCGATGTCGGTGTCACCGAGGGTCTCGTACAGCTCGGCCCGCAACTCACGCGCAGAGGCGAGCGCGCGGCCGGCGAAGTCGTCGAGGTCGAGCGGGGCCCCGAAGATCGCGAGCGCCGCGTCGCCCTGGAACTTGTTGACGAATCCGCCGTGGCGTCCGACGACGCCGACGACGACCCGGAAGAACTCGTTGAGCAGCTCGACGATCTCGCGCGGTGGCCGATTGACCGCCAGTCTCGTCGAGCCGACGATGTCGACGAACAGGACGCCGACATAGCGCTCCTCGCCGCCCAGCTCGGTGCCGGTCTCGATGGCGCGCCGGGCGACATCCTCGCCGACGTAGCGGCCGAACAGGTTGCGGAGCTGCTGACGTTCCCGCAGATCGGCGACCATGTCGTTGAAGCCGGCCTGCAGCAGGCCGAGGTCGCTGCCGTCGTAGATCTTGACCGCGACGTTGAGGTCGTTCTCGCTGACCTTGGCCTGCGCGCGGCGCAGCTGTTTGATCGGATCGTTGATGGCGGCCACGACGCGCACGATCGCGATGACGCTGAACGCCAGTGCGGAGATGGCCATCCACAGGATCGGGCGTTCGAGGCCGGTGGAGTCGGCCTCGATGATCCCGAGCCGGTGGAGCACGATCATCCCGATGATCACGAGCATCGGCGCCACGACGCTGATCACCCAAAAAGCGGTGATGCGGGTGGTGACACTGGGCGCGATCGCGTTGTCGGGATTGTTGGCCATCGCCGCGACGGTGATCGGCCGCATGACCTTCTCCGCCTGCATGTAGCTCAGCGCACACGTCACCATCGCGCCGATCGTGCTGGCGATGGCCACGATGAAGGCGTTCTTCGACGACACGGTCAGGTTGACCAGTGTGAACAGCGTGCCGCCGACCACCCAGAGCGCGGCGTTGACCGCGGTCAGCAGCATCGGCAGAGCGAGTGCGCGGCGTCGCGCGGCCTCGTTGTCGAGCCGGGTGCGGCGCCGATGCCAGATGAGCACCGGTAGGGACAACTGGATGCTGGCGAAGCCGCCGATCACCATGGCGATCAGCAGGTAGGCCGCGAAGATGACCTGGTTCAGCGCGGTGATCTCGTCGAGGCTGATCGAATCCTGGATCGGCATGCCGAAACGCAGGAACGCGAAGGTGAACAGTGCGCCGACGAGATTCGCCCGCAACATGTCGAGCGCGAGAATCGGCCACGGCGTATGAATCAGCCATCGGGCCAGATGCAGGCCCTTTGACCACCGCGACCGTTGTTGAACCACGGAGACCACGGTAGCTGGCTGCTTGCAATCGTTAAACACGGTTCCGTGTCTCAGGCGTGTCCGAACTGCGGATTAGGGTGTTGCTGTGACAAATGTCTTCGATCGGCTGACCGGGCAAGAGGCCATCGCCGACGATCTGCGGGCGGCCGCGCGCGCCGCACGGGTTCTGGCGGCGAGGCTCGACGCGGGGGCCTCGGCCGACCTGTTCCTCGCCGACGATGAGATCCCGGCCGTCGACGCGGGATGGTCGCGGGCATCGATGACCCATTCGTGGTTGTTCACGGGGCCGCCGGGCAGCGGCCGGTCGGTGGCCGCGCAGTGCTTCGCCGCGGCGCTCCAGTGCCAATCGCCCGATGCCGCGAACATCGGCTGCGGCGAGTGCCGCGCCTGCGTCACCGTGATGGCCAAGACCCACGCCGACGTCCGCCATGTGGTGCCGGAAGGATTGAGTCTCGCCGTGGGGGCCATGCGGGACATCGTCCAGGCCGCCGCCCGCCGGCCGGGGACGGGACGCTGGCAGATCGTCATCGTGGAGGACGCCGACCGACTCACCGAGCAGGCTGCGAATGCGCTGCTGAAGGTCGTCGAGGAGCCGCCGTCACGAACGGTCTTCCTGCTGTGCGCGCCGTCGGTCGATCCCGAGGACATCTCGGTGACCCTGCGGTCGCGCTGTCGGCACGTCGCGCTCGTCACGCCGACGACCGCAGACATCGAGCGGGTTCTCGTCGAGCGGGACGGCCTCGACCCGGAGCAGGCGAGATGGGCGGCGTCGGTGTGCGGCGGACACATCGGTCGCGCGCGCCGGCTGGCGACCGACCCGGAGGCGCGCACGCAACGCGAGAAGGCCCTTGGGCTGGCACGTGCCGCCTCCCGGGACTCGACCGCGTACGCCGCAGCCGAGGAGCTGGTCCGGTCGGCCGACGAGGCTGCCAAGGCGATCAGTGCCGAACTCGACGTGGCCGAGACCGAGGAGATGAAGACCGCGCTCGGTGCGGGCGGTACCGGCAAGGGCACTGCGCGGATGCCTCGCGGTAGTGCCGGCGCGCTCAAAGAACTGGAGAAGCGGCAGAAGTCGCGGGCCACGCGCGTCGGCCGCGACGTCCTCGACCGCGCGCTCGTCGACCTCGCCGCGCTGTTCCGCGACGCACTCGTCGTCGGGGTGGGCGCGCAGGTCACCGCGATGCACCCGGACAAGGCCGACGACCTCGCGAACCCGCTCGCCGGCTACGCCAGGCCCGAGCAGCTGCTGCAGTGCGTCGAGGCGGTACTCGCCTGCCGTGAGGCCCTCGACATGAACGTGAAGCCGAAGTTCGCCGTCGACGACATGGTCGCGCGGATCGGGCTGGCGCTCGCGCGTCCGATTCGAACGTAGGCACTTCCCGCATTGGTAACTCGTATGTTACCAATGGGGTGTGGATGAGTTCGAGGCGATCGCCGATCCGGTGCGTCGAGCCCTCATCGAGCGGCTCGCTCGAGGCCCGGCGCGTGTCGTCGACCTCGCGGCCGACCACCCGATCAGCCGGCCCGCGATCTCGCGACACCTCCGGGTGCTGGGTGAGGCCGGCATGACGACCGTCGTCGATCAGGGGCGCGAGCGACACTACGAACTCGCACCTGGTGCGCTTGCCCCGGTTCGGGCCTGGCTCGACGCCGTGGACTCGGAGGTTGCGAACTCGGAGGTTGCGGGCTCGGAGGTCGTCGAGCCGAGATTCGACGATCGCCATCTCGATGCGCTCGACCTCGAGGTGCGACGCACCGTGCGCGAACGCGGCAAACCCGAGGCTGATGCCGAATCGCTCGATTCCGCTCCCTCACTTACAGATTCGATCAAGCGACACGAGGAGACAGGATGAGCGCCGACGTCACGGCCACGGGCCGTCGAGAGATCCGGGCCGGTGTGCCCCACGTCGTACTGGAGCGCACCTTCACCGCGCCTGTCGACGCGGTGTGGGCGGCGATCACCGAACCGTCCCGGCTCGAGCGGTGGATCGGCACGTGGGCGGGAGATCCGGCCGACGGTGTCGTCGACTTCCGGATGACCGCCGAAGGGGACGACGTGGAGTCCGAACGGTTCTCGATCCTGGAGTGCGATCCGCCGCGTCGGCTCGTCGTCGAGTCGAAGTCGCCCGGCGGCGACGGTGACGGCGATGTCTGGCGGCTGGAGCTCGATCTCATTGAAGCCGATGGGACAACCACTCTCACCTTTGCGCAGGGGTTACCGAGACCGGACTCGGCCGAGAACGTTGGTCCAGGGTGGGAGTACTACCTCGATCGTCTGGTCGCAGCCGAGGGGGGCCGCAGTGTCGCCGAGGTCGACTGGGATGCCTACTACCCGGCCTTGGCGTCGTCGTATGAGGCCATGTTCCGGGACTGATCCGGTCGCGCTCGTTCGTGATCGCCGAAAGGCGACGAGCGCCGGGACCTATCATGAGTTCATGGTCGCGCCGCGACCGGACTATGAGCGAGGAGCAGACGATGTCGGACTTCATCCGCAAGATCAAGGAAGATGCCAAGGCCGTCTCGGCTGCCATCGATCAGGAACTGACGGTGCTCGAGGGTGTGCCGGGTTACGACCCCCTCGCCGACAACAAGGACACGGACGCGTCCGACGAGACCGCCGAGGGCGCGGCCCACGTCGAGGGCGACGCCCGGTAGGGCTCAGACGCCAAACGGCCGCCGGATGGGAAACCATCCGGCGGCCGTCCTGCTCACTGAGGGTGTGCTCGCTGCTGAACCCACCCCGGGGCGCTCACTTCTGAACGAACCCCAGCAGCGCCTCGTTCACCTCGGCGGCGTGAGTCCAGAGCAGGCCATGGGGGGCGTCGGGGATCTCGACGTACTCGGCGTCCGGGACGGCCTGGTGGAAACGCCGTCCGCTGGCATCGATCGGCAGGATGTTGTCCGCGGTGCCGTGCAGGATCAGCGTCGGCTTGCCCGAGTCGCGAACGGCAGCAACATCTTCGCGGAAGTCTTCGATCCAGGTGGGGACGACCGCGTAGGCGGCGACCGGTGCGCTGCTGACGGCGGTGTTCCAGTTCGCGTCGACGACCTCCTGCGTGATGCGGGTGCCGAGATTGTCGTCGAGGTTGTAGAAGTCCTTGTAGAACTGGGTGTACCAGGCGTAGCGGTTCTCCTTGGCCGCCGCGGCGATGCCCTCGAAGACGGAACGGTCGACGCCTTCGGGGTTGCCGTCGGTCTTGACCAGGAACGGCTCGAGCGAGGCCAGGAACGCGAACTTCGCGATGCGGTCCGTGCCGTGGTTCTTGGCGTAGCGGGCGAGTTCGCCGGTGCCCATGGAGAATCCGACCAGGATGACGTCGCGGAGGTCGAGCGTGGTCAGCACGGTGTCGAGGTCCGCGGCGAAGGTGTCGTAGTGGTAACCGGTGCCGACCTTGCTGGATTTTCCGAATCCGCGACGGTCGTACGTGATCACGCGGTAGCCGGCGTCGATGAGCTCGCGCGCCTGCAGCTCCCAGCTGTTGCCGTCGAGCGGGTAGCCGTGGATCAGCACGACGGCCTGGCCTGCGCCGTGATCTTCGTAGTACAGCTCGATGTCGGTCGAGTTCTCGGTGCCGACTTTGATGTAGCCCATTTGCGATCACTTCTCTCTGCTGAGGCGACCGATCGAGATCGGGATCGGTGCGGCGGGCGGGAGAACGGTCGT
Source organism: Gordonia sp. PvP123 (assembly GCF_040547295.1). NCBI lineage: Bacteria > Bacillati > Actinomycetota > Actinomycetes > Mycobacteriales > Gordoniaceae > Gordonia > Gordonia sp. PvP123. The sequence continues at coordinate 115,242 of NZ_JBEPPN010000005.1, read as the reverse complement.
TCTCGCCGGTGATTGCTACACTAGAGAACGATCGTTCCCCGCGCAACCCCTGCGTGGGAACCGGCTGAAGAGGAGTTCCGGGTGACCGACACAGTGGACCCGCGAGAGCAGGTGGTCCGTGCCGCTGACCAGCTGTTCAACGCGCACGGCGTCCACGCTGTCGGGATGGACAAGGTTCGCGATGCCGCGGGGGTGTCGCTCAAGAAGATCTATTCGATGTTCCCCTCGAAGGAGGCGCTGATCCTCGCCGTGCTCGAGGACCGCACCCGGCAGTGGAACGCCGGGATCGCCGCGTGTGCGGACGGCCTCTCGGCGCCTCGGGACAAGCTCCTCGCCGTGTTCGACTTCCTCCTCGAGTGGTTCGGCACCGACGAGTTCCGCGGGTGCGCGTTCATCAACGCCTACGGCGAGCTCGGTGCCGAGATGCCGTCGGTCGCCGCGGCGGTTCGCGCCCAGAAGGCCGACTTCCAACAGTATGTCGCCGGCCTGGTCGCCGAGTTGGGCGCGCCCGACGGCCTCGGCGCGCAGCTGTCGATCCTCGCCGAGGGCGCGCAGACCACGGCGGCGATCGCCGGCTCGGTCCGGGCTGCCGACGACGCGCGCGCCGCCGCCGAGATCCTGATCGACCAAGCTCTGCGTTGATCGTGCGTCGATTCCCGTTGATCGTGCGTCGTTTCTCGTCGATCGGGCGTCGATTCCCGTCGACTGTGCATCGTTCGTCAGGGTGACAACGACGGCGTTCGCTCATGACGGCCGGGCCGGATGGGAAAACCGCTCGCGCCGGAACGTGATCGATGCGACGCTGCGACGATGGCCGACCCCAACCCGTCCATCGCCGAGACCTTCATCGAGAACGGCTTCGTCAAGATCGAGCGTCCGTCATTGCGGAGCGCGGCAGACCGTGCGCGGGCGGGTCTGTGGGCGCAACTGGGGTTGTCCGAGGACGACTCCGCGGGCTGGACCGAACCGGTGCGCTGGGCGTCGGACATGGTGGGCGCCGGCCCATTCGGAGTGCTCGCCAACAGCGCGGAGCTGACCGAGGCGCTCGACGCGATCTGCGGCGTCGGTGGGTGGACGCCCCGGGGCGCCCTGGGCAACATCCCGGTCCGTTTTCCGCTGCCGCCGACGGTCGATGACCGTGGCTGGCACATCGACGCCAACACGCCGCGCGAGGACGGGTCATGGGTGGTGAGCCGACGCCCCCATACCGTGTTGATCCTGACCCTGCTGTCCGAGGTCGGGCCGACCGATGCGCCGACCCGAATTCGGCTGGGATCGCACCGCGATGCCGTCGATGTCCTCACCGACGACGGGCAGAGTCCGTTCGACGTCGGCCCGTCGGTCGAAGCGGCGAGCCGTGACCGCCCGATTGCCTTCGCGACCGGCAACCCGGGTGACGTCTACGTGGTCCATCCGTTCACGGTGCACGCGGCCGACGAACATCGCGGCGCCACACCGCGATTCATGGCCCAGGGGCCGGTGATGCTCGCCTCGCCGTTGTCCGCGGACTCGGCCGGGCCACTCGCGTGCGTGTTCTGAGGCCGACGATGAACTAGGCGGTGGAATCCGCCGACTCGCTGCCGGAATTGTCGCCATCGGAACGGTCACTCGAGTCGGAGTCGTGGTCCGATCCCGAACCGCTGCCACCCGCCGGATCTCCCGACCCCGGGTCGCCGGACTCACCGGGCCGGCTGTCGTCGACCTGCTCACCCGACTGCGAGTCGGTATCGGGGTCGGCGCCACCGTCCTCGCGCTCGGTCGGCGTGTCCGCACTGCTGTCGACATCGGTGTCGTGCACCGTCTCTCGATCCACCCGCCGTGGTTCCACTTCTCCCCGAGGCGACTCGACATCGGAACCCCCGTCAGAGGAGGTCTCGGTCTCGCGAGTCCCGGTGTTCGGCTCGATGGGCCGGCCGCGCGGCGGTTCCGTGGTGCCCGACTCGCCGCGGGGGTCGGGATCGGTGCGTGGCGTCTCGACAGGCGAGTCGGTTCGCGGGGTACCGCTGTCTCGACCCAGTGACTTCAGGAGCGCGGAGACGAGCGGGATGGTCTCGAGCCAGACCCGGATGCTCCACGGCCCCCGCGGATCCGACACCAGGACGATGACCGGTCCATCGGTGTCGGTCGGAGGTGGAGGCGTCAGGCTGGTGTTGCCGTCGGTCTCGCCCGGGCCGCCGGAGGCCTGGGGGTCGCCGGTGTAGACGACGAACGGGCTGTTCGCGTCCAGTCCGGCGATGACGGTCATCACCGCCAAGTTCTGTTGCACCGCACGCTCTTTGGTCTCGTCGTCGAGCTCCGTCGACAACACGGTGCGGGTCATGGGGCCGCTGGCGATGATCGGACCGACTGACTGCGGGTGGTCGATGACCAGTATCCGAGGCGCGCCGGCGACAGGCAGTTCGCGCGCGATGGCCGCGCCGGGGTCGGTCGGCAGCGATACGGCAGGCGTGTGCGGCGTGGTGTTCACGACGACGGACGGCGGGGCCGGGTTCGGGCCGAGCAGGGTGGTGAGTTGCTGCGCAGCGACCTGGACAGTGGCGGGTGCGGCGAGGGCGTGGACCAGGGTGGTGGCGTTGATCGACGCGACTGCCGTCGGGATCACCGTGAAAAGCGAAAGTGCGGCGAGAGTGAGGGAGGTGCCGGCGACACCCGGGGGTCGTCGAAGAGGACCGCCGCCGTCGTTGTCGACGGCGCGGTGCGTCCCGCGCCGATGTGATGCCACCCCTGGGCCCCCTCTTTTGTCGATCAGATAGTAGACGACGCACGGGTGGCATGGTGTCGTCTGAATGACGCAAATCGGGACATCTGCGCGATTGTGCTGCCCGAAGGGGGCGAGGAGTGGCTGCGCCATGCGGCGCAACCGGGTCGAGACGAGATGGAGCCGCCCAGGGGAATCGAACCCCTGACCTATTCACTGAGAACCGCCGAGTCAGGTAGGACGTCGAGGTTCGCTCATTCCGGTTATCGCTGGTCGATCGGCTGTGACCGTCACGTGTGGAACGGACTGAGTGAGCTATTCCGGTGGTTTGCGTGCCCTAGACGTGTCCGCAGCCTCGGTTTCGAGCTCAGCGAGCTCGTCCTCAAGGGTCACCTCCCAGACGATGCGCGGCCGCATCACGTTGACGCCTTCGACCTCCATTCCGAGCGGGAAGCCTTCGTCGTGGGTGAGGAGAAAGCTGCACCCGAGGCGCACCGCGGCCGCGAGGTGGGTGGCATCGGCCCCACCCAGCTTCTTCTCGGGGTCGAACCGATGAGGGTGCCAGACGCGCGCGAGTCTCGCGGCATCATCTGCAAGAAAGCGGTCTACGTCGGTCCAGAGAGTGGACCGTGCTGTAAACCAACCGCGGACCAGATCGTGGACGGACTGGTCGCCGTTTCGATAGTCGCCGAGGCACATGACCTCGGCCTGAACTAACGCCGAAGCTGCAAGGACGATGCGGTCCGCGTTGACGGCGTCGAAAATTGCCTTCGCGATCTTCCATCGTTTCTCGCCGGTGTCTTTGTGCTTCTCGCCGTTCCTGCCGATGAGATCGCAGTACACGTTCGTGTCGACGTACACGATCGGCGGAGCCGACGCCCTAGTCATTGCGCATCTTCGCGATCGCGTCGTCGACCGACTCGTTCTCGAACCAAGACGCTCCCGCACCCAGAAGGCTTTCGGTAGTCGGCCGGCCGCTGTTGTCCTCGGGCATCGGTTCGAGTCGATCGACGTCCATTCGAATCGCCTGGCCTCGTCCGTTGCGCCGGATCTTGCCGCCCAGGATGAACCTGTGGCGCCACGATTCTCGCGCGGTTTCGGCCAGCTTCTCGGTCATCTCACCCTCGATCGCGGTCTGGTTGCGCTCATCCCTGATAGAGAGTCGTACTCTCCCCTTGCGCACCTCGCGGACCCCGAAGACCCGGCCAGTCACCGTGCCATAGGAGATGCTGAAGGGCTGCACCGCACGGGTCGCGTTGTCGTGCACGAGATCTGAAAGCTCGACCGAGGGCCCTCGCGTCCCGTTGTACATGGCCACCGACACGGTCTGAACACCGCTCTTCGGAACCGCAAGATGGGCCATACGCGTGACGGTGTGCGGACGGAAAAGCCGAGGCACCGTAGCGACCTGTGCGAGCGTTTCGGCGCCCTCGACGAACGCTTCAGCCGGCACCAGCATGTCCGCGACCCCGCGGCCGTTGGGGACGTTGCTCGCCTCGAGACGGACGACCAGTCTGTTCGACTTCTGATCCAGCGAAGCCAATACCCACGTCGCTCGCGCGGCACGTGCGAGATAGACCTGGTCGATCTCGCGCAGGGAGCGCACGACCTCGTCGAGAGTGTGCGTAAACCGCATGACCTGCGCACGCTCTCGTCCCTGGTGGAAGGTGACTTCCAGCCCTGACGTCGCCATGCGGACACCGTAGCGGCTGGCGGTGACGGTTTCGCATCGAATATGCACAAGGAACCGTGGGGCGCGCAAAAAATATTCCTGACTCACCGGCCAGTCAGGCGTCGGCCCCCGTCGGATATTTGGTGGGGGTGGGGTCAGCGCCGGCGGTTCTTCCGCTTCTTCCTCCCGTTGCGGCTCGGGACGGTGATCCGGCGTTCTTCGAGGGTGCCGAAGTTCGCCGTTCCGAGCACCTTCAAGAGCCCGGATCCGCTGATGTTGTCGACCCAGTCGGGGTTCGTACTCGCCGGGAGGATGGCGTAGTGGACGGCGCAGTGTTGGACGCGGGCGGTCCCCCAGGGGTCGTAGGGCATGCCTTCGGCGCACACCCCCCACGCGGAGACGTAGGTGAGGATCGGGATGTTCTGTAGGTCGCCGATGCGGGTGTGGGCTCGGTCGTCGACGCGCGTGCGCCACTCGTGGTCGTTGAAGAGCTCGACGAGGTCCTCGAGGTCGCGCACGACGCAGTAGCCGCAGGTGCAGTCGGGGTCGGGCACTTCGTGGTCGGCGCCGGCCGCGTGTTGACGTTGCCGGCCGTACCAGCCGGCGAGGTCGGCCTCGGTTCGGCACTCTGCGGGCAGCGATTCGAACATCGGCTGGCCGTCGAGCGCCGAGGTGAGCTTGGCCTCGGCGAGTCCCCATTGATCGGACTTCGCCAGGAGCCACCACAGGCGCCAGCCCACGATGGCGTCCGCCCTGTCGATGTGGCCGAGGTCGTCGAGGTCGCGCGACCACATGCGCATCCGATTGTGGGGAGGGTCCGGAATTCGTGCCGAGAACCGGCGGCCGTCGGACAGGAGGATGGGCACGGCAGGTCCTCTCGCGGGTGTCGTCGATGTGCCGAGGCCCCCGGGCTGGGAGGGTCCGGGGGCCTCGGGTTGTCGGCGCTGGCCGGTCTTCGAGTTGGAAAGTCCACTGGCGGGACGGGACTCTCGCGGCCATGCATTCCCCTGGGTGGCTGGAACTGGAGCGTTACGGCCGTCGGGGTGAGTTTGACGCCGAGGTCTGTCGGTCAGCGGAACCAGGCGGCTTCCTCGATGGGTTCGCCGTCGGCGCCTTGGCCGTGGCCGATCTCGGAGAGCGGTACGGCGGTCTCGTTGGGCACGCTGGCGAGGACGTCGGCCATGCCGGGGTCGGCGGTGATGAGGTCGACCCAGTGCTTGCGGCGGCCGACGGTGATCTTGCCGTGCTGGATGGCGTCGTCGACCTGGCCCTCGATCTTCGCCTTGGCAGCTGCAGCCTTGATCTGGCGGCCTTCGGCGGCGTCGTTGCGCAGCGCGGTGAGGGTGTCAGCGTCGATCGCTTCGAGTCCGAGACGCTTCGCCGCGGCGGCAATCTCGGACGGCTTCGCGTCGTCGCCTGCCTCGACGGCCTGCTTGGCGAGGTCGTCGATGACGGCGAGGATCGCCTCGACGTCGCTGGTGTCGGCGGGTGCGCCGATCAGTTCGAGCAGCCGGGTGGTCTGCTCGTCGGTGAAGGTGATGGTCATGGCGGGTGCCCCTCTCAGGCAGCGAGTCCGACGATCTTCTTGGCGGCGAATGGGCGGTCGACGGCGAACGCGGGCACCGCGTAGCTCTGCACCCACTTCGAGCGGGTCGAGCGGTCGTCCCACACCTCGGTGGTCAGCGGCGCCTCGAAACCGACGGTGCCGACTTCGCCGGCCTCGACGGCCCAGGCGACGCCTGGCCTCGACGCGCGGGTTCGAGAACAGCTTCACGCCGGCCGATTTGAGCATCGCGTCGAGACCTTCGCCGTACGCGGTGCGCAGGCTGTGGGCCTCGTTGGGGTGCACGACGAGCAGGTTGTGGGTGACGCCGAGTTCCTCGAGGTCGGCTTCGAGCTGCGCGGCGGACAGGTCGGCGGTGGGCCGCGCGATCGACGGGGTGAGGTCGGCCTCGGGTCCGACGATCACCAGCGTCGCCCAGTTGTTCCCGACGATCGACTCGATAGCGGCGTCGGCGACGGCTTCCATCGCGGCGGTGTCGAGCTTGCGGGCGATCGTGTTGGAGAGCTGGGTGGTCTGCTGGTCGAGGTAGTTCGTGTCGTTGCGGCGGACGACCTCGTCGGGGACCTGGAACTTGCCGCCCCAGTCCTCGACGGTCGCGAGTTTCGGCTCGGGGTCGACACCCTCGACGACCTTGTATTCGTTACCGGGAGAACGCTTCTCGATGTTCGAGGTGTAGAAGTCGCTCGCCTTGATGACGCTGTAGAGCATGCCGCCACCGGTGACCGGCGCGCCGAGGGCGTGGAAGAACTTCGGCAGGAGGATCTGGTCGTCGGCGAGCTTCGCGATCTGGTTGCGGATGACGTTCGGCGTCCTGAGTGCGGTGTCGACGGTGAGTCGGCGGCCGTTGAGTTCGGGGATCAGTGCGTTGGGCATCGGTGGTCTCCTGTCAGATCAGCGCGATTTCGGCGTCGGTTCCCGACGCGGCGGCGGTGACGGCGTAGCCGACGGCCACCCCGCTGGTCTTGGTGATGGCCTGGCCGGCGGTGCCGACCTCGACGTCGGCGCCGGCGGCGATGTTCGCGGCGGCCCGGACGAGGACGACGCCGTCGCGGGCGACGCCGACGAGCTCACCCGTGTTGGCGTCGTGCTTGGCGACGCCGAACGAGCGGCCGGCGGCGGTGGCGTGCGCAACGGCGAGGTTCCCGCCGGTGACGCGGCTACCGGAGATGCCGACGAATCGGCGGGCGGTCACCGCGGCCGTGGCCTCGGCGGTGACGTCGGCCCCGGGCGCGTACACGCGGGGGTTGGCGATGGTGGTCGACATTCAGGGCGCCTTTCGGGTGGCGCGGCGGCGTCGGGCGGCCGCGACGAGGACGGTGTGGGTGTTCCTGGCAGGCGTTCGGGGGCGCAGCGTGATCCGCGCGGTCGAGGCAGCGACGAGGTCCTGCAACGAGGTGAGGGTGTCGATGCCGGGGGCGGTGGCGCCCAGGAGCGCGACGCCGGTCAGCACCAGCGGCCACGTCCGGCCGTCGGCGGCCCGGAATCCCTGCAGCGCTTCGACGGACCGGTCGGGGTAGTGCATCGGCGCCGCGGCGGCCAGCCACGCCGGCATGACGAGGTCCCCGACGAGGGTGTCGCCGCCGTGGGCCAGCCGCAGGTTCTCGATGTGCCCGAATGCGGGCTGGCCGTCGAACCGGTCGTCGACGTGTCCGAGCTTGATCACGGGCTTGCGCAGGACGCCGGCGCGGTGCGCCTCGACGGCCGAGCGTAGGTCCTCGCGAGTGACGGTCCAGTCGCCGGTCGAGATGCCCCATTCACCGACCTTCGCGAGCTCGACATCGCGGATCCGCTCGACCTCACCCACGGTGCGCCCCGGCAATTCTGGGGTCGCGCGCAAAAAAATCCCACTCACCGGGGAGTGGCGCGCGAGGCCCCCCTTTCAAGACTTTGGGGGGTGGGGTGGCCGCGTTGGTCGGCGCGGGCGACGACGGCAGCCGCCGCAAATAGCCACCGCCCGCCGGCTTGTGTAGCCGGTAGCGTCCCCCGGCGCGCGAGGTCGCGGGCGCCGTCGGGTGAGATCCCGAGGATTGCCGCGGCGCGGGCGGTGTCGATGAGCTCATATCCGAGGTGTACACCCGAATCTGGTTGCGGCGCTACTTCTCTCGCGTGGACGCGAGTGTTGGACGTTGAAACGCGAGTGTTTGCGCGAGACAGGCGGTGTCGGAGGTCGTCGAGCTTGGCGGTCGGTTGTGAGCCGCGTTCGGCCAGGACCTCGACGAACACGTCGAGCGCTTCGGCCAGGACCCGGGCCTCGTCGACGCCCAGCAGGACACCGGTGATGGGTTCAATCGTCGGCATTCGGGATCCCGGTCAGGAGGAGGAGGTGTTGGCGTAGGAGGTCGGGTCCGCCGTCGCGGCCGACGCGTTCGAGCGCCCACCACAGCGTGCCGACGATCTCGGCGATGGTTGCGTGCTCGACGAGCGCGAGGTCGGCGATCGCTTCGTTGTAGCCGACGTTCTGGCGTTCGTAGCCGTGCAGCACCGCCATGACGACGGCACGTTCGATGCGCCGTTCGCGGTGGACGACCGCGAGGTCGCGCTCGGGGAAGTCGTCCGGGGCGTGTTCGTTCACGTGGGGTCTCCTTCTGCGGCGTCGACGAGCTGGTCGGCGAGGTCGAGGGCTTCGTGGTCGGTCATCGAGACGAGCAGCGATCCCACTCGGAACTGGATCGGCCGGTCGGCGTCGACTCGGCGGACCCGGGCGGGCGCGGTGTGGCCGTGGACTCTCACGACTCATCTACTTCCGACGTCGTGGTCTTTTCGGTGACGCCACCGAAAAGCTCTGGGGCGCTCTCGAAAGGTCCCCGGCGCCGGTGACCTTTTTCCCGGCGCCGGGAAAAAGGTGGCTCCGCCCTCACGACGGTTCTCCGTCGCTGCGGCCGAAGTCGCGCAACCACGCGGGTAGGTCCTCGACGCCGAGGGTCGCGGCGAGCGCGGTGGCCAGTAGCAGCGTGTCGAACAGGCTGCGCGCCCACATCGCTGCTTCGGTCTCGGCGTCGAGCGTCTTCAGCAGCGCTCGTGCGTCGTCGCGCCGGTCCTCGGCCAGGAGCGCGACGAGCGACAGGTGCACGCGGGTCAGCTCGTCCGCGGTGATGATGGGACTCATCGGCAAACCTCCCGATGGGACGGGCACGCTGTGCCGGGTTCGGCCACGCGAGCGCGGCACGGACGGCCGGCGGTGGTCGGTCGACCACAGCGCAGCGCCGATCCCCAGATCCGGTCTCGGATCTCGGCAGGGAGCCGGCCGCGGTTCTCGTGGTCGGGCTTCGGGTTTCCGTGGTCGACAGCTGCGCCGATGTGGGCCGTCTGGACGATCCAGAGCTGGCGGTCGCCGAACCCGTCGACGCTTTCGGCGACCTCGACGCCGGGGGCGCCGTACGGGCCGAGGGGTACGCGGGTGTGCGGGTCGAGCAGACGGCAGCACAGGCCATGAGGGTGGCACTGGTGCTCGTCCTGGTGCCGGCGGTCGGTGGGGTGGTTCATCGCGGGTCTCCTGGGCGGGGTTCGGGTGTGCAGTCGGCGACGTCGGCGAGCTGCCGGAGGTGGGGCCGGCACTGCAGGCACGGGCGGGGATGGTCGGCGTCGCGGCCGCCGATCCAGCCGGCGTCACAGGCGGGGTCGTGGGCGGGCAGCGTCGGGCCCTCGTCGTCGATCGGTTCGCCGGTCCGGTCGAGTCGGGGAGTCATTGCACGCCGCCGATCTTGCGCGCGACGCAACGTCCCCCGAAAACGCAACCACTCGTTGGTCTATGGATGGTCTTAGTGGTTGGTCTGGTTGGTCGTGCGACACAGCTATGTCGGTCAGAACGGTCACCGGTGTCGGTTAGAAAACGCCAGATGTCGGTTAGAACGGTCCCCGGTGTCGGTTGGAAGCCGCCCGGGATCGTATTTCTAAGCGACACAATCGTGTCGGTTAGAAAGCCGGTTCTGAGCGACACCCGTGTCAGTTGGAATCCGTTTCTAGGCGACACCCGTGTCGTCTGGAAAGCCGGTTCTGAACGACACCCGTGTCGCCTAGACATCGCCGCCGCCGATCCGTCGGCCGTCCGGATCAAGTTGGCAGCGATCGAGCACGTCGTCCGGAATCGTGAGTCGATACTCGTTCGGTTCGCCACCGTGGCGCCGCGCGCCCTGGCGCACAAGCTCGATCAGTCCGTGACCGTGCAGTGTCCTCATGGCCCGGTTGATGGTCCGATCAGAGACGCCAGCTTCGAGCGCGACGCGGATAACCGACGGCCGCACGCCTTCGCCGCGGCCGTCGGCGTACGTCGCGAGAATCATCGCGACGAGCTTCACTGTCTGCGGCATACCGATCCGCTTGACCCAGCGCTCCCACTGATACCTGCCGATGCCGGCGCGGCCGTGCTCGTTGAACACGAGGGCGTCGTAGTCGTCGTTCACCGGTCGCAGGTGCCTTCGTGTCGGCGGGCCTGCCGGATCGTCGTCTGTGAATGGTGTCGGGTCCACACCCGGTCTCCTGTCGTCGGTAGGGATGGGGTGCCCTGCGGTGGCCGGTGGCAGGCCCGAAAGCCCGGCCACCGCAGGGCGGTTCGTCAGGTGATTGCGATCGTGTCGGTCACGGCACTCCCGCGCTACGACGACCGGTCGAGTACTGCTCCGCGGTCGAATCCAGGTGGCCGGGATCGGCGGACTGGACGACCAACGCGTGGTCGGCGTGTGCGGCGGCGTGTCCCGGTTCGTGTCGGTCGGCGACAACCCAGAAGTCCGAGCACCACGAACCGACGGGACGGTTCTTGCACTTGCGGATTCGGCGCCACCGCTCGACGCGGCACTGTGCCGGTCCGCCCCGCCAGTACTCCTCGGCGAGACCGGCAACGACGCGGAATTGCCGCGCTGTGAGGTGCTTCTCGGCTACGACCAGGACGCGGCCGTCGTCCCACACCTTGATCCAGCAGGCTGATTTCCAGAGGCGCCCGTCGCGGAACCGGAACACCGGTTCGTCGCCGTCGACGCGGACCTGCACGAAGTCGCGGATCGCGTCGAACGCCGTGGGCCTGACGAGCCGGGTGTGCCACCCTTCGTCGTGAGTCATACGACCACCGCCGTCTGCAGCGTGAGTGCACCGCGGTCGACATCGAGCGCCAGGTCCGCGAGCTCGAGCAGATCGGCGATCGTCTCGGGCTCGATCACGGCGAGCGCGTCGTGCAGGACATCGAGCACGAGGTCGTCGTCGGCCGCCAGAGGTGTAACCGTTCGAACGACGGGGGGTGCGGACTGTCGGCCGGGGCGAGTAGTCTTCCTCATCAGTAGTTCTCTTCCTCTTGGTGGGGGTTGGAAACTCGGGCCTCGGAAAACGGTGTTGGCGCACCGCCGAGGCCGCTTCCATCTCCGGGCCGGTCGGCCCGGGAGTCTTCGGTGGTGATGGCGTCGGCGCGGTCTTCCATCGCCCAGATGTGGTCGCGCAACGCGTCGCGGTCGGCGCCGGCGGGCATCGTCTCCCATTCGCGCCATCCCTCGGCGATCTCGGATTCGAGGTCCGCTCGTTGGCCGTCGTCGATCGCGGCGAACATCGAGTCGAGGTCCATCCCGGACGGGTCTCCTACCTCGACGCGCGAGCTGTCGACGGCCACGCGCGAGGCCTCGGCGTCCGGATCGACCCGCTCGCACGGTCGGGTGAATCGACGGGTACCGACCTCGTCGGCGCCGAGGCCCAGATCGCTGTACTCGTCGAGGCGCTGGTAGCGGTTCACGGTTGAGGTCATGCTGATGCCGCGAGACCGAGAGCAGCCTTCAGTTCGGCCGTCGGGACGACGTACCGCGAACCGACCCGGATCGTGCGGACGGGAAACGTGCCGCTCCGCGCTGCGGCGTACGCGCTGGACTTGCTGACGCCGAGGGCGCGGGCAGCGGTGACGAGGTCGGTGCTGACGCCGAGGGCGGCGATCTCTTCGGGTGTCATGTGATCTCCAATAGTTTGACTGTGATTCGTCAAGGTGCCGTATGAACGACGAGCACACGTCATTCCTAGCACAGTGTCGGCGGTGCGTCTACGACGCTGTAATCTGACGGCATGTCGTCATGGGCAACAGATATGACCAGTCGCGTGGGAGTCGAGATCAAGAGGCTGCGAGGCAAGCGTTCTGCTCAGTGGCTGTCGGACCGAACCGCCGAGCTGGGTTACCCCGTCCCCCGAACGACGATCTCCGAGACTGAAACAGGGCGCCGGAGAGGAACCCTGCCGGTCCAGGAGTTGGTGGTGCTCGCCGCTGCTCTGCAGGTGCCCCCGTTGCAGTTGTTGTATCCCGGTTTGCCCAGCGCGCCAGTCGAATACCTCCCCGGTGGCTCCGTTCGTGCAATCGACGCGGCCCAGATGTTCGCGGGCGAGCTCCCGCAGCCCGGTTCGGGAGATGAGTCAATCGACGTCATGGCGATGGCACGTCGGTGGGCTGAAGCGACGGCGGACCGCGGACAGGCCGCGCGAAAGTTGCTCGACGAGCCGGATATTCGAGACGCCCCCGAAGAGACTCGTGTCGAATTGTTCAGGCGTGCAAAGGATGTTGAGATTGCCGAGCGCTCAATGAGGCAGGCTGACTACCCGTTCTACTGGGGAGTGTCTGCGGAGCAGATGAACGGGGATGACGATGGGTAGGCCGCGCCTCGGGATCGGCACGTACGGCAAGATCACGCGCAGCCAGCTCGGCGACGGTCGTTGGATGGCGCGAGCCCGATACCGCGACTTCGACGGAGTTACCCGTCAGGTGAAGGCCCACGGTACGACCGGCGCGAAAGCCGAAGCGGCGCTGAAAGACGCGATCCGCGAACGACACCGCGCGGCGGGCGGTGACGACCTCACCGCCGACAGCACCGTCGCCGACCTCTTGGACCGCTGGATGGGCGACGTCCGCAACTCGGACCGCTCGCAGTCCACCGTCGAGTACTACGAACGGGCGGTCGAGAAGTTCATCAAGCCCGGTCTCGGCGCGGTCACCCTCCGCGAGTCGACGGTCGGCCAGATCGACCGATTCCTCCGCGCAATCCCGACACCGTCGGGTCAGCGCGACGCCCGGGTCGTCCTGCGGCAGGCGTTCGCACTCGCGGCCCGGTATGACTGCGTCCCGCACAATCCCGTGACAGACGCGTATCGGCCGCCGACGTCCCGCGCGAAACCGAAGGCCCTGACTGTCGACGACGTCCAGGAGTTGCGCCGGCGGATCCGCGCGTGGCAGGACGAACAGCGCCTTGGGCCGAAGCGCGCGCACGACCTCGTCGAGATCGTCGACGTCATGCTGGGCACCGGCGCCCGGATCGGAGAAGTGCTGGCGCTCCGCTGGCAGGACCTCACCGACCTCGACGCCGACCGCGTCGCGGCAACGATCGCCGGCACCGTCGTGACGAGCAAGGGCCGCGGCTGCTACCGACAGGACCGAACGAAGACCGACGCGGGTCGGCGCACCGTGATCCTGCCCCAGTTCGCCGTCGAGGCGCTCAGACGCCAACGCGACCGCGGTATCCCCTCGGCCGAGGGCCTGATCTTCCCGACGCGCACCGGCGCACCGCGATGGCCGGCGAACGTCCGGACCGCGTGGCGGAAAGCCCGCGGCGACGACTACGGGTGGGTGAAGCCGCACAGCTTCCGCAAGACCGTGGGCACGATGGTCGAGCGCGAACTCGGCGTCGGCGCGGCATCGATCCAGCTCGGCCACTCGGGCACAGCGGTCACCGAACGGCACTACGTCGAGCGCGCCATCGACGCCCCCGACACCCGCCACATCCTCGACCGATTGGCCTGATTCCGTGCCGTATTCGTGCCCTAGAAACGACGAAGGCCAGGCGACCGAGTGTGGGAACCCGATCTACCTGGCCTTATCCGAGCCGCCCAGGGGAATCGAACCCCTGACCTATTCATTACGAGTGAATTGCTCTACCGACTGAGCTAGGGCGGCGTGCTACGCGAGGCAGCGCAGACGAGTCTAGCGAGGGTCGGAGAACGAGCAAAACCCGGGTCGTCGACGCAGGTGGAGCTTCCGTCGAAGTGGATGTCGGTCAGCCCGGGAAGTCCGAGCCGCAGACGACGGGCACCCGGTGATCCGGGTCGAGCGCGTTGCGGACCAGCGCCCCGACGGTGGGGGAGTAGGCCATCCCGACATGACCGATCCTCGACGCCGGGCACACATCCTGGACCAGCGTATTGGTGATGTTTGGCCCGGGCGGCATCAAGGTGACCGGGTACGGCGTCGAGATCTCGTCGTATCGCGTCGCGAGATTGACGTACTCGATCGAGGGATGCCTGGGACCCCAATAGCTCTGTCCGGGTGCCCGAGCCGGCAGCCGATCGGTGAGGGAGCCGACGCGCGAGTAGCCGCGGTTGGACGCGGACAGTCCGACGATCGTGCCCACCTGTGCCGCGCGTCCGGGTATCTGGGTGACAAGCTGGGCGATCGCGCCGCCCTGGCTGTGACCGACGAAGTCGATCTGCTTTGCGCCCGTGGCGCTGAGGACCCGCCCGACGAAGTCCGAGACCGTGCGGGCGGACTGCTCCTTGTTCCCCAGCCCGCCGGTGTTGCCACTCCAACTGGTCTGGCCGTAGGTCAGGCTGAACACGCAATATCCCGCGTTCGCCAGCGTGGGCGCGAGGTACGCCCAGTTGGCGCTCTGGTTCATGGCCGTCGCGTGCAGCAGCACGACGGGGTTGCGTCCGTCACGGTCACGGCAGTCGAAGCGATTGGCGCCGGGAGGCGACTCCGACGCCGGGCTCAGATACCGAGAGGCGATGGCAGTCGCCGCGTCGGTCGTGACCGGGAACGGGGCGGCGTGCGCGGTGCCCGCGGCGAGGCACAGAACTGCGGCCACCACCGCGACGAACGCTGACGTGACTCCGGCTCGGATGCGGTCCATGCGGAGGATTGTGGCCGACCGGACGGTAGGGGCACGGCGTTTCGCCTCTACTGGGCGTCGCGACGGCGGAACTCGACGCCACGCGGCGACAATTCGTAACCGACGACGAGGCTGTCGGTCAGTCCGAGCTTCTTGAGCTTGGTGATGTCCTGCTTCAATCCCGCTCTCTCCCGACCGAGTTCGGCCGCAAGGTCGGTCGACACCACCCCTGGGCGGCGGGCGATGGCGTCGAGCACTTCGCGCGTCCACGGTCCGCGATTGGACCGCGCGTCCATGCGATCGAGGCGGCTCCGGATCTCGTCTACGTCGTCGTCGGACAGATCATCATCGGCGCGCAGGGCGATCCGCGGGTCCTCGCCGATACACCGCAGTCCGATCCGGTAGGTCGGGTTCTGGACGTTGACGCACAGGGCGGCGCGCACGTCGTCGGCAGCCTCGTATCCCGCGCGACGTGCGTCGTCGTCCGTGATCCGCTCGGGGTCGACGCGCTGCATCGACGTCACCTCGATCATGTGCTTCAGCGCGATGAAGCTCGAGCCCGGATGTATGCGCGGATCGCCCCATCGCCGGAAGGCGAGGTCGACTGTTCCGTCGGCGACCCCGCGAGCAACTGCGGCCGTGAGAAGCACAGTCGCGACCCTAGCGAGCGGGGCGTTTCGGTGCAGGACCCGAGGTCAGGCGCCCGTGTCACCCTTGTGGATGACAGCTGAGAGGTCCCTGAGAGCTGTTGTAGGGTGACCCGAGGTCAGCGACGGCACTGCCGACGTATTCGGGGGACCCCGTGCGTCGTGCTGTCGTTGAGCGCAACTTCACGACGACACGATCACCGGCCGGGGGGAGGGATCTTTGGTGCCGCCGCGCGCTCCTGCTCTGTGGTTTCCCGACGTCCCGCCGTGGCCTGCCGTCGACGCGACACCCGCCTCCGATCTGGCCGCTCACCTGGCCCGACACCGTTCCGTCGGCCCAGCTCACGCAGCTGCGCAGTCGTCCGGAGTGGCCGTCCTCGAGCGGCCGATTGAGGTTGTCGCGCCGCCGAGCAGGCCGGTGGTCGCCGGGCCGGAAGTCATCACGCCACGCGTCCCCTCGGAGCTCGACGTGTTCCTGGCCGAGGCCGAGAAGTCGGTGCGAGCCAAGCGGAAGACCGGATCGGGTGGGCGCGACGAGAAGTCCCCACGTGTCGGTTCGCCACTGCGAATCGCCGGTGCGGCAGCAGCGATTCTTGTGATTGTGGCCACAGTGTTGGGTGTAGTACTGACCCGCGGTGACGGACCCGAGGCGACGACGGCATCGACGTCGAGCAGCGATGCCACGTCTGCCGGGTTGGCAGCGTCCACATCGCCCGTGGTCCCGGAGCCCGCGTGTACCCAGCGCCCGGTGGGTGCCGGAACCACGGTGTCCGACGGTGACGACGCCGGCAATCAGGAGTCCGGCGCCGGGGCGATCCGTGCCTTCAACCACGCGTATTACGTCCTGCGTTCGGCGAGGGCGGCACGCGCGGTCGCAGCCCCGGGCGCGGTGGCCTCTGAGTACGTCATGCAGCAGTACATCAACCAGCGACCGCTCGGGACCCGGCACTGCTTGACAGTCTCTGACCGCGGACCCGGCGAGTACTCGGTGGTGCTGACCGAATTGCAGCCCGACGCGGCGCCCATTACCTACCGGCAGGTCATCCGCACCACGACCACCGGCGGCAAGTCCTACATCCAGTCCATTCGATCCGTTGAGTGAGTTTCTGCCCGCCACCGCGGGCGTACCAGAGAGGTAGTCGAGTAATGAGTCATGGTCGGGGTCGGCATCGGAAGCGTCGTGTGCCGAGTGGTCCATTGCTGTCGGTGACGTCGGCGGTGGTCGCGGTGTCGATCACCGCCGGCGCCGGGGCGGCGTTTGCGGTGCCGGAGCAGGGTGGGACGAGTCCGGGTGATTCGGCTCCCGGTCAGGGCGGCACGAGTCCGGGTGATGTCTCCCCGGATGGTGGTGCCGGTGCCGAGGCGACTGTCGAGCCGATCGTGGTTCCGGGTCCGGGCAGTATTCCGGGTCCGCCGGTGGAGGCGCCGTATCAGGCGTACACCGCGCCTGGGTCTTATTCGTATGACGAGCCGTACACGCCGTTGATCAACAATCGGGTGGCTCCGCGGGTTGCGCCGCCGGTTCGGCCGATTGCGCCGCCGCCGGAGAAGATTCGTGTGGGCAACTTCGTCACCGACATCCCGCAGGGCATGTCGAAGCGGGATGTGAACTCGATCAATGCGTGGTCGGCGTATGGCGAGGCGAAGATCGCGCAGGGCTTGATCTCTGCTGGTGTTCCGGAGGACGAGGCGACTCGTCGTGCCGCTGCGACGATCATCGGTGTGATGGCCGGTGGTACCGCTGGTGCTGTCGCGCTTGGTATTCCGTCGGCGGTTGTGGGGGCAGTCGTTGGCGCGCCGATTGGTGCTGCAACGGGTGCGCTCATCGGTTCGTCACCCTTCTTCGGGGGCGTGATGGGTTTGACAGGGGCGGCTATCGGAGCCGGTGCAGGTGCCGCGATTGGCGGCATCGGCGCGGGCGCTGCCGGGGCTGCGGTCGGGTTCGCGATCGCCGGGACGGCTGGCGGAGCACTCGCATACGCGCTTGGAGCGGGTGATCCCGGAGCGAACCCAGATGAGCCGTGGCGTCCGAATGGCCCGCGTCACGCGCTTCCGGAGGCAGAACGGCAAAATCAGTTCGAGTTTCATTTATCGGCAGACCATGCACGCCGCTCGGGATTGCCCGCGGTGGACTACGTGGTGAACCACCGTGGCGACGTTGACGCAAAGATCGGAGCCTCAACCTTCAATTGGTCCGGGGTTCAGGCTCGATCGCCATATTCAGTGCTCGGTCCCCACGTTGAGAAGTCGGTCCGTGATTGGACTCGCGCACAATCTGACAGCCTGCAGAATGCATTCCCCGGGAGTGACGTCCTGTGGCCGGCCGAGGGCGGCCACTCTGCGGCCATAAACCACTGAGAAACGGAGCTCTGAAGAAAAAATGAAACGCTTGCTGTGTCTAGCGGTCGCCCTCATCGTGGCGTGCGCGGCTCTGGTCGTCGGAGCTGGGAAGAGCGATGCTGCACCTCAGCTGCCACGCATAGGTATTACTGGCGACACCATGGGAACCTTTGGTGATCATTCCTACTGCAGAGGGGTCCTGCATGTGGGCTTGACTGCCGCCCCATCCAAGCGCGGGGTCGTTCGGGTCACCCTCACGTCTTCCGGCTTCATAGGAAACGGTCCGAGCTGGAAGCGGAAGCCGGTGTGCAAGCTTCTGATCGGCACAGTGCATACGAGCATCGAGGCGTATGCCAAATGGAGCTTCTTCAACGCCGATTTCGGTCCTAGGCGTGGGCAGAAGGTGGTCCACGACATCCGGACCGGGTCCGGTCTTGTTCAGTTCCAGGCCGTCTCGTATGCGCGGAACAACCCCGTTCGCGTCATGCAGTCTTACGGAGTTTCCCACTACATGCTGGTGCCTTAGGTCGAGGCCCGGCTCTCATGATCGGACTTGGCTAGCAAGCAAACGGGGATGAAAGCGCTTCTCGCCGAGTAGGAGAATGGCTTCCGCTATTTCGAGCATGGAACATGCGAAAAAAACCGTACTGTGCTTGGGGTCACCGCGGGCGTACCAGAGAGGTAGTCGAGTAATGAGTCATGGTCGGGGTCGGCATCGGAAGCGTCGTGTGCCGAGTGGTCCGTTGTTGTCGGTGACGTCGGCGGTGGTCGCGGTGTCGATCACCGCGGGCGCGGGGGCGGCGTTTGCGGTGCCGGAGCAGGGTGGGACGAGTCCGGGGGATGTGTCTCCGGATGGTGGTGCCGGGGCTGAGGCGACGGTCGAGCCGGTCGTGGTTCCGGGTCCGGGCAGTATTCCGGGTCCGCCGGTGGAGGCGCCGTATCAGGCGTACACCGCGCCTGGGTCTTATTCGTATGACGAGCCGTACACGCCGTTGATCAACAATCGGGTGGCTCCGCGGGTTGCGCCGCCGGTTCGGCCGATTGCGCCGCCGCCGGAGAAGATTCGTGTGGGCAACTTCGTCACTGACATCCCGCAGGGCATGTCGAAGCGGGATGTGAACTCGATCAATGCGTGGTCGGCGTATGGCGAGGCGAAGATCGCGCAGGGTCTGATCTCTGCTGGTGTTCCGGAGGACGAGGCGACTCGTCGTGCTGCTGCGACGATCATCGGTGTGATGGCCGGTGGTACCGCTGGTGCTGTCGCGCTTGGTATTCCGTCGGCGGTTGTGGGGGCGGGGGTAGGCGCAGGAGTAGGAGCAGGCATCGGACTAGGTGTGGGGTCCGTGCTCGGATTCGTTAACTTGGTTCCCGCGGTTGGAACCGGTGCCGGTATCGGAGCGGCAGTCGGAGGGATCGGCGCGGGCGCCGCGGGCGCGGCGATTGGTCTCGCTATCGGCGGGACTGCCGGCGGAGTCCTCGCCTACGCACTGGGAGCGGGAGACCCCGGAGCGAACCCAGATGAGCCGTGGCGCCAAAAGCGTCCGCGTCACGCACTTCCCGATGCCAGCGGACCGAACCAGTTCGAGTTTCATCTGTCGGCAGATCACGCACGCCGCTCAGGACTGCCTGCGGTGGTCTACGTGGTGAACCACCGTGGCGACGTTGACGCAAAGATCGGAGCCTCGACTTTCAAATGGTCTGGTGTGCAGGCTCGATCGCCGTACGCGGTATTTGGTCCGCACGCTGAGAAGTCGGTTCGTGCCTGGACCCGTTCTCAGTCCGACAGTCTGAAGAACGCGATCCCCGGCGGGGACGTGCTGTGGCCTGCGGAAGCGACGGGCGCTGATAGGCCCGGACTCTAGCGGTTCGGAAATATTCGCTGTCTTGTGGTTATAAAAGGAGAGTAGCGATGGGACGATTGATTGTCGTTTGTTTGGCTGCGCTGATCGCTTCTGCAGCCACCTTTGCAGGGACTGGAAGTTCACAGTCTGCACCACTCCCACTTCAGTTCGCGGTGCTGGGTGACAACTTTGGGACGATCGGGAACCACTCATTTTGCCGCGGAGCTATAAACGTCCGGCTTTCGGTTCCGAAAGGCAAGAAAGGTGTAGTCCGCGTGACTGCAACTTCCCATGGATTCACTGGAGACGGGCCTGGGTGGAGAAGAAATCCAGTGTGCCGCATGGTCCTTGGCACCGAGTTCATCAGCGCACGTGGGTATCTCGTGCCGAAGTACTCCAACGTCGCATTCGGACCAAAACCCGGAACCAGAGTGGTGCAAGACGTGCACACGGGCTCGGGCCCAGTGGCAATTGAGACTCGGACGTATGCGCCCAATAGCGGATTCCGTCAGATCTACTCGCGAGGGGTCAGTTACTACGTTCTCGTTCCCTGAAATCGAGCGTTACAGCCAAAGGTCCTGGGCGAGTTGCATGCCCTTCGACGGGCGCTGCTTGCTGCGAGGCGCGCAATTCCGACGAGAAGCAGAATAGTCCTAGCGACGGAGAGTTGGACGTGAAGAAACTGGCTATTGTGGTTTTGCTGGCCGCATTCGCGGCGGCGATGGTGTCTGGTGTCGGTCAGGCGACTGCTGCGCCGATTCCGAACATCGCGCTCTACGGCAACAACTTGGGCACGATGGGCGACCATTCCTACTGCCGCGGGACCGTCAACGTGACGATCCGTACACCGCAGAACGAGCGTGGCGTTGTCCGGGTCACTGCGCGGTCCAACGGATTTGGTGGTGACGGTGCCAGCTGGAAACGGAATCCGAACTGCCGCGTGCTATTTCAGACGACGTATACGAGCATCCGGGGTTACGCCCTACACAAGTGGGTGCCCGCGACGTTCGGCCCCCGGCCCGGAGCGAAGAAGGTGTGGGATGTCCCGACCGGGTCGGGGCCGGCGACCATCGGCATCACGACCTACGCCATCAACAACCCAGTTCGGACACCGACCGGTGGACTCGTCGGGTTTCACATGCTCGTTCCCTGACCCCAGATGACCGCACCAACCACCCCACGCGACGGCGACCCGCAGGCCTGGGCCGAGCGGGCCGTCGTCGTGTGCGGGACAGCCGGCGGCGTTGGGGCATCGGTTGTTTCGGCGTTGCTTGCCGAGCATCGGGCGTCGTCGACGCTCGGGTTACTCTCATGGTGGGTGGACGCCTCGGGCAACGACTGCGACATCGAGCTGCGATTGCGTGGTTCGGGGAATCAGGAACTGCTCCGCACGGCGTCGGGGACCGGCCTCTGGCTCCCGCCCGATGATGCGACGGCCACCGACGCCGTCGTCGAAACGTGGCGGCAGGGCGCGGTTCCCGTCGTCGACGCCGGCGCGCACCCGCTCACGCTGCTGCCCGAGCTCGCCGAAGACGACCTCCCGAATCTCACACCGGTACTCGTCATCGCGGCGCGGCCCGACCTGCTCAACCGCGCCCGCGTCGTCTTCGCCGAATGGGACCGGGCAGGCGTACTCGAAAAGACGATCGTCGTCATCTCCTCGCAGTTGCCGACCACCCACGACGACGGACTCGCCGACATGCTGGTCAATGTGGTGTCCGGGGCAGTCGGCGGCGTGATCGGCCTCGACTACGACCCCGTCATCGGCGCGGGTACCGCCCTCGATCACGATGCGCGTCGCGGGTGCCTCCCGGCGACGCACCAAGCGATCGCAACACTCGCCGCGGCGACCACCAACAGAAGCTGAACCGCGCGCACCCTTTCGTAAAGCCGATGAAGCGGGCAGCATGGGGCGGTATGACCGGCTCAACCCGCTCACCGCTCACCACCGCCCAGGCTGCCGAGATGGTGGCCGATCCCTGGCGCGTCATCGCCGACAGGCTGGCCGCCGCCTACAACACCGGCTCGATGGTGCGCGGCGGTGAGTTCGTCGCGAAGATCATCGACGCCGCCGAGGAAGCGAACCACCACCCCGACATCGATCTGCGTTACGGGACAGTGCATCTCGTGCTCACCACGCACAGTGCGCATCAGCTCACCGAAGCCGATGTCGCACTGGCGAACCGGATCACCGGCATCGCCGCCGACCTCGGCCTCGAACCGGCCTCCGCACCCGTCACGCAGTTCAACCTGGCCATCGACGCCCTTGACATCCCGGCCATCCGGCCGTTTTGGAAAGCAGTGCTGGGCTACGGCGACGCCACCGAGCGCGAACCCGTAGACCTCGTCGACCCGGCAGGCCGACTGCCCAGCGTCTGGTTCCAGCAGATGGACGAGCCGCGCCCGCAACGCAACCGCATGCACGTCGACCTGTGGATTCCGACCGACGAACTCTACGAGCGTCTGCAAGCGGCGATCACCGCCGGCGGACAACTGCTCACCGACCAGTACGCCCCGGCCTTCTGGGTGCTTGCCGACGCGGAAGGCAACGAGGTGTGCCTGTGCACCTGGCAGGACCAGAACTATTGAGCACTCTCTGACCAATGGACCTCAACTCGACTGCCAGACTTCGATCGAAGTCTGGCAGTCGAGTTGAGGTCTGGCAGTCAGTGCCGAGCGACTACGAGCAGTGCCCCTCCGCGCGGGCGACCTCGGCGACAGCAGCCGCGACGGCCGGGGCGACCCGGTCGTCGAGCGGGCTGGGCACGATGCGATCGGCGCGCAGGTCGTCGGCGACGACCGAGAAGATCGCCTCTGCCGCAGCGATTTTCATGCCCTCGCTGATGCGGCGTGCGCCCGCGTCGAGGGCACCCTTGAAGACGCCGGGGAACGCGAGCACGTTGTTGATCTGGTTCGGGAAGTCGCTGCGGCCGGTCGCGACGATCGCGGCGTACTTGGCCGCGGCCTCCGGATGGATCTCCGGGTCGGGGTTCGACAGCGCGAAGACGATCGAATCGTCGTTCATCGACGCGATGAGCTCTTCGGGGATGAGACCCGCCGACACACCGATGAAGACGTCGGCTCCGGCGAGTGCCTCGACCGCGCCGCCGGTCAGCCCGCGCGGGTTGGTGCGGGAGGCCAGTTCGCTCTTCGACTCGTTCAGTCCGTCCCGTCCCTGGGACACGATGCCCTTGGAGTCCAGCACCACGACGTCGGAGATACCCACTGCCAGAAGGATGTTCGCGCAGGCGACGCCCGCGGCGCCGGCGCCCGAGATCACGACCTTCAGGCCGGCGAGGTCGCGGCCGAGGTGCGTCGTCGCACCCTTGAGGGCGGCCAGGACGACGATCGCGGTGCCGTGCTGGTCGTCGTGCATGACCGGGCAGTCGAGGGCTTCGATGACGCGACGTTCGATCTCGAAGCAGCGGGGCGCGGAGATGTCTTCGAGGTTCACGGCGCCGAAGCTCGGACGCAGCCGGATGAGGGTCTCGACGATCTCGTCGGGGTCCTGGGTGTCGAGGACGATCGGGATCGAGTTGAGTCCGGCGAAGCTGCGGAAGAGTGCGGACTTGCCCTCCATGACCGGCAGCGAAGCGCGCGGTCCGATGTCGCCGAGTCCCAGAACTGCCGATCCGTCGCTGACGACGGCCACCAGCCGGTCGGTCCACGTGTACTTGTTCACCAGGGTGGCGTCGGTGTCGATCGCGCGCGACACCTGGGCCACGCCCGGGGTGTAGGCGATCGACAGGTCGCGCTGCGTGTCGATGGGTGCGCGCAACTCCACCGAGAGCTTGCCGCCGACGTGCGCCAAGAAGATCTCTTCATCGGTGATGGGGTGATCGGCGATCGTGGGTTCGGTGTAGGGGGTCTCACCCATACGTGTGTCCTCCGTGCTCGTCACGGGTCCTCCTGGAATGCCGCGAAATATGCGGGTTGCATCGTCTCGCCGGCCACGCTGCCCGCGAGCTAGAAGTGATCCGCATCGACGCGAGCGGGTGGACTCAGCGGACGCGGGTCGGGCTCGTGTGAGCGGGGTGACGCTCGTTACGGCCGGATTAAGTGTCTCACCGTCTGGGATTGTGCCGATAGGTGGGTCGGGCCAGGTAGACCACACAATGGTCATTGGTAAGGTACAACTTGTGTCTATGTTGCATGCGACCACCGAATCTGCTGCTGAGCGGGTATACGCCGAGGTCAAAGAGCAAATACTCACAAACGAGATTGCCGGCGGTGAGCTGATCAGCGAGGGCGAGATCGCTGCGAGGTGCTCTGTGAGCCGCACTCCGGTGCGCGAGGCATTCCTGCGTCTGGAGACAGAGGGCTGGATGCGCCTCTACCCCAAGCGCGGGGCGCTCGTGGTGCCGATCGGCGAGCGCGAGATCCGGGACGTCGTCGACGCTCGGCTCCTCCTCGAACGGCACGCGGTCCAGTCGGTGGTCGCGCGCCCGGCCGCGACCGCCGCACTCGTGCGGAGTCTGCGCGACAACCTGACCGCGCATCGCAGAGCAGACGCCGCTGACATCCGGCAGTTCGCGCGGATCGACGCCGAGTTCCATCAGCTGATCGCCGCAGCCGGCGACAATCCGTTGCTCTCCGACTTCTACACGACGTTGGGGGAGCGCCATCGTCGGATGACGACGGCCTCGGTCCACCGGGACGCCGCCGTCGCCGCCCGAATCCTCGACGACCACCTCGCGCTCCTCGACGCCGTCGAGTCCGCCGATGCCGACCGCTTCGACGAGCTGCTCGCCGGCCACCTCGTCGCGGTCCACGATCTACCCGGACACGACCTCCCCGGGGCACGGGCGTGAGCGCCGGCCGCGCGCGCTTCGGATGGCCCGCCGTCGCGCTCGCCGTGTTCGCCACCGCGTGGGGCGGCAACGAGTTCACGCCGCTGCTGGTGATGTACCGCCAGATCACCGATCTGTCACCGGTGGTCGTCGACGCGCTGCTGTTCGCCTACGTGCTGGGCATCGTGCCCGCTCTGCTGATCGGTGGTCCGCTGTCGGACCGGCTGGGTCGACGACCACTCATGCTGCCCGCCCCGCTGTTCGCGGCCGTCGGTTCGGGCCTGCTGGCCGCAGGATCGGAGTCGGTGGCGCTGCTCACCGCAGGGCGCGTGTGCAGCGGGATCGCGCTGGGTCTGTCGATGGCTGTCGGCGGGAGCTGGATCAAGGAGCTCTCCGACCGCGACGGCGCGCGGACCGGGGCCGGTGCCGGTCGCGCGGCGATGAGCCTCACCGCCGGTTTCGGCGTCGGGGCGGGAGTGGCCGGTGTGCTCGCGCAATGGGGACCCTGGCCGCACGTCCTGCCCTATCTGATCAACATCGGCGTCGCGGTCGTGGCGGCGAACCTGATCGTGCTGGTGCCGGAAACGCGTGCCCGGCAGGCTTCTCCGGGGCGTCTGCGCGACGACCTGCGCATCCCGTCCGCAGGTCATCGTCGTTTCCTGGTCGTCGTGATGCCGCTCGCACCCTGGGTGTTCGGTGCCGCGGCGTCGGGCTATGCGATCGTCCCCGCCCTCATGTCCGCGCGCACCGCGGGAGCGCCGATCGCGTTCGCCGGCCTGTGCTGCGTGGTCGGTCTGACCGCCGGTTTCGGCATCCAGTCGCTGGGGCGGCGGATCGACCGGCCGGGGAGTATCCGCGGAGTCGTCGTCGCCCTGGTGGTGCTCGTGGTCGGAATGGTCCTGGCGGCGGTGGCCGCCCACGTGCTGACCGTCTGGGTCGCGCTCCTGGCGTCGACGGTGCTCGGCTGTGGCTACGGCATGGCGATGATCGCCGGTCTCCTGGAGGTGCAGCGCATCGCCGGCCCCGACGACCTCGCCGGTCTCACGGCGGTCTACTACGGCGTGACCTACCTGGGCTTCGCCGTGCCTGCGGTGCTGGCGTGGATCTCGGAGACGTGGGTGGGGATCTCGTATCCGATGATGTTCGGGTTCGGGGCCGTCGCCGCCGTCGTGTGCTTGGCGGTGACACTCGTCGGGCATCGACGCCACGGGCCGGACGCCGCGGTCGACCCGCATGCCCCGCTCGCGACCGCAGACCTCGGGGCCGCCCGGGCGCGGTGACCCGGCACCGCCGCGCAACCACCCGGTACCCTGCTGGGAGTTTGGTCGGCCACCGCAGGCGGTGTGGTCGACGGTGCGACGGGGAGTGCAGCGGGTGAGTGTGGAAAGGCGCGGGCGATGATGCTTGGGGCATGGGTCGTCGTGGTGTCGGCGCTCGTGCTGATCGTGCCGGGCGCGCTCGTCGGCCGGCGGATGAACCTCCCGTGGCCGGTCGCGCTGGCCGCCGGCCCGCCCATCACCTTCGCTCTCGTCTCGATCCTGACGGTGCTGTACTCGATCGTCGGTTTCGAGTGGAACGGGGTGTCGGCGCTCGTCGGCCTGGTCTTCGCGGTCGCCGGCGCCTGGATCTATTCGGCGCTGCTGCTCACGCGCCGGGGTAGACGGCTGGCGCCGCCATCCGAGGACACCGGTGAACACCGGGTGGGCCGCACGGCGGTGCTGCGGGTCGCCGCGGGCCTCGCACTCGGGGGCATCGTCATCGCCGTCACCTGTATCCGGCCGATCGTGAACACCGCGTTCGCGGGTCTCGGCAACATCTCGCAGGTGTGGGACTCGTTGTGGCACGCCAGTTCTCTGCGCTGGATCCACGAGACGGGCATCGGCTCGGCCATGCGTATGGGCGAGCTGATGAACTACGACACCCAGGGCTTCAACTACTACCCGAACACCTGGCATGCGCTGGGCGCGCTGCTGTTTCCGCTGACCGGCGTCGACCCGGTGGAGCTCTACAACACCTATTCGCCTGCGGTGCTTGCGGTAACCGTGCCGCTCGGCGTCGCGTCGCTGGCCTACTGGTTCGCGCGGCACCGCTACGACGTCGACTCGGCCGCCTTCATCGCCGGCACGGCGGGAGCGCTGAGCGCGCTGTTCCCGTCGCTGCCGTACGTCGAGATCCAGCTGACCTCCGTGCCCAATGCGGTGGGCGTCAGCCTGGCGCCGGTGGCCGCCGTGCTCGTGATGAGCGTCGTCTCGGACCGCTCCCGTGTGTTGCCCGCCGCGCTTGCCGTTGCCGGTGTGACCGCCACGCACCCGTCCGGTCTCATCGTCGTCGGCGTGATCGTCGGCCTATGGTGGCTGTGCGAGGGTCTGTGGCGTCCGGTTGCCGGGCGCCTGCGCGACCTTGCGGCCCTGGCGGTGACGGCCGTGCTGACACTGGTCCTCATCGCGCCGGTTGTGCTGGGTACCATCCGGGTCGCCGACACCAACGAGCTCCCGTTCTTCGACTTCCGCGAGGACACGATCGGCGTGCTCGACGGACTTGTCAAAGGTGCGTTCAACGGGACGATCCCGCTCGAACTCGACCACTTCCCGGTGTGGCCGCTGATCGCCGTCACCCTGCTGGGCCTGATCGCGCTGGCCTGGTCGCGGTGCTGGGCCGGGCTCGCCGCGTGGTTCGTGTTCGCGCTGGTCACCGCCAACGCCATGGTGTCTCTCGGCCCGCTGTCGGCGCCCCTCGGGGTGATCGGCGGGTACTTCTACAACTCGCCGCATCGCCTCACGTTCGTCGTCGCGATCATCTCGGCGGCGGCCGCCGGTGTGGCGATCGGCGCTCTCGCGCTGGGCGTGGCCGGCTTCGTCCGACGCCGCGCGGTGTCCGGTCAGGCCGAGGGCCGGGAACCGGGCGAGACGACGTCGGGGAAGGCGGGCTGGGTGGTGGCCGCGACGTATGTGGTGCTGCTGGCGCTGATCGCCGGCGCCGCCGTCGTCCGCTATCCGCCGAATGCGCAGATCGCGTCGAAGGAGCGGGGCGGCAAGTACGTCGGCCCCGACGACCTCGCCGCCTACGCATGGCTGGCGTCGCAACCCGATGCCCAGGACGTGCTCGTCCTGAACAACCTCGACCAGGGGACCGGCTGGCTCTACCCGGTCACCGGGGTCACACCCATGTTCCCGTTCTATCGGGCCAACGAGTTCTCGGAGCGGCAGCGCGACGTGTTCTGGGGTGTGTCGAAGATCGGCGCCGACCCGGCGATCGACCAGATCGTGCGAGACATGAACGTGCACTACGTCATCGACTCGCCGCCGAGCTACTGGGAGTTCCAGCGCGGCATGCCCGATCCCTCGCGGGGCCACCAGGGGGACCCGTTCCTGTCGCTACGGCAGAACGGTGCGCCCGGACTGACCGAGGTGTTCCGCCGCGGCGACGCGGTGATCTACCGCGTCAACGACCTGGTCTATCCGCCGCCCGCGCCCTGATCGTCCTGCCCCGGCCGCGGCGCCGATCCCCGACACCGCGCGGGTGATGGGGTCTAGCGTCGACACATGCGGCCCTGGATGTGTGTCTTCTGCGCCAACGAGTTCCCGCCGGGCGATACCCCGCCCGCGATGTGCCCGATCTGCGACGACGACCGGCAGTGGCTCCCGGAGAGCGGACCGTATTTCATGCCGTTGGACGAGACCGCCGACAACGCACTGACCACTGACGAGGTGGAATCCGGCCTGACCGCGCTGACGGTGCGTCCGTCGGTCGGGATCGGGCAGCGCGGCTTCGTGATCGCCACGTCCGACGGGAACATCCTGTGGGAGCCACCGGGGTTCATCGGGCCCGCGCTGGTCGAGTGGCTCGAACGGCACGGCGGGCTCGCCGCCGTCGCCGCCAGCCACCCGCACCTCGTCGGCGCGAGTGTGTCGCTCAGCCATCGATTCGGTCGGGTCCCCGTGTACTACAACGACTTCGACCGACGCTGGGTGACCCGCCCGGACCCGGTGATCGAATTCTGGACCGACACGGCTGATCTTCCCGGCGGGGTGCGACTCGTCCGGTGCGGTGGGCACTTTCCCGGGAGCGCGGTCCTCCACCTACCCGACGCCGCGAACGGGCGGGGCGCGATCCTGACCGGCGACACCGTCAAGGGTGTGATGCAACCGGGCATGGTCACCTTCATGCGCAGCTACCCGAACATGATTCCGCTGTCGCCGCGGCTCGTCCGCCAGATCGTCGACCGTATCGGTGAACTCCGGTTCGACCGGCTCTACGACGCGTTCGGCGTCGTGATCGACCACGACGCCCGCGGCGTCGTCGAAACCTCCGCCCGGCGCTACATCGGCTGGGCGACAGACGAGATCGTCGACCCCGACGACCCGCACACGCCCGCGTGAGCGGGGGCCGGGGACCGCCTCAGGCGTCCGGGTACCCCTTCGGATTGCCCGACTGCCACCGCCAGGTGTCCGCGCACATGTCGTCGATGGTCTTGTCGGCGTGCCAGCCCAAATCGGCGTTCGCCCGAGTCGGGTCGGCGTAGGACGCGGCGATGTCACCGGCACGACGGGGAGCGACCTCGTAGGGGATGGGTCGGCCGCTGGCCCGCTCGAACGCGTGCACGACCTCGAGGACCGAGACGCCCTGGCCCGTACCGAGATTCCACGTCGACATGCCGGCCCCTCCGGTGCTGATCCGGTCGAGCGCGGCGACGTGACCCGCGGCCAGGTCGTCGACGTGGATGTAGTCGCGGACACCGGTTCCGTCCGGGGTGTCGTAGTCGTCGCCGAACACCGACAACTTCTCGCGCCGGCCGACCGCGACCTGCGCGACGAACGGCATGAGGTTGTTGGGGATGCCCGACGGGTCCTCGCCGATCGTCCCGCTCGGGTGAGCGCCCACGGGGTTGAAGTAGCGCAGCGCCGCGATACGCCACAGATCCGAACTCGCGGCGACGTCGCGCAGGATCTGCTCGATCATCACCTTGGTCCAGCCGTACGGGTTGGTCGCCGACGTGGGCAGATCCTCGGTCATCGGTAGTTCGGGCTCGGCACCGTAGACCGTCGCCGAGGACGAGAACACCAGCGTGTGCACGTCGTGGCGCTCCATCGCGCGGAGCAGCGCGAAGGTCGTGCCGAGGTTGTTCTGGTAGTAGTCGAGCGGTTTGGCCACCGACTCGCCGACCGCCTTGTACCCCGCGAAGTGGATGACCGCGTCGATGTCCTCGTGGGCGAAGAAGTGTTCGGTCTTGTCGACGTCGGCGAGGTCGAAGGCGTGCACCGGGATGGAACGCTCGGTCAGCGCCTCGAGCCGACCGACGACAGTCGGTTTGGCATTGCTGAAATCGTCGACGATGACCACGTCGTGTCCGGCCGAGACCAATTGGACGACGGTGTGCGAGCCGATGTAGCCCGCGCCGCCGCTCACGAGTACGCGCATGACCCCCACCGTATGCGGCGACCCTGGGAATGGGCCAAGGGGCGTGGTTTCGACTCGGCTCCTCGCTGCGCTCGTCGCCGGCTCAACCAGCGGAGGGGCGGCTCAACCGGCGGCGGGGCGGCTCAACCAGCGGCGGGGCGGCTACCCGGTGACGCGTTCGGTGGCGGCGTATTTCTGTTCGACTGATTCTTTGGTGGGTTGCCACCAGGCGGCGTGGTCGCGGTACCAGTCGATGGTGGCGGCCAGGCCGGTGCGGAAGTCGAGGTAGGAGGGGGTCCAGCCGAGTTCGGTGCGCAGGCGGGTGGAGTCGATGGCGTAGCGGCGGTCGTGGCCGGGGCGGTCGGTGACGAAGTCGAAGGCGTCGGTGGGCTGGTCGAGGAGTTCGAGGATGGTTTCCACGACGGTGCGGTTGTCGATTTCGCCGTCGGCGCCGATGAGGTAGGTCTCACCGATGCGGCCGCGGTCGATGATGGTCCAGACGGCGTCGTTGTGGTCGTCGACGTGGATCCAGTCGCGGATGTTGCGGCCGTCGCCGTAGAGCTTGGGGCGCACGCCGGAGAGCACGTTGGTGATCTGGCGGGGGATGAACTTCTCGATGTGCTGGTAGGGGCCGTAGTTGTTGGAGCAGTTGGAGATGGTCGCGGCGACGCCGAAGGAGCGGACCCAGGCGCGGACGAGGAGGTCGCTGCCGGCCTTGGTCGAGGAGTAGGGGCTCGACGGGTTGTAGGCGGTGGTCTCGGTGAAGCGGGCGGGGTCGTCGAGGTCGAGGTCGCCGTAGACCTCGTCGGTGCTGATGTGGTGGTAGCGCACCTGGTGGGTGCGGACGGCTTCGAGCAGGGTGTAGGTGCCCACGAGGTTGGTGGTGACGAAGGCCGACGGGTCGGCCAGGGAGTTGTCGTTGTGGGATTCGGCGGCGAAGTGCACGACGAGGTCGGCCTCGGCGACCAGGCGGTCGACGAGGGCGGCGTCGGTGATGTCGCCCTCGACGAGTTCGACGCGGTCGGCGACCGGGGCGAGGGTGTCGGGGTTGGCGGCGTAGGTGAGTTTGTCCAGTACCCGGATCGAGGTGTCGGGGCGGGTGGCCAGCGTGCGCAGCACGAAGTTGGCGCCGATGAACCCGGCACCCCCGGTCACGAGAACACGCACGTGCGACGCCTTTCGTCGAGGTCGGTGGACGCCGTCACTCTACCGAGCAGCCGGTGCGGGCGTCCCGGGTGAACGCATGGTGGCACGACGCACCTGGCGTCGCGAAGGGTGTCGGGCATTACCCTGATCGCCATGAAAGGGATCATCCTGGCCGGCGGTACGGGCACCCGGCTTCACCCCATCACGCAGGGGGTGAGCAAACAGCTCGTCCCGGTCTACGACAAACCGATGATCTACTACCCGCTCTCGACGCTCATGCTGGCCGGCATCCGCGACATCCTGATCATCACCACCCCGCACGACGCCCCGGCCTTCGAGAACCTGCTCGGCAACGGGGACCAGTTCGGCATCAACCTGACCTACAAGACCCAGCCCTCGCCCGACGGCCTCGCCCAGGCCTTCGTCCTCGGCGCCGAGCACGTCGGGACCGAGTCGGTCGCACTCGTGCTCGGCGACAACATCTTCTACGGCCCCGGTCTCGGCAGCCGGCTGCAGGGTTTCGAGAACGTCGACGGCGGTGCGGTCTTCGCCTACTGGGTGGCCAACCCGGAGGCCTACGGCGTCGTCGACTTCGACGCCGACGGCACCGCCATCTCGCTGGAAGAAAAGCCCGCCGACCCGAAGTCGAACTTCGCGGTGCCCGGTCTGTACTTCTACGACAACGACGTCGTCGACATCGCCCGTGACCTGAAGCCCAGCGCCCGCGGCGAATACGAGATCACCGACGTCAACGCGCACTACCTCGACCGCGGCAAGCTGTCGGTCACCGTGCTGCCCCGCGGGACGGCCTGGCTCGACACCGGAACGTTCGACAGCCTGCTCGACGCCGGCAACTTCGTGCGCACCGTCGAACAACGGCAAGGGCTGAAAATCGCTGTTCCGGAAGAGATCGCCTGGCGCCAGGGTTATCTGGACGACGATGAGCTGCGGGCTCGGGCCGACACATTGCGCAAGTCGGGTTACGGTGACTACCTGCTGGAGCTCCTTCAGCGTGGCAAGGGTTTCTGACGCGAAAGGCTTCTCATGAAGGTCCGCCCACTCGCCATCGAGGGTGCCTGGGAGTTCACGCCGGTCCAGCACGGCGACGCCCGGGGGTTGTTCGCGGAGGCGTTCAAGGCCGATGTGCTGGCCGAGGCCATCGGGCACCGCTTCGACCTCGCGCAGGTGAATCTCTCGGTGTCGGCCGCCGGCGTCCTCCGCGGTGTCCACTTCGCCGACGTCCCGCCGGGACAGGCCAAGTACGTCACCTGCCCCAGCGGTGCGATCCTCGATGTCATCGTCGACATCCGGGTCGGCTCACCCACTTTCGGTGCGTACGACACCGTCCTGCTCGACGATGTCGACCGCCGGGCGGTCTACCTCGCAGAGGGACTCGGACACGCGTTCTGTGCCCTCGCCGACAACTCGACCGTGACCTACCTCTGCTCCACCGGTTACAACCCGACCGGTGAACACGGCATCAATCCGCTCGATCCCGAGCTCGCCATCGACTGGCCGACGCGGGCACGCGACGGTTCACCCCTGGAATTCGAACTCTCCCCGAAGGACACCGCTGCGCCGGGGCTTTCCGAGGCACGTGAGTCGGGCCTGCTCCCGGTTTACGACGAGGTGGCCGAGTTCCTGCGGGCCCGACGTAGCTGAGGCGTCCGAACGCCGAAACGTGTACGGCGTGGCCGTACACGTGCCGGGGCGGGCGGAAGTCAGCCGTTGGTCGACCGCCGGAAGGCGGTGACCGCCCAGAAGTAACCGACGACCAGGAACACCACACACCAGCCCAGCGCCCACGGCCAGCGATCGCTGATGTCGAGACCCATGAGGAGTCCGCGAAGCGTGTCGGCGATCGGACTGAACGGCTGGTACTCGGCGAACTGGCGGACGCCGTTCGGCATGCTGTCGGTCGGGACCAGCCCACTGCCCAGGTAGGGCAGGAACAGCAACGGCAAGGGCATGTTGCTGGCACTCTCGGGGTTCGGCGCGACGACGCCCATGGCCACCGCGATCCACACCAGGCCCGCGGTCAGCAGCAGGAGCAGCCCGCCGGCCGCGAACCAGTCGAGAAGGCTTGCGTCGGCGCGGAATCCGAGTGCGAAGGCCACCGCCAACAGGAAGCAGACCGCGACGACACCCTGGATCAGGGCGCCGACGAAGTGTCCTGCCAGGATCGCCGTCGGCGGAGTGGCCAGCGATCGCAACCGGTTGATGATGCCCTCGGTGACGTCCTGGTTGACCGAGACAGCCACCGCCACCGTCAGGAACGACGGCACGAAGAGGAGCAGGCCGGGCAGCAGATAGTTGATGTACTTTCCGTCGATCGGTCCGTCCGCGGACAGTGCGCTCTCGATGGCACCGCCGAAGAAGTAGGTCATCATCAGCAGGATCACCACCGGCATGGCGATCGTCGAGAACATCATGGTGGGATAACGCCGCAACCGGATCAGATTGCGTCGCACCATCACAGCGGAGTCCGACAGGGTGTGGTCGAGCGTGGTGGTCATGGCTTCTCCTTAGTTGGTGGCGGCGGCGCGGCCGGTGATCGTGAGGAAGACGTCGTCGAGATCCGGTGTGTGCACCGAGATCCCGGAGGCGTCGATGTTCGCTTCGTCGAGGGTGGACAGGACGTCCCGGACCGCGCCGATGCCGGCACCCCCCGGCACGGCGAGGGTGTTCTCGCCCGGGGTGTCCACCGCCGATGGGAAGCGGACCCGCGCCCGTTCGAGGTCGTCGGCGTCGGTGAAGTCGATCCGGATATACCCGCCGGGGACGAGTCGTTTCAGTTCGGCGGCCGTGCCCTCGGCCACGATCCGGCCCCGGTCGAGCACGGCGATGCGGTCGGCGAGATGGTCGGCCTCCTCCAGGTACTGCGTGGTGAGGAAGATGGTCGTGCCGCCGGCGACAAGGCCGCGGACGGTGTCCCACACCGTGCGACGAGACCGTGGGTCGAGTCCGGTCGTCGGCTCGTCGAGAAAGATGATCGCCGGTTCGCCCACCAGCGTCATGGCCAGGTCGAGGCGCCTGGTCATGCCGCCGGAGTACTCGGCGACCCGACGGTCGGCGGCCTCGGTGAGGTCGAAGTCGGCGAGCAGCCGATCGACCCGTTCGCGGGTCGCCGTCTTCGACAGGTGCCGCAACCGGGCGACCATGGTGAGGTTCTCCCGTCCGGTCAGCAAGGTGTCGACGGCGGCGAACTGGCCGGTCAGACCGATCTGGGCGCAGATCTCCGCGCGGTCGGTTCGCGGATCGCGGCCGGCGATCTCCACGTCCCCGGCGTCCGGGTGCGACAACGTGGACAAGATCTTGACCGTGGTCGTCTTTCCCGAACCGTTGGGACCGAGTAGTGCGAACACGCTGCCCGCGGGTACCTCGAGATCGATACCGTCGAGGACGGTGTGATCGCCGAAGGACTTCGTGAGTCCGGTGGCGCGGATGGCGGTCGTTGTCATGATCGTGCTCCCTACGGTGGATGGAAAAATGAATAAACACATGCGCATATATGCATAGGTGGGTAGACGGCCATCCCTGATGGACGTCGTCGGAAGTGCTCGGTTGTGCTAGCGGGTCGGTCGGGTGGGATTACCCCTGCTCCCTGAGGAGCGAAGCGTCACGAAGGGTCTTCGACTGTCACACGTCCAGGTCTTCGACCTCGGGTCGGAGGGCGGCTGCGGTGCGCGCGTAGAACCGCTCGGGGACAAGAGGTTTGAGTTGCTCGGCAGTGTCGACGATGTCGACGCGGTAGTCACCCCAGTCGGGGAGGTCGGCGGTGAACAGGCTGCGGACGCTGGGCAGACCGGTCAAGTCCTTCAGCCAGTTGCCGGTCTTCTGCCGATGGGTCACCCCGTAGTTCGCCCAGTCGACGTGGTGGACCGCGAGGACGATCTTGCCCGTGCGACCCTCGTAGGCGCTCAATTTCGTCGCGTTGCCGGTGGCCTCGTCGTACTCGGTCTCCTCGGCCAGGAGTCGACCGAAGAATCGCTTGCGTCGGACGCCGTCGGGTCCGTCCCGCAGGACCACCTCCTCGTAGCCCGCGTCGCGGTAATCGGCCGCCCGGACGTAGGCGCGCAACGCTTCGACGACCGCGCCGGAGAGATTGCCTCCCGACACCTGTTGAGCGCGTTCGAGGACCTTGATGTCCTCGTCGGAGACGTAGATGGTCTTGTTGGGCATGCGCCAACTATAAGTAGATGTATACGTAGACGCAAGGGTGAATGCGAAGTTCCTCGGGCGACCAGTCCGCCGGCCTCGGGTCTCCGAATCGTTCAGTAGGCTGAGTGTTGGGAGGTGGCGAGCGGATGCTCTCGGAACTGTTGGGAAATTCGGCGATCATGGCCGCGATAGGGCTGGGGATGATCGCGTTGACCGCGTGTGCGCTCCACCTGAGGCGATCGTGCGGGGCGGTGACCTGGCTCGTGGTCCTCCTCGGGGTTGCGCTGACGTTCGACAATGTCGCGGTCGCGGTCGGACGCATGGTCGGATTCGGCGACGTGCTCCACGCGATCAATCTGCCGCGCTTCTGGATTCACGGTCTGATGACCCCGCTGATCGTGGTGGCCGCGGCGATCCTGGTCTGGCGTCTGGGAGTTCGGTGGCGCCGCTCGGTCGTCGTTGTCGGGGCCCTCCTGGTCGCCGCGCTCGTGGTCGTCGGGATCGTCGAACTGTTCGTGGCGCTGGATCTGACGCCGGAGACTGACGGTGACGCGCTGCGGTACGCCAACGCGGCGGCTGCCGGCCAGCCGATCCCGGCGCTGGGC
The DNA here is from genome assembly GCF_040547295.1 of Gordonia sp. PvP123. Classification (NCBI taxonomy): domain Bacteria; kingdom Bacillati; phylum Actinomycetota; class Actinomycetes; order Mycobacteriales; family Gordoniaceae; genus Gordonia; species Gordonia sp. PvP123. The sequence goes on along the minus strand of NZ_JBEPPN010000005.1, from coordinate 79,547 downwards.
ACCGTGCTGCTGCTCATCGCGATCGGTGTGTCCGCCTGGCGTCAGGCCCGATCGTGCTGGCTGCTCATCGGGTCGGTCATGATGCTGGTCACCGCGGCGGGGGGTATGTCGGTTCTCTGGCTCGGCAACTTCGGCGAGCTCGTTCTGTACGCCTCCATCGTCGCCGGCATGTTTCAGGTGGCCACGACCGTAAGGCGTTCTGCCGTCGATGATGACAACGAACAACCCGAGTCGGCGGATGCAACGGCTCAGGAGGTGACGGTCGGACGCTAGTCGCCTGGTCCGCCCCGGTGCTCCCGCTCGGCGTCCTGCAGCGCGATGGCGCGGGCCAGGCGCGCGTATTTGACCTCGAGATCGCGGAACCGCAGATACGTCGACACCGTGGTGAACGCGAACGCGATGACCAACAGGAACAGCACCAGGTCGAGGCCGCGCTGGATGCCGATCTTGTTGGCGACCCAGGTGACATCGTCCTGACGCAGCATCGCGTAGAGGCCGAATCCGATGAACGCGACGAACAGCAGCTTGACACCCGCTGATGCGCGAGCCGTTCCGCGGTTCACCACGAAGAAACCGACGAGCGCGACCAGACCGAGGATCGCGAGGATCTGGAACCAGATCATCGAGGCCTCACTTCCTCATCCGCGTGTGGAAGAGTCCGTCGGCGACGATGTTGACCCCGTTGATCAGCGACTGACCCTTCGCGCGCGAATAGTCGGTGTAGAGGATCGTCACCGGTTGTTCGGCCACCCGCCACCGGTGGTGATCGATCAGCGCGATGAACTCCGACGCGTGGCTCATCCCGCTCATGAGGAGATCGAGCTCATCGGCCACGGTCTTGTTGAAAGCGCGAAGCCCGTTGTGCGCGTCGGACAATCCGAGGCGACGGGTGCGCGGGCTCAGGAACACGATGGTGCGCAACGCCATTCGGCGCAGCAACGGAACCGACTCGCTTCGGCCGTCGGCGAAGCGGGTTCCGACGATGATGTCGACCGGCTCGCGTCGCAACCGCTCGATCATCGCCGAGACGTCGTCGACCTGATGCTGGCCGTCGGCATCGAACGTCACGAAGAACCGGGCCCCCGGCCGGCGACGCGCATATTCGACGCCGGTCTGGATGGCGGCGCCCTGACCGAGGTTCACGGGGTGGCGCACCAGATGCACGCCTGCGGCCCGGATCTCCTCGGCCGAGTTGTCCGAACTGCCGTCGTCGACGCAGACGATGTTGGGAAACGTCTCGCGGGCCTTGGCTGCCACCTCGCGGATGACCTGGCCCTCGTTGAACACGGGTACCACCAGCCACACGTCGGCGTTGGTACTGGGGTCGGCCATGGTCACCAACCCTAACCCGCTCCCACGTGGTGTCTGTCGTCTGGCACGCCTCCTGCGCGGCAGTGGGTTCGGACCTGGTTAGTCTTGCCCGGTGACGATCGACGTGATGATGCCGTTTTATGGCGACGTCGACCAGTTCCAGCAGGCCGTGACCAGCGTTCTCGAGCAGAGCGACCCGGAGTTGCGCCTGGTGGTCGTCGACGACTGTTACCCGGATCCGACGCCCCGACGGTGGCTGGAGTCGCTCGGCGATGCCCGGGTCCACTACCTGCGCAACGAGACCAACCTCGGCGTGAACGGGAACTTCCGACGCTGCGTCGACCTGGTGACCGCCGACTGGTTCGTCGTCATGGGATGCGACGACCTCATGCATCGGGACTACCTGAGCACCGTCCGCACGCTGGCCGGCCACCACCCCGATGCCGCGGTCATCGCGCCCGGTGTGGACGTCATCGACGAGAACGGTCAGGCCGTCACACCGCTGGGTGACCGGATCAAGTCGATCCTCGCGCCGCCGCGCGCGACCGTGCTGGCAGGGGAGCGGCTCGCGACCACGCTCTACCACGGCAACTGGACATATTTCCCGTCCCTGCTGTGGCGAACCGCCGCCGTCCGCGAGGTCGGGTTCCGTCCGGGACTCGAGATCGTCCTCGACCTGGCGCTTCTCGTCGATCTCGCGAGCGCCGACGGCTCACTGGTCTACGACCCTGAGGTGGTCTTCTCCTACCGCAGACACAGCGCGTCGGTGAGTTCGATCCAGGCGGTCGACGGCCGGCGGTTCGCCGAGGAGAACCGCTTCTTCGCAGAGGAAGCGCAGCGATGCGCCGCGCGCGGTTGGCCGAAGGCGGCGCGCGCCGCGAGGTGGCACGCGACGTCGAGGCTGAACCACCTCTCCGCTCGCGTCGGGCCGGGCATCGGCCGATTGCGGGGGTCGTCCGCGAGCTAGGAGCGCGCTCGCGAGCGGACCCCCCTGCTCCCTGAGGAGCGAGCTTGCGAGCGGACCCCTGCTCCCTGAGGAGCGAGCTTGCGAGCGTCACGAAGGGTCAGGCCCGCAGGACCCCGACGAGATGCACACCGAGCCCGATCAGCGGACCGACGACGAGGGCGACGCAGGTCCGGGTCGCGACGTCGAACGGCAGCAGGAGCATCGCAACCGCCACGAGGGTCGCCACCCACCAACCGGCCGCATACCAGCGGTGGGCGCCCGCGGCGATCGCGGCGGCGCCGGTCACCGTCAGCAGCGCCAGGCAGGTCGCGCCGAGTGTCAGGGCGGCAACGACCAGCCCGTCGAGATCGAAATCAGCCCCGAACACCGACCTCAGCAACCACGGGCCGAGCAGCCACGCGGCGAGGACCCCCACCCCGCCGACCGCGGCGACGATCCCGAGTGGGACACCGAGCGAGGCGAGCCGACGGTCCCGGCCATCGACGAATCGCGAGATCAGAACGCCCTGAAAGCTGTTGAGCGGCACCAGCAGTGGCGCGCGCGTCAGGGTGACGGCGAGGATCAGTGCGCCGATCGTCCGGGTGTCGTCGGCGTCGGACCCGCCGCGCAGGTCGGTGGTGAGGTTGATGAGGACCGGGAACCCCATGACGAGGACGGCACTCGCCGCTGCGGCGGCCATCGCGGTCAGCGTGTTGACCGTCAGGCTCCGGGGCGGGATGTCGCCGGCAACGCCGATCGCGCGGCGGGCCGTCGCCGAGACCGCCAGGACCACGCACCACGACACGGAACCGATGACGGTGACGACGAGGAACGCGGTGGTGCCCCAGCCGGCTGCCACCACGATCCCGGCACCGGCGAGCCGGATCAGCGCGTCGATCGACAACAACATCGCGAACGACGACCAGTTCAGTCGTCCCGACAATGCGCCACACAGGTGGGCGTAGACCGCGAAGCTCGCCACGCCCACTGCGAGCAGCAGCACCGACAGTCCGCGGTCCGCGGTGAAGACCCGGCCGCTCCACAGCGGTGACGACACCAGGACGAGAACGGCGAGGCCCACACCGATGCCCGTGTTCACCAGCAGCGGCCTCGACCGGGCGAGGCCCTCCGACGCCGCGGTTCGCACCGTTCGGGTGGTCTCCTGCAGCTGTCCGTTCTGCGCGCCGGTCACCAGCCCATACGCGGCCCAGAACACGGCGAACACGCCATAACCGACGGCGCCGAGATGGCGGGCCGCCAAGAGCAGGACGGCATATCCCGACGCGGCCGCGACAACCGTCGCGATCGTGACCCGACCCAGCGAACGGGCGGACATGTCAGCGGACGGGACCGTCGCACTCGGGTCGGGACCCGGCGTCGTCGGATCGGTCGTCATCGAACGGTCAGGAGGGACCTGGGAACGGCGGCAGTTCGGGCGTGAACAGCCAGTCGTCCCAGAGTTGTTTGAGTGGCGTCGACGACTGGGTCGCGGCGAGCGCCATGAAGTCCTCGGTGGTCACCGAGCCGTAGCGGTGCTTGTCGGTCCATCGCTGCAAGAGTGCGAAGAAGTCCCCGTCGCCGAGGGTCAGCCGCAGTGCGTGCAGGGTGAGTGCGCCGCGCTTGTAGATCCAGTCGTCGAACATCTTGCGAGGGCCGGGATCGGCGAGTGGCACACGCACCGGAGACGATTCGAGTTTCGCGTAGTAGTGACGCGCCCACTCGTCGGCGCTCCGGCCACCCGAGTGCTGACTCCACAGCCACTCGGCGTAACAGGCGAAACCCTCGTGGAGCCAGATGTCGCGCCACCGGGCCGCGGTCACCGAGTTGCCGAACCACTGATGTGCGAGTTCGTGGGCGATCAACCGCTCGGCATGCCGGCTGCCGTCACAGTGGTTCGCGCCGAAGGTGGAGAAACTCTGTGCCTCGATGGGGATCTCGAGCTCGTCATCGGTCACCACGACGGTGTACAGCGGGAAGGGGTAGGGCCCGAACATCTCGATGAACGCCGAGACCATCTCGGTCTGCTTGCCGAAGTCGATGCCGAAGTTCTCCTCGAGGCGCGCGGGAACCAGACCCGAGACCGGAATCGGCTTGGACGCCAACGAGATCTGTTTGTATTGGCCGATCTGGATCGACGCCAGGTAGGTGGGCATCGGCTCCACCTGCTCGTACACCCAGGTGGTGTGCGCGGCGCGGACACGTTTGGACTCCAGCACGCCGTTCGCCAGCGCGTGGTACGGGCTGTCGGTGGTGATCGAGATCCGGTACGGCGCCTTGGCGCTCGGGTGGTCATCGCACGGGAACCACGATGCCGCCCCGTTGGGTTGGTTCGCGCAGAGCGCACCGTCGGTCAGTTCCTCCCAGCCGACCTCGCCCCACGGGCCGCGGATCGGGTGGGGGCTGCCGTGGTACCGGACCGTGACGGTCATGGCTCCACCCGGGGGGAGCGGAGTGTCCGGCGTGATGGTCAGCTTGTGGTTCCGGTGCGAGTAGCGGGCGCGCTTGTCGTTCACCGACACCCGGTGCACCGAGAGCGAACTCGCCAGGTCGAGGGTGAAGCGTTTGAGCTCGGCGTACGACGTCGCGGTCAGGATCGCGGTGCCCTCGAGCCGGTTGCTGGCGACCTTGTATTCGAGCTCCAGGTCGTATCGGGAGATCCGATACCCCAGATTGCCGTTGTCGGGCAGGTAGGGATCGAGGACGTCGGCGGGTGCTCCCAACACTGGTTGCCCGGAATTGCCCCGTGAACCCAGCCCAAACTTTCCCGGCACTCTCGACTCCTACTCCGTTCTGCCCTGCGGGCTGACGTGCGGTCACGCGCTTCGACGAGTCGCGTCGGCGACGCGCTGCGACCGGTCACGAAGCGGTTGCGGTTGGGTGGTGATGTCTCGATTCTGCAGTTCACCCGCGACGGGGCGATGCTGTCCCGGACACTGAGAGAGTACCTGGCGGCGGCGCAACCGGCCCGCCCGATCGATTCGAGGAGTGCGGAATGAGCGGATTCGGTAGTGTGGCGCAGTTTCTCGCGCGCCTGATACTCGGCATCATCTTCATCGCCCACGGTTGGCAGAAGCTGTTCACGCAGGGTATGGATGCCACCAAGGTGGCCTTCGGGCCCGGCGGGATGGACGTGCCCTACCCGGAGCTGGCGGCCTATTACGCCACCTGGGTCGAGCTGATCGGCGGCATCCTGCTGATCCTCGGACTGCTGCTGCCGATCGTCGCGACCCTGCTGATCGCGGACATGATCGGTGCGATCGTCTTCGTGCACTGGGACGCCGGGTTCTGGAACATGGACGGCGGTTACGAGTGGCCGCTGGCGCTGATCGCGGGCCTGCTGGCGGTCGGGTACACGTCGGCGGGCCGGATGGGCGCCGACAGCTACATCATGCGGCGACGACGCCGAGACGTCGTCTGACGGATCAGGCGAAGGCCAGACCATCGATCGTGGCCGTGCTCGTCGACACCGCGCCGGTGTCGGCGAGGGCGGCGACGAGTCGTGCGATCGTCTCGCGTTCCTCCTCCGCGTGACGGAGGCCGACGCCGTCGATGAGACCGGGCGAGAGCAGGGCGAGGGGATCGGTATCGTGCCGGTGGATGACCGCCGCGCCGAGGAGGCGTTGCGCCTGGCCCGGATCGGATTCCCACAGCGCGTCGGCGGTGAGCAGATACAAGCGGACGGCCGGTGGGTACTCGTGGAGGTGCACGAGCGCCCAGGCCCAGTGCTTCGCGACATCCACCGTGTCGGCCTCGGCCCGCCCGTGCGTGCGCACGTACTTGCCGTGCAACTCACGACACAGATGACTGGCGTCGGACCACAGCATGAGGTGAGACATGCACCGGACGCAGTCGTGCAGATTGGACAGGTACATCACCGAATAGGGTCCCTCACGGCGCGACCTGATCTCGCGGAGCACGGAGAACTCGGCCAGCGCGTGGTCGTATTCACCGGCCGAGAGCAGCGCCTGGGCCTCGGCCTGCATTTCCTCGATCACCTTTGTGATTGTCGCCGATAGCGCGATCCACCATGGCTCGTTTCGCCGAACCGGGCGGCGGTCGCAGCGCTCAAAGGACCCACGCACCTGCGCGCCTGGCGGAGCAACCGACGGGCTGGCATCGTGGCAAGGATGAAGGACGACATCGGCAGTACCCCCGAGGGCTCGGACGGCGAGTACAGCCTCGACGAGGACGATCAGCTCCAGCCCGAGGACACCCTCGACGACCGCGGGGTCGACGACGTCCTCGACGAGGGGTACTCACCGCCCGACTACGAGCCCAAGGGTGCGGTGCACGGGCTGACCTCCCGCGAGCAGGCCGAGGGGGAGACGCTCGACGAGAGGCTCGCCGAGGAGGAGCCCGACGTCGGGGCGGTGGACCCGCTGGACGAGATCACCGCCGAGGAACGTTCTCGGACCGATTGGCGCGCACATGATTCCGACCGCGACGAAGAGTTCGAAAAGGACGACGAGGTCGGGGATACCCGAGCGGGTCGGCTGATCGCCCCGGATGCGGGCTCCGGCATCGACACCGAGGCCGAGGCGGTCGCCGAGGACGCCGGGATCGACGGAGCCGGGGCCTCCGCGGAAGAGGCTGCCGTGCACTACATCTCGGACAGCCCGGAGTAGGGGCGTCCACAACCCTTCTCCTCAGCGCTGTTCGGCGCAGACGGCGATGACGGTCAGCCCGTCGGGCCCGGCGCGTAGGCGACGGCGGGTCTGCAGATCGACGGAGATGAACTGGCCCGGCGCGATCGGCGTCGGTTCGTCGTCGACGACGACCCAGCCGCTGCCCGCGATGACGGCGTAGACGTCATCGTTGCGATCGTCGATGTGATCGTGGTCGACCGTTTCGGCGCCCGGTGGGAGCTCCACCTGGTAGATCTCGAAAGCCGTGACGTCGATGGCCTCGCTGATGCGCCGGTCGAACGGGCTGGCTGCCGGATGAGGGCCGTGGCCGGCAGGTACCGCGGATGCGTGGACGATGACCTGACCCATGAACGCATGCTAATGCCGGGCGCTCATTTGGTCTCGCCGAGAACTCCACCACCCGTCGGACCCCGAAGCGATTCGACGGAAAGCGTTGCGGCGCAGGCATTCCCTCGGGCCTGACCGTGCGCTAATCGGACGGCGGCGTCTGCTCCATGACCTGAGCGAGCGCCTCGACGATCTTCCCCCGAATTGCTTCGGGGGTCAGGCCCAGTCCGCCGAGTGCGCCGGCCAGGCCGTCATCGACGAACATGCCGAGAAGCAGGTGTTCGGTGCCGATGTAGTTGTGGCCCAGCTCGACCGCGACGCCCACGGTCGACTCGAGTACCGCCTTGGCCGCCTCGTCATAGGGCACCACGCTGGTGGCCTCCGCGTCGGGGATGTCCCGCGGACTCGGCACCAGCGGTGTGATCGCGGTCGTCCACGCGGCTGCGTCGACACCGAACTCGGACAACACCACGAAGACGAGAGACGTCGGCTCGGCGGTGAGGGACCGCGCGATATGGGCGGGGGTCACGTGTTCGGCCCGGTCGGCGGCCGCGCCTGCGTTGGCAGCCATGAGAACGTTCGCCGCGCGTGGGGTGAAGCGCGAGAACGGGTTGTCGTCGGCGGGGGCCTCGTCGCTGCTCGCCGTCGACACCCGGTCGACGAACCGCTTCTGGGCGGCCTGTTTGCTCACCCCCATGCTGGCGCCGATCGATGTCCAGGACGCGCCGGAGCGTCGTGCCTGGTCGACGAAATGGCCGATCAGGCTGTCGGCCACGTCGCCGAGATGCTGGGCGGCGAGGACGGCGTCCGACAGCTGATCCAGCGGGTCGTCGTGGACTTTTCGGATCGCGGTGATGAGGTCGTCGAGACGGATGGTGACAGGTGTATCAGGCATGCGTCAACCATAGGTTGACGACCGATGCCCGTCAACCCTTGGTTGACGAACCGCGGCGACCGGGGCGTTCGGCCGCGTTCGTTGACAGGATCGGAAACCGTCGTGACGATGGATGCGGAGATCGGCGAAGACGTCGCCGGCGACTCCCTTCTTGCCACGGAGGATTCCAGTGAGCATCACCGAACCGTCGATCCGTCCCGAGTCCTCGCATGACGTGCCCGTGAACGGCGCGGCGTCGCCGACCCACAACTCGCGCACCGACGCCGCCCAGCGGTTCGTCGATGTCCGTGCGCTGACCGACACGTTGGCATCGAGGCTGTCACCCGAGGATCAGACGCCGCAGTCGATGACCGAGGCCAGTCCCGCGAAATGGCATCGGGCACATGTGACCTGGTTCTTCGAGGAGTTCGTCCTCCGGCAAGATCCCGGATACCGGGTCTACGACGAGTCCTTCCGTTACCTGTTCAACAGCTACTACGAGGCTGTCGGAGAACGACATCCGCGCCCCGATCGAGGCCTGGTCACCAGGCCCGGAGTGCGCGACGTGACCCGCTACCGCGAACACGTCGACGCTGCCATGGTCGATCGGCTCGAGAGCGGGACTCTGGACGACGCGACCCTCGAGCTCGTCGAGCTGGGGTGCAATCACGAGCAGCAGCACCAGGAGCTTCTGCTCATGGACATCAAGCATCTGTTCTCCACGAACGTGTTCGCCCCGGTGTACGTCGATCGCGAACCGGACGAACCGGGCACGTCGAAACCGCTGGGCTGGCGGCGATTCGACGGCGGCGTCCAGGAGATCGGTGCTCTGGGCAACGGGTTCTCCTATGACAACGAGGGGCCCCGGCACCGCGTCTACCTGGAGGACTTCGAGATCGCCGACCGCGCCGTGACGAATGCGGACTGGCTGGAGTTCATGGCCGACGACGGCTACCGCCGTGCCGAGTTCTGGTTGTCCGACGGCTGGGCGAGGATCCGCGAGACCGGCTGGGACGCCCCGGGTTACTGGCGGAACGAGGCCGGGGCCGGGTCCACCGGCCGGGACGCGGAGTGGACCACCTACACGCTGTCCGGACGACGCCCCATCGTCCTCGACGAGCCCGTGCTGCATGTCTCGTTCTACGAGGCCGACGCATACGCGCGATGGGCGGGCGCACGATTGCCCACCGAGTTCGAGTGGGAGATCGCCGCGGCGTCGCTGGGCGACGAACGCGGAATGCTCCTCGATCCGCAGCGGTGTCACCCCGGTCGCGCGGGTGCTGCGATGGTCGGCGACGTCTGGGAGTGGACCGCGAGCGCCTACCTCCCGTACCCGGGTTTCGTGCCGGCCAACGGAGCGGTGGGGGAGTACAACGGCAAGTTCATGTCCGATCAGCACGTGCTGCGCGGTGCCGGTGCGGTGACCCCGGTCGGCCACGAGCGGATCACCTACCGGAACTTCTTCCCGGCACAGTCGCGCTGGGTCTTCTCGGGGCTGCGACTCGCCCGATGACCCTCGACAGCGACGCGAGCGTCGATTCCGGGACCACCACCAGCGGTCTTGCCGCCGACGCATTGTCGGGCCTGTGGCAGAACCCGCCGACCCTGCCGACCAAGTGGCTCTACGACGAGCGCGGCAGCAAGCTGTTCGACGAGATCACGCGGCTGGACGAGTACTACCCGACGCGCCGCGAGACCGCCATCCTCCGTGCACGATCCGCGGAGATCGCGGCGACGACCGGGGCGGCGGTCATCGTCGAACTCGGATCGGGAACCTCGACGAAGACGCGCCTGTTGCTCGACGCGTTCAGCGCGGCGATGGGCACCGATCGGCGCCTGACCTACGTTCCGGTCGATGTGAGCACCGAGATGCTCACCACCACTGCGGAAGTGCTCTCGGCCGACTATCCCGGGATCGACGTCGTGCCGGTCGTCGCTGATTTCACCGAACCGGATCTCGAGCTGCCCGCGGCCGACGGGCCTCGGCTCGCGGTGTTCCTCGGGGGCACCATCGGGAACTTCGTACCCGACGACCGCGCCGGGTTCTATCGACGGCTCGCGGCGTCACTCGCGCCCGGTGACTACTTTCTGCTCGGCACCGACCTCATCAAGGACACCGGGCGTCTGGTTGCCGCGTACGACGACCGGGCGGGTGTCACAGCGGATTTCAACCGCAACATGATCGAGGTGCTGCGCACCGGGCTCGATGCGCGCGGGCTCTACGTCGACGACTTCGAGCACATCGCGCGCTGGAATCCCGACGAGCACCGCATCGAGATGTGGTTGCGCGCCCGACGTGACGTCGATGCCTACTTCGGAGCGCTCGGCCGGTCATGGCGGGTGCCCGCGGGGACGGAGATCCACACCGAGATCAGCACCAAGTTCGAACCCGGTGCGCTGCAGAGCGAACTCGAGGCGTCGGGCCTGACCGTCGAGGCGACCTGGACCGACCCGGCCGGGGATTTTCAGCTCACCCTGACTCGGCGCTGAGCAGTTCCCGCACGCGCGGGATGACCTGCGTCCCGTACAACTCGATGCTCCGCATCAGTTCGGCATGGCCGAGTGTCCCGTGCGAGTACTTCAGATCGAAGCGGCTCACACCCAGTGCGCGGACGGTGGATGCGATCTTGCGCGCGACCGTCTCGGGTGACCCGACGTAGAGCGAGCCCCCCGGTCCGGTCGAGCGTTCGAACTCGATGTGCGTGGGCGGCGGCCACCCGCGCTCGCGGCCGATGCGACCGACGTATTCGCGGTAATGCGGCCACAACTCGTCGCGTGCCTGGGCGTCGGTCTCGGCGACATGGCCCGGCGAATGCACGCCGACGGGTAACGGGGACTTGTCCATCTCGCGCAGGGCGCGGTGGTAGAGGTCGACGTACGGCTGAAACCGAAGCGGGTCGCCGCCGATGATCGCGAGCATGAGGGGCAGCCCGTACGACGCGGCGCGCACCACCGATTCGGGGCTGCCGCCGACGGCGATCCAGGTCGGCAGGGGTGGGTTCTCGAGTTCGGGGTAGACCGTCTGCCCCTGCAGCGGTCCGCGCGTCGAACCCGACCACGACACGGGTCGGCCGGTGCGCAGTTCGGCGAACAGGGCGAGTTTGTCGCTGAACAACTCCTCGTAGTCGGAGAGGTCGAATCCGAACAGCGGGAACGACTCGGTGAACGATCCGCGACCGAGAATCACCTCCGCTCGTCCCGACGACAGGGCGTCGACCGTCGCGAATCGCTGGAAGACGCGGATCGGATCATCGGAGCTGAGCACGGTCACCGCCGAACCCAGGCGCATCCGGGTGGTGCGCGCCGCGATCGCGCCGAGCACGACCTCGGGTGCCGACACCGCGTAGTCGTCCCGGTGATGCTCACCGACACCGAGGAAGTCGACGCCCACCTCGTCGGCGAGTACGGCCTGCTCGAGCAGATCGCGGAGCGTCTGGGCGCCGGAACGCCGGGTGCTGTCGGCGTCGGCGGTGATGTCCCCGAACGTGTCGAGCCCGAGTTCGACGCCGGAGACCGCAGTGTGAGAGTTCATGTCGCCCTTCGCGGGTTTCGGAGTTGATCGATCCCGTTCTTGGGTTGCCCGATCGATTACCGCAGTCCCAGGATTTCACGAGTTTCTTCTATGTTCGTTGCGCTGACCACCGTAGAGCTGTGACATGCTCATAGGGATTCACGGGTCCGGTGCGCCGGGCAGGGCTTGCTTCTAGACAAAGGAGACTATTCATGTGGGATTCATTCTGGGACTTCATCTGGTACACGATCGTCATCTTCGCGTTCGTCGCCTACCTGATCGTCCTGTGGCACATCATCAGCGACCTGTTCCGGGACAAGGCCGCCTCGGGCTGGCAGAAGGCGGCGTGGGTGATCTTCCTGATCGTCTTCCCATACCTCACCGCCATCGTGTACCTGCTGGCCAAGGGCAAGGGGATGGCCGAGCGTCAGCGTGAGGCCTACAGCCAGGCGAAGCAGGCCTCCGACGAGTACATCAAGTCCGTCGCCGGTACCTCGCCGACCCAGCAGATCACCGAAGCAAAGTCGCTGCTCGATTCCGGGGCCATCACTCCCCAGGAGTTCGAGCACCTGAAGTCCAAGGCGCTCGGGACGACCGTCTGAGTCCCGTTCGAGTGTTGAGGACACGGGCGACGGCGTACGACGCCGTCGCCCGTTTGCCTCTCCGGTCGACTCCGATGTCGGTTGTCGGTGTCGGATCTCCGCCGAAATCGAGCGGACATCAATCGGATAGATGAAGTAGGGATGCTCCATGGGTTCGGTCATCGGAGATCTGTTGCCGTTGGCGGTCGGTGTGGCCGTGTCGCCGATCCCCATCATCGCGGCGATCTTGATGCTCCTCGGGCGTCATGCCCGGACCACTAGCATCGGCTTCGCCATCGGCTGGCTGGCCGGGATCGTCGTGGCCGTCACGATCTTCGTCGTGCTGGGCAGCGCCGTCGATTCGGGCGGTGAGTCGTCGACGACATCGGGCTGGATCAAGATGGGTCTCGGTGTGTTGTTGCTGGTGGTAGGCGTGCGGCAATGGCGTTCTCGGAACGCCGAATCCGCCACGCCGAAGTGGATGGCGGCCATCGACGAGATGAAGCCGCCCGCTGCGATGGGCATCGGATTCGCTCTCGCCGCCATCAACCCGAAGAACCTGGTCCTCTGCGCGGCGGCCGGCGTCACGATCGGGACCGGCGGCTTGTCGACGTCGGACGATGTCGCAGTGGTTGCGGTGTTCGCGGTGCTCGCAGCCACGTCGGTTGTCGTCCCCGTGGTCGCTTACCAGGTTGCCGCCCAACGTCTACGAACCCCGTTGGACAGTGTGAAGGTCTGGCTACAGGAGAACAACGCGACGGTGATGGCGGTCCTCATCCTCGTGATCGGTGTGGCGCTGATCGGCAAGGGTGTGGGGGCGGTGAGCTGACGATGTTCGACTTGATCCCGAAGAATCAGCGGCGCACCGTTGACGAGCTCGACGACCGACTCGATCTGTCCAGCGGCGACGTCCGTGCCAAGCAGTCGGCCTTCTGGCTCATGTTGGTTTTGTCGAGCGTCATCGCGACCGCGGGGGTCGCGGCAGACTCGACCGCCACGGTGATCGGCGCGATGATCGTCGCTCCCCTCGCCACTCCGATCCTGGGTATCGGCCTCGGTATCGTCACAGGTCGCGGCCGTCTCGCGACGAAGAGTCTCCTGTACGTCTGTGCGGGGATGCTGATGGTGGTCGCCATCGGCATCGTAGTCGCCCAGCTGCTTCCCAATCCCACCGCCGTGCTGAGCAATTCGCAAGTGGTGGGCCGGACGTCGCCGACGCTGATGGATCTGCTGGCGGCGCTGGCCACCGGCTTGGTCGGTTCGATAGCAGTCACCCGGCGCGACCTCGGCGATGTGCTGCCCGGTGTGGCCATAGCGATCTCTCTCGTGCCTCCGCTGGCAGTCACCGGAGTGTGCTTCGGATCGGGTGCGCCCTCTCTCGCAATCGGAGCGTTCATCCTGTTCGCCTCGAACATGATCGCGATGATCATCACCTGCGCGGTCGTGCTGGTGATCGCGAAGTACCACGATGTGGCAGACGAGGGTCGTCGTCGACGCCGTCGTGCTTATGTTGTGCTCTCTGCCGCACTCGTACTCGTCGTCGTCCCGATGGTGCTCAACTCCCTGTCCGCGGTGTGGGCGAAGCAGGTGTACGACGCCGCGGAGCAGTGGCTCGCGGATACGCCGGGTGCCGAGGTGTCCAGCGTGACCTGGCAGGGAGACACCGCGACCATCTCCGTGCTCGGTCCCGAGAAGCTGCCGCCCTTGTCCGAACTCGAACAGTCCATCCATGATCTGCTGCCGTGGGAATCCGACATCGAGGTCATCCACGAGTTCGGTGAGCGACTCTCCAACTGAGTGCAGCGCACCATGACCCGCCCGAAGCCGCTCATCTGCGGCATCGCGGGCGAAGCCGAGCGAAGTGACTCAGTCCGGTGTCATGCAGCCCGGGCCTTGGCCCGTCGCCTGTTCACCCCGACCACGGTGAGAGCACCGACCAGCCAGCCGACGGCGAAGATGACCAGCAGGATGAACCACATGGGGGATCGGACACTCACCCAGAACAACTCGATGGAGACCGACGTGCGGTTCTGCAGGATGAACACCACGGCCACGATCGTGATGACCAGTGCCACCCACCCGGTCAGGGAGATGGCGGCCAACGGGTTTCGTTTCGATGGGGTGGCCTTCGGGGTGGGGGTGGCTGCCATGGAATCCTCCTCGAGCGATGACGGTTGACTGTCGCTTGTGCGAAGCGGGTCACGGAGTCACGATGGCGAAGTCTTTGTCCCCTGGGTCCAGGACGGCGGTCAGGCGCCCGAGCGCCGATGTGTCACCCTCGATCTGAATGCCGGCCGCGCTGAGCGTCTCAGCGCTGAGGTCCCCGCCCGCGAGGACCAGCAGTGACTTGCGCGTGGCCCTCACGGTCGCGTCGGCAGCGGTGGATTGTGCTGCGGTGCTGTAGGTGAGGACGCCGTTGGCCAGCCGGAGTCGGTAGTTTTGTTCATCGCTCAACACGATGTCGATCGACACCTTCTCGTTCCATGCCCTGGGGCCGTCGACCTGAATGGCGATGGCATCGAACAGCATCGACGGGGTGAGTTGGCCGAGAACGTCCGGTGCATTCGTCTCGGTCGGGGTGCCGAACTGGCCGTCGCGCAACTCCGTTGCCCCGGACAGGTAGAAGTCACGCCAGGTCCCGTTCTCCGAGCCGTAGCCGAGTTGTTCGTAGGTGTCGGCGAGAAGTTCACGCGCGGCTGCGTGGTCGGGTTGGGCGAAGACCACATGATTGACGACTTCGGCGACCCAGCGGAAGTCGCCCTCGTCGAATGACGTGCGTGCCTTGTCCACCACCGCGTCGGCGCCGCCCATGAAGTCGACGTACCGCTTCGCCTGCTCGACCGGCGGATGTTGCCACAGGTGGGCCGGATTGCCGTCGAACCAGCCCAGGTAGCGCTGATAGATCGCCTTCACGTTGTGACTGACCGAACCGTAGTATCCCCGCGCACTCCAGGCGTTTTCGAGGACGGGCGGGAGTGTGATCTCCTCGGCGATCTCCGGACCGGTCAAGCCCTTGTTCAGGAGCCGCAGGGTCTGGTCGTGGAGGTACGCGTAGATGTCGCGCTGGATCGACAGGTACTCCACGACACGTTCGCGCCCCCACGTCGGCCAGTGATGCGACGCGAAAACAGTCTCGACATCGTCCCCGAACAGGTCGATCGCCTCGGTCAGATAGAACGCCCATGCATGCGGGTCCCGGACGATCGCGCCGCGCAGGGTCAGGAGATTGTGCAGCGTGTGGGTGGCGTCTTCAGCGGCGCAGAGCGCTTTGTGGTCGGGAAGGTAGATGAGCATCTCCGACGGGGCTTCGGTCCCCGGGGCCATCTGGAAGACCATGCGTACCCCGTCGACGGTCTCCTCGTGACCGGTGACGGAGATCGTGTCGGTCGGCGGGATCAGGGACACGGTACCGGTCGAGATCGTCTGCCCGAGCCCGGCACCGACCTGGCCCTTCGCGCCGCGATCGAGTGCTGCTCCGTACATGTACGCAGCGCGCCTGTTCATCGCGATGCCCGCGTAGACGTTCTCCGACACCGCGTGTTCGAGGAATGCTTCCGGCGCGAAGATCTTCACCGCTCCCGACTCGACTTCCTCGGGGGTGACGAATCCGCGAACGCCGCCGAAATGATCGGCGTGCGAATGGGTGTAGATGATGGCTTTGACCGGGCGGTCTCCGCGGAGCTCGCGGTAGAGTTCGAGCGCCGCCCTGCCGGTCTCCACCGACAACAAGGTGTCGATGACGACGACGCCGTCGTCGCCCTCGATAAACGACGTGTTGGAAAGGTCCATACCGCGAACCTGATAGATCCCGGGCACCACTTCGAACAGTCCCTGAATGGCGTTCAGTCTCGATTGCCGCCACAGGCTGGGATTCACGGAGTCCGGGGCGTCGCCGTCGAGGAAATCGTAAGTGTCGTTGTCCCAGATGATCTCGCCGCTGTCCGAGCGAACCGCATTCGGCTCGCGGCGGGCGATGAGTCCCCGCGTGGCGTCCTCGAAATCCTGGGTGTCGGAGAAGGGCAGCTGCTCGAGAAGGGCGCGGTGCTGCTTGGTGATCGTCGATTCCACTTTCTTGGGATTTGACATGTAATGAGCATGCCATTGTTCGGCGAGATCTGTCCGGTGATCGGCGTGCGGTGCTGTTCAACCTGCCCGCTGTCGCCGTCGTGGACGTAACCTACCGGTGTGTCGACCTCACTCCGGCTGTTTCCGTCCCTCGCCGGATACCGGCGCAGATACATCCGACCCGACCTGATCGCCGGTTTGACGGTCTGGGCCGTGATGGTGCCGGAGGCGCTCGCCTATGCGTCGATCGCGGGGGTGCCGGCCGTCGTCGGCCTCTATGCGGCGGTACCTGCTCTCATTCTGTATGCGGCACTGGGTAGTTCGCGCCACCTCGTCGTCGGACCCATGTCGGCGACCGCTGCCCTGTCAGCGGCCATCATTGCGCCGATGGCCGGCGGCGACCCGGCGATCTACATCGCGTTGTCGACGGCACTGGCGATCGTCGCCGGGGCGGTCGCGCTGCTGGCCGCCGTGGCCCGTCTCGGCTTCGTCGCGTCGTTCATCTCCGAACCGGTACTGAAGGGTTTCATCGTCGGACTCGCCCTGACGATCATCGTGGGTCAGGTGCCGGCGCTCCTCGGGATGGACAAGGAACCCGGCGACTTCTTCGAACAGCTAGTAGGTGTGTTCCGGGAGATCGGGCGGATCGACTGGACGACGGCGGCAGTCGGGATCGCAAGCCTCATCGTGGTGGTGGCCCTCAAACGGTGGCTTCCGCTGATACCCGGTTCGCTGGTCGTCGTCGCCGTGGGCATCGTGGCGGTCTACGTGTTCGCACTCGACGACCACGGGGTCGAGGTCGTCGGCGACATCAGCGCCGGGCTGCCCGCGCTCGGGCTGCCGACCGGACTCGACTGGTCGGACTATCTGGACCTGGCCGGCCCCGCGGTGGGTGTGGTCCTGATCGGATTCGCCGAAGGTCTGGGCGCGGCGAAAACGTACGCGGCCAAGGCCGGCTACACCGTCGACGCGAATCGCGAATTGGCAGGTCTGGGCGCCGCGAACCTGGGCTCGGGCCTGGCGTCGGGGATGGTCGTCAACGGCAGTCTTTCCAAGACCGCGGTCAACGGTGGGGCCGGTGCCCGGACACAAGCAAGTGGACTGATCGTCGCGGCGCTGGTGATCGTCACCCTGCTCGTGCTGACGCCACTCTTCGAGAAACTGCCCGAGGCCACCCTCGCCGCGGTCGTCATCGCCGCGGTGATCGAACTGGTGGACACGCCCGCGTTGCGGGCCCTGTTCCGGGTCTGGACCACGAGACTTGCCGGGATCTATGGCCGGACCACCCGACTCGACTTTCTCTCCGCGGTCGCTGCGATGACCGGGGTCCTCGTCTTCGACACCCTTCCCGGACTCGTGATCGGGATCGTCGTATCGATTCTGCTGCTGCTCTACCGGTCGTCCCAGCCGAATGTTGCCGTCCTGGCCAAGGATGGACGGCGCTGGGTCGACGTCGCCTACAACCCGGGCCTGACGACGATCCCCGGCGTCCGGGTGGTCCGGGTCGAATCCGGTCTGTACTTCGCGAACTCCGACCACGTCCGGGATCGGATCGAATCGATCGCCGACGACGACACCAGGGTCGTGGTGCTCGACGCCGAGACCTCGCCGTTCATCGATGTGAGCGCGGTGCAGATGCTGATCGAACTCCGAGATGCACTGGCCCGCAGGGGCGTCGGTCTGCGCATAGCCCGGGACATCGGTCAGTTCAGAGATGTGGTGCATGCTGTCGACCCCGCAGACCGGCTGCAGCTGTACCCCACGGTCGCCGACGCGGTTGCCCATGAGGCACCGGGTCCTGCCTGATGTCGGACGCGGCGCCTCGGTATGTCGCCTGACGCCATGTGGAGAGCCGGCTGATGCCCGAGTCGGGGAATCGGGCATGGAGAACGGGAGCCAGAACCGAATCGGCTGTGAACGCGTGACCGCCGCAGATGTTTCGTAGGTTGAACCGGCGGGCCAAGTTGAGTGAGGCACCGGAACCCGGCCGCCTCGGCGGGGTTCTGCCGGCGTCGCCGACTGGACAGATCGCCATGCTCGACGACTACATCGATCCGGAGCAAAGGTTCATCGCCTGCCCGAATCAGGATGTGGTGTACGGGCTTGGATTCTTTTCACTCGACGAGCAACCGGTGGTGGTGCAGGTACCGGACTTCGGTGACCGGTTCTATGTGTACGCCTTCTACGATGCCCGCACCGATCAGTTCGGCCGAGTGGGATCGTTGTATGGCAGTGCTCCCGGCCATTATCTGTTGGCGGGCCCGTCGTGGGAGGGGGCCGTTCCTGATGGCATCGTCGATGTGCTGCGCAGCCCCACCACTCTCGGCAACGCGATCCCGCGTGTCTTCATGGATGACACAGCCGAGGACCGTGCTGCGATTCGTCCGCTCATCAACCAGATCATGGTGTACCCGCTGACCGATTCACCGGGCACATGCAGGCGAAGGACTGGGGTGATGTTCCGGCTTTCGATGCCGGGCCGAGCGCGGGTGCGGAGACCAAATGGGTTGATCCACAGCGATTTTTCGATCAACTCGGAGAAGTGCTGCAGTCTGTACCACCGCAACGCGGCGAAGAGGCGTTGTACGCCCAGTTCGCCGCGCTGCTCGACTCCGGCGAGCGCGATCCCGCGATCAGACGGCAGATTGTGGACGCATTCCACGAGGCCGATGACACCTTCGTAGCGAACGCGATGCGGTGGCAGTACAACGGCAAAGCGGTAGGAAACGGGTGGAACAGGTCGGTCAACAATTCCGAATGGGGGTTGGACTATTACAACCGGGCGGCGACCTCGCGGTCCAACATGTTCGAGAACCGAGCGAACGAAACCCAGTACTACTACCTCGATGTCGATTCTGCCGGTGTGCAATTGACCGGCGAGCATCAGTATGAGGTCACGTTTGCCGCAGGCGATCTGCCTCCGGTGGACGGGTTCTGGTCGCTGACGATGTACGACCCAGCACACTTTTTCGTGCCCAACGAGTTGGCGCGGTACTCGCTCGGCACCAAGAACAAGTCGCTGGTGTACGGCGAGGACGGTTCATTGACCCTTCAGGTCGGTAACAGTTCACCCGAAAAGCGCCGGCAGGCCAACTGGCTACCGTCTCCGGCCGGCGAATTCTCACTGTACCTACGTGCCTACGGTGGGCGATCGGCGATCGCTGACGGTTCCTGGATTCCACCGGTGGTGACCCGTCGATAGGGACGGCGCGGCCACGGGTCGTCGCCGATGCGTAGCGGCGAACCAGCCGTATCAGTCAGTCCGTTGAACCGGCGCCCAGTCGCCACAACGGATTGACCGGACCGTGACCGGCGCCCAGCGGATACGCAGCGGCCAGACAGCGCGTGACCCAACCCTTTCCGAAGCCGACCGCCTCGGGGACCGGGTAGCCGTGTGCGAGGGCGCTCGCGATCGCCGCGGCGAGGGTGTCGCCCGCGCCGTGGTCATGCGGGGTGTCGATCCGCTCATGACTGAGTTCGATGAACTGGTCACCGTCGTAGAGCAGGTCCGGGGACCGATCCGACGTCCGCAGGTGCCCGCCCTTGACCAGGGCACACCGCGGCCCGAGATCGAGCAGTGCCCTGGCGGCATCGCGCTGCGAATCGGCGTCGGTGACCTCGATCCCGGTGATCAAGCGGACCTCGTCCAGATTGGGTGTCACGACCGTGGCGAGGGGGAACAGCTTGTGACGCAACGTGTCGAGCGCGGAGTCGGCGAGCAGCTGGTTTCCGTGCATCGATGCGCACACCGGGTCGACCACCAGCGGGACGGATGCATCGCGGCCGATGCCGCTCGCGCCGCACTGCTCGACGATGGCCTCGATGATCGGTGCCGACGCGAGCATGCCGGTCTTCGCCGCGGCGACACCGATGTCACCGGCGACGGAGTCGATCTGCGCCGCCACGGTCTGCGGTGAGATCTCTTCGAAACCGCGGACACCCAGCGAGTTCTGGACGGTCACCGCAGTCACCGCGACACACCCGTGCACCCCGAGCAGAGCGAAGGTGCGCATGTCGGCCTGGATTCCCGCACCACCACCCGAATCCGATCCGGCGATGGTCAGGACCCGAACGGGAGCAGAACCGGGCTGTGCAACAGGGAGTTCCACGAAACCCTCGTCGAGCGTGCGTCGATGTCCGTCGACTGTGCGTTGTTCTGCGTCGACTGTGCGCATCACTTCTCGCCAACCGTCTCGAGGGACAGGGATCCGGAATCGGCGGGTGCGCTGCTGTCGTATGTGGCGGATACAGACGTACCCATGGCTCATCTCCCTACGCCGGCATTACCCGGACAGGTTCGAGCGGTCGGCGACCGCCCGTCGCCATCTCAGCCCTCGGTCATCGTGAGAGCCCCCGCGGTGTGTAGTTGTCGTGCGTCCGCAACCCTACATCGCCCGACGAGACGGGCGGGCAGGGTGCGGCGAACCGTATCGATATGCGACAACCGAGCCATGGGGTCGGCAGTTACGGTTCCGTAAGGTACCGTGTGACCCGGATCACAGGCGGGTGTCATGTCGAGTCAGGGCGGCGCGCGCCGGTGGTCCGATGTCCGTGATCACGAGGTGAGGAGGGTCGGGTGCTCCGCAAGCATCGTCAGCGACCACCACAGTCGGCGAAGTCGATTCTGCAACAGATCTCGCAGGTGGTACACAACCCCGACCGCGACCGATTCGAACTCTGGGTGGCCGGCGATCTGGTCGGCGTTCTCGGCTACACGACCGAGACGGCCGACGGTCAGACGACCATCACCGTGCTGCACACCGTGCTCTACGACGAGTACAGCGGACACGGTCTCGCCACCCGGCTCACCCGCACCGTCGTGCACTACACCCGCGAACAGGGCGCCCGGCTGCGTCCGGTGTGCACGTTCACCAAGCGCTACCTCGACAGCCATCCCGGGATCGTCACCCTCGCTCCGGTGTGAGGGGTGCGCCGGCTCAGTCGGCGAGCAGGGTCTCGCGCAGCACCTTCTTGTCGATCTTGCCGACCGCGGTCACCGGGAGGGTGGTCACGATCCGCACCGCGTCGGGCAGTTTGAACGAGGCGAGTCCGCGCTCGGCGAGGAACGCGCGGATGGTCGCGAGCTCCAGCGGCTGGGCCGGGGGGTGCTCATGCGAGAGCACCACGGCGGCGCAGATCTTCTCCCCGAGTGCGTCGTCGGGTAGGCCGACCACCGCCACCTGTCGGACCGAGTCGTGGGCGAGGAGGTTCTCCTCGACGTCGTCGGCAGCGACGTTCTCGCCGGCTCGGACGATGGTGTCCTTGATGCGGCCGGTCACCGCGAGGTGGCCCGACGGCAGCCTCGTCACCTTGTCGCCGGAGCGATAGAAACCGTCCGGCGTGAAGGACTTCTCGTTGTGGGCTGCGGCCCGGTAGTAACCGCGGATCGTGTACGGCCCACGCACCAGGAGTTCACCTTCCGTGCCATCGGGGACGTCGTCGCCGTCCTCGTCGACCACGCGCACCTCGTCGAGCTCCGACATCGGCGAACCCTGCACCTGGTGAACAAGCTCGCGCGGTTCATCGAGACGGGTGTAGCAGATCAGACCCTCGGCCATCCCGAACACCTGCTGCGCGACGGGGCCGAGTGCGGCGTCGAGGGCGACGGCGTCGGGCTGGGCCAACTTGGCGCCGCCGACCTGCAGCAGGCGCAGCGAGCTGATGTCGGCGGGTTCCCACTCGGTCGCCGCGCACCAGAGTTGCGCGAGGGCGGGGACGAGCGAGGTCACCGTGATGCGGTGTCGCTCGATCAGGTCGAAGGTGTTGTCCGGGCTGGGGTTGTCGGCGAAGACGGTGTGCCCGCCGACGCCGACCACACCGAGGATGCCCGGGCAGCTCAACGGGAAGTTGTGTGCTGCGGGCAGCGCGACGAGGTAGGTGTCGTCGGCGGTGAGGCCGGCGATGCCCGCCGACAGTCGCGCGTTGAGGTCGTAGTCGTCGTGCGTGCGGGCGATCAGTTTCGGCAGGCCGGTGGTTCCCCCCGAGACCAGGAACAGCGCAGGCAGACCGGGGTCGGGGCCGTCGGGGAGCGCGGTCGCGGCGGGGTCGGCGTCGGGCAGCGCCGCGAACCGGCCGGGATCGCCGGAGATGAAGACCTGCGCGATGTCGGGCACCCGCGACTGCAGTTCGGCCGCGAGGTCGCGGAAGTCGAACCCCCGGCGGCCGTCCTCGCCGATGTAGGCGACCGCGCCCGAGCCGGTCGCGAGATGGGCGATCTCGGTGATCCGGTGCGCCGGCAGTGTCATCACCGGCACGACACCCGCGCGAAGGAGGCCGAACAGGGTCACGGCGAAGTCGAGGGAGTTGTTGAGCTGCAGGACGACCCGTTGGGCGGGCCGCAGACCGGCGTCGACGAAACCGGCGGCCCGGCGCAGGGTGGCGGCGCGGAACTCGGCGTAGGTGAGCGTTCGCGGACCGTCGGTGGATGCGTCGGTCACCGCGGGCGCATCGGGGGAGCGCTCGGCCGCGACGTCGAGGGCCGCGAACAGCGGGCGGCCGAGGAACACGCCCGCGTCCCGGTATCGCTGGGCCTGTGCATCGGTGTGGGGGGAGAAACCGTCGAGCAGATCGGTCACGTGGTCGAGGTGCGTCGGCATGAGTTCATTCAAACACAGCCAGGATAGGGTAACCTTACCGGTCGATGCGGGACGGTGGGCCCGCTCTCGACCGTGGGGGGTTGTTTGATTAGGCTGCCCTAAGCTTCCCTATGATCATCGGTGCTCGAGTGCATCACGACCGGAGGAACGAAGGACATGTCGCTGACAACCGAATCGCACGCCGCGCAGTTCGTCGACCTGCTCGCGCCCGCCTCGCCGCTGGGTGAGTCCGATGCTGCGCGGATCACGGCCGCCTGGGCGGGTTCCGGCGAGTTCGGCGATCATGTCGTCTACGAGCGCGACCGGCGATGGACCTTCGCGGCCGGGGTGCGTGCTCGTGTGGTCGTGACGCGGAGCGAGGTCATCGTCGACGATCAGGGTGACCGGACGACGACGCCGTGGCGCGGCGACCCCGCCGACGCGCTCGCTGCCGCGACCGCTTCGTTGTCGATCCCGGACTGGCGCGTCTACGGCTGGGTCGGCTTCGACTTCTGTGCGCCCTATCACGGCATCCTCGACCGCGTCCCGGAGGACACCGTCCTGGCGCACCTCATCGTCCCCGAGTTCGAGGTGACCGTCGATGCCGAGGGCGTCGACACCGGCGCCGTCGACGCCGATCGTGCCCGTCGTCTTCTCGAGATCGCCTCGCAGGCAACTGTTTCGGCAGAGTCGCGACCGGTGGATGTCCAGGCGGACCCCGACGACTACCGGGGGCGGGTGGCGACTGCGGTCGCCGAGATCGAAGCCGGCCGGTATCAGAAGGTGATCCTCTCCCGCGCCGTCGACATCCCGTTCGACGTGGACATCCCCGCGACCTACGCGCGCGGCCGGGCCGACAACAATCCCGCCCGCAGCTATCTGCTCTCGCTCGGCGACCTCCAGGCCGCCGGATTCAGCCCCGAGCTCGTCGTCGCGGTGCATGACGACCGGACGGTGGTCACCGAACCGCTCGCCGGGACAAGGGCTTTCGGTATCTCGGCGGATCAGGACGCGGCGGCGCGCGCCGACCTCCTCTCCGATGCGAAGGAGATCGCCGAGCACGCCATGTCGGTGCGGGCATGCTTCGACGAGATCTCGTCGATCGCAGCGGACGACACCACCGCGGTGAGCGAGTTCATGGAGGTCCGCGAACGAGGCAGCGTCCAGCACCTGGCCTCGACCGTCCGCGGCACCCTCGCTGCTCACGAATCACCCTGGCGTGCACTCGAAGTCGTCTTCCCGTCGATCACCGCGTCGGGGATCCCCAAGACCCCGGCGGTGGAGGCGATCGACCGCCTCGAGCCGCGGCGTCGTGGCCTGTACTCCGGCGCCATCCTCACCGCGGCATCGACGGGCGAACTCGAGGCCACCCTTGCGCTGCGCACCATCTTCTCCTCCGGAGACGGCGCGTGGCTGCGTGCCGGCGCCGGGATCGTCGCGCAGTCCACGCCGGAGCGCGAGTTCACCGAGACCTGCGAAAAACTCGGCAGCGTCGCCCCGTACGTGGTCCCGCGCTGATCACCCGATACTTTCGACCGAACACCCCATCTCAGGAGTCACCACATGTCCGACCACATCACCGAAGCCCTGCGCGGCATCCTCGAAGAAGACCTCGACCTCTCGCTGGGAGACGTCAGCCGCGACGCGAAGCTGATCGACGACCTGGGACTGGATTCGGTGGCGTTCGCCATCGGTGTGGTGGCGATCGAGGAGCGGCTCGGCGTGAAGCTGTCCGAGCGGGAGCTCTTCGAGTCCAAGACCGTCGGTGACCTCGAAGACCTCATCCGGTCGAAGGCCGGCACCCCGGCCTGAGACGGAGAGTCGACATGAGTGTGGACACACCGGTGCAGACGTACGCCGAATTGCTCGACGCCGCGTTCGACGAGCGGGTGACGTCGTGGACGGCGCAGGCCGAACAGGATCACCGGTTCCCGCGGCCCCTTCTCGAGCACCTCGGCTCCGAAGGTGTCTTCGTCCGTAAGTGGGAGGACCGCAAGTTCACCGACCTCCGCGATCATTTCGCGCTCGGCGCCCACCTCGGCGCGCTCGGCTCCGCGGCGATCGGGGTGGGGGTGAGCCTGCACGACTCGGCGATCGCCATCCTCCGCCGCTTCGGCCGCAACGACTACCTCAAGGACCTCGCCCAGCGTGCGCTGACCGCCGAGACGGTGCTCTGCATCGGGGCCTCCGAAGAGCAGGGCGGCTCGGATCTGCAGAACTCCGAGACCCGGATCTTCCCGGAGAACGACGGCTTCCGCGTCGTCGGACACAAGAAGTTCGTGTCGCTCTCGCCGATCGCGGATCACGTGTTCGTGGTCTGCCGTGGCGTCGACGACGGTCCTGATCTGGGCGGCAACGTGGCCCTCGCCGCGGTGCCGATCAAGTCGGTCACGGTGGGTGAGCCGTACCAGAAGCTGGGCGCCGGGCCGCTCGACACCGCCCCGGTCACGATCGATGCCTGGATCCCGGAAGAGGCGCTGATCGCGCGGCCGGGGACCGGCCTGGCCATCATCAGCTGGGGGCTGGCGCACGAGCGGTACTCGGTGGCCGCCCAGATCGCCGCCGCCTGCGAGGTCATGATCGGGGTGACGCTCGCCCGGATGATGGAGCGCACCCAGTTCGGCAAGAAGCTCTACGACCACCAGGCGCTGCGCCTGCGCGTGGCGGACCTGCAGGCCAGGGTCGACGTTCTGCGGTACGCACTCGCCGGCGTCGCCGCCGAGGGCAAGATCAACCTGCGCACCGCCGCGGCGCTGAAGGCGACGGCCGCCAATCTCGGTGAGGAGGTCGCGTCGGAGTGCCTGCACATCTTCGGCGGGATCGGTTACCTCGAGACCGAGACCCCGATCGGCCGGTGGTGGCGGGACATGAAGCTGGCCCGCGTCGGGGGCGGCACCGATGAGGTGCTGTGGGAACTCGTCGCGGCAGCGATGAAGCCCGACACCGAGCGTTACCAGGCCATGTTCGTCGATTCGGAGCTGCACCGGCCGGGCTCGTCCGCGTCCTGAGAAGCATCCGAACATCCTCTCCCACCCAGGCGGTCCTCACATGAACAGCCCAGCCGGCCAGGCACCGGTCGACGCACGCGTCACCGAACTCGCGCCTCCCGACCACACCTACCTGCACATGGACAAGGCCGGTGCGCCGATGCACTGGTCGATGATCCTGCAGCTCGAGGGCGGCGGCGACGTGCTCGGCCTCGACGAGGTGCGGGAGCGGGTCCGCGAACGATCCGGGCTGTTCGAGATCTTTCGGCTGGGAATCCGTAACGGGCGCTGGCGCAAGCCCGAGGTGGTGCTCGCCGACGACAGCTGGGACGCCGGCGAGCACGTGACCGAGCTGGGGTTCACCGACCGTGCGCACCTGCAACGTCGGGTGGCGAAGCTCCTCGAGTCGCCGCTGCCTCGCCCGCGCCCGTTCTGGGACATCACGCTGTTCACCCCGTCGGCCGGCGCCGAGGGCGTCGGGCAGTGGGTCCTGCTACGGGTACACCACAGCGTTTCCGACGGCATCGCGGGCGCCGCGTTCGCCGCGCTCCTCGCCGACGGCGAACCCGAGGACCTGGCCGAGTTCGAGCGGTTCGCGACCAGCCCTCGATTCCGGATCAGCGGCATCGATCCCGAGGAACTCGCCGAGGCGAAGGCCGCCTACGGCGATCAGCACGCGGCCGGCGGTGGCAAGAAGCGGGCCTGGCCCGCGCTCACCAAGTCGGGCGAGCGGGAGTACGCACTCGTCGATGCCTCGACCCGAGACCTGCGCAAGGCGGCCAAACGCAACGATGCGACGGTCCACGAGTTCCTGCTCGCCGCCATCGGACGGGCGATCAGCCTCAACCCGCCGACGAGTCCACAGGCCGACGTCGTCCGCGTGACCCTGCCCGTGACCCTCGACGACGGATTCCGCCACACCGGTAACGCGGTGTCCGTGGCGCTCCTCAACCTGCTCGGCAACGAGCCCGATCTCACACGCCAGATCGACCGCGCGCGAAGCGAGCTCGAGACGATCGCGAGGCGGAAGCCGGAGCTGTACCTGGCCGCGGCCGACGATCTGCCGCGCGCACCGCTGTGGGGTCTGCAGCGCGCGATCGTGAACGCGTCGATGTCCCACATGCACCCCGACATCCACATCGGCATCAACCCCGGCTTCTCCCGGGTGCGGTCGGTGCTGGGGCAGTCGATCGTCACCCTGACGCCGCTGTCGCCGCTCGCGGGCTACTCGCTGTCGGTGACGACGTTGATCCTCGGACACACCACGACGTTCGGCGTCGTCACCGATGCGCAGGCACTGCCCGGTTACGCCGACCGCTTCGTGGCGACGCTCGGTGAAGTACTGCGGGAGGCCCTCCCGTCGACCTGACGGGGGTGCAAGCTTAGGCTTGCCTTGTCATCCGATGTCCGAGGGCTGCAAGATACAGGTGGCCGTCGGCTCGGCGGGGGCGAAGACATACACGGAGAAAGATCAACATGAGCAACGACGTCAACTACCAGGACCCGTCGGCGGTCGACTACCAATCCGGGGTCGATTACCGCGAACCGGATGCGGGTTCGTCGCGTCGGTCGGGCGGGGTCAGCATCCCGACCGTGCTGGCGTCGGCAGGCGTCGCCGCCATCATCTCCGCGATCGTCGTGACGATCGGCGTGGTGGGCATCGTGGTGAGCGAGCGTAACGACTCCGCCACCGCCGCCCAGCCGACCGTCGTCAACCTCGGTGCCGCGCAGACGGCGCTGCCCCAGCAGGGCATCGCGGGCCAGCAGCCGGGCGCGGTCCCGGGCCAGCCCGCACCCGCCGGGGCGCCGGCCGCCGGAGCGCCCGCGGCGGCCCCGACGGAGAACGTGCCCGAAGGCGGCGGCGCGATCGGCGGACCGGTCGCCCCTCCCGGTGAGGGAGCTGGTCAGGCCCCGGCCCCGGCGCCGGGCACCACGGCCGCACCGCAGCAGACCGTGGCCGCCGGGCCCACCGCGCTGACCCCGGGACAGCTCAACACCAAGGTCCGGATCGTCATGAACTCCAACGGCAGCCGCGCCGCCCGGGCCGCCGAACTCGAAGGCGGTGAGCGTGCGCTCCGCCAGATCGACCTCGTCGCCCGTGCGATCACGACCTACGGCAACGTCGGGCTGAGCTACCAGATGGTCGGGCCGGTCCAGGTCAGTGGCAACACCCTGACCGCGCCGCTGCAGATCAGCGTGGTCGGCCGCGGAAGCCAGAACCGGTCGATGACGTTCGTGTGGAGCGGCAACAAGTGGAAGCTGTCCAACCGAAGCGTCTGCACCATAGCGGGATTCGTCCTGCTGCCCTGCTCGCTCTGACGGCCGGGCACACACTCTGTCCGGTCCGCCGGACGACATCGACACTCCATTGGGGGATCTTCACGTGACTTCACGACATCGCCTGGGCGCTCTCGTCGCGAGCGCACTCCTGTTCGCGGGCCTGCTGGCCGGTTGCTCGAGCTCGGATGACGAATCCGCGGGCGGCTCCGTCCAACTCAATCTCCCGGACGGCAGGCAGGTCACCATCCCGGACACCCCGGAGCGGATCGTCACACTGGGTGACCAGTGGACCGACGTCGTGTTGTCGTTCGGTGAGACGCCGGTCGGTTACTACGACTACTCGAAGTCGGCGACCGGCGAGATGCAGCCCTGGTACGGCCAGAAGCTGGCCGATGCCACGTTCGTCGACCCCACCAAGGGTGACGACGCGACGACCATCGCCACACTGAACCCCGATCTGATCTTCGCACCGGGCTTCGCGTCGGACAGCCCGGAGTTCGAACAGATCTCGAAGCTGGCGCCGACGGTGAACGCCATCAGCGACCAGGAGATCGACCCCTGGCAGGACATGGTCACCGTGATGGGCACGGTGCTGCACGATCCGGAGAAGGCGAAGTCGATCATCGACGACACCAACGGCAAGATCGCGGCGGTGTCCGAGGAGTACCCGGGTCTGAAGGGCAAGACCTACGCGTTCGCCTTCATGTACGGCCCCGATCAGCTGTCGGTTCTCGGTGACGAGAACGACGGTGCCGCAAAGCTGTTCACCCAGCTCGGCATGAAGATGGCCCCCAAGCTGGTCGCCGAGTACCAGCGGACCGGGCAGCCGCGGTTCGGTCTGAGCACCGAGAACATCCCGATGCTCGACGCCGACGTGCTCGTCGTGGCCACCGCCACCCCCGAGCAGGCGGAGACCCTGCGGTCGCTTCCCGGGTACAAGAACCTGAAGGCGGTCAAGGACAACGCCGTCACGTTCATGACCCAGTCGCAGATCACCGGCCTCAACGCGCCGACGCCGAACTCGATCCCCTACGTCCTCGATCTGCTCAAGCCGTCCTTCGCCGCGGCGTCCAACTGATCTCCGTCTGACGAACTCGCCCTCTGCGGAAAGCGGAGGGCGACTTCGTTTCTGGGGCACCGGACCCTTCGAGGCTCGTCGCTTGCGCTCCTCGCACCTCAGGGAGCAGAGGGTGCCCCCTGCTGGTTGAGCAGGCGACGAGCGCAGCGAGGAGCCGTGTCGAAGCCACTTCGCAACCCCGCCAACGACAACGGCCCGACCCTTCGAGGCTCGTCGCTAACGCTCCTCGCACCTCAGGGAGCAGAGGGGAATCGGTCGCTCGCGCTTCAAGCGACTCAGGGAGCAGAGGGTGCCCCCCTGCTGGTTGAGCAGGCGACGAGCGCAGCGAGGAGCCGTGTCGAAGCCACTTCGCAACCCCATGAACGACCACGGCCCGACCCGCGAGGCGGATCGGGCCGTGGGCAGGGTCGACTAGGGAGCGACGATGTCGTCGTCGTCCGCGGCGCCGAAGCTGGTGAACGCGGTGTGCTTGGGCAACCGGTAGGCCTCTCGGCCCAGAACCGTGTTGAGGATGCGCGCGTTGCGGACGGCGCCGATGTCGAGGTTCGGGGCCGAGACGCCGTGCGCATGCTCCTCGGCGTTGGCGACGAAGATCCGGTTGGTCAGGGCGTCGTCGGTCTCGATCTCGTGGTTGGCGCCGATGACGAGCCGTCCACGGGAATCGCGATGCAGCGCAGACTCGATCGGAGCGAGGAAGTCCGCCTTGCGCGCCTGGTATCCGGTGCTGGCGATGACCATGTCGGTGGTGTGGGCCAGTTCGGAACCGGTGTCGAGGTGGCGGCCGCGCACCCGGAGCTTGCCGTCGGCGAGGGTGTCGACGCCGTCGACCTCGACCGAGATCCGCAGCTGCACCGGGTTGAGCTTGTCCTGCAACTGACGCCGGTACAGCAGGTCGTGGAGCCGCTCGAGCGAGTCGGTGGAGATTCCCTTGTGGAACTGCCAGTGCTGCGGGCGGACCCGGTCACGTGCGGCCTCGGGAAGACTGTGGAAGTAGTCCATGTAGGCCGGCGTGGTCATCTCCAGCGACAGCTTCGTGAAGTCCAGGGGTGCGAACCATGGTGTGCGCGTCCACCATCGCACGGCGGGGCCGCCGCGCAGGTTGGCCTCGAGCAGATCGATGACGATCTCGGCACCCGACTGGCCGGATCCGACGACCGTGACGGTGTCGGCGGCCAGCGCCTTCTCCTGGTTGAACAGGTAGTCGGAACTGTGGACCACGGCCGGCGACTCCGACGAGAGTGCTTGCGGGATGAACGGTTCGGTGCCGATCCCGACCACCACGTGACGCGCGATCACCGTCGAGGAGCTCGTCGGAGTGTGCATGGTCACCCGGAAGGCATCGGCCTCGGCGTCCCATGTCACCTCGTCGACGGTGGTGCTCCACCGGAGTGAGTCGAGCCGGGACACGCACCAGAGGAGGTAGGCCTCGTACTCGATGCGCGTCGGAAAGAAGTCCTCGCGCACCAGGAATCGGTACATGCGATCGATGTCGGCCATGTAGTTCAGGAACGACAGCGGGTGGGTCGGATCGACGAGCGTCACCAGATCGGACAGGAAGCTCACCTGCAGGGTGGCATCGTCGAACATCAGGCCCGGGTGCCACCGGAACTCGTCGCGTGAGTCGACGACGAGGAGGTTCACGTCGTCGAGCGTCGAGGCGAGCGCGGCGAGGCCCAGATTGAACGGGCCGCAACCGATCGCCAATACGTCTACGTTCTCAACAGAGTTCATTCGGAGACTCTCACCATTTCTTCACTGTATGTTCCCGCGCCGGGTGCGGCGGAGCCTTCGGACTCCACCTCGAGGGCGACGCGGAGGAGTTCGTCGAACAGCTCGTCGATGTCGCTCTCCGAGGTCTCCGGGTTGAGGAGGGTCAACTTCAGGCAGGTCTGTGGCTCGTCCTCGCCCGGGATCCGGACCTGGGTACGGCCGATGAGGGCCTTGCCGTCGGCGATGAGGCGGCGCCGCAGTTCACCGTTGACCACGTCGAGATCGGTGCACCGGTAGCGGAACACGACGGTCGTCAGCGTGACCGGCGCGATGAGCTCGAGCTGCAGTTCGGTGGCGACACGCTGTTCGGCGTACAGCGCGAGGTCGTTGCACTTGTCGAGCATCTCCCCGAGGGTGCTGCGTCCGTAGGCGAGCAGGGTGGTCGCGACCTTGAGGACGTCCGGACGCCGGGTCGTCTGGAGGGTCTGACCGAGGAGGCCGCTGTACCCGGCCTCCACGTCGTCGTCGGGATTGAGGTACGCCACCGAGCGATTCAGGGACACGAAGCGATCGGCGTCGGACAGGAGCATGAGGCTCGCAGCGGCGGGCTGCCAGCCGACCTTGTGCAGGTCCAGGGTGACCGAGTCGGCGCGTTCGACGCCGGTGAGCAACCCGGCGAGGCGGTCGGAGAACAGCGAACCGAAACCGTATGCGGCATCGACGTGCATCCAGATCTCATGACGCTCGGCGATGTCGGCGATCTCCCCGAGCGGGTCGACGGTGCCGAAGTCGGTGGTGCCCGCGGTGGCGACGATCGCCAGTGGGGTGGCGGTGCCGGAGTCCCGGATCGCTGCCTCGAGGGCCTCCGGGATCATCCGGTGGTGTGAATCGACGTCGACCGGGATGACCGCGGACTCGCCCAGACCCAGTGCCGCGCAGGCACGATGGACCGAGAAGTGGGCGACCCGCGAACAGAAGACGACGGGGCGATGCAGTGCGCCGACGCCGTCATGACGCACGTCCACACCGTGGCGCGCGGCGGTGTGATCGCGGGCGATCATGAGCGCCAGCAGGTTCGAGATCGATCCGCCGGGACTGAAGACACCGCCGGCATGCTCGCCGAAGCCGGCCATGCGGGCCAGTGACTGCACGGTCCAGGTCTCGAGCGCGAGCGTGGCCGGACCCGAATCGTAGGTGTCGAGTGAGGCATTGGTCGCCGATGCGAGGGCGTCCGCGGCAACCGCCACCGACAGCGGAGCGGGCTGCAGATGTGCCGCGGCCATGGGGTGGGTGAGGTCGAGACCGAACTCGGCCACCAGGCGAGCGAGCCGGGTCAGTGCCTCGGATTCGCCGATGCCGGTCTCGGGAATCCCGTGCGGACCGAGCAGTGCCGTCACGCCGCCGAGTACAGCCACGGGGTCACCGCTCGGCAGCGGGGCGCCGTGGTGATCGTCGCTGACCGCGGCGGCGACCTCGGCCAGGCCTCGGCCGACGTCGGCCCAACCGTGGCCGGGACGGGCGAATCGCGAGGCACCCCAGACGGACTGGTGGTCTTCGGACACTGAGTTCCCCCTTGTTGACTCTGGCGCGCGATGGCGCGGCGGCAGGCCGGTCATCCGGCGATGCCCTTCTGCGGAACGCGCTCGGCGAGGATTTCGAGGAGCGCGGAGACGGAGTGGTGCAACGACGTCGGGATCAGGTCGACGAGCGTGGTGAGCACGGCGGTGGCTCGGTCGGCCATCTCGTCGGGGACGATTCCTGGTTGGTGATCGACCTCGACGTGGGTGCTGTCGTCGTCGGCCTCGAAGGCGATCGAGAGCGGGTAGTTCGCGATCCCGTTGAAGACCGACCGGCAGGTGACCGGCGCGTCGGCGGGTTGCGGGATACCGCGCAGCGGCGCGGGCCGCACCGACGCCATGATCTCGATGACGGGGAACCGTCCACCCTGCTGTCGCAACGCGGTGAGGACCGGCCCGAAGTCGGTGCCGGAGTGTTCCATCGACCGGTAGATGACCGAACCCGCGTCGCGGAGGGCCTGTTCGACGGTGGCGTCGGGGTCGACGCGGAACCGCATCGGGATGATGTTGCCGCAGTAGCCGACGTCCTGCGGTGCCTGCTCGCGCCGACGATTGTCCGCCGGCACCACCAGGACATGGTCCGCGGCGCCGGTCAGTGCGTACGACGCCAGCGAGCAGACCCCGATCAGAAGTGCGTTGGGCGTTGCCCCGACGGTCTGGGCCACCCGCCCGAAGGCGGACAGCGAGTCGGCCGCCACCGGGGCGGCGGCCTTGATCCCGTCGCGGTCGTCCATCGGTGACAGCCAGCTGTCGGCGGCGCTCTCCGTGGGCAGCTCGCCGGTGAGCGGGTAGCGGACATCGTCGGCAGCCCAGGTCGCGATCGCATGCCGCACCGCGCTGTTCGCCGCTTCCGCGGCCGCCGCGGGGTCGGGCGTCTCCGGTCGGGCGTCCGCGGTGACGTCTCCCGGCCACGAACCCGACACCAGGGTGCCCAGGAGCAGGGGCCATGACGTGTCGTCGACCGCGAGGTGGTGGACCACCAGGATCATCGTGACGTTCCCGTCCGACCCCGAGACCCGCATGCGCAGTGGGACTTCCGAGTGGAGATCGAACGGTGTCCGGGTGAGCGCGGTGGCCGTGTCGTCGACATCGTCACCGGCGTCGCTCACAGCCGAGTCCGTCGGTCCCCAGGTCCACACCGATCGCGAGGCGTCCCACGAGCCCGCGCGCGGCACCTCGCGGCGGCTCGGCGTGCCCGCATCGTCGACCTCGACCACCGAGCGCAACACCCGGAACCGGTCGACGAGCAGCTCGGCGGCGGCGACGACCGAACCGAGCGTCCGGCGTCCGCCGAACTCCAGCACGAGTCCGATGTTGTGCGACAACGATTCCGGGTCCAGTTCATAGATCCGCCACATCCGGCGTTCGGCGATGCCGAACTCGCCGAACGGCACAGTCGCCTCGGGTGTGCCGGCGCCGGGAGCGGAGCGAGCGGGCCGAGTGTCACCGGCGCCGGGAGCGGAGTGAGCGGGCCGAATGTCACCGGCCTGCGCGAGCCGACGACGCAGGAGCGTGAGGCGCGCTTCGGTCAACGCGGGCATGGTTCCCTCTCGGTCGATGTGGCGGCGGTCGGCGTCGACGCAGCCGCGGCCATGGCGTGCAGGGTGTCCCAGTCGCGGACGACCTCGACCAGCTCGCCCGTCGCCCACTGGGCAGCCTGGTCCTGGAAGTGTTCGGATCGGGGATCGCCGCTCACGCCCAGCGGGACGATCCAGCGACTTGCGCTGCGATCGGCGAGATCCCACACATAGCGTGCCGCGGCACCGGTGATGCACAGGTGTGTGCCGACCGCCGCGGCGTTGGCGAAGACGCTCTCGGCGTCGCCGGCCAGGGGCAGCGGTGTCGGACGAAGCGTGGCGAACATGTCCGGGTACTGCGGCGATGCGCCGACCAGGTCGAACCCGTGGATGGGGGCGAGGCGGTGGACGCTGCCCCAGGTGGGTGTCGAACCGAAGCCGGCGACGCGGGCCACCACGGCGTCGAGTGCCGCCACCGCGACGGCCTCGATGTCGATGCCGATCCCCGCCGTGTTGGCGACCACGGACGTCAGTGCGGTGGCCAGCCGGGGTTCGGGCACGAACCAGGGCTGGAACACCGCCGGGAATCCGTGCGGCCCGCGGAGCGGGGCGAGGATTTCGGTGTTCGCCACCCCCAGGACGAGTTGGGTACGGAACTCGGCGTACAGATACGCATCGGTGCTGTCGGCGGCCATCGAACGGTCCCACGCCACCAGCCGCTGCCGGACATCCTCGGCCGCGGCGTTGTCGACGCTTACGCGGGACAGCAACTCCTGGACGACGGTCGCCTGCTCGAGGCGCACGTCGGAGTGGATGTCGGCACAGTCGGCCGGACTCACCGAATCGAGATCGTCGAGCCGCGCGGCGATACGGTCGGCGCGGAACGGCTCGACGCACTCGCTCGTGAGCGGTTGCAGCGCAGGCACGTCCGACATCCGCTGGTTGGCGGTGACGGTGATGCCGCGACCCTTCGTGACGCCCTCCGCAAGCTCCGGGCTCCTCAGGGAGCGGGGGGTCGCGTCGAAGTCCGGATCGCCGAGTGAGCCGCGTTCGTATCCGCGCCACTGGTAGCGCTCGTCCCAGCCGGGCACCGGCAACCAGTAGTTCTCGGGCGCACGGACCGGTACTCGGCCGGCCACATGGGTGGCGACGGTGCCGTCGGCGTGGGCGATCACCGCGCGGTTGACCGGCTCGACCCAGTTGACGAGCGCGGCCTCGACGTCGGCGACCGTGCTCGCGAACAGCAGATCCAGCGGCGCGTCGAAGGAGACGTCTTCCGAGAGCAGGGGTGACCGGATGCTCATCGCGAACGAGTCCTCGGGGCCGCCGAACACGACAGCACCGTTCGGGGTGGTGATCACCTGTGTCGCCACGGGTTCGGCACCCCGGACCAGGATGGTCTCGGTGCTGACCCCGGCCGGCACCCGGCCACCACCCGGCACCTCGACCAGCAGTGCGCCCGTCTCGTCGCGCGTCAACCGCTCGAGGAAGAGATCCTGATAGTCGCCCATGGCGTTGGTGATGCCCCAGGCGATGTCGTCGCCCTGGCAGAAGTGGGGGACCCCGGGTACGCCCGCGAAGGCGAACCCGGCCATGTCGAATGCGTCGAGGGGTCCGGTGGAGGCGAGATGGAACTGCTGATAGATGCCCGGCAGCTCGAGGAAGCGATGGGGGTCACCGGCGACGATCGGCGCGCCGGTCGAGCTCCGCTCCGCGGAGACGCCCCATGCGTTGCTGCCCGACACCGGATCACCGAGGTCGACTGCGGGGGAGGGCTGTTCGGGGGACACCGGCCGGGTGATCGCCAGGATCTCGTCGAGGAACGCCTCGTCGGGCATCGCGGGCATCGTGGGGTCGGTCTCTCGTGTCTCGAAGTCCCAGAATCGCAACGCGTCCAGACCGAGCGTACGGCAGGCGTGCAGCCGGAACAGTTTCGTCGTGAACCGTCCGAACAGCACGTGGTGCATGATGAACACCGAGATCGGTGTCCACGGGCGCCACGGTTGCGGGCGATGCGCGAGCGCCTCGAGTTCCGGTGCTGCAGCAGAGGTGTCGGGGTCGTCGAGGGTGCTGTTCACCCCGGCCACATAGGCGGCGACGAGATCTCGGGTCCGGGCGGAGGATGCGTCGAAGATCCGTCTGGCCGCGGCATCGAGCTGTGCCCGGCGGGCGAAGGTGTCCCACTCCACGCACGAGGCCCCGAAGACCTCGGCTGTGCGTCCTTCGGCGCGCAACCGCATGAACTCGATCTGCCAGCGCCGGTCCTCACCGCATGCCCGACCCTGTCCGTACAGGACGGCCGCCGGGTCGGCCCCGCGGACGTGCGGGATGCCGTGGCCGTCGCGCAGGATCTCCACGTCCGGTCCCGCGCCACTGTGGGTGGCGGTCATGTCCATCACCGGCCCCTCTGCGACGCAATCGGATTGGCGAGCCGGTGACCGGCATCGATCAGTGATGCGTAGGAGTCCTCGATGTCGACCATGCGTTTGTTGTTGCGCAGCTGCAGGCCGTTCATGTGCACCGCGCCGAACTCCGGCGCGAACAGATCCCAGCGGGTGAACCGGTCCTCGAGTTCGGGATGGGCGGCCACGAACTCGTGCAGGCTCTCACCGACCAGCGACCAGAACTCGCCGTCGTCGACGATGCCGTGTGTGTGCAGGACCGCGGCGAGGGGGCGCAGGAAGTCGTCGAAGACATCCGACAGCACGCCCAGGTTGCGGATCTCGTCCGGCTCGGTCGTCCGGACCCGTGCGCAGCTCTCCGGGAGGCCCTGGGCCTCCCCGAACACCGACACCTCCTCGCCGATGTCCTTGAGGATGGCGCGCACCGGGATGCCGTCGGCGAGTACCAGGATGAGGTTCTCGCCGTGCGGGGAGAACTTCAGCTCATATCGGTAGAGCAGATAGGCGATGGGATGGAGATAGGTCCGCAGGTAGCGGCGGATCCACTCCGTCGCCGGGACACCCGATCGCTCGATGAACGCGCCGACGAGTGGTTCACCCAGGTGATCGACGTGGAGCAGCGCGGCCATGGTCGACAACTGCTCGTCGGCGGCCGTCAGCGGCACCGGGCTCTGTCGCCACAGCGCCGACAGGATCTTGCGGTACTCCGATCCCGGCTGGGTGATCGGCGTGAAAGTCGGGCTGCGGTAACCGATCGCCGCGACCTCGAAGATCATCTCGAACCCGATCGCCGCGAGGTACTGGTCGTCGGCGACGAGTCCGCGGACCCAGTTGTTGATCAGCGGGGTCGTACGCATGTAGTCGGCGGACATCCCGCGCGTGAAGCCCATGTTCACGATCGACAGCGCGACCTTCACGTAATTGCGGGTCGGCGTGGTCGAGTTGAACACCGTGCGGATCGACTGCTGGGCCTGGTAGAGGTCGGGACTCGTGCCGACCTCGACGATGCGACGGCCTGCGATGTCGGCGGAGTACAGCTTCCGTACCTTCTCGACCCACTGCCAGGGATGTACCGGCAGATAGCGGTAATCAGCGGGGTCACAACCGGCTTCGCGCAGCGCCGAGTCGAACCCCGCCAATGTCTCGGCACCGAGCTCATCGACGAGCAGTGTGTCGTAGTCGATGTCGCTCACGGTGGCGACATCGCAATCCTCGCGACGAGCAGCCAGCCAGACGAGCCGGAAGTGGTTGCCGACCTCGGGGGCGTAACGCTCGATGTCCTCGGAACTGAAGCCCAGTCGGCCCGCGTTGGCCACGATGCACGGATGACCCTCGGTCATCGTCGCCTCGATGGTCTGGAAGTCGGCGTGCGCGAGATCGGTTGCCGGAATGCGGCGTTCGTCCGGACGGTCGGCGCTGATCGCCAGGGTGTTGATGAACTCCTCGAGGTATTCCGGCAGGGCCTGGGGCCCGATCCCCAGGAACGGGGCGAGGTCGACGATCATCGCGACCGCGTCGATCGGGAGTTCGTCGCCAGTCCGCACACGACGCAACGACGACTCGTCGATCGCCCAGCTGTCCAGGGCGAGCCGGTCGGCGCGGAAGTGGTAGTCGGTGAGACCGTCGGCGGAGGAGACGACGTAACCGTCGCCGCTCGCGACCGGGTCGAGGGCCCGCTCGTGCGCGAACTCGGCGAGGATCTTCGTCGCGATCCTGGTGTGATACGTCTGGCGATGGCTTCGCGCACCCGACCCCCCGGCCGTGCGCGTCGCGAATTCCTGAATGGTCCCGATGTCCTGGAGAGTCAACGATCTACGCCCCCAGATCCGTGACCTCGACCGGTCCGACGGACTTGCCGTTGTCGGTCACCGCGAGGAAATCGGCGCGGGTGCAGTAGCTCAGGTGAGCGGTCTTGTTCCCGACGGGATAGTCGCCGTCGACGCGGAAGCCGACACTCGCGTTGAGACGGTGCACGGCTTTGTTGCGGACATCGGGCTCGACGACGACGCGCGCGGCGCCGACCTCCAGGATCGCGGTACGCATGATGTGCAGCATCACCGCGCCGGTGAAACCGGGCAGTGCCTGTTCGGCGTGCGCGACCAGGAGATGCATGCCGATGTCGCCGTCGGCGGGCACGTAACCGCTGGCCGGGTCGGCGAGTTCACTGGCGGCCGGGTCGTAGAGCTCGAACAGGAACTGCGGACGCCCGTCGTGGTAGCCCAGGCGCATCCCGTACGGGGTGCCGGCCGTCGCCTCGGCCGAATCGCGAATCATCTTCTCCACGTCGGTGACCGAGCTGTCGAGCATGTCCCAGTACTTGGCCTTGGGATGGGTCAGCCATTCGTGCACGGTCGCGGCGTGCGACACGTCGTCGAGGTCGACCGAGTTCAGGTCGTAGGTCGGTGCGGAGGAAATGGTCATGATGCCTTTGCTCTGGGTGGTGGTCTGCCGTTGTGGCCGGAGGAGGTGCCGGATGCGGTCAGCTGCGCGCGATCTCGGCCTCCACCTGTTCGTCGGTGAGGTGTATGACGTCGAGGAAGGTCTGCGCCACGAAGGATGCGCGTTCCCCGCCGAGCTCGGTGAGCCGCCCGGCGAGACCCGCGATGGTCCGCTGGGTGAAGATGTCCGCGACCGAGAGGCCGGGTGCGTCGAGCCACTGGCGCACCAGCGCGACCACCCGGGTGGCCTGGACGGAATCCCCGCCGAGAGAGATGAAGTCCTCGGTGACGCTCGCCGGCGGGGCGGGCAGGACCTCGCCGAAGATCACCGCGAGGGCTTCTTCCACCGGGCCGCGAGGTGTGACGGCCTCGAGCGGGTCGTCGTCGGTGTCGGTGCCGGCGGCGATGGCCTTGCGGTCGTGTTTGCCGTTCGGCGTCAGCGGGAACCGGTCCAGGACCGCGACGGAACGCGGGACCATGTGTGGCGGCAGGGTTTCGGTCAACCGGGCGCGCAGGCCGGCGTCGTCGTCGGTCGCCCCGGCGGTGAGCACGACCGCCGCGCGTAGGTCCCGGCCGTCGGACCACGCGACCGCCGAGCCCACCCCGTTCAGGCCCAGGAGGCCGGCCTCGACCTCGCCGAGTTCGACGCGATATCCACGGATCTTGACCATGTGGTCGGCGCGACCGAGGAAGTCCAGGAAGCCGCCGGGTAGGTAGCGCGCGAGATCACCGGTGCGGTACCAGCGTTGACCCTCGTGCTCGACGAAGCGGTCGGCGGTGCGTTCCGGATCGCCCCGGTACCCGTCGGCCACCCCGGCCCCGCCGATCCACAGTTCGCCCGGTACGAGGTCGGGACGGTCGCGACCGGCGTCGTCGACGACTCGGCAGCGGACGCCGCGCAACGGTATTCCGTACGGTACGAATGCCATTCCGGCCGGGACGGCATCGGCTTCGCAGATGGTGGAGTGGATGGCCGTCTCGGTGGTCCCGCCGAGACCGGCGACGCGACAATCCGGCAGTTGCGCCGCGACACGGTCGAGCAGTGACACATCGACCTTGTCGCCGCCCATGATGATCATCCGCAGCGACGAGGGCAGGGGCGCGAGGTCGAGGAGCATGCCGAGGATCGACGGCACGCAGTTGAGCACACTCACCGACTGTTCGCCGAGCAGTCGCACCCAGTCGTCGACCTTGGTCTGCTCGTCGTCGCCCGGCACGACGACCGCGCCGCCCACGGCCAGCAGTCCGAAGATGTCGAAGACGGAGAGATCGAATTCCAGCGACGACACCTGCAGGCTGCGGTCGCCTGCCCCGATCGCGTACCGGTCGACGAGGTCGGTGATGGTCGCCACCGCGGCACGATGCGGAACCTGCACGCCCTTGGGCAGGCCGGTCGAGCCGGAGGTGAACAGTACGTAGGCGAGGTCGCCGGTGGTCACCGCGATCGGCTCGGTCGGCTCGGCGAGCCGGGCGTCGTCGAGCGTGAGCACGGTGCCGGCGGTGGATTCCCAGGCCGCGGGATCGGTGGTGAGAACAGCGGCGGGAGTGGCGACGTCGCGGATGCGCTCGCGGCGTGCCCGGGGCTGTGTGGGGGCGATCGGGACGTAGGCGGCGCCGGCGGCGAGAACTCCCAGCGCCGCGACGATCTGGTCGCCACCCTTGGGCAGATGGACGACCACCGTGTCGCCGGACGCGACACCGGCCGCGACAAGCGCTCCGGCGACGCGCCGGGCTTCCTCGGCCAACTCGGCGTGGGTCCAGGTACGTGCATCGGACACGACGGCCGGCGCGTCGTCGTGCTCGGCGGCCCGGGCGAAGAAGGTTCCGTGCAGGGTCCCGTCGAAGGTGTCGGTGACCGGCAGTGGGCTTTCCACCGAGAGTCGCTGTGCGCGGACCTCCGCGCTGATCGGCGACGGTGCGGGCGCATCCCATTCGCCGTCGACGAGGAGTCCGAGAAGCCGGACGTAGTGGTCGAACATCGAACGCGCAGTGGAGAGTGGGAGATCAGAGGCGCGGACGTCCCAGTTGAGGAGGAGGCCACCGGCCACCTCGGTCACCTGGGCGTCGAGAAGGACCTGCGGGCCCTGCGACACGATCCAGGACGGATCTCCCAGCACGTCGGTCGCCTGCTGGGAGAAGAGGTCTCCCAGTCCCAGTGCGCTGGTGAACACGATCGGCGAGACAACGGGCTCGCCACGGTGGCGGCTCAGTTCGCGCAGCACGTCCAGGCCGCTCATCGAACCGTGCGCGGCGGCCTCGTGCATCGACGACCGCATCGACCGTGCTCGCTCGGCGAGTGTGGCCGGCGCGCTCAGGTCGACACCCACGAGGATCGACGAGGTGAAGTCGCCCACCACGCGCTCGACGTCCGGGTGCGCCTGGGGTCGGTCGAACAGCGGCACGGTGATCAGGAAACGCGGTGTGGCCGAATGTGTTCCGACTGCCTCGGCGAACACCGCGGCGACCGCCGCCGCCGGGGTGACCCCGCGTCGGTGTGCGTGCTCCTCGAGCCGTTTCCAGTCCGAGGCGGACACCGAATGGTGCAGGCGGACACTGTGCGGCTCGACCTCACCGCGCGCCGCGCGCTCGTCGAGCGGAAGCTCGGGCGGTCCGGGGAGCGTGGGAATGCGGTCGCGCCACCAGGTCACGTCGTCGTCGAGGATCTCGCGGGACGTGCGATCCGCGGTGATCGTCGCGAAGGTCACGCCGAGCTCGGGCAGCGTCTCACCGCGATACAGGCGAGCGAAGTCGTCGACGAGTACCCGGTAGCTCATCGCGTCCGCGGCGATCATGTCGACGTCGAGGTGGACACGGGCCGAGTTCGCCGGCAGCAGACTCAGTTCGGCGCGGATGACCGCTCCTTCGTCGACCGGCAGCGTGCGGTGTGTGCCGTCGGCGCGCTTCGCGGCCAGGATCTGCTCGACCATCTCTGCCGAATGGGACCGGAGATCATGCACGGCAATGGCTTCCGGGTGCGCCGGGCCGATCTCCTGGGTGCCGTCGGGGAGCACGCGGACGCGCAGCATCGGGTGGCGCTCCATCAGCGCGGACATGGCCGCGGCGAAGCGTTCGGGATCGACGTCGGAACCGTCGAACTCGATGTAGAGGTGTGCCGCGACGTTGCCGAAGGCGTGACTGTCCGATCGCCCGATCCAGTAGGCGTGCTGCATCGGGGCGAGGGGGAACGGTCCGGTGGTCGCTTCGGACACCGGTGACGAGGAGTCGTCGTCGGCGATCGGTGCCGATGCGCCGCCCAGCAGTGCTGCCCAGGCGGTGATGGTCGGTTGTGCGGCGAGGCGGGCGAAGTCGATGTCGATGCCGCGTTTGCGCCAGGTGCCGGCGAGTCGCATCATCCGCAGGGAATCGAGTCCCTGGGCGATGAGGTCCTGGTCTGGGTCGAGCGACTCGGGAGAGACGCCCAGCGCGGTGCCCACCTCGGCGCGGATGTCCGGTGTGGTCGTGTCCACCTCGGCGTCACCGGTGGCAGCGAGAAGGAGTGGTGCCCAGGCGGTGATGGTCGGTTGTGCGGCGAGGCGGGCGAAGTCGATGTCGATGCCGCGTTTGCGCCAGGTGCCGGCCAGTCGCATCATCCGCAGGGAATCGAGTCCCTGGGCGATGAGATCCTGCTCCGGGTCGAGCGACTCGGGCGTCAGGCCGAGGGCCCCGGCCACCTCGGCGACGATGTCGGCCATGGTGGCAAGGTCCGTGGTCTGGGAATTCGTGGCCATCAGCCGGCGTGCCTCTCGCAGTTCGGTGACATGGTTACTCAGGCTGGGGGAACCCGCATTTAGGGTAGGTTATACTAACTAACCGCTCTGCCCAATCCCTGGGCACGCCGGCGAGAGAGCCCCACGAGCCGACGCGAATTAGGTTAGCCTAAGTTCGCTCCGGACGTCCCATCGGATGATGTGAATCACGCTGCGCCACCGACAGGATCTGGGTCTTGTGTCCTAGAAAGATTAGGCTACCCTACCCAAATGACGCGAACGTTCATGTTCGCCGGACCGGCGGTCGAGACGACACGCGGGACGACCCCTCGGTCGCCGACACGACCGAAGACTTTGACACGACCGACGCCACATGCTGGCGAGAACGGGAAACGAGAATGTCGCAGAACAGCGTGATCCTGGAGGAATCGGGCTCGACCAATGCGTTGGCGGCCACCGTTCGTGAGGCGATGCTGGCGGGAGACACGAGCCTCTCCGTCCTGGACTCCGATACCGGCGAGTGGGTGACGGCACCATGGCGCGAGGTCCACGCCCGCGCCGAGCAGATCGCCGTCCAACTGCTCGCCGACAGCGAACTGCACGAGCCGCAGGCCCTCGGCCTGATCGGGGACCCCACGGTGGATCTGATCGCCGCCATCCAGGGCGCGTGGCTCGCCGGCGTTCCGGTCACCATCCTGCCGGGTCCGATCCGAGGGGCGGACGAGGAGCGGTGGGCGCAGAACACCTACCAGCGGTACGTGTCGATCGGCGTCGGCACCGTCCTCGGCAGCGGCACCCAGCTAGACCTGCTGACGAAGGTCGAGGGGCGGCTGCACATCGCCCGCGTGGCCGAATACGGCCTGGGCGCAGACACCACCGACTTCGTCGCGCGCAATGTCAACGGCAACACCATCGCCGTCCTCCAGGGAACCGCCGGTTCGACCGGCGACCCGAAGACCGTCGCCCTCACGGCGTCGGCCGTCTACTCGAACGCCATCGAACTGGTCAGCCGGCTCGGCCTCCACCGCACCCGCGACACCGGATTCAGTTGGTTGCCGCTCTATCACGACATGGGTCTGATGTTCCTGCTCGCCGGAATGACCACCGGCATCCCGGCCTACATCGTGCCCAACACCGCCTTCGCCGCGGCGCCCTTCAAGTGGATGCAGTGGCTCACCGAGACCAAGACGACCGTCACTGCTGCGCCGAACTTCGCCTACGACATCCTCGGGCGCTACGGCAAGCTGCTGCGCGACATCGACCTGTCGAATCTGCGCGTCGCGATCAGTGGCGGAGAGCCGATCGACGCCGACGCGTTCGACAAGTTCCTCGAGGCGACCGCGCCGTTCGGCTTCGATCGGTCCGCCGCCGCACCCGCCTACGGAATGGCTGAATCCGCGTGCGCGGTGACGATGCCCGCGGTCGGCGAGGGCGTGCACTACGACGAGGTCACCGTGACCCCGCCCGGCGGTGGCGAGCCCATTCGCCGTCGGTACGCGATCCTCGGTAAACCACTGGGCGGCATGCAGGTTCGCATCGTCGAGCCGAATGTCGACGTCCCGGTGATCGACGGGCGCAACGTCGGGCACGTGGAGATCCGCGGTGCGTCGATGATGCGCGGCTACCTCGGCGACGCGGATCTCGGTGCGGGTGAATGGTTCTCGACCGGCGACCTCGGTTACCTGGTCGACGACCGGCTG
This sequence comes from Gordonia sp. PvP123, assembly GCF_040547295.1. NCBI lineage: Bacteria > Bacillati > Actinomycetota > Actinomycetes > Mycobacteriales > Gordoniaceae > Gordonia > Gordonia sp. PvP123. The sequence goes on along the minus strand of NZ_JBEPPN010000005.1, from coordinate 35,315 downwards.
GTGATCTGTGGACGGGCCAAGGAGGTCATCATCGTCGCCGGCCGCAACCTGTTCCCGATCGAGATCGAACGTGCAGCCGCCGAGGTGGCCGGGGTGCGTCGTGGTGGCGTCGTGGCGATGGCCCGAGGTGAGGGATCGTCCCGTCCGGGCCTCGTGATCCTCGCCGAGTACAAGGGTTCCGACCCGGACACGGCGCGCGCCGAGATCAACTCCGAAGTCGCATCGGCGTGCGGGATCATGCCCGCCGAGGTGATCTTCGTCGCGCCGGATTCGGTGCCCCGCACCACATCCGGAAAGATCCGCCGGCTCGAGACCCGTCAGATGGTCGAGAACGGCACCTTCGAGTAGATCCGATTTTCCGTGGGGCGTCGTGTCATCCCGGCGGCCACGAGAATGACAGTGTCTCTCCGGCCCGTCACCGGGCCGGGGAGGCGCTGTAGAGAGGTTCAGGTATGAGCGAGGTATCGACCAAGGGTCGTGGCTGGCAAGGCGCGGTCATGAAGATCCTGGGTGGCGACGACTTCACCTTCACCGTCACCGCGAAGGAGTCGGTGACCGACCACTATCTGCGACTTCGTTTCGATGGTGGCGGGCTCCTCGCCGACTCCACGGTCCACCCCACCATGTGGGTTCGACTGTGGTTCGCCGATGGCGGCAAGATGCATCAGCGCGGATACACGCTGGTCGATCCCGACCCGTCGACGGACACCTTCGACATCGAGTTCGCCATCCACGACGGCACCGCGGCGCGGTGGGCCCGGGACGCGCAGGCGGGGGACACGATCGGTGCCACCCTGATGGGCTCGAAGTTCGCGATCCCCGAGCCCGCCCCGGTGGGCTGGCTCATCGCCGGCGACACCGCTTCGCTTCCCGCGATCAACTCCTTGCTGGACACGCTCGGGAACTCCGGTGCGGGAGCGACCATCTGGTTCGAGTACCAGCACGAGAGCGACAAGTCATTGCCGCTGCGACTCCGCGATCAGGACACGGTCCACTGGATCGCGCGCGGGGCGGACGGTAGCGCTCTCGTCGACGCGGTTCGGTCCGCCGCCTTCGATGCCACGGACCATTTCGGTTGGGTGGCCCTCGATTCGACGAACACCCGCGCGGTCGCGGGGTTGTTCAAAGGCGAGTTCGGGCTGCCCAAGAAGTCGGTCAAGTCCCAGGCGTACTGGATCGTCGGGAAGTCGTTCGCCTGAGTCGACCATCTCATGCTCCCTGAGGTGCGAGCGAAGCGAGCCCCATTGCTCCCTGAGGTGCGAGCGAAGCGAGCCACGAAGGGGCTCGCAACGCATCTCGCTGCGCCCTTCGTGGCTCGTCGCTATCGCTCCTCGCACCTCAGGGAGCATGGGGAGGCTCGCACCTCAGGGGGCAGCGGGAGCTCGCACCTCGGGATGGGCTGAGTTTCACTCCGCGACCTCGAAGACCACCGGGGCGTGATCGCTGGCGCCCTTCGCCTTTCGCGCGTCGCGCCCGATGTGGGCGCCCATGATGCGGGTGTCGAGGGCGGGTGAGCAGAACGCGTAGTCGATGCGCATGCCCTCGTTGCGGGGGAAGCGCAACTGGGTGTAGTCCCAGAAGGTGAACCCGGGCGCGTACGGGAGGGCCGAGTCGACGAGGCCGGCGTCCAGAAATCCCTGTACGGCTGCCCGTTCGGGCGGGGTGACGTGTGTGCGACCGTCGAAGTACTCGCGATCCCACACGTCGTCGTCGGTCTGCGCGACGTTCCAGTCGCCCGCGAGCATCAGTTCGGCGGCCGGGTCGTGCGCCAGCCGCAGGGTGATGTGGTTGCGCAGCGCGTCGAGCCACGCGAGCTTGTAGCTGTAGTGCGGGTCATCGGGGGTCCGGCCGTTGGGCACGTACAGGCTCCAGACGCGAACGCCGTTGCAGCGCGCGGAGATCGAGCGAGCCTCCCGGATCGGCTGGCCGTCGACCGGATGGGTCGGCACGCCGTCGAAGGCGATCTCGACCTCGTCGAGCCCGACCCGCGAGGCGATCGCGACGCCGTTGTAGGCGCCCTGTCCGACATGCGCGACGTCGTACCCGGCGGCGAGGAAACTCATCAGCGGGAACGCGTCGTCGTGGCACTTGGTCTCCTGCAAGGCCAGTACATCCACGTCGGCGCCCTCCGCCCAGGCGACGACGGACTCCGACCGGGCGCGGATCGAGTTCACGTTCCAGGTGGCGATTCTCATCGGCCGCCCCCCGGCGCGATCGGCAGGTCCGGCGTGACATACCGATAGGTGTGGTGCAATCCGAATCCGAGGCGGCGGTACCAGGACCCGGCCGACCGGTTGTCGGACTCGACCTGCAGGTAGACCGCCTCTGCGCCGCGGTTCACCCCCCAGGCCGTCAGTGCCGCAACCACATCGGAGGCCAGTCCGCCTCCTCGCCGGCTCGGCTCGGTCCACAGTGCGGTCAATCCCAGCCATCGGCGCCCGTCCGGTGCCTCGGTCACCGAGCCCCGCCCGATCGCTGCCGTGTCGCCGATGGTCGCGAAGGTCAGCGGGCCGTCCCCGGCGGTCACGACATCGGCGGCCGCATCGGGCTGCCGAGACGCACGCCCGGTGGCGTACGCGCCCAGCCATCCGGCGTCCGGCGCGTTCTCGAGTCGGACAGGGCGCGAGGCGTTCTCGCCGATGCGCGCGTGCAGGGCGGCGAGGTCGGCCGTCAGCATCTGCACCTCGACCCCGGGATTCCCGACCCCGGGATTCTCGGCGACGGCGGTCGGCGGGATGAGCCGGTCCGGCAGGGCGAGCAGCGCGGGGAGGTCGCGATCGGCGTACCACGCGCCGATGCGTCGCAGGGTCGATGCGTCCGGACGAGCGTGTCGCTCGAGGGGCACCGCCGAGTTCGCGCGCCTGCTGAATCCGTGCCCGGCCCGCAGGAACCAACCGTCGACCCACTCGCTGTCGACGCCGGGCCAGGCGGCGGCGGCAGCCCACTCGAGGTTCCGGATCTCGTTGTTGCGCACGGGTTTCGCCGACAGCAGGCGCACCGACGTGATGGCCGCGAACGGGATCGACAACTCTTCGTCGTCGCGTCGTATCCGCACGGGGTCGGCGTCGTCGAGCAGGACGCCGGTCACGTCGGACCGAGCGGCCGCGGGATCGCCCCGCCAGTCGGCGGGGGTGGAATCGCCCAGCCGGTACCGGACGACCACGCGGTCACCGATGACCGCACCCGACAATGAGAACTCCACGCGCGAAAGCGAGATCAGTCGTCGTCGTGGCCGAACGGGTCGGCGACCTCGCCGGGCGTCCAGGTCAACCCGGGCACGCCCCAGTTGTTCCGCTTGATCGCCTTCTTCGCGGCACGGGCGTTGCGCCCCACCAGGACGTCGACGTAGAGGAAGCCGTCGAGGTGGCCGACCTCGTGCTGGAGCATGCGGGCGAAGAACCCCTCGCCCTCGATGACGACCTCGGCGCCGGTCCGGTCGACCCCGGTGACACGCGCCCAGTCGGCGCGGCCGGTGGGGAACTGCTCGCCCGGCACCGACAGGCAGCCCTCGTCGTTGTCGTCGGGATCCGGCATGGTCTCGGGGATCTCGGACGTCTCGAGGACCGGGTTGATGACCTCGCCGCGCCGGCGAGCCGACGACCGGTCGCCGTCGGGGCAGTCGTAGACGAACATGCGGGAGCCGACGCCCACCTGGTTTGCGGCGAGGCCCACGCCGTGGGCGGCGTCCATGGTCTCGTACATGTCGTCGAGGAGACCGACGACCTCGTCGGACGGACGGCCGTCCGCGTCGAGGGGGACCGGAGTGGTCGGCTGGTGCAGGACCGGCTCGCCCACGATGCAGATCGGGAGAATCGCCATGGCGCTCACCTTAGCGCTGCTCAGGGCGCAGGAACGACGCCGGGTACGGCGTCGCGGATGGCGTCACCGGCGGGGCCGGGAATGCCGGGGAAGAGCGTCGACTGCCAGTCGAAGCTGTCGACCGGCTCGGTCACCACGGCGCCGGCGCACGACCCGCGCAGGGAGGCCCGCACATCGGCGATGATCGCCGGGTCACGCATTTCGATGGTGTGGTCGAAGCCCGTGTTCGCGAGGGGGACCGGTGAATAGGCGCGGCACTGTGCGGTCCCGTCGAGGCGGCCGTCGGTCCATTCGCCGTCGCTCTGCACCACCGAGTAGCGAGTGGGGCCGGGGGCGTCGGGACCACGGTTGAGGGCGGTGACCGCGTCGGCGTACATGCAGGTGTCGTACCCGCCGTCGCGCGGCTGAGCGCACCCGCCGGGTGAGCCGTACTGGGCCGTGCCGATCGCCACGTACTCGTCGACGACGGCGGACCCGCCGAGGAACTTCAGGTAGTGCCGGGCGCCGAGCCCGCCTGCGCTGTGGGCGACGATGCCGATGGACGACGCCTTGCCGACGAAGGGCTCGACCGTCCGTTGGATGAGCTTCGCATCCGATGCGACGTCGCGACCCCCGGCGTGCGCGTACACCACGGTGTTCCCGTCGGCGCGGATCGCGTCGGCGAGCGGACGGAACGTCTCCTCGTTCTGTGCATCGCCCGCGTAGAGCTGCTGACCGGGCACGATGACGACGACCCGATCGGCGGGCGCCGCGCCGGCGGCCGCGGGGAGTGCGGTTGCCGCCGAAGCGATCGCGATCGCCGACGCCAGGGCGACGAGAGCGCCGCCGAGTGGTCGACGGGGCCGTGCGGTCCCGGATACAACTGTCGTCATCTCTGTGCCCCCGATCGATGGCATCCCCGGTCGGGAGATGTATAAGGGGAGCCTAACAGTGGGCGCCGTCACCCGGATCGTGCGGAGTGTGGGCCGTGGCGAGTCACAGCGCGATCGGACCGGCCCGCCGTGGTTAGATTGTCTGCGAACCACACCGCTGTCATTCGTCGTCGTGAGGCGACGTCCGCATCCGCATCGCCCAGCGAATCGGTGCACGTCAGCGGTGGTGTGAGGTCGTTGACTGTATCTGAGGGAGTGAGATGGACAGCGCAGCTGCGCGTAGCCAGAAACAGGGCGATCAACCCACCCCCGACACGAACGCCGGAATCGGGGCGGACGGGACTGCCGCGCCGCTCGATCCGCACGAGGTCGGCGCGGACGGACTGACCCGCCGCGAACACGACATCCTCGCGTTCGAGCGGCAGTGGTGGAAGTACGCCGGTGCCAAAGAAGAAGCGATCAAAGAGCTGTTCGGGTTGTCGGCGACGCGGTACTACCAGGTGCTCAACGCGCTGGTCGACCGTCCCGAGGCGCTCGCGGCCGATCCGATGCTCGTCAAACGGCTGCGTCGTCTGCGGGCAACACGCCAGAAAGCCCGCGCGGCGCGTCGCTTGGGCTTCGAGATCACCTGACACGCTGAACCCGGTCGCCGTCCCACGGTGCGTTAAGGTCGTCGGTGATGAATGCAGACCGTGAGCCCAATCGCCTTCCGCTGCGCGCGGGGGCGATGATGCTCTTCGCAGTCGCCGTCGTCTTCATCGGCCTCGGCTGGCATTCCGCGGCGACCGCGGGGAACGACTCGCCGACGACCGAGGCCGCGACGACCGTGTCATCGACGCCCACCTCGACGTCGCCGTCCACCAGTGCGGCATCGACCGGCAAGCGGCTGTGCGTGATCAACGCCGGTCAGGTCGCGGGCCTGGCCTCGGACGTGACCGAGCTGCTCCGGGCCAAGGGCTATCAGATGGCCGAACCCGGCAACTACACCGCGGGCGGGTTCAGCGAGAACACGATCTTCCACGAGGACGACACGGACAAGGCCCAGGCCGACGAGGTGGCGGAGGCGCTGGGCGGGACGGTCGCCGTCGAGGAGCGTCCGACGTCGTTCACGCGCTGCCGGGGCGGTATCCCCGTCGTCGTGGTGACCGCGGTCAGCGGCGCGTGAGCGGTCGTGAGATGACACCGCGTACGTGACGCCGATGCCGAAGCATCCCTGGCCCCGAGAACCCGCCCGACCGACAACGCCTGATCCTGAAAATCATTGTCCGCCAAACAAGGAGTGACATGTCCGGACGTTCCAAACTCGCCGCGCCCCGCGCCCTCGCCGCGCTGGTCTCCGCGGGACTGATCGGCGTGGCACTGGCCGGGTGTAGTCCCGACCAGGAGCCCACGGATGTCCCGGGCACGACGCCGCCTGTCGTCAGCGACGCGCCCCTTCCGCCCGGCGCCGAAGACGACGTGGACAGCGAGCCCAGCGGTCAGATCGCCGTCGCCGAGATCAAGGACACCTCCGGCGACGTCGTCGGCCAGGCCACCATCACCGCGGCCTCCGAGACCGCCGAGCCGGTCACCATCAACGTCCGCGTCACCGCGGGTGACCTGCCCGCCGGGTTCCACGGCATGCACATCCACGAGAACGGCACCTGCGACGCGGGCGCCGGCGGTTCGCAGGCGTTCACGTCCGCGGGCGGGCACCTGCAGGTCGACGGCAACACCAGCCACCCCTCCAGCGGCGACCTGATCTCGATCAACATCCTCGAGGATCACACCGGCCGGACGGTCACGACGACCGACGCCGTGAACCTCCAGCAGCTGATCGGCAAGTCGATCATGATCCACGAGAAGCCGGACAACTTCGGCAACATCCCGGCCGACAAGTACCCGGGCGGCGCGAACCCCGACACCCTGAAGACCGGCGACGCCGGCGCCCGTATCGCGTGCGGTGTCATCGAAGAGCAGAGCTAGGCGTCCTGGCACCGTCCGAGGCCGCCACGCACATGGCACCGATCGAGTTCGACGGTTCACCGACCCCCACCCTCGGGGTCGAATGGGAATTCGCCCTGACCGACAAGGTGACCGGCGACCTGTCGAACTCGGCTGCGGCGCTCTTCGCCGCCGTCGGTGACCACCACCCCGACTTCGCGGGCAAGATCCACAAGGAACTGCTGCGCAACACCGTCGAGCTGGTGACCGGGATCTGCCGGACCACGGGTGAGGCGATCGCCGACCTCGCCGGCACGCTGGGGGTGGTACGCGGGCTGACCGAGGAACTCGGCGTCGATCTGTACGGCGCGGGTACGCATCCGTTCGCGGAGTATTCGACCCAGCTGCTCACCGAGGGGCACCGATACGCGGAGCTGATCGAACGCACCCAGTGGTGGGGTCGGCAGATGCTGATCTGGGGCGTGCACGTCCACGTCGGGATCAGCCACCGCGACAAGGTGTTACCCATCCTCGACGCGCTCCTGAACTACTATCCGCACCTGCTCGCGCTCTCGTCGTCGTCGCCGATGTGGGCCGGCCAGGACACCGGATACGCGAGCAACCGCGCGATGATGTTCCAGCAACTCCCGACAGCGGGGTTGCCGTTCCAGTTCCGGACGTGGGAGCAGTTCGAGAACTTCGTCGCCGATCAGAAGACGACCGGCATCATCGACCATCTCAACGAGATCCGTTGGGACATCCGGCCTTCGCCGCATCTCGGCACCATCGAGGTGCGGGTCTGCGACGGCATGACCAACCTCGGTGAGCTGTCGGCGATCGTCGCGCTCATCCACTGCCTCGTCGTCGACCTCGACCGTCGGTTCTCGGCGGGGGAGACGCTGCCGACGATGGCTCCCTGGCTCGTCCAGGAGAACAAGTGGCGCGCGGCTCGATACGGACTCGATGCCATCGTCATCCTCGACGCGGACTGCACCGAGGAACTGGTGACCGACGATCTCGCCGCGCTCCTCGAGCGTCTCGAACCCATTGCGCGCGAACTCGATTGCGTCGACGAGCTCGCCGGCGTCGAGCGCATCATGGCGCAGGGGGCCAGCTATCAGCGCCAGCGCGCGGTGCATCGTCGGACCGCGTCCCTGCGCGAGGTGGTCGCGTCGGTGGTCGGCGAACTCGACGCTCCCTGACCCGGTCGGATCGAGGTCGTCCCGGGGCTCGACGTCAGAGGGCCAGGCCGATGGCGAGTACGAGGATCGCAAGGGCCGGAACGACTCCCTGCTTGAGTGCGGCCGCGATCTTGTCGGGGCTCGACACGGCGAGCACGAGTGCGGCGGCCGCCATCGACGCCGTGCCGGTGATGACGAGCGTCGCGCCGATCGCGGTGGACCCGCCGATGACGAAGGCGATCCCGACGAACACGGCGATCGCGAGGAACAGGTTGTAGAACCCCTGGTTGAACGCGAGTTCTTGCTGCGTACTCGCCTGTTCCACCGTTCCGGTGCCGAATGTCGCGCGTGCACGCTTGCTCGTCCACGCGATGGACTCCAGATAGAAGATGAAGACGTGGACGAGCGCCGCGATCGCGGCGAGCACCAGACCTGCGATGACCATTTCCGTACTCCTCGTTGTCGACGGCCGGCCGGAGCCATAGTGTTCCGACCGGTCTAAAATACCGAAGGGCGACGAGAGAGAGGCGGGTGGGCCGCGGATGGGACGGATCCAGGAGTTCGACACGACGGAGGTCGTCCGGGCCGCCCGCGGGATCTTCTGGCAGCGGGGATACGAGAGCGCGTCCCTGCCCGACCTGGAACGGGCGACCGGAATCGGGCGATCGAGTCTCTATCACGCCTTCGGGTCGAAGCGAGGTCTCTTCGATGCGGCCGTACAGAGCTACCTCGACGAGGTGGTCCGCCCCCGGTTGCGTCCGCTGACCGGCAGCACCATCACGCCGGACGCCGTCGAGGACTACCTGAACGGGCTGCGATCGTCGCTGACCGACGACACGTCCCCGGCTCGTGAGGGTTGCCTGCTCATCAACACCGCACGCGCCCCCATCGGGCGCGACGCCGACGTGGCCCGGACCATCGCCGGGTATCGCGAGGAGTTGCGGGGTGCCGTGGGGGCCGGTGTGCGGGCGAGCGCACCCGCGCTGAGCGACGCCCGACAGGCTGCACTCGCCGACGCCGTGACGGCGCTGGTCATCGCCGCGCTCGCACTCGTGCGGGTCGTTCCCGAGGAAGCGGCCCGGGGCCTCGACACCGCCGTCGCGCTGGTCCGTGAGGGGCGTCGGACGGCCGGTTCGCAGTCAGTCGCGGTCCGGTGACTCCATGTCCCGCTGATCGATGAGGCCATCACGCGCCCGCTGTTCCTGATACGCCAGCCGGCCGATCCGATGCGCCACGACGGGTGCGGTGATCAGGGCGAAGAGCCCGGCGAGAACGAGCATCCCGCTGTCGACGTTGTCGCCGAGCCGCAGGACCGCACCGAGCAGGATGAGCAGAAGGCCGAAGGTCTGCGGTTTGGTGGCCGCATGCATGCGGCTCAGGGTGTCCGGGAAGCGGACGAGTCCGATCGCGGCGGTGACCGCCATCAGGCAGCCGGTGAGGAGCAGCGTCGCGCTGATGATGTCGATGATCATGTCTGGTCGTCCCGTACTCGGAATCGCGCGATCGCGACCGATCCGACGAAGCTGAGCAGAGCCAGGGCCACGATCGCCGGGACGACCGTCGAATCGCGGCTGAACGCGGCCCACGTCCCCAGACCGCACATGCACAGCGCGATGAGCACGTCGAGCGCCACGAGCCGGTCCAGCGTGGTCGGACCGCGCAGGATCCGGACCATCGTCAGCACCGTGGCGACGAGCAGCATGGCTGCCGCGATCGTCCACACGTAGCTCATGAGTCCCCCCGTTCCGTCTCGGCTGGTCGGTGGTCCGGCTCGGGCGCATCGGCTGAGTCGGTGGTCGAGGACGCCGTGTCGACCGAGCGGTCCACCGAGCGGACGTGGTGGAAGTCCTCGTCGATGCCGTGGAACGGACTCGGATGCCATTCGCTGTCGCGCTCGAACGCCTTGATGAACATGCGCTCGACGTACGCGACCTGATCGTAGAAGGCACGAACCTTCTTCTCTGATCGGACATCGAAGACGTGAACGTAGAGCATCCGGCGGCGGTGGTCGATCTCCAGGACCATCGTGCCCGGTACCAGGTTCAGGTAGTCGACGGCCAAAGTCAGCACCATGTCGGACTTGATCGCGACGCGCACCCGGACGACCGCACCGAGCGGTGGGCGGCCCGGACGGATGGCCATCCACCCGATCTGCACACTCGACACGAAGAAGTCGACGATCAGGCGGAACACGAGCTGCAGCACCGACAGCGGATGGATGCGGCCCTCGACCGGGACCCGCGGCAACGGCAACACCGTCAGCACCAGCGTCGCCAGCACCACGCCACCGATCACGTTGGCCCAGGAGAGCGTGCCCCACAACAGAACCCAGACGAAGGTCAACCACGCGATGGTCCACAACCGGACCGCGACCTCACGACCGTCGCCACCCAGCCACCTCGGCAGGCGGGTGTGCGTCCGCAGCCAGACCAGCGCGCCGACGAAGTGCCAGAAGACGAACAGCAGCGAGACCCGCCACACGTTGATGACGAGGGACAGGACCGGCCCCTTGGTCGAGACCACCGGTGAGCGGCGCCTCGGCGCGTCGCCCGATCCCCGGTCGCGTTCGCTCGCGCGTTCCTCGGCGCTCATCGGGAACCACCTTCGCCCAGCACCGCATCGACGTAGACGGCACGGTCGACGACGTCGGTCGCCGCATGGTCGGTGAAGTCGAAGATCGGTCCGGCCCACAGCGTCAGGACGAGTCCCGCCGCCACCATCGCCATCGTCGGCAGCACCATCATCACGGGCATGCGGCCGACGTCCTCGCGGTCGGAGAAGGCGGCGTCGTCGGCGCTCTCGTCGATGAGTGCGGAGGGGCCCTTGTCGGCGAGCTCGCCTTCGGGGGCGTCGGCGCGCGGCCGCCAGAAGCCCTTGGTCCAGATGCGGGCCATGACGTAGAGCGTGAGGAGGCTGGTGACCACCGAGCCGGCGACGAGAATCCAGGCCAGCACGGACCCGTCCTGGGTGCCGGCCTCGAGGAGCGCGACCTTGCCGATGAAGCCGGAGAACGGCGGGATGCCGCCGAGGTTCAGCGCGGGCACCAGGAACAGCACGGCCAGCAGTGGACTGGCGATGAGTCCGCCGAGTCGGCGGAGCGACGCCGAGCCGGCTTGCCGTTCGATCAGTCCGACGACCAGGAAGAGGGTCGTCTGCACGAGGATGTGGTGGGCGACGTAGTAGATCGCCGCCGACATCCCGAGGTCGGAGGACAGCGCGATGCCGAAGATCATGTAGCCGATGTGGCTGACGAGGGTGAAGGACAGCAGCCGTTTGATGTCGGCCTGGGCGATCGCGCCGAAGATGCCCACGAGCATCGTCAACAGTCCGGCGACCAGCATCACCGTGTCCATCGAGCCGCCGGGGAACAGCAGTGAGTGTGCACGCACGATCGCGTAGACGCCGACCTTGGTGAGCAGACCGGCGAACACGGCGGTGACCGGTGCCGGGGCGGTGGGGTAGGAGTCGGGCAGCCAGGTCGACAGCGGGAACACCGCGGCCTTGATGCCGAACGCGACGAGCAACACCGCGAACAGCGCGTTGCGGGTCCCGTCGGGGACGTCGTCGAGGCGGACGGCCATCTCGGCGAGGTTCAGGGTGCCGGTGGTGGCGTAGGCGAACGCGATGCCCGCCAGGAAGATCAGCGACGACACCATCGAGACCATCACGTACGAGGCGCCCGCACGGACGCGCTCGGCACTGGCACCCAGGGTGAGTAGCACGTAACTCGCGGTCAGCAGGATCTCGAACGAGACGTACAGGTTGAACAGATCGCCGGCGAGGAACGCGTTGCACACGCCGGCGGTCAGGATCAGATAGGTCGGCAGGAAGATCGACGTCGGCTGCTGCGCCGTACCGTCCCGGATACCCTGACCGATCGCGTAGACGATGACGCACAGCAGCACGATCGTCGACACGACGAGCATGAGCGCCGCGAGCTGATCGACGACCAGCGTGATGCCGAGTGGTCCATTGGGTTTGCCCTTGTCGCCCCACCCGCCGATCGCGACCGCGAAGGTGCCTTGGCGATCGGTGAGGTAGAGCATGATGCACGACGCCACGAAAGCGACCGTGATGGCGACGATCGACACGAATCGCTGGATCTTGGGACTGCGTCCGAGCAACAGCGAGATGGCGGCGGCGCCCAGCGGCACGAGGGTGGGCAGGGTGATCAGGACCGGAATCCACGACTCTTGCGGGGTCATCGGTCACCCCCGTCCTCGTCGGCATGCTTCTTCTTGTCCGGCCCGACCACGTCGCGGTCCGGCATCTCGTGCTGGTCGATGACGTCGGGGTCGGCGTCGTCCTCGCCGGACCCGTCGGGAGGTGCGGTGGCAGCCTTTTGTCCCACCTCATCCGGACCGAGTTCGCCTGGTCCGTACACATCCGGCCCCGCCTCGCGGGCGGCACTCTGCTCGGTGGTCTCGGGGTCCGGTTCTTCCTCCGCGCCGCCGATCTCGTCGACGACGTCGGAGTCGGTCGGCATGATGTCGGTCTCGTACAGCGCGGCCTGGCGGGCGGCGGCCTGCTCCGGGGTCAGGGGATTGCCCTTGTCGTCGAAGTAGTCGCCGGTGGGCGTGTCCGAGTGGGTCAGGGGATCGTCGCTGCGATCGCGGTCGGGCGCCGTGCCCAGGGACCCGCTCAGGATCTTGACGTCCTCCTCGTCGTCCTCGACGTCGTCGTCGTCGCGGTTGATCACGAACAACCGGTAGACCAGTGCGAGCACGAAGGCGGCGACGCCCATCATGATGACGATCGCCGTCAGGACCATGCCCTGGGCGAGTGGATCGGCGTCGGACGCGCGGTTCTCCGACGAGCGGCCCATGATCGGCGGATTCCCCATGCCGCCGGACACGACGATGATCATCAGGTTGAGCGCGTTGCCGACGAGCAGGAGTCCGAACAGCATCCGGACCAGGCTGCGTTCCATCAGCAGGTACACCCCGCACGCCGCCATCGCGCCGACGACCAGCATCAGCGGGAGATTGGTGGTCATCGGCTCACCTGCCCGCCGGCCGCGTTCGCTGCCTCGCCGGTGGTGTCACCGGTGGCGGCGCCGCTGCTCGAGGTGCCACCGCCGGAGTCGCTGATCCGCGCCGCGGTGCGGGCGATGGTGGTCTCCACGTCGAGCCGCGCGCCGAGACTGCGCAGCACGTCGAGCACGAGACCGACCACGATCAGGTAGATGCCGAGATCGAAGAACAGAGCGGTGACGAACTTGATGTCGCCGAGGACGGGCACGGTGACCTCGAAGACCGCCGACGACAGCGCGGGCGCACCGAGGAACATCGAGACGATCGCAGTCGTCGCGGAGACGGCGAGGCCGGCACCCAGGATGCGGCCGGGTTCGATCGGCAGGGCCTCACCGAGTTCGTAGCGTCCGCCCGCGAGGTAGCGCAGCACGAGCGCGAGACCCATGGTCAGGCCACCCGCGAAACCGCCGCCCGGCGCATTGTGACCGGCGTAGAAGAAGTAGATCGACAGCACCACCATCGTCGGGAACAGCAGGCGGGTCGTGGCCTCCAGCACCATCGACCGGTGGCGCGGGTCGCGCAACCCGGAACCGAGCAGCCACGTGGTGCGGTCCGGTGGGACGTGATCGTCGTCGTCCCCGTTGTCGCCGGCCTGCAATCGGGCGGCGTCGGCCACGCGCGGCGCGGCCCCGAAACGGCGGTTGCGGAAGACCATCGATGCCACGCCCGTGGCGGCCGCGATGAGCACCGACACCTCGCCGAGGGTGTCCCAGGCGCGGATGTCGACGAGCAGGACGTTGACCGCGTTGGCGCCGTGACCGAAGTCGTAGGCGGCTTCCGGGAGATCGACGTGAAGCGGTTCGGTCGAACGTGCCGATGCCGCGAACAGGCCGATGAGCACCAGCATGGCGCCGAAGGCGAGTCCGATCAGGGCGCGCAGCGGCTTGAACCCGGTGGCGTGACGCTTCTCCGGTTCGGCGGGCAGCTTGCGCAGCACGAGCACGAAGATGACCAGGGTCAGTGTCTCCACCAGGAACTGGGTGAGTGCGAGGTCGGGTGCGCCGTACAGCGCGAACAGCATCGCGCAGCCGTAACCGGTGATGCCGACGACGAGCGTGGCCGCCAGGCGGTTGCGGAGGAGGACGGCGGACAGCGACGCGGCGACGATGCAGCCGCCGATCACCCATTGGACCGGGGTGGCGGTGTAGTCGATGCTCAACCGATCGCGAGCGCCGGCGAACAGGACGATCGTCGGCAGCAGGATCGCGGTGCACAGGATGACGCCCTGTGTGACCGGCAGCGAACCGCGCTGGGTGTTGCGGGTCAGCAGCAGCGACAAGGTGTCGGCGCCGCGCAGCGTCGCGTCGTAGATGCGGTCGGCGTTCACCAGCGGGCGGAAGCCGAAGACCCGGTCACGAACACGCCGGACGCCGAGGAACAGCGCAGCTCCGCCGACGATGACGATGATCGAGAAGACGACGGGCAGGCCGAACCCGTGCCACAGTGCGAGATGCTCGAGTTCGTGCCCGTAACCGTTGAGGGTCTCCGCATACGGTTCGAAGAGGCCGCCGAGCTGGGGACTGAACACGCCTGCCGCCACACCGGCAGCGGCGAGGGCGACCGGCGAGAAGTAGAACGGCCACGTCGGCGGGTGCATCTTGGCGACCGCCGGACTCGGGGTGTTGCGTACCTTGCGGCCGAACGCGCCCCACAGGAAGCGGAGCGTGTAGGCGCAGGTGATGATCGAGCCGACCAGCAGGACGATGTCGACGGCGTGCGCCTGCCAGGAGACGAATGCACCGGTCTCCCACACCGACGCGAAGGCCGTCTCCTTGCCGACGAATCCGAGGGTGATCGGGATGCCGGCCATGCTGGCCCCGGCGACGGCGGCCGTGACGGCCAGTCCCGGGAGTCGATGACCGAGGCGCGCGAGCTTGCGGACATCGCGGGTACCCGTCGAGTGGTCGATGATGCCGACGACCATGAACAGCGACGCCTTGAACAGAGCGTGTGCGACCAGCATGGCGATGCCGGCCATGGCGACGTTCGCGTCGCCGATGCCGACGAGCACCGCCATGAAACCGAGCTGCGACACGGTGCCGAACGCCAGGATGAGTTTGAGGTCGAGTTCGCGCAACGAACGCCACCCGCCGAGCACCATCGTCACCAGGCCGAGTCCGACCACGGCGACCTGCCAGCTGATCGTCACCGAGAACGCGGGGGCCAACCGGGCGATGAGGTAGATGCCCGCCTTGACCATCGCCGCCGCGTGCAGGTAGGCGCTGACCGGGGTGGGCGCGGCCATCGCGCCGGGCAGCCAGAAGTGGAACGGGACGATGGCCGACTTGGTGAGGGCGCCGATGAGCAGGAGCACGACCGCGATGTCGACGTAGACGCCGGTGGGCGGGGCCGAGATGATCTCGGACAGCAGGTAGGTGCCCGACCGCTCGCCGAGCATGATGATGCCGACGAGCATCGCCAGACCGCCGAAGGTGGTGACCAGCAGGGCCTGCGTGGCGGATCGTCGAGCCGTCGCGCGCACCCCGTAGAAGCCGACGAGCATGAACGAGAGCACGGTGGTGAGCTCCCAGAACACGTAGAGCACGAGCATGTTGTCGGAGATGACGAGGCCGAACATGGCCGCGGCGAAGGCGACCATCTCGCCGCCGAACACCGCGACCCGGGGGCGGGCGTCGTCGAAGTAGTGGGCGCAGTAGCAGAGCACGAGCGCGCCGACCCCGAGGATGAGTACCGACAGGATCGCCGTCAGGGTGTCGAATCGGGTGACGATGTCCATCTGGAGCGATGGAACCCAGCTGACCGTCTCGACCCGGGCGGCGGCCGCGTCGGCCGGCGGCCAGTTGGCGATCACCCAGATCAGACCACCGAGCGGCGCGAGCGCGAGGACATAGAAACCGCGGGTGCCCATCCAGTGGATGACTGCGGGCGCGACGAGTGCGCACACTGCCAACGCAGCCAACACAGTGATCAAAAGGGCACTCCGTCTTTCTCCCGGCGGGGTGTCACGGGCGAACACCCGCGGTCGCTACTTTACCGTTGCCCGTATGTTCCGGTTCGACTGGCTCCGGCGTACCGCCGTCATCACCGCTGCTGTCCTGCTGGTATTCGGCCTCGTCGCTGGGTGCGCGGACGAGGAACAGGCCGGTCCGGACGGTGTCCCGCTGCCGTCGGACTTCCCGGTCACCCAGGTGCCGCTCATCGACGGCCACGTGCTCTCCGCCGGGGGCAGCCGCTCCGACGGCTGGGAGGTCACGGTGCAGGGTCCGGTGAACGCCGGCAACCAGCTCGAGGCCGCGACCGACACACTGGCCGAGGCGGGCTTCGCCGAGTCGCACCGCTCGACCGAGGGCGGCCAGTCGGTGGTCGTGATGTCGGCGACCAAGGAGGGTGCGACCTACTGGGTCCAGATCGGCGCGTCCCCACAGGCCGCGGGCGGCGGCTCGTCGGTCTTCTATCTGGTCAACGTGGAGTAGCGCGCACCGCGGGGGTGCCATCACGACGTTCGGCTGTGGTCCACGATCGCGATCGGGCAGCGCGTGCGATGCTGCGCCGCGCGTGCGACCGATCCCGCCCAGGCGGCGAAGGCGCTCCCTGCGCGTGGTCGGGTGACGACGAGCAACGACGCCTGCGGCACCGCCTCCCCGACGGCCCGGGACGGGTTGCCGTTGACCAGTTGCAGCGTCGTGGCGCAACCGGGGAAGCGCCGGCGCCACGGTGCGAGCAGCGCGTCGGCCCGCGCGTACACGGACTCGATCTGGGCGGGAGGAGCCGCGTCGGATATCGCACACACCACCGCCACCGCGCTGCCCGTGCCACCGGCGTACTCGAACGCGGTCGACAGGGCGAGGTCGGAAGGGGCGTCGACGTCGATCGCGGCGACGACCGGACCGCCGGTTGCGAGGTTGCCGTACGGGACGGTCACGACGGTGCAGTGCGAGCGCCCCGAGAGCGCGGAGCTGATGCTCCCGGTGGTGAGACGCTCGATCAGTCCGGGCCGGTGGTGACCCACGACCATCAGATCGACCTGGCTCGACAAGCGCGTGAGGAGCGGGATCGCGAAGTCGTGCTCGACGACGGTGTCGATGCGCAGGCCGGGATGGTGTGCGCCGAGGCGGGTGGCCACCGCGGACAGGTGGTCGACCGCTGCCCGCCGCGTGGCGGTCACGTCGAAGTCGAGCTCGAACTCGCTGAGAGGTTGCAGCGCCCCGGCGGCCGCGAATCCGTGGATCAACACCAGGCGGTCCCCGACGCGGGCCGAGGCGGCCGCCCAGCGGGCGGCCGCCTCGGATTCGGGACTCAGGTCCACCCCGACGGCGATGGTGTTCATCGCGTGCGGGTGGGGTCGCCGGTTCGCGTGTCGGCGACGGACCCGGTGACGTCTTCCTGCGGCCCCTCGGCGGGGGCGAAAGCCTGCGGCGCCGATGCGGCGATGGCTGCCTCCTCCGCGCGCCGTTCCTCGTCGCTGCTCATCGTCTTGAGGGCGACCTCCTTGATGAGCGTGATGGCGATGAAGCTCAGCGCCGCCATGACTGCCGCGACCAGGAAGATCCGGGCCGTTCCGTCGCCGTACGCACCGCGGACGATGGCCGCGATCGGAGCCGGCAGCTCGTTCAGATTGGCCAGGCCGGCCGCGCCGCCACCGGTCTGTCCGGACCCGATGCCCAGGGCCCCGAGACCCTTGGCGATGAGATCGGTGACGTGGTTGGACAGGATCGCACCGAGCACCGACACACCTGCGGCGCCGCCGAGTGAGCGGAAGAAGGTGACCGTCGAGGTCGCCGCGCCGAGGTTGTCCGGGCTGACGTTGTTCTGCACCGCGAGAACCAGGTTCTGCATCGTCATGCCCATGCCGCAGCCGAGGACGAACAGGAATGCACCGACCAGGACCATGTCGGTGTGCGCGTCGATCGTCGCGAGCAGGCCGAAGCCGATCGTCATCATCGCGGCACCGGCGACGAGGAATCGCTTCCACCGTCCGTACCGGGTGATCAGGTTGCCGGAGACGGTCGCCGACAGCATCGAACCGATGACCATCGGGAGGGTCAGCAGGCCGGCCGCGGTGGGCGAGTACCCGCGGGCGATCTGGAAGTACTGGCCGAGGAAGACCGCGCCGCCGAAGAGAGCGACACCGACGCCGATGCTGGCGAGGGTCGCCAGGGCGGTGGTGCGATCCCGGAAGATGTGCAGCGGGATGATCGGGCTGGACACCTTCGACTCGACGACGACCGCGGCGACGAGCAGCGCGACACCGAGCGCGACGAGCCCGTACGAGGTCAGCGACGCCCAGTCGAAATTCTTACCGGCCAGCGTGACCCAGATCAGCAGGGTGCTGACACCGGAGGCGATGAGAGCGGCGCCGAGGTAGTCGATGCTGACCTTCTTGCGCACGACCGGAACATTCAGCGTGCGCTGGATGACGACGAGGGCGAGGACGGCGAGCGGGACGCAGACGTAGAACGTCCAGCGCCAGCCGAGCCAACTGGTGTCGACGATGACGCCGCCGATGAGCGGACCGGCAACGGTCGCGACCGACATCACCGCGGCCATCGGGCCCTGGTACCGGCCGCGTTCGCGCGGGCTGAACATCGTCGCGACGACGATGACGACCAGCGCCTGCAGACCGCCGAGGCCCAGACCCTGGATGACGCGGAAGCCGATCAGCATGTCGACCGAGGTGGAGAGTCCGGCGAGGACCGAACCCAGGGTGAACAGGAACAGGGCGCCCTGCACCAGCAGCTTCTTGCTGACCAGGTCGGCGAACTTGCCCCAGATGGGCGTGGTGGCCGTGGACGCGAGCAGTGTCGCGGTGATGACCCAGGTGTACTGGTCCTGGGTGCCGTGCAGATCGGTGATGATCGTCGGCAGGGCGTTGGACACCACGGTCGAGGACAGGAACGCGACGAACATGCCGAGCAGGAGGCCGATGAGGGCCTCGATCTTCTGGCGATGGGTCATCGGCACGTCTTCGACCGGCGCCACCGCGGATGCGGGTGCACTCATAGAACAAACCTCCGAGAAAGAAAGCTGCCCGCGACGAGGAGACGAGCGGGCTGCGAATCGGCGCGCACGGCGGCGCACCCAATTGGTTGATTGATGCAACTATAAAGCGTGATGGTTGCAACCAACAACTATCGGAGGTTATTCCGGGTGTGTTCCGGGACTCACCCGGCCGGCGAAGGGACGTCGGCTGTGGTCAGTCGAGGCGGCGCTCGGCGTAGGCCTTCAGGTCGGCGACCTGTGCGGGGTCGAGCGACGGGCGGACCCGCGTGCGGGCTTCGTCGACGTCGGCGACGGTAACCGCGGCGGCATCGATGTCGCGACGCATGGCCGACAGCGCCGCCTCGCGCAGCAGCGCCGAACAGTCCGCCGCCGAATAGCCCTCGAGATCAGTGGCGAGTTCGTCGAGGTCGACGCCGTCGAGCGGGACGTCGCGACCGGTGGCGCGCAGGATGTCCCCGCGGGCGTCGGCGTCGGGCGGCGGCACGAAGACGAGTCGTTCCAACCGTCCGGGGCGTAGCAACGCCGGGTCGATGAGGTCGGGACGGTTCGTCGCGCCGAGAACGACGACGTCTTGGAGTGGTTCGACGCCGTCGAGTTCGGTGAGCAGCGCGGCGACCACGCGGTCGCCGACACCGGAGTCGGTGGACTGCCCGCGGCGCGGGGCCAGCGCGTCGACCTCGTCGAGAAAGATGAGCGACGGTGCCGTCTCGCGGGCCCGTGCGAACAGGTCCCGCACCGCCTTCTCCGACGATCCGACCCACTTGTCCATCAGCTCAGCGCCTTTGACCGTGTGCACCGACAGCTGACCCGACGCCGCGAGGGCGCGGACGACGAAGGTCTTGCCGCAGCCGGGCGGACCGAACAGCAGGACCCCGCGCGGCGGATCGACGCCGAGTCGGGCGAAGGTGTCGGGGTGTTGCAGCGGCCACAGGACCGCTTCGGTCAGGGCCTGTTTCGTCTCGACCATGTCGCCGACGTCGGCGAGGGTGATCGAGCCCAGCGCGACTTCGGGGGAATCCGAGCGGGACACCGGCCGGATGACGTCGAGGGCGCCGACGAGGTCCTCGGTGCGCAGCGACGGCGCAGACTTCTCGGCACTCGCGCGGGTGGCAGCCCGGAGGGCGGCCTCGCGGGCGAGCGCGGCGAGATCGCCGGCGACGAAGCCGGGGGTTCGGGAGGCGACCGACGTGAGGTCGAGATCGCCGTCGGTCGGGACGTTCGACAGGATGGCCGACAGCAACCGCGCGCGGGTGGCGGCATCGGGCAGACCGATGACCAGTTCGCGGTCGCACAGCGACGGATCGCGCAACCGCGCGTCGAGGCGGACCGGTTCGGCGGTGGTCGCGACGAGCGCGATGCGCCCGTCGGCGATGCCGGAGCGCAGTTCATCGAGGATGAGGGCGCCCACCGGCTCGGGTTCGGCGGGCAGCAGCGCGTCGACATCGGTGATCAGCAGGACGCCGCCCCCCGATCGGGTGCGGGCCACCGCGTCGGCGACCGCCCGTAGTCGCGCGGTGGCCTCGAGGGCTCCGACCGTCGGCCCGTCGACCGTCACCAGCGCGCGCGACGCGCACACCGAGCGCACGAGCGTCGCCTTGCCGCCGCCGGCCGGGCCGGTCACCAGGACGCCGAGACGCGGTGTCGCGCCGAGGGTGCGCAGGACCTCCGGTTCGTCGAGGGTGATGGTCAGCCACTCGGTGAGTTTGGTGATCTGGGAGTCGACGCCGACGAGCTCCGACACCGGCCGGACCGGGACGTCGGGCTCGCGGGCGGGCTCGCGGACAGGGGTGGGCGCGGCGACCGGCCGCGGGCGGGAGTCGGACTCCGACACCATGCCGAGTGCGCCGGGGATGCCAGGTGACCCCGGCCAGGTCCGGTCGCCGAGCGGCGGCACCTCGCCCGCGGTCGTCGACCACAGCACGGCGGTGTTGGTCTGCACGCTGACCGGTGCCGACACCTGGTCACCCGTGGGCGGGCCCGGCTCGGTCGCGGTGACGGTCAGCAACTCGGTGGTCCAGGTGATCCCGACCGAGCGGGCCAGCGCGCGCGTGGCCTCGGTGGCCGCGAGTTCGGGACCGAGGTCGCGGGGGAGCAGCGAGACGGCGTCGCCGACGGACAGGACCTTGCCCAGCAGCGCGCGGCGCAGCGTCGACTCGGTGATCGACTGGGTGGCCAGCACCGAACCGCTCACCACCACGCGGCTTGCGCCCTGCACCTCGACAGGCGCGAGAACGACCGGCGAGTTCTCCCGGACACCGGCATTGGAGAAGGCGATCTCGTCGAGGAGGGCCACCCCGGTCGGCGCGGTGGGCTCGGTCGCGGCCACCACGGCAGCCGTGACGCGTGCGCCGGTGATCGACACCGCATCCCACTCCCGCAGCGAGAGAGCCGTCAGCACCTCGGGATGCACGCGGATGATGCCGCGCCGGGCCTCGGCCGCCGAGGGATTGTGGCGCGCCGTCAGGGTGAGGGATGCGGGCGTGCTCATTCGGGCTCGCTTTCAGTCGTCCCGCCGGTCGTGCGGGGCGCGGTGACGCCGGGGCCGGTGGGGCGGTTCAGGCCCAGGCGGCCGAGCGAGTTGATGACCGGCCGCCGGCGCCGGCCACCGGGAGACGCGGTGCGCAGGGCCCGACGCTGGGCACGACGTTCGGCCGGTTTGTCATCCCAGTGCTCGGGACGGGAGGCGACCCAGCGACGTGCGCGCCACGCGAACGGGATGTGCACTGCGTACCCGGCGATCGCGATCATCATCAGCACGTAGGGGAAGGTCACCAGCAGTGCCGCGGCCGCGGCGACGAGCACCAGCAGGCCGGCCACCGCGCCGGGCGGGATCGAGGCGGTCTTGAGCGAGGAGGTCGGGATGCGGCTCACGGCCATGAACGCGACGAGGATCAACCACCCGCCCACGGCCGGCAGCGAGGTCCACCACCCGTCACCGAACTGTTGTTCCAGCCCGATCGGCAGGAGTGCGCAGATCGCCGCGGCGGGCGCGGGGACACCGGCGAAGAAATCCTTTGTGTACGCCGGTGCCTCGTCGTCGTCGAGCAGGGTGTTGAATCTCGCGAGCCGCAGCACGATGGCGCAGCAGTAGATCAGGGCGAGCACCCAGCCGAGGTCGTGCCCGTCGATGAAGTGGAAGTAGATGATCATCGCCGGGACCACACCGAAGTTGATCGCGTCGGCCAGTGAGTCGATCTCGGCGCCGATGCGGCTGGTCGCTCCCATCAGGCGTGCGACCCGGCCGTCGATGCCGTCGAGGAACGCCGCCGCAACCAGGAGCGCCATCGCGGTGTCGACGTCGCCGTTGATGGCCGACCGCATGGCGGTGAGGCCCGCGCAGATCGCGAGGATCGTCAGCGAGGACGGGATGACGATGCGGCTGGCCTGTGCCTGGCGGCGCAGACGACGGCGCTCCGGCTCCTTCCGCGGAACCGGGTGCGCCTGTGCGTGTCGGCTCGCCGAGCGTGCTGTCGGGGTCCGGGCGGTGCGCGAGCCGGGTCGTCGACGCCCGGGGGTCGTGCCGGATGAGGTCATGTCGGTCGGGTTCACCGGGCCGGAGTTCACTGATCCAGGTACGCGAACGGGGTCTCGCCGCCCACCGCGCGCTGGCCGACCGAGACGCGGGGCCGGGTGCCGGCCGGGAAATAGACGTCGACCCGCGAGCCGAATCGGATCAGCCCGTAGGTCTCACCGAGCGCCAGCGAGTCCCCGACCGTCGGCTCGCACACGATCCGCCGCGCGATGAGACCGGCGATCTGCACGACCGCCAGCTCGGGGCCGGGTGCGCCGCCTGCGGCGGTGGTGCGGATGGTCATCGTGGTGCGCTCGTTGTCGCGACTGGCCTCGGGGAGGTCGGCGGAGACGAACGCGCCCGGCGTGTGGGTCACGGCGGTCACCGTGCCCGCGATCGGCACGCGCTGCACGTGGACGTCGAAGATCGACAGGAAGGTCGAGACCCGGGGCAGCGGCTGCGTGCCCAGGCCGGACTCGGCGGGCGGGACGGCCTCGTCGACCAGGGCGATGGTGCCGTCCGCGGGCGCGACCACCACCCCGGGCTCGGTGGGCGGAACCCGCTTCGGATGCCGGAAGAAGGCCGCGCACGCCCCGGCGGTCAGAGCGGCCGGCCGGGCGATCCAGCGGTGCCTGCGACCCAGCAGGGCAACGGCGGCCGGAGCGGCGACGAACGGCACACCGGCTGGATGGATCGGGGGGATGGTCTCTCGGGCCAGATCGAGAAAATGGGCGACACGGCCGGTGTCACCGGAGCCGTCCGGACGCGGACGTCGGGCCACGATCAACCTCCTCTGGCCTGTGTCCAGGCCGGGTACTCGGTGCGCACCGCATCGCCGGGTGCCTCGGCGTCCACTCTAGAGCGCTGCCCCCGCGGGCCTCGTCGTCAGCGCAGGACCAGCACTTCCACCAGCGTTCCGGCCTCGACTGACTCGACGTCGGCGGGGATGTCGATCAGTGCGTCGGCCTCGGCCAGGTAGCGCAGGTGATGGGAGGCGGGTGGGCCGATCGGATCGACCCCGACGGCTCCGTCGAGGTGCCCCGCGTCGAGTACGCCGCGCAGGAACTGTCGTTTGCCGCGGGGTGAGCGGATGTCGGCGCCGAGGCGGGCCTCGACCCGCTCCCGGTCGGCCGGCAGGGCCATCGCGGCGCGCAGGGCCGGCCGGATGAAGACCTCGAAGGACACGAGCGCACTGACGGGGTTGCCCGGCAGGGTGATGATCGGTACCCGCGTCCCACGCGTCGAGGGGAAGTGGCCGCAACCCTGGGGCATTCCCGGCTGCATCGCCACCTTCACGAACTCGACGGTCCCCGTCGCCGAGAGGGCGTCCTTGACCACCTCGAAGGCGCCGGCGCTGACGCCGCCGGAGGTGATGATCAGATCGGCGTCGTCGGCGACCTCGTCGAGCCGCGCGGCGAAGTCCGCGGTGTTGTCGGGAACGAAGTGGAGGTGACGACCGATCGCGCCGGCCTCGGTGACCGCGGCGGTCAGCATGGCGCCGTTGGACTCGTAGATCTGACCGTGGCGCAACGGTTTTCCGGGCTCCACGAGTTCGGAACCGGTGGACAGCACGACGACGCGCAATCGTCGGGCGACGGTGACCTCGGCGATGCCCAGTGCCGCCAGCAAGCCGATCTGCGGCGCGCCGATCACCGTGCCGGCCGGCAGCGCGCGGGTGCCGAACTCGATATCGGAGCCCCCGCGCCGGATGTGCTTGCCCCGCTCGGGCGCCGCGGTGAAGGTGACCGTCGGCGCGGCGGCCACCGGCCCGACCACGGCGTCGGTCAGTTCGACCGGGACGACCGCATCGGCGCCCGCGGGCATCGGGGCGCCGGTCATGATGCGGTGTGCGGTCCCCGGTTCGAGCGTCAGGTCGTCGGTGCGGCCGGCGGGGATGTCCGCGGCGACCGGCAAGGTGACCGGTGAATCGGTGCTCGCGTCCGCGAGATCGGCGGCGCGCACGGCGAATCCGTCCATCGCGGAGTTGTCGAAGCCGGGCAGGGACAGCGGGGCGTCGACATCGGTGAACGTGGCGAGACCCAGCGATTGCGGCACTGCGACCCTCGACGGTTCGGGCGCGCCGAACAATGCCGCGACGACGCGCTGATGCTCTACGACGGTACGCATGGGCTCAGCATGCCAGGTGCCGCCGCGGGCGCCGCCGCGGTCCCGGCCAGGTGGCCGGGCCTGCCCTGCGACGCAGCTGCCCGAGGACTACATTCGTGCGCATGGCGCTGGGTCTGCTGCTCGACATCGACGGGGTGATGGTCACCTCGTGGCGGGCGCTGCCGGGCGCGGTGGAGGCGATCGCCGAACTCGCCGATCAGGGCATCCCACGGATGTTCCTGACCAACACGACGTCCCGGTCGCGCGGGGAGATCGCCGAGGCGCTGAACGAATGCGGTTTCGAGGTGAAGTCGGACGAGATCCTGTCGGCGGCCAAGCTGACCGCCGAACACGTCGCCGCGGCGTATCCGGGCAAGCGGGTATGGGTGCTCAACGAGGGGCCGATCGCCGAGGACATGACCGGCGTGGAGCTGACCGACGATCCGGCGTCGGCCGAGGTGGTGGTACTCGGCGGCGCCGGTTCGGTGTTCACCCACGCGGCATTGTCGAAGGTCCTGGAGATGCTGCTCGACGGCATCCCGGTGATCGCGATGCACCGGTCGATGACCTGGTCGACGTCGGCCGGTCTGAGCATTGACACCGGGGTGTACCTCGAGGGCCTCGAAAAGGCCTCGGGCGCAAAGATCAAGGCGATCGGCAAGCCCTCGCCGGTCGGTTTCCGGGCGGCCACCGAGATCCTGGGTCTCGAGCCGACGCAGGTGGTCATGGTCGGCGACGACATGCACAACGACGTCCTGGGAGCCCAGGCCGCGGCGCTGATCGGGGTGCTGGTGCGCACCGGCAAGTTCCGCGAGGAGGCGCTGCATGCGTTGCAGCGTGACGAGTTCGGGCCCTACCCCGACCACATCATCGACTCGGTGGCCGACCTCCCCGAGCTCATCAACAAGCTCAGCGGAACCTGACCCCCGCTCCCTGAGGAGCGAGCTCGCGAGCGTCCCCCGCTCCCTGAGGAGCGAGCTTGCGAGCGTCTCGAAGGGTCAGTTGGACTCGGCGGCGCGCTTGATCTTGCCGAGCGTCTCGGCCATCCCGAGCTTGAGTTCCTCTTCGAACGAGTCGGCCCCACCGAAGAGCTTGTCCACGAGCACCGACGAGACCTTGGTGGTCGATCCGTTGACCTCACGGCGCTCGGTGACCGTGACGCCGGCGTCCTTCGGGGTGATGGTGTAGCTCCAGATGGTGTGGTTCTCCGCGACCCGGAAACCGAGTTCCTGGTTGGGGGTGAAGCGCACGACCTTGGAGGTGGTCGGCCACACCAGCGGGCCCCGGCGGTTGATGTTGATGGTCTTGGTCCCCAACCCGACGGTGCCGCCGCGGATGATCATCTTCTTGCACTGGGGGCTCCACTCGCCCATGCGCTTGAGATCGGAGATCACCGACCACACCTGCTCGGGGGTGGCGTCGATGTCGATGGATTCCTCGATGAGTGCTGCGGTCATGGTCGCTCACCCTATGGGCTTGTTGGCCGAGGGTCAATAAGCATGTTCGGGTGCCTGAGTCAACCCCGGAAAACGCGTGGACCAGCGGTGTCGCCCCGAACTCAGACCAGCAGGGTCATCCCGATGACGGCGCCCACGGCGACGAACACCGCGGCCGTGATCCACCCCGCGGGATGCTCGTCGGCGGCCCTCCGGCCGGTGTCGAGGGAGTCGGGAGCGTCGTCGGCGCCCGGCGCGCCGTCGAACAGCAGGGTCCCGAGCTTGCCGGGCGTGAGCCAGTCGATCAGTACGAACGACCACATCATGACCGCGATCGCCAAGACCGAGTAGGCGACGGTGTAGAGCAATGCGCGCCACAGCTCGAGGAGTTCGGTGTCGACGACCGAACAGACCAGCACGATGGCGAGACCGATGACCATCGACGTGGTCAGCAGCACCGCGTTGCGGTTGTGTTCGATCCACACCAGCTGCCGCAGCCGGCCGGGCGTCACCAGGTCGAGTGCCGCGAATCCCAGGATGAGCAGGGCGATGCCGACCAGACTGAACGACGCGCCCGCGGCCAGATTGTCCCGCAGCAGTTCCATCCGGATCCCTCTCGCCTCACGACACCGTCAGCGGGCGGTCGCCCGACAACGACTTCAGCGAAGGTCCGTACGCGGGAAGCGCAGAAGGACCTTCGCTGAAGGACAGTAGCCGGGGCACAGCCCCCGCAGCACCCCTCCGGAGCGTGTCCGGGGGGATCGGCGTGTCAGCCGACGCTGAGCATGTCGTAGGAGTCGACGTTCTCCGCCAGGCGGGTCACATGGTCCGACGCGTCGCCGAGGGTATGGCTGATCGCGGTCAGTCGGCTGACGTAGTGGGCGATGGGGTACTCGGCGGTCATGCCGATACCGCCGTGCATCTGGATCGCTTCCTGGCCGACCAGACGCGCGGACCGGCAGATCTGCAGCTTCGCCCGCGACGCGATGATCGGGTCGGCGATGCCGTCGGCGAGCGCCGAGGTCGCATACAGGCTCAGGCTGCGCGCCAGTTCGAGCTGGACGTACATGTCGGCGGCCCGGTGGGTGAGCGCCTGGAACGACGACAGGGTGACGCCGAACTGCTTGCGCGACTTGAGGTATTCGACGGTGAGATCGAGGCTGCGCTCCATCGCGCCGACGGCCTCCGCGCACAGCGCCGTCTGGATGCCGACCTCCGCATCGGCGATCGTCTGCGAGGCGTCGCCGTCGCCGAGGCGCGTGGCCTTGGCATCGGTGAACTCGATCTGCGCACCGCGCCGACGATCGTGGGTCCGGTAGGGGGTGCGGGTGACGCCCTCGGCGTCGGCGTCGATGAGGTAGAGGCCCACGCCCTTGTCGTCGCGGGCCGACACGATCAGCTTGGCTGCGCAATCGCCGTGTCCGACAAGGCTCTTGGTTCCGTTCAGGACGCCGTCGGCCGACGCGGTGGTCTCGACCCGGGCCTCCGGCCACCGGTCACCGGGCTCGGTGTGGGCGAAAGCCATCAGGAGTTCGCCGGATGCCAGTGCGGTCCGCAGCTCGGTGCGGGTCGCGTCGTCGGCGAGGCCGAGGAGCGAGCCGGGGACGAGGACCGAGTCGAGGTACGGCTCGGGGGCCAGTGCGCGGCCGAGTTCGGTCATCACACTGGTGAATTCGACCGGGCCGGCATCCATGCCGCCCTCGGCCTCCGGGAAGGTCAGGCCGAGAATGCCGATCTCGGCCAGCGACTTCCACACCTTCTCGCTCCAGCCGAGGTCGGTGTCGGTGACCTTGCGCAGTGTCTCGACGTCGTAGGTCTTGGTGAGGACCTCGCGAACGGTGTCGCGCAGCATCCCCTGCTCTTCGGAAAGCTCGAAATCCATGGTGTTCCTTTGGTGAAGGTCGGAAAGAGTCGTGGCCGAGGCTCAGAGGCCCAGGACGGCCTTGTCGATGATCTGGCGCTGCACTTCTGACGAGCCGCCGTAGATCGTGACCTTGCGGTAGTTGAGGTAGGTCGGCGCGGCGAGCTGGGCCCACTCGGGGGCGCTGACCTCGGCGCTGCCGTTCGGTGCCGAGGCATCGAGCTGTGCCACCGGGAGCGAGTCGGGGCCGGCGATGTCGGCGATCAGCTCCATCGCGGCCTGCTGCAGTTGGCTACCGGTCAGCTTGAGCAACGACGACGCCGGGTTCGGCTTCCCGTCGGCCGACGACGCGGCGACACGCAGCTGGGTCAGCTCGAGCGCGAGCAGTTCGTTCTCGACCTCGGCCAGACGTGCGGCGAACAGCGGGTCGTCGAGCAGCGTGCCCTTGGCGGTCCGGGTCTGCTTGGCGAGTTCCTTGGCGCGCGCGAGCTTGGCCTTGGTGTAACCGACGCGGGCGATGCCGTTGCGCTCGTTGCCGAGCAGGAACTTGGCCTGCGTCCAGCCGCTGTTCTCCTCGCCGACCATGTTCTCGGCGGGCACGCGGACGTCGTTGAAGAAGACCTCGTTGACCTCGTAGCTGCCGTCGATGAGCTGGATCGGGCGGATCTCGACGCCCGGGGTGTCCATCGGGAACAGGAACATGCTGATGCCGGCCTGCTTCTTGACCTCGGGGTTGGTGCGCGCGAGGCAGAAGATCCAGTCCGCGAACTGGCCGAGCGTGGTCCATGTCTTCTGGCCGTTGATGACGTAGTCGTCGCCATCACGAACCGCGCGGGTCTTGAGCGAGGCCAGGTCTGAACCAGCCTCGGGCTCGGAGAAGCCCTGGCACCACCAGATGTCGAGGTTCGCGGTCTTGGCGAGGAAGCGTTCCTTCATCTCGTCGGACCCGAACTGGGCGATGACCGGGCCGATCATGCCGACGTTGAACGGCAGCATGTCGGGGACGAACGCGAGGCTCATCTCCTCGCGGTAGATGTGGTGCTGGATCGGGGTCCAGTCCTTGCCGCCGTGTTCCGCCGGCCAGCTCGGGGTGGCGACGCCGTGCTCGTTGAGGATGCGCGTCGTGGTGACGAGGTCCTCGGGGTAGTTGAGCTTGCCCTCTTCGCATCGCTTGCGGACGTCTTCGGGGACCTTGGCGAAGATGCCGCGAATCTCTTCGCGGAAAGCCTCTTCTTCAGGACTGAATGTCAGCTGCATAGGTTCTTCTCTACTCCTGTCGAGGGTGTCCGTACTCCGGGCGGTGTGGCCGAACCGGGGACCTCTGCCGTGTGCCTCCCGGCTGGGGAGACCCAGCCGGTTCACGAATGACTAAGCGCTTGCTTAGTGATAGGTTGCACTATGCCGCGCGGGCCGGAGGCTGTCAATCACGGGTCCGTTGCGATGACCAGTCCGACCGTTTCGAGAGGGTGACGATGGGCCCGTCCGCTGTCCCGGCGCCCCAGGCGCGGCCGATGGCCGCCCGGGCCCGGCTCCTGCGCGCTGCCGTCGAGGCGTTCGCCGCGAAGGGGTTCAACGGCACCACCACCAGGGACATCGCCAACGGCGCGCAGATGAGCTCGGCCGCGGTCTACGTCCACTTCCGCTCCAAGGAAGAGCTGCTGTTCGAGATCTCCGATGCCGGTCATCGCGCCATCCTCGAGGCGATCGACGTCGCCGACGATCCGTCGGCACCCCCCGGTGACCGCCTGCGGGCGATCGTCCGCGCATTCACCGAGCACCACGCGCGCGAACACGTGGGGGGCCGGGTGGTGAACTACGAGCTGAACTCGCTCGCGCCCGACCACCTCGACACCGTGATGGCCATGCGCCGCGAGATCACCCGACGGGTGCGCGCGATCGTCGACGCCGGGATCGCCAACGGCGACTTCGCGATTGCCGATTCGCTCGCTACCACCAACGCGATGCTGTCCATGGGAATCGATGTCGCGCGCTGGTATCGCGACGGGGGATCACTCTCGCCCGGGGAAATGGGGGACTTCTACGCGGAGCTGGCCACGCGGATGGTGGGATGGCGACCGCCCGCCGTCGGGTGACTCAGCCCCTGCGTGCCGGTTCCGGTTGCGGCGGAGAGACTTCAACGGCGTCACGGGCTGCGGATGCTGCCCGGCGGCGCATCGTCACCGCGAATGCCGCCGCGATCATCACCATCGCGAGAACGTAACCGACGTAGCCGACGATGGTGTCGCGCAAACCGATGTGCGAGACGACGATCCCGGCGATCACGGCCGGGACGCTGAATGCGAGGTAGCTCGCCACGAACACCGACGAGAAGACCTGACCGCGCTTCGCGGGCGGGGTCGCGGCGGTGATGTTGTCCATCACGGAGAGGAAGGTGGCGGCCCAGCCCGAGCCGGCCACGATCGAACCGACGATGTAGAGGGGCAACGATTCGATGAGGACCCCGGCGAGTGAGATCACCACGCCCGCGGCGAGTGCGGGAAATCCGTACGCGGCCTTGACCGTCGACGAGCGATCGGTGATCAACAGAGACGTGACGGCCGCGCAGGCGAAGAAGACGAACAGGATGGCGCCGGCCGCGCCGTGGTTGTCCACGCCGAATACGCGGGAGACCACCGACGAGCCGAGAGAGAGGTACAGGCCGCCGAGGGACCAGGTGGCGACGAGCGCGGGCACGGAGGCCAGGAACACCGTGCGCACCTCGCGGGGCACGCGCACCTGCGGCGCGAGTGTGCCCGCCAGGTGCCGTCGGGAATCGAAGCCGATCCGTTCGCGTGTCTCCGGGACGATGAGCAGGGCGATCAGCAGCGCGGCGAACAGGCCGAGGATGATCTCGTAGATCAGGACGCGGGGCGCGGGTGCGTACTCGACGAGCACACCGGCCACGGCGACGCCGCTCGCCAGGCCGATCGCCGGTGCCGCGCCGACGATCGTCGAACCGATCCGAGCCGAGGGCTGCAGATCGACCGTTGTCGCGGTCAACGTGCCCATCGCCGCCCCGGTGGCCAGGCCTTGGAGGGCGCGGGCGGCAAGCAGCGTGCCGACGTCCTGGGCGACGACGAACAGCACCATGCTCGCGATGAGCAGGACGAGCGCGACGGCGAGAACGGGCCGCCGGCCGACATGATCGGAAAGAGACCCGACCGTGAGGAGGCTCAACAGCATGGTGAGCACGTACACCGCGAACACCAGCGTCAGCGTGAGCGCGGAGAACCCCCAGAGTTCCTGGTAGACGGGATACAGCGGTGACGGTGCCGCGGACGCGAACAGGACCATCATGTAGGTGGCCGCGATCAGCCAGAACGCGCGATGGGGGTGAAGTGGCGCCACGAGGTCTCCTTAAAGCAAACAGAGTTGCATTCAGAAACTAGCCCGGACTGTGTTCCAAAAGCAATCAGCTTTGCAATAATGGCGTCCATGACGACCGCCCGCACTTCCGACAAGCCGACTCCTGGCGGCCCCGCCGCGCCGACCCGGCGTCCCGGTGGTCGCAGCGCGCGCGTGCAATCGGCGGTCTACACGGCTGTCGGTCAGCTCGTCGGCGCCGGACGCCGCGAGACGATGACGATCCCGGAGGTCGCCGAACTCGCCGGGGTCAACCCGACCAGCATCTATCGACGGTGGCGGTCGATCGACGCACTGCTCGGCGAGGTGGCGGTCGCGGCGCTGACGCAGGGCGAACCGCTGCCCGACACCGGCACCCTTGCCGGGGATCTCGCGGAGTGGGCGCAGATCATCGCCGCCGACATCGCGCGTCCCAAGCGCCGGGCCTACCTGCGCGCCATGGTCGCGGCCCGCGAGGACATCGTCGAGGTCTGCCCCTGCTGGGAGATCAGGCGAGAGCACGCCGAGCAGATGATCGCGCGGGCGCAGGGGCGCGGTGAACCCACGCCGTCCGTGCGCCAGGTGCTCGATCACGTGATCGCCCCGCTGTACCACCACGCGGTGTTCGGGCTCGCCCTCGACGCCGATCACGCCTCGGACCTCGTGGGTGACGTCTTGTCGATGATCGGGGTTGCGCCGAGACGGTAGGGTCCGGGCATGAAACACGTCCACGCGTTCACCGACGACGCACTCGGCGAGCACGACGCGGTCGGCATCGCCGACGCGATCTCCTCCGGCCAGGTCTCCGCAGCGGAAGCGGTCGAGGCCGCCATCGCCCGCATCGACGCCGTCAACCCGCACCTCAACGCGATCGCCTTCGACGATCGCGAGCGCGCTCGGAAGCGTGCCGTCGACAACGACTTCCCGCTGGGATCGTTCATCGGGGTGCCGTCGATCATCAAGAACAACACCGACTTCGCGGGACTGCCGACCCGCCATGGTTCGGCGGCGGTGCCGCCGCGGCCGGCCGAGGCCAACGAGGCCTTCACCAATCAGTTCCTGTCCAGCGGGGTGAACGTCGTCGGGGCGTCGACGATGCCCGCCTTCGGGCTGACCTCGACGACGGAATTCGTCGACCGCGAGCCGACGCGCAATCCGTGGGACACCGACTATTCCTCGGGTGGTTCGTCGGGTGGTTCGGCGGCGCTCGTCGCCGCCGGTGCGCTACCGATCGCGCACGCGAACGACGGTGGCGGGTCGATCCGGATCCCAGCCGCCATCTGTGGTCTGGTGGGGCTCAAGCCGAGTCGCGGGCGGGTCGAGTCGTCGAAGGAGACGCGGGACGCTCCGATCGACCTGGTGTCCAACGGCATCGTCAGTCGCTCGGTGCGGGACACGGCGCGCTTCCTCGCCGACACACAGGGTTTCCGGCCCGCACCCGGGATGCCGCCGATCGGTGTGGTCGACGGTCCGGGCACGAAGCGGCTGAAGATCGCGCTGATCACCGAGCCGCTGACCGGTGCGCTGCTCGACCGCGAGACCCAACGGTGCGTCGCCGAGGCCGCCGAACTCGTCGAGTCGCTGGGCCACCGCACCGAGATGGTGCCGTTGCCGGTCGATCGCGACTACGTCCGGGACTTCATCGACTACTGGTCATTGCTGGCCCTGGCGCTGGACCGGTTCGGAAAGCGGGTCGTCGACAAGGGCTTCGACCGCTCGCAGGTCGACTCCTTCACCCGCGGGTTGTCGCGGAGCGCCCTCCGGCACTTCTACCGGCTCCCCGGCGCGGTTCGCGGGCTGAAGAAGTCGACCGCCACGATCCGGGGTCTGCACGACACCTTCGACGTGATCCTCACCCCGACCGTCGTCCATACAACTCCCGAGATCGGATACCTCGATCCGGCAATCGAATTCGACGAGGCGATGGACCGGCTGACGAAGTTCATCGCGTTCACCCCGGCCAACAACACTGCGGGCACCCCGGCGATCAGTTTGCCACTCGGACAGACGGAGTCGGGTATGCCGGTGGGCATCCACTTCGCCGCCGACCTCGGCCAGGAGCGCACCCTCCTCGAATTGGCCTTCGAACTCGAAGCCGCCCGGCCGTTCGCGCGGATCCAGGACGCCTGAGTCCCGGGGTTGATTGTGTTCCCGCGGTTCCGTTTCCGTTCCGCTTATTGGATCCGATAAGCGGGACGGGAGCAGGGCCGCGGGAGTTCGGATGGGTCTGGGGATGCGCGACCGCGCAAGATGCCGAACTCCGATAGTCTCCCCCCGGGCAGCACCGATTGTGTGCTCGGTCGACGGGGGTTGGGGATGGGCCAGAACGGAAGCACTGGGGAGTCGGGAACGGTCGACGCTGCCGATCCCGTCGACGACACGACGGGTCGCGGCTCACAGAGGTCGGCCGCCGTATCCCGCTCGACTGGTTATGTAATCGCATTCCTCGCGGTTGCTGGGATCGTGCTTTCTGGACTGGCTTTCGTCCAGCGGGTTCCATCGGGTCGGGTGTCTGGCGGATTCTGGACCGGACCAGAGTGGGCCGCAACGACACTCCTACTCGGGGCGTCGCTCGCACTGTCGCTTCTGGTTGGTGCCACACTGCTCTGTTTTGTCGGTCGCGGTGTGGCGATCGGGTCTGCATGTGTCTCGGGCGCCTGCCTCGCCTATGCGGTCCGATCGGAGACCATGGACGGCATCGCAGCGCTGACCGGGGGCCCAGGTGGACACGACGTGGTCCGATCGGTCACCGCGGCCTGGGCGTGCCTACTCGCCGCCGGAATCGTGGCGATGGTTCGACGAGGTCGGTTGTCCGCGAGAGGGATCGGAGCGACGACCGGTGTCGCCCTGGTCGCCACCCTGGCGGTGGGCCTCGTGCCGTCGGAGCATTCAGGGGCTGCACCGGTCGAAGCCGTCCACATTCCCGAAGTGCCGCCCTCGGCCGGCGGGGACGTCGCTTACCGAGTGGATGACGTCGACCCCTGGTCCATCACCCCAGCCGGCCCGGGCTTCGCCGCAGTCGTCGAAGGTGTCCTGGTCGCCTACGACGGCACGACGGGCCGACCACGGTGGAGCCACACCTCCGATGGCGTCGGTGCGGCGAATTGCGCCGAACGAGGGTTCGATCGCATCACCAGCACCGGAACCGGAACAGAATCGGTGGTTGTGGTCAGCTGCGACTTCGTCCGCGCAGGGCGGAAAGGGTATTTCACGACCGGGATCGACGCCATGACCGGACGAATTCTCTGGACAAACGATTCGTCGTGGATTCTGGTGTCCGACGTTCCACGTGCCGGACAGGTCGATCGGCCGTTGGCGGTGATTCGTGACGGCGAGATAGCAGTCCTCGAGTCCCGGAGCGGAGAAGTCAGATGGCAGCGACGTGTGTCGCCGTCGACCGGACGGGATGAACCCAGCCCGCATCCGCGTTCGGTGTCCGCTACCGGTGCCCATGTCGTCCACGTGGCCCCGGACGACGGGCACGTGAAAGTCGTCGCTTTCGACGCACTGACCGGTGTTGATCGGACCCATCGCATCGCGATCACGGCAGCGGATGAGCGGCTCGACGTCACCGTCGGCGAAACAGGCGACTCTGAGTTCGTGGCTCACCTGTGGGACGTCGATGACGTCCCCCGGTCATTGGTGGTCTCCATCGCGAACGGGGACCACGAGCCGGTCGACAGATGGTGGTGGGGTTCAGATGCCCGAGGGCGTCGTATGTCGGGGATCTCCGTGAGTCCCCAGCCGTCCTGGTTCGTGTACGGCGACAAGCCCGGGGTGGCAGTCATCAGACGCCTGGACTCCGACGTGACGACCCGCGCCGTGATCCCGACCGGCACCGGATGGCCAAGGGATCCGATCCCGGAGTCGCAGACCTGGGTTCTTCTGCACGACTCCGTGGTGACGGCCCAACTGGAGAGACCTCTCGATAGCCCGAGGCGGTACGACCTGACCACAATCCACCCGGACGGTTCGATCACGTCCGTGCCCTCGCCGTGCGGGACGGCCACGGGCGGCGTGATACCCGTGCCGGGAGCCGTGCTGGTCGCATGCTTCGGCGAGCCCGGTGACCCCAATGCGCCGGTGAGCGTGGCGGCACTTCGACCGGAGTAGTCGAGTACCCACAAATCCACCCCTTTTCCTGAAACCCACCGCCTCGTGTGGACTGGTCCCCGGGAGTTGGACTGGTAATTCGGGAGGTTACGCCACGAGGGTCTGAGTCCGGTATTGCACCGGGCTTAGACCCTCGAGGCGTTCGGAGGTGCGGTTG